>JAFYPQ010000022.1 GCA_017559955.1 Bacteroidales bacterium
CATTGCGCAGGGCGTTGACGCGGCGCTGGAAGGCCGTTCCATCGGCGATAATGACATCGGCGCCGGCGATCAGGGCATGATGTTTGGCTATGCCTGCGATGAGACCCGCGAGCTTATGCCCCTTCCCATTGCCCTTGCCCAGAAGATGGCCATGAAGCTGACCGAGGTCCGTAAGAACGGTAAGCTGCCTTATCTGCGTCCCGATGGAAAGACTCAGGTGACCATTGCCTATGAGGACGGAGTGCCTGTGGCTGTGGATACCGTTGTTGTTTCCAGTCAGCATGCGGCGGACGTTTCTCTTGCAACCATCCGCGAGGATATCATCCGCGAAGTCATTATGCCGACCCTGCCTGCGCTGCTTTCACGAGAAGGCATGAAGATCTATGTCAACCCCACCGGACGCTTTGTGATCGGCGGTCCTCAGGGCGACAGCGGTCTTACCGGACGTAAGATCATTGTTGACACCTACGGCGGCTATGCACGTCACGGCGGCGGTGCTTTGGTTATGTTGCCATATAGAGCATTAGAAACAAATCTAAAATACATATTAGAAAATGTAACACAACAAAAGCCCGGAGACAATATTGTTTCAATGTTGCCTATGGCTCATATGTATGGATTGATGGTAGAGGTGTGCAACTCTTTTTGCAGAGGTTGCCATATACACTTCTTAACCCGAATACCTTCTCCCAAAATTATATTAGAAGCATTTGCCGAATGTAAACCTACATTTATTATTACAGTGCCACTTGTTATTGAAAAGATTATCAGGTCGAAAGTATTTCCTCTACTTGATAAACCTTTAATGAAGGTGCTTCTTAAAATCCCATATCTCGACGACCAATTACTATCAAAAGTCAGAGCTAAATTGGAAGAGAGTTTTGGCGGAAACATCAAACAAATTATTGTAGGTGGAGCAGCTCTTAACAAAGAGGTTGAGATGTTCATGCAAAAAATAGGATTCCCCCTTACTGTCGGATATGGTATGACGGAATGTGCTCCCCTAATTTCATATAGTTGGTGGGAAGAGACAAAACCTCTGTCTTGTGGTAAGATATTACCATATAACGAATATAAAATAAACTCTATTGATCCAGAGAATATTCCCGGAGAATTATGGGTTAAAGGAGGAAATGTAATGCAAGGTTATTATAAAAACCAAGAAGCCACTGACGCAGTAATGGACGGCGAGTGGATGAACACAGGGGACCTCGGAATTGTAGATAAAGACGGATTCCTATTCTTGAAAGGTCGCAGTAAAAATATGATTCTTGGACCTTCAGGACAAAATATTTATCCGGAAGAGATTGAAGATAAGATAAACAACATGCAACTTGTTAACGAGTCGATAGTCATCGACCAAGACGGCAAACTTGTAGCGTTGATATATCCAGATTTTGAAAGTGCAACCAAATTAGGATACGACCAAAAGAGTGTAATTGACCTAATGGAAGAAAACAGAGTTGCTTTAAATAAAACTCTACCTGCATATTGTCAAATCACAAGAGTTAAAGTATTCTACGAAGAGTTTGAAAAAACTGCCAAACGCAGTATTAAACGTTTCTTATATCAAAACGTATAAAGTCCTATACAATCAGTTTAGGAGATATTAATAATGAAGGATATTGAGTAATTGCTTAAATTTTACACAATATGCTCTATTATTTTTTTGAAGTTTTAAACATTATTCACTATCTTTGCATTAATAAGAAATCTTAATTTTGTTATTAAAATAATAACAGATTAGATTATAATGTATAATCCAAAATTTATTTTTACATGGCACAAAGTTTTAACATTTACTTTGAAGAAAGTATAAAAAAGAATTGGGAACTTCCAGCTCTCAGCGACTTTAAAGGTGTTGCCTATCACTACAAAGACATCGCTCGCAAAATTGAAAAAATTCATATTTTGTTTGAAGCTGCCGGAGTAGAAAAAGGAGATAGAATTGCCATTTGTGGAAGAAACTCTTCTCATTGGGCAGTTGCGATGTTTGCGACATTGGCTTATGGAGCCGTTGCTGTACCCGTCCTTCACGAATTTAAGGCAGATAATGTTCACAATATAGTAAATCATAGCGAGGCAAAACTTTTATGCGTTGGCGATATGGTTTGGGAAAATCTTAATGACGAAATGATGCCTGATTTAACAGGAATTATTCTTCTTAATGATTTTTCTGTACTAAAATCAAAATCAGAAAAATTAGTTGAAGCCAGACGACACTTAAACGAACTTTTCGGAAAGAAATTCCCCGAACGATTTACTGCTGATGATATTAATTACCACAAAGATTCTCCCGAAGAGTTAGCTATCATAAATTATACTTCAGGCTCAACAGGTTTTTCTAAAGGCGTAATGTTACCATATAGAGCATTGCATGCCAACCTAAAATTCTGTATCGAGAATTTGCCATGGTTAAAAACAGGCGATAATGCAGTATCTATGTTGCCTATGGCTCATATGTACGGACTAATGATTGAGTTATTCAATCCATTCTCAAAAGGATGTCATATTCATTTCCTAACTCGTATTCCATCACCCAAAATAATATTGGATGCGTTTGCTGAGTGCAAACCTCCTATCATTATTGCAGTGCCTCTAATTATTGAAAAAATCATTAAAAATAAGGTATTCCCATTATTGGATAAACCTGTAATGAAATTCTTAATGAAGATTCCTTTTGTCGACAATCAACTACTTTCAAAAATTAAATCAAAATTAGAGGAGAGTTTTGGTGGTAACCTAAAACAAATCATTGTTGGAGGAGCGGCTTTAAATAAAGAGGTTGAGGAGTTCTTACGCAAAATAGAGTTCCCCATTACTGTTGGTTATGGTATGACAGAGTGTGCTCCTCTTGTATCGTATGCTCCATGGAATGAAACAAAGCAAGGAGCTTGTGGTAAGCTATGCGACTACATGGAGGCAAGAGTTAACTCTACAGACCCTGAAAACATTGCAGGAGAATTGTGGTTGAAGGGTCCTAACGTTATGCAAGGATATTTCAAAAACGAAGAAGCTACAGAAGCTGTAATGGAGGGAGAATGGATGAATACTGGAGACCTTGCATTAATTGATTCAGATGGATTTATATTCATAAAAGGAAGAAGTAAAAATATGATTCTTGGACCTTCTGGACAAAACATATATCCCGAAGAGATTGAAGATCAACTTAACAACCTTCCATTTGTAAGCGAATCAATTGTTATAGAGCAAGAGGGCAAATTAACATGGCTCGTTTATCCCGACTTTGAAAACGGGGAGAAAGCAGGAATATCTCAAAAAGATATGGCAAGCCAAATGGAGGAAAATAGAATTAATGCTAACAAATCTCTTCCGGCATACAGCCAAATTGCAAAAATCAAGATTTACTACGAAGAGTTTGAAAAAACTCCAAAAAGAAGTATTAAACGTTATCTATATCAAGGATAATAGATTCTAAATATAAAAAATCGAGGTTTTAAAAAGCCTCGATTTTTTTATACCCTTTTTGTCAGAATTATAGAATAATTATTATCAATATTGTTTGTATATGTAATACTCATAATTGTCTTATCAATACTATCAAGCAAATGGTCAAAAGATGGCAAATAGGCACTACATATACGCTTATCTCCGCAAGCGTGAGACAAATTAATTTCCTTTTCTCCGTTGTTATGGAATATAACTATACGACCTCCTACCCTTAAATTTTTATTAGATATATTTTTTATCATTTCTGACTTGTTATTTATATATGGAAGAGTATTATAAAAAATAATAACATCAAAGATTTCATTTAAGAGATCATCTTCGATATTCATTTTTAAAAATCGAATATGTTTATCGTTATAATTTTTAGCCCGAGCCATATTAAGCATTTTTTGTGAGTTGTCTATTTCATAAATTTCGCCATACTTATTAACTTCTCGAATATAATCGACTAAAACTCCGGTACCCGAACCTATATCAAGTACTTTATCTCCTTCATTCATATTTGATAATTTAATTATATCTCGTATTTGTATTTTATTGTGTCGCACGGCATTGTCCCAAATTGGTGCCATTTCATCAAAATAGTTAGTTATAGAGTCCATCTTATTTAAACTTTCTTACTTTTTGTATTAAGGTTTCTCGCCATACATCGATATTCTCTCCTGTAAGAGCTGATATCTCATTTATCAAAATTCCTGAATTGATTGCGTATATATTCTTTCTAAGTATCTCTAATCGAGTTGTTATGTGAGGTAATAAATCAATTTTATTTATTAAACACATATTTGCTGTTTCGTACATATAGGGGAATTTCAAAGGTTTATCTTCTCCCTCGGTAACACTCGAAACAATCACTCTTAAAGATTCTCCCAAATCAAAAAAAGAGGGGGAGATTAAATTTCCAATGTTTTCAATAAAAAGAATACTATTATCCTTTATTCGCATTTTCCTGACAGATTCAAATATCATCTCTGCATCCAAATATCCTCCATTATCTGTATTTATCTGCATAGAATCAACTCCTAAAGATTTTATTATCTCCAAATCTCTATCTGTTTGTAAATCACTTTCTATAACATAGACATTATAGCCATAGTCGAAATCTCGTAAAGTTGCCTCCAAAATAGAAGTTTTACCAGCACCGGGAGAACTTAATAAATTAACAACGTAGATATTATGAGATTTAAATAAATCCCTATTTATCTTAGCATACTCATTATTCTCAATAATAAGCTCCTTCTCAATCTCAATTTTATTATGTGCATTCCGCAAAGCTCCTGTAGGTATACAATCGGAAGTATAATCTTCTACTCTTTTCTTAATGGTCATAATATCTGATTTTACTTTGATTTTAAGATGTATATTAGTATAACCAAAAAATAATCTGTTAAGTTCACCAATCAGTAACGACAACAACTATTTAAACATTCATTATACTAAAAGAATGTTCAAAAACTCTTATTAATATTTTGTATGAATAATATTTTAATAACTTTGATACTGTCTAAATTTTATAGTAAAAATAGTTTCAGTTTCTTTTAGTCTGTTTTTAAAATAAATCCGAAATAAAATTTAAAGAGCTCCTTAGTAAAAATATAAATTCACATATTATGGAAAACATTACAAACTTGGTAAAGAAAAAATTGAACTCAGAAGAATTCTTAGAGTATACACAAAATTTAAAACAATATGGTTTGGTTGTAAAAAAAATTGAGGGAAATGACAAACTACCTTTATTAGGCAGTTCTCCAATAAAAGCAGATGTATTCACTATAGCCGTTATAAAAAATGGAGAGGCTAATATTATTATAAACAACTCGGAATATATGATTTTTGATAACTCTCTGGCTGTTATACTACCTAATCATATATTAAAGACTGACGAAAATAAATATAAACAGATATCCGGTTATATTATAATTTTATCTATGGACTTTCTGCTAAATATTCAAATCAAGACTGAATATATAATTCCTATATTTCTAAAATTCTATAATACTCCTGTAATATCTATAACAGACAGAGAACGAGATATAATATCAAAATATCTTGATTTATTATGCATTGAAAAAGATGAAAATTCAAATAAATTCTCATCATTGATATATTCTGGAATTACAACATCTTTAATATATGTGTTGTCCGAAATTTTTGATTCTAAAATAGAGTATAAGATTAACGAATATAAAAGTAAAAGCAGTGTAAAAATATTCAAAGAATTTTTACTATTGGCAATAAAAGAGTTCAAAACTCATAGAGAAATTACATATTACGCCAAAGAATTGTGCATTACACCAAAATACCTATCCACAATAATAAAAGAGATTAGTAATAATAAAGCATCAAAGTGGATTGAGATGCTTGTTATTACTGAATCTAAAAATTTATTACAATACTCTGATATGACAATTCAGGAGATAGGTTATAGTTTAAACTTTGCAAATCCTTCTTTTTTTGGAGCATATTTTAAAAAATATACCGGTAGCACCCCTGGGGAGTATAGAAACAGACATAAATTTAAGATATAAAGTTTAATCTATTCATACATTTATTATGAGCCACAAGATAAATAAATGAAAAAAGAAAGAGAGAAAGTCTTTTTAACTTTCTCTCTTTTTAGTAGCGGAGGCCGGACTCGAACCGACGACCTTCGGGTTATGAGCCCGACGAGCTACCACTGCTCCACCCCGCAATATCTCTTTTGCGAGTGCAAAGATATAACATATTTTTTTAATACACAAATTTTGGGGTAAGTTTTTTTATAGTCAGCAGAAAAACTCACCCCCAATAGTAGTATATATGTTTATATTTTAAGCATTTAAAGCTTGCTGAATATCTGCAATTATATCGTCAACATTTTCAATTCCTACAGACAGACGAATAAGGTCGGGACGAACTCCTGCCTCAATTAATTGTTCGTCGGTTAATTGGCGATGGGTATGACTTGCAGGATGCAAAACGCATGTACGAGCATCAGCGACATGAGTTACAATAGCTACAAATTTAAGAGAATCCATAAATCTTATAGACTCTTCACGTCCGCCTTTTAATCCAAACGAAATAACTCCACACGATCCATTAGGCATATATTTCTGAGCCAAATCGTAATAAGGGTTATCGGGCAAACCACAATAATTAACCCATGCAACTTTATCGTTGTTAGATAAATACTCAGCTACACGCTGTGCATTACTACAATGGCGAGGCATTCTTAAATGCAATGTTTCCAATCCTATATTAAGCAAAAATGCGTTCTGTGGACTTTGTATGCTTCCCAAATCTCTCATTAGTTGAGCAGTTGCTTTTGTTATATATGCTCCTTTTCCAAAAGCCTTAGTATATGTTAAGCCATGATACGACTCATCAGGCGTACATAACCCTGGGAATTTTTCGGCATATGCATCCCAATCGAAATTTCCACTATCGACAATACAGCCACCAACGGCAGTAGCATGACCATCCATATATTTTGTGGTTGAATGAACAACTATATCAGCACCCCATTCGAAAGGACGACAGTTTATAGGTGTTGGGAATGTATTATCAACTATTAAAGGCACTCCGTTTTTATGTGCAACACGAGCAAACTTCTCTATATCCAATACATCGAGTGATGGGTTTGATATTGTCTCTCCAAACAATGCTTTTGTATTGGGTTTAAATGCTTGTTGTATCTCCTCCTCTGTTGCAGAGGGAGAAATAAATGTTACTTCAATACCCAACTTTTTCATTGTAACGGCAAAGAGATTAAATGTTCCGCCATATATTGCCGACGAACAAACAAAATGGTCGCCAGCTTGACATATATTGAATATAGCATAAAAATTTGCAGCCTGACCCGATGATGTAAGCATTGCAGCTACTCCTCCCTCTAATGCAGCTATTTTGGCTGCTACAGCATCATTGGTTGGATTTTGAAGTCGAGTATAAAAATAGCCACTATCTTCTAAGTCGAACAATCTGGCCATTTGTTCACTTGTATCATATTTAAATGTTGTGCTTTGATATACAGGCACAACTCTTGGTTCTCCTTTTTTTGGTGTCCAACCTGCTTGAACACATAATGTTTCGAGATTTAGTTTCTTCTCCATATTCTTGCTTTTTATTTTAAGGCACAAACTTATAAAAAATTAATAATGTAGAAGGTATTTTTATTATAAAAATTAATAAAATAGAGTCTTATTTTTTAACAAAAAACTATTTTACCAGCCCAATATACACCTATAAAACCAAATGTACTATTCTTGTGTTTTAAGAATAAAATATTTGTATTATGAACTATCCTAAAAAAAGAGAAACGTTTATTATCGGAGCGATAGGTGTTATATTGTGTTTTGCTGTTGGAATGTCGGCAGGATACATACAAGAGTATTCTTTGACAAATTGGTATCCATATCTGAATAAATCGTATGTCTCCCCTCCGAACATTGTTTTCCCTATTGCATGGGGTGTTATTTACCTACTAAATGGTATCTCTTTAGGTGTTGTATGGGGAGATTCTTCATATCTTCGTAAAAGTGCGGTTATGTTGTTTATCATACAACTTGCTCTTAATTTTTTATGGAGTGTACTTTTCTTTTATTTGCAATCACCTCTTCTTGGTTTTATTGATATTTTTTTACTTGATATTGCTCTGCTATTATATTTGAAAAGATGTTACGATATACACAAACTTGCATTTTGGTTAAATATGCCATATATGTTATGGCTTATATTTGCTACATATCTAAATCTTTATGTAATGGTATATAATTAAACAATAAGAGGCAGCCTCATAAAGACTGCCTCTTTTGCTATATAAGCAAATTTATATTACTCCATCAGTTTACGATAACGAGGACGTTTAGGTTCGATATTTCCAAGACGCATTTTCTTGTTCTCCTCATATTCCGAATAGCTACCCTCAAAGAAGAAGACCTCTGAGTTACCCTCAAAAGCAAGAATGTGGGTACAAATACGGTCGAGGAACCAACGATCGTGCGATACAACAACAGCACATCCAGCAAAGTTTTCCAATCCCTCTTCAAGAGCTCGTAAAGTGTTTACGTCAATATCATTGGTAGGCTCATCGAGTAATAACACATTACCCTCCTCTTTCAATGCCATTGCCAAATGCAAGCGATTGCGTTCACCTCCCGACAATACACCTGCCTTTTTCTCTTGATCGGCTCCAGTAAAGTTAAAGCGAGAGAGATAGGCTCTTGCATTGATATCTTTTCCTCCCATACGAATTAATTCAACTCCTTGAGAAATGATTTGATATACAGTTTTATCTGGATCAATATCTTTATGCGATTGGTCAACATAAGCAACTTTTACAGTCTCTCCAACTTCAAAAGTTCCTTTATCAGCCTTTTCGCTACCAGTAATCAAGCGGAATAGAGTTGTTTTACCAGCACCATTAGGTCCAATAACTCCAACAATTCCATTCGGTGGCAACATAAAGTTAAGGTTATCAAACAACAACTTTTCTCCAAAAGCTTTTGCAACACCATTAGCCTCAATAACCTTATTTCCTAAACGAGGACCGTTTGGTATGTAAATTTCAAGTTTCTCTTCTCGCTCTTTTTGGTCTTGATTAAGCAATTTATCGTATGAGTTAAGACGAGCTTTACCTTTTGCCTGACGAGCTTTGGGAGACATATTAATCCACTCCAACTCTCGCTCAAGAGTTTTACGGCGTTTGCTTGCTTGCTTCTCTTCTTGTTCCATTCGTTTGGTCTTTTGGTCGAGCCACGAAGTATAGTTTCCTTTCCAAGGAATTCCTTCTCCACGATCAAGTTCCAAAATCCATCCAGCAACGTGGTCTAGGAAATAGCGGTCGTGAGTAATGGCAATTACAGTACCAGGATATTGATTTAAATGTTGCTCCAACCAATCGATAGACTCGGCGTCTAGATGGTTGGTAGGCTCATCAAGTAAGAGCACATCGGGTTGTTGCAATAACAAACGACAAAGTGCAACACGGCGACGCTCTCCTCCAGATAATGTTCCTGCTTTTTGGTCTTCAGGAGGACAGCGTAAGGCATCCATGGCACGCTCCAACTTACTATCAATATTCCAAGCATCTGTTGCATCAATCATATCTTGCAACTCTGCCTGACGTTGGAAGAGTTTATCCATTTTATCAGCATCTTCATAATATTCGGGCAATCCGAATTTCTCATTTATCTCTTCATACTCTTTTAAAGTATCCATAATTTGTTGAACGCCCTCTTGTACAATCTCTTTTACTGTTTTTTCATCATCCAATTGGGGTTCTTGGGGTAGATATCCAACTGAGTAACCGGGAGAGAATACAACATCTCCTTGGTATGAAGTATCGAGTCCTGCTATAATTTTCAAAAGTGTTGACTTTCCTGAACCATTAAGACCTATAATACCTATTTTAGCTCCATAAAAGAATGATAGGTATATATCTTTTAATACTTGTTTTTGAGGAGGATATGTTTTACTCACACCCACCATTGAAAAAATAATTTTTTTATCGTCTGCCATATTTATATAATTTTATTAATTTTCCTTTGAGTATGCGAAGATACTACTTTTTTGTATAATATTATAGATTAATTTTAAGAGTTTACAAATTTTACTATTTTTGTAAATATAAAAAAGATATGAATAAAAATGAGTCTCGATAATTTTTACAAATTAGGTGGATTAGCAATATTATCCACAATGGGTGCCTGTTCGTCGGTAACTGAGGAAAAACCCTTAAATATAATTTACATAATGACCGATGACCATACTCGCCAAGCAATGGGATGCTATGGTTACGACTATGCGAATACACCAAATTTGGACAGAATAGCAAACGAAGGTGTAATATTTTCAAACAGCTACGTTGCCAACTCTTTAAGCGGACCCAGCAGGGCTTGTATGCTTACAGGTAAACATAGCCATGCAAATGGTTTTACAAACAATATTAATTCGCATTTTGACAGTTCGCAACAAACATTCCCAAAATTGATGCAAAAAGCCGGGTACCAAACAGCTGTTATTGGTAAATGGCACCTACACACTGCTCCAACAGGTTTTGATCATTGGGAGATATTAAACGGACAAGGAGAATATTATAATCCTATGTTTATTACAAACGGAGACACTTCGCTTTGTGATGGTTATGTTACAAATATAATTACAGATAAAAGTATCGATTGGCTGGAAAAGAATAAGGATAATCAAAAACCCTTCTGTTTATTGGTACACCATAAGGCAATTCACCGCAACTGGATGGCCGACACTTCCGACCTTAAAGCATATGAAGATGTTGTTTTCCCCTTACCTGAAAACTTCTACGATACTTACGAAGGAAGAGTTGCTGCAAAAGAGCAAGAAATGGATATTAAAACCAACGATATGGATTTAATATACGACCTTAAAATGTATCGTCCCGGTTTAGAGAGCAGATTACGCCAAAACTACATAACCGATGACAGTAAACACGGATTATATGGAGATATGAACGAAGCTCAACGCAAAGCATGGGATGCTCACTATACGCCTATTATTAACGAATTCTATTCAGCTAATCTTAAAGGGAATGAGTTAAGTGAATGGAAATACCAACGATATATGAGAGATTATATGAAAACCGTAAAATCGTTGGATGACAATGTTGGCAGACTTCTTAATTATTTAGAAGAGAACAATCTCTTAGAGAACACTCTTATAGTATATACATCAGACCAAGGATTTTATATGGGAGAACACGGATGGTTCGATAAACGATTTATGTATGACGAATCTTTCAGTACACCTCTGATAATGCGTATGCCCAAAGGATATGAAAGACGTGGAGATATTAGAGACCTTGTACAAAACATAGACTACGCTCCAACATTCTTGGATATTGCAGGAGCAGATATTCCTGAAGACATACAGGGGATATCGATATTACCCATACTAAAAGACTCAAATAAAAAAATAGAACGCAATGCCTTATATTACCATTTTTACGAATATCCTGCCGAGCATGCTGTAAAGAAACACTATGGAATATACGATGGCAGATATAAATTAATTCATTTTTACGACGATATTGATGTTTGGGAGCTATACGACAGAGATATAGATCCAAAAGAGATGACAAATGTTTACAACAATCCTGAGTACCAAGAGATTATTATTGAATTGAAAAATGAGTTGAAAAAGCTGCAAATTGAGTATAACGATCCTATTCTTGAAAAATATCCCTTGTAATTGATATAAAAAAAGTAGGTATGTTACGAGTAGGGGCGGATTTCACTTTTTAGGACATATATGGGATTACCTCCCCTACTCGCACATTTTATATAAACATTGATGCTTATTCCATCGCCTAATCTGCTATTAAAACAAAAGATGTTTTGACTTTGTTCATTAAGAAAATATTTTTTATGGATTTAAATACTTTTCACGGTCTTATAATAGGCTTATCAACCTTTTTAATTATTGGTTTATTTCATCCGCTTGTAATAAAAGGCGAATACTATTTTGGCACTAAATGTTGGTGGGTGTTTTTAATAATGGGTATTGCCGGGTGTGTGGCATCAATTATATGTGATAATCTGACAATATCTGCATTATTTGGAGTATTCTCATTCTCCTCATTCTGGAGTATTAAAGAGGTTTTCGACCAACGAAAACGAGTTAAAAAGGGTTGGTTCCCAGAAAATCCTAATAGAAACAAAGATTAAGATTAAAAACAGTGTACAGCACCGAGAAATAAGTTGATATATACAATAACAGCACACATTCGAAAAGAATTAGCAAAACATCTTAGATGCTTTTAAATTTTATTGAAAATTACTATGTTGCTAATTACTTTCGGTCTCATAGAATAGCGAAAATTTTAAAATTTCTTTCTATTTTTGTAAACAATACCATTCTTATTTACATAAGACAGACACATAAGGCAATAATCTCAAAAGCTACAGATTCAAGTGGTATAACATATAAGTTTGTTGCACAGTGTAGAGATAAATTTATTTAGTATTAACAAATTAGAATTCGATTGTATTGATAGGTTGAATTCGCATAAGTTTGAAGATACGTTATATTGATATGAAATTAACGTTTTTAATACCCCCTGCATTGGATGGTAAGCAACCAGCTGAACGTACAGCCGGTTGCACAAGAGTTGTTTATGTAGCTCCTAATATCTACGAACTTACCGTTATGGCTTTACTCGAAGAATCGGGTTACAAAAACGACTTACACTACCGAGATTTTATCTACGCTAACGAGGGCAAGGAGTCATTCGAAAAATTTTTATCTGAGGACAAAAGTGATGTCTATTATATATGGGCTGTTAATTTATCGTTAGATAACGATGCTTTGGCAATCGAACTGATAAGAAAATACAATCCAAAGGCTAAAGTAGTATTTATTGGCCCTGGGCCAACTTATTTTACTTCTAAATGTATCAAGGGAGAAAATGATTATGTAGTTAGAGGAGAACCTGATTTAACTGTATTAGAACTGACTAATGCATTAAGAGATGGAAGTGATTTGGCTGAAATTAAAGGAATATCGTATTTTAAAGATGGGAAAATAGTCAATAATCCTCCTCGTGCATTAATGAGAGAGCTTGATTTGCTACCTCTTCCTGCACGCCATTTCATAGCAGACAAACGTTATCACAATCCCAAGTTAAAAATAGGTCCATACACCACAGCAGTTACATCAAGAAATTGCCCATATCGTTGCATATATTGCGTACCAAGTTCGCTTACATTTGCAAGAGAGATAGAATACAAAAAAGAGAACGGTACAAAACCTCCAATTTCATTCAAATCAACAGCAAGAATTGCCGAAGAGATGAAAACTATAGCTGCGGCAGGATATAAGGCCGTAGGTTTTATGGATGACAATTTTATATGGAACAAACAACGAACACGTGAGATTTGTACCATAATGCAAGAATATGGATTACTTTGGGGGTGTCAGGCTCGAGTGGATGCAATTACAGATGAAATCGCAAAAATGCTTGGTGAG
>JAFYPQ010000023.1 GCA_017559955.1 Bacteroidales bacterium
AATTGCCCAAGGGAAGAGGAATACTGTCTCAACATCAAACATTAAAAATAGAATTGCAAACAGATAGTATCCCACTCTGAATTGCATCCACGAACCTCCTCTTGTTGGAATACCACACTCATATGGTTCTCCTTTTTGAGGGTTAAATGTACGTGGTGCCAACAATTTTGCCATTGCAAGTGCTGCCGCCACAAGTGAAATTCCGGTAAGGAATACTACAACTAATAATGATAGATTACTCATATATATGTTTTTTTACTTTATATTTTTATCTTTTAATTACAATTTGCTACACTTTAATGTAATTATTTGACTTTTTGGCACTTTAAATCTCTGAAAAAAGCATAGTTTTTGCCATATATACTTTGCAAAAGTAATACAATATGGTTTTAATTACAATTTTTTAGACTACTTTTTTGTCCCACTCTTTTATTTTTTTTTAAACATTTATTCTCACTATTCTCAAATAGTGTTTACAAAAAAAATGAGGTATCTGATTTTCATCATAATACCTCATTTTTCCATTATTCACACCTTTTATTCTTCGTCTTGCGGTTGCAAATCTTCTTTAATAATACCGTAGGGTGTCCAAGAGAGATTATTTTTGCTACTCTCTTCTAATATGTTTGAAGAGATTTCAGAGGTTGTCTTTATCTCTTCACCACAAACCTTATAAAGTGTCGCTATTCGTCGCTCCTCTTTTGTAAATACGCCTGCCTGCATTAATCGCAGCTCCAATTCAAAATCGGACTCTTCACTTTTTACGTCGAACCTCTCGTCAAATCCGTTCGCAGCCATCATATCCTCTTTATATAAAGAGAAATTATCGGTAGATAAGCCTTGCCATACATCATCCAAGATAAAATGACGTAAAAATCCGTTAGTTATACGATGCATTTCAGAGGTTGAGTTTCCTATTCCTTTCCACAATAAACGATACTTAATATGAGAGTGTATCTTTTTTTGAGATATTAATTGTGGGGTTATCTCAGATAAAAGCTCTTTTGTTATAGGAACTTTACGTGCGGCAACAACTTTTCCGTATCGAGACAAACGCAAATGCTCGGCTATAAATTTATGATGCAATATTGTACCATCTTCTATAAATATCAAATAGTCGGACTGAGATAGAGATATTGCATTATTAAGCATAGCTTCTCTTCGATAGCAATTATCGTTATGTGATAGATATGTTATCTGAAACGGCATGGTGCCTTTAATACTTTTTAGGTTATTTTCAAGCTCTTCGCTATATCCGTCGTGAGCTAATATAACTTCAAACTCCTTCTCTGTTTGTTGTTTTAACGATTCGAAGAGCAAGGGCAATGTAGTTATATTGTTTTTTAATAATACTATAAGAGAGCTTTTCATTTTATGTAATTGTTTGTTTTTTTATTTGCAGAAAACCTATAATTTATGGTAAAGCCAAAGCCTAACGGGCTATTACTTTTTCCATAACCAGGTATTATCCATTGTTTTGCATCTCCTTTTGATGAGTCGGCAAACAGAAGTTTATATCGCACCGACCATCCCATCATCAACCCTTTATAAAGTTTTACCTGCAAACCCAGCATCAACTCCCCCCAATGGGCAACCGACTTTGATTGTGGTATCGATAAGTTTGTTTGCGTTACCTCCCAATAGGGCGACGAGGTTGTTATATCGGTTAATTGATATTTGGCAAATGAAAATCCGTATCGCAAACCAACATATAATATACCCGGAATATCTTTATTATACAAGATATTGTAATTCATTCCCACTCTATTATAAAACGATGGAGATACTTTATAGGTATAGTTTGCACCATCAGGTGTATCGTTTGCATACGATATTCCAAACTCATATATCGGATAAAACCTGTTATAAAATCCCGCATCGATACTCATTTCATAGTTTCCGTATTTCTGCCCGATAATATTTGATACGGGCGAAAACAGATCTGCTCCTATTGTTATTCCATTGAATTTTGGATGCAGATATTTAACCGTATCTCCTTGTTCGTTTACGATTACACTCTTTTTTGCTTGAACAGCCAAAGGCAACAACATCACAAGCAATATCAATATTATTTTAATCTTCTGCGACATAATATATTTTTACTGTTTGTGATTCGATACTGTTTACCTCCGGTGTTATTAGTTCGGCATAGGCTATCGAGTGTGTGGTATATTTAAATTCATCGATTATAAAAGTATATGATGCACCACACTCGGGGGTTTCAAATGTCAGTTTTTTATGATATTTATATGTTAATGTATCTCGTTTATATGGCTCGCCTATCAAACGGCTTTCATACAGCAATACATACTTAACCTCTTCTGCAGATATGTTTAGCGGCGTATAAAATGAGTTTATTCTCGAAACATTGTTATATAAAATAGAGTCGTTTACTTGATCAACTCCATATACTGTCAAAGAATCAATCTTAGCTTCAACGGGGGGTGTTTGCAAGGCATATATTCCCACAAGAGGCATTCCGCTTGTTCCCTCTTCGCAATACTCCTCTCCGCACGCTGACAGAAGCAATATCGGAATGAGTAAAATTATTACCTTTGATAAAGATATTACTCTTCTAACCATTGAACTATCTCCTCGGTTGATTTTCGTTTCTTTGGTCGTGCATCTCCATCTCCTTCGCTATAACCTAATGGTATTATCGCTATCGGCTCTAAATTTTCGGGAAGAGACAAATCAGCTTTAAGCTTTGCTGCATCGAAATTGCACACCCAACACGTTCCGAGCCCTGCAGCCGTAGCACTTAAACATATATGCTCTACTGCTATGGCTATATCAATATCTGTATGATCCTTACCATCAAAAGAGCGATGCCAAGCCTCTTGATGGTTTCCGCACGCAATTATATACATGGGAGCTGTCGCAAACCACTCTCTTGCATATGATGCACGAACCAACTGCTTAGATTTATCTCCTGTTACTATTAAAAATTTCCAAGGTTGAAAATTTACAGCAGACGGTGCTATTCTTGCAGATTCAAGAATTTGAGCCACTACCTCACGAGAAACCTCCTTATCAGAATACTTACGTATAGAGGAACGCTCTTCTGCCAATTTAATAAACTCTTGTATATTCATATCAAATCTCTTTTTCTACATTATACTTATTACGCTCTTGAGAATTTCGAGCAACCAATTCGCCTAAAAATCCCGCCAAAAACAGAAGTGTTCCTATGATCATTGCCGTTAGAGCCAAATAGAAGTATGGAGATTCGGTTACCAAACGATAATCAGAACCACTCCACATAGATATTAGTTTATGAGCCCCGACAACGATAACCGATATAAATCCTAAAATAAACATCAAACTTCCCAACAAACCAAAGAAATGCATCGGTTTTACCGCAAATTTATTGAAGAACCATAATGTCAAGAGGTCTAAATATCCGTTCACAAAGCGATCTAAACCAAATTTTGTTACTCCATATTTTCGGGCTTGATGCTGAACCACCTTTTCTCCTATCTTTGTAAATCCCGCACTCTTTGCCAAATATGGTATATATCGATGCATATCGCCATATACCTCTATCGATTTTACCACATCTTTTCGATATGCCTTTAAGCCACAGTTAAAATCGTGTAGTTTTATTCCAGTTACCTTTCGGGCTGTTGCATTAAACAACTTTGTAGGTATTGTTTTAGTTTTAGGATCATAACGTTTTTGTTTCCACCCTGATACCAAATCGTATCCCTCCTCGGTTATCATTTTGTATAATTCGGGAATTTCATCGGGACTATCTTGCAAATCGGCATCCATTGTAATCACCACATCGCCTTCTGCCTTCTCAAATCCCATATGAAGAGCAGGTGATTTACCATAGTTGCGACGGAACTTTATTCCTTTAACAGCATTATCTTCTTTTGATAATTTTTCGATAACCTCCCACGAGTTATCTGTACTTCCATCGCTTACAAATATAATTTCGTATGTAAAATTATTTTCGTTCATTATCCTCTTTATCCAAGAGTGCAATTCGGGAAGTGATTCAGCTTCGTTATATAGGGGTACTACAACCGAGATATTCATAAGTTATTATTGTTTGATTGTTTTTATTTTGATTGTCTTTTAAACAAGATAAGGGCAAGGAACAGCGAATATATAGCTCCAAGAATAAATGTCCCCCATATTCCTTGAATTACAGTTTGTATTGGAGTTGAAGGCATCTCTTTATTTAATTCTTCGATAAGTTCTCCGTCGGTAATCGAACCTGAATTAATCAACTCTTGCATCACTCCATTCAAACTTGAAATTTGCTCTTGAAAAAATTCGGGATTGATATATTGATAATAGAGATAATCGAACAATCCGCTTAACAACGATGCAAAAAAGTACATGGTTAATCCGAAGAGAAATATGTTTGCAAATTTTGAAAAGCCGCTAACATCTCTAAATCGTTTTGTAAGAATAAAGCCCACGACAGGTATCATAGGCACTACAAAGAACATCAACATACCCACAAACATCGACTTTGTAACGAATGAAGCGAGAACTGTCTTTATAATTAAAAGCAATCCAAAATAGATTGCATATTCCATTGAATAGCGTATTACTCCTTTAGGTCTATCTTGTTCCATCTATATATACATTAAATCGTTATACTATCTTACAAAGGTAGTATTTTTAGTTTAAAATGGTACTATATTATGGTTATAAAGAGCAAAATTAGAGTGATATTTTTAATATTTAATGCAAAAACATAGAAAAGGAGAATAATTAATTAAATTTTATTCCGCTATTAATGAGGAGAATAAAAAAATATTAAATAAATTTTTTCAAAAATGTTGTGAGATTTAAGAAAATGTTCTACTTTTGCAGTCGGGTAAGTCCTCCACGGTCAGCTCCTTGCGAACCCCCCCAGGACTTGACCGTAGCAAGGGTAGCCGGTTGTAGCGACGCGATGAAGTTAGCTTACCCATTTGCCTCTTTAGCTCAGTTGGCCAGAGCACGTGATTTGTAATCTCGGGGTCGTTGGTTCGAATCCGACAAGAGGCTCAAAAAGAAAGAAACAATATTGATTGTTTTCTTAAAAACAAAAACTCTCACAGAGTATAAATTTGAAATATTTTTGCCTCTTTAGCTCAGTTGGCCAGAGCACGTGATTTGTAATCTCGGGGTCGTTGGTTCGAATCCGACAAGAGGCTCAAATGTTTTAATAGCAGAAGGTTTTATACTTTCTGCTATTTTTTTATATAGCAATCACGTACCTGCCCAAGGCAAGGTAGACAAAATAGTGTTCAACATATATGAGCCCAAAAACAATGAGCGGCAACGCCTTTCGACTTTGCCACTCATTTATTATCTATGAATATTTTCATATTCTATCTTTTTACTACTTTATATACTTTATCATCTATTTTTAGCATCAGCACTCCTTGCATTAATGTTTCAATTTCAGTTACATCATTTTGTGCTTTAGTTTGACTCAAAACAGCTCCTGTCGAAGAGTAAAGAGAAACTAATTCTCCCCCTATACATCCTTTTACATAGATTGTATTGCCACACACCATTATCTGATAGCTGTTAACACCTATGGACTCTACCCCTGTTAATTCGGTAAATTTCAAAACAAATCGATTATTACTTGTTGTAAAGGTATTATTAAATTCATAGCTATCTCCCTCCATCATAAGCTCTTCTATTCCAAGAGTTTTATCCTCTAAAACAAGCACTATATCTTCGGGTAATTGAGTTACTGTTATTGTTTGGTCTCCCTTGGGAGCAACATATCCAACAACAACATCTTCATCAAATGAAGGTTGCTCGCTTACTGCCATTTTGACTCCATTGCGAATCATATATATTTGCGAAATAGAGGCATTAGGCGATGGCATATACAACGCATCTTCATTGCGAACATACTCTTTATCGGCATCCTCATTAAGCAACAGCGTCAACTTATCTTCGCCATTAATACTCAACTCTACCAAATCATTGCTCAAATTTTCAGATTTAAAATTACGAGTTATGCTTTGAGCAAAAAGAACCTCAGTTAAATCGTCCTGGCTCTGTACAAAGAATGATGAGAATGGTGAGTATTGAGTAGTCTGTTGCGAGCTATACTCAACATATGAGTTTGTCTCCGACATATACACATATACGCTATAACCTTTCTCTTTCTCTTGTTGAGAAAGGGTTGGGTTTCCAATAAAATTCCAATCGGCATCCGCCCCTTTATTTACAGTACTATAGTGTCGTTCCAAGGGTAGAGAGATAGATGATGCATCTATAACAAAGTTTGAAGAAGGGAAACGAATCTCTTGTATATCGCCATTTTGTGCATTTATAGCAACTGCAAATCCTCTATTTGCAGGAATTATTCCGGACTCTTTATCTTTCCACCCGGTTGCCGTAATACCCTCGATGCTATTTATAGCACGCATCTCTCCATCGTATTCTTTAAAAGCGATATTTTCTCCAACAATAGCAGGAGTGCCGTCAATTGTAATATCTGAGATTGACACATCGTAAGGCAAACTTATCATTGTCCACATACCTGCCCTTATGAGGCGAGATACAACAAATTTATTTGTTGCAAACAACCCTTCTCCTCTTATATTAATTCTTGGTGCAATTCCAACTTCGTTTACATACATTAAAACGCTATCGGTTGTAATTGTTGCGGTATCAACATCCAAGTAGATGTCATTATCGCCTTTCTCGGCAATAATCACGGCATCATAATACCTACTCTCATTTATTACCGTATTGGTATCGACATACAAAATATTTTTTTCAGAGACATCTTTAAACAAGACCCTTGCAATATCATCTAAAGAATAGATTACTACCTCTCCAATATTAGGAACTATTCCTATCTCATTTTTAGTAGGGAATATAACTTTTCTAATATCATCTATATTATATATTTTCGTAGAATCCCCTTTAAACTTTATATACATACTATCATCCTTTGCACTAACGATAAGGGGTAACGTATATAGGATAGAGATTGTTAAAAAAAGTATGCGTTTATACATTATATGTAATGAAATTAAATAAATACATAGTTTACAATTAGCGTAAAAAGGCCTTGACAAAGATAAGCAACAAAATAAGAATAAGCAATAGATATTTATTAAGGAGTGTGAGCAAGGGAAATATGTAATGTGGTAATATTTATTCCTTTACAACCACCTCAATTATGTGATTAAGATTTGTTGTGTATTGTTTAGAGATATGTTCGCTTTTAAGATGCCAATTTTTATTATAACCTTGAACAGCGACTCGTATGGTGTTATGACCATTCTTTTTATTTATCTCATCAATTGCTCTTGAAAGGGCTGTTTGTTTGGTTCGGTCGATTGTGTCGAATAACGAACCTTGTATTGCATCATCGGGAGAGATATTCCATACAATTACTCCTGCTTTTTTATAGAGATACTCTCCCCTCTTCCACTCTCTGCGTAGTGTTTGAACTGCCACAGATACCAACTCCTGTGTGTTATTTGTCGCAACAGGAAATGTTATGGTTTGATGTATATAGTCTTGGGCTACATCGGTTCTGAAACGACTTGTGTAGGCAAATATGGTTATGGATTGACACACTGTGTGCTGTTGACGAAGTTTGCGTGAACATTCGGCTGCAAAGTTTGCAACTGCCTCTTCGACATCGGCAAGTTCTTTTAATCCGCTATCGGGGAAACTTCTGCTTGTGCATATCGATTTCTTATGAGGCAACTCCTCCGTTTCGATGCAACTTTCACCCCGCAATTCACGCCAAGTGCGTTCGCCTGTTATCGTTAGAATGTTTCGTACCCAACTTTGTGTTTTTTGAGTGAAATCCCATGCTGTTCTTACTCCATAGTATTGAAGTTTCTTTGAGGCTTGACGACCTATTCCCCAAACATCGAATATATCCAATAGCTTTAAGGCTTTTTCTCGTTTCTCGTCGTTATCAATCATACACACCCCATTATATGCTTTATACTTTTTTGCAAATTTAGAAGCAGCCTTAGCAAGTGTTTTTGTCGAAGCAATTCCTAATGATATCGGAATACCTGTTCCCTTTGAAACTTCTTTAACCATATTCCGAGCATAAGCACATAGTTCTTCACCAACATACATTCCCGCAAAGTCGAGGAAAGCCTCATCAATCGAATATATGTCTATTTTTGGAGCATAAGTTGAGAGCAAAGACATTACTCTACGACTCATATCTCCATATAGTGTATAGTTGCTACTAAATACTGCGACTCTGTATTTTTCGAGCAAATCCTTCACTTGATAGAATGGTTGCCCCATTTTTATTCCTAACGCCTTACTTTCGTTGCTTCGTGCTATAACACACCCGTCGTTGTTAGATAATACCACAACGGGAATTGTGCGAAGTTGTGGCTGAAACACTCTCTCGCACGAGCAAAAAAAATTATTACAATCGGCTAAGACTATCATTTAGAGTTGTTAGTTTTCAACTTTGTTGCCCCTTCGGGGTAGTTGTTAGTTAAAAGTGTTTGGTCATCTTTTTTATGGCATAGGTTACTACTCCCCATATCATAAAGTCGTTTTCAGCGGTTACTTTTATGGGTGAAAAGTTTTTATTGTAGGGAATAAGCCATGCACATTGGTTTTGTTCATCGAAACGGAACTCTTTTATGGTAAACTCTCCATCGATGAATGCCACAACATAGTCGCCAGAGGTTGCCTCTAATGATTTATCCACAACTATTATATCACCATCGCTTATGCCTGCATCAATAAGAGAGTTACCCGATACTCTTGCATAAAAAGTTGACTCTTTATGGCGTACCAGCTCTCTATTAAGATCTATGCTCGTTCCCATATAGTCTTGTGCCGGACTTGGAAATCCTGCTTTTATACCTGACTCCTCAAATGGTATCTGCATCTCATTTTCGGCATCGACCAATGATATATCTAATCTTATTTCATCTTGCATAGTTTAATATCGTAGAGATACAAATATAACATCTAATTTTTGTTTTATATTATCGGAGAGAGATAAAAAATTAGGTTGCCCAAACTGAGCAACCTAATTTCTGTTAAATATTTATACTACTTCTTATGATGTGTATTATTTTACAAATTTCACAACTTCGTTTCCGGCTTTAAGGATATATATACCTTTATTCAAACCTGCTGTTGCAATTTCTGTAGCTGCTTTAGCTACTTTAACGCAACGACCTTGAACATCGTAAATTGCAGCATCAACTTGCTCAGCAAAGAAGTAAACTCCATTAATGTATTTGATATTTGAAGATTCAGAAACAACTGACTCCTCAATACCTGTCAACTCCTCAAATGAGTAGAATGCTACGTTTGTAGTTGCTCCATCAACATTTACAAGGACAGCATAATCATCGCTGTATGCCATTGCTGTTGCAGGGCGAACATAACCTTTAACCATATCACCATTTGCAGTAACATTATAGTTTAGAGTCTCAGCTACAACGTCCTCGTTCATATTAACTACAGCTCCAACTACATATACATTTCCTTTATAAAGAGCCATACCTGTAACATCTTCATAGTATGTATTTGTAGCACCTTCATCTTTCGCATCTGTTTTAACCCACTCTTTTTCAAGAGTTGATGCGTCTAATGTTACAACATATACATCTGAAGCTCCAACTGCTACTTTTTCATTATCAAATGCCAATGTTTCATTAAATGTTCCTGCAACAAACAATTTACCTGCATAAACGTCAACTCCTGCAATTGTATAGAATGAAGCCCAAGCAGTATTAGAGATATTAGAGAATTTAGCCATTTCAACTGATCCATTTTCTACTTTAGCAACAAATGCTCCATGTTCAGTAAGACCTTCAAAATCATCTACCATAAATGATGCCTCTTTTGTTTCTACTGAAGTTGAAACAGCTAAATCACCATATCCCATCGCAACAATATATACTACCTCATTATCAACTGTAAAGTCAACAGCTTCATATTTTGAAGTAACATAGTTATCATCATAAGCCAAACCTACTTCAGCAACTTTTGATGCATTCTCTAAATTCTCATCAAACTTAACAATTGCAGAATATGGAGAATCCATATACGCCATATAATAGAAGTATATAAAGTATTTAGCCTCAAATGTCAAATCCTCAATAGACATATCTCCATTTGATATGAATTGAACATATACTTGCTCTCCTTCAGTAACGATATTTTCAATTGCTACGTATGGAATATCACCCCAGAACTCTTCAGCCATAAATCCATAAGAATGAGATGCATTGTAAGTTTTAACTGATACTAAGTTTCCATTTGCATCGTATTTTGCAATGAAAGCCGATGGTTGAGGAACGAACGAATCTCCTATCTCTCCAGTAATAACTTCGTATTCTCCTTCTGTCCCTTCAACATCTGTTACATAAGCCTCATCTGTGAATGAACCAGCAACATAAAGATTTCCTTCTGCATCTGTTGTCATTACTGTGATATCAACAGAGCCATATATTGCAAACGCAAATTTCTCGTTTCCTTGAACATCATATTTAGCAACGTATGCTCCAATTCCTAAGTTTGAAAGAGTTTTTCCTGCGAACTCGAAATCTTTGTTCATTGTTCCTGAAACGTATAGGTTACCCTCTGCATCGATAGCTGAAGGAGAAACTACTTCAGCATCTCCCGCTTGCTCTACTGCAGTGATTGAAGTATTCCACATATTTGTTTTTAAGATTTCGCCATAAATAACCTCAATCTCTTCACCTTCCTCTTCTATTTCTCCAACAGGTATTGTACCATAATATAAAGCTGTTAAAGTTTGAAGGCTTAAAACTGACGCTGCTTTATTTCCATTGTATGCAACAGCTGTTGCTTGCTCTGTTCCTAATGCTGAAACCTCACCTTCAAATGATACAAGAGGATTTGATGTAGAAACTACAGTATGACCTGATACTTTCTTTTTAGCAGCAACAATACGAATTTCATTTGGATATATCATTGATCCAACAACATTCTCATACTCTTGATTAACTGTATCTCCTTTATCCGGAGTTGTTGTAACCCAATTTGTTGTTAAATCAGAAGCTTTAAGCGATGCAACAAATATATCTGATGTTGATTTTTCTGAATCTCCTTCTATTGTTGATAGAGTATTATCCAATGCACAATATCCACGGAATGTTCCTGTTATAAACAAATTACTTCCAACAACCTCCATATTCTCAATCACATTATAGGGAGATGCATAAACACTTGTAGCAATATTGTTGTAAACTTTTATTGTTCCTCCTTTTGCCACTACCATACCATACTCATTTGTTCCCATTCCGTCCATTGCAAATTGAACATTTTGAGTTGTTGAGGCAGCTTGAATAGTCATATTTCCGTATCCTACGACAGCAAAATATACTTCTCCTTTATCTACAGTAAAGTTTATGGTATTTAAACCATAATTTGTTTCACCATCCATTAAAGAAACATTAGCGATCAAAGCTGTAGGTGCAAATGTTGTATTATTTAAAGCGATAATTGCGCCACTTGTTGCATCTAAATAATCTCCAAATCCCATACTGTTATATACATATTTTGCATCAAGAGTATAGCCACCTAATGTTACATCTCCATTGTATGTAAATGACAAATAAAGATTATCTCCTTCAACTTCAATATTTTTTATTAACACTTGAGGGTCGTTGCCAAAATACATAAATGAAACCTCTGGATCAATTGTTGCTTCACATGCTTGAGCTCCAATTAATGCTCCATCAGCAGCATATTTTGCTATGAAAGCTGCTGTTTTATCAGAAGAATTTGAAGATGTCAATGAGATGTAATCTTCATTAGTTGCATTACATACATAAATCTCATCAGCAAATTGACCGGCAACATAAAGGTTGCCTGCAGCATCGGTATCCATTGCTACGATTGTTGCTGCTCCTTGAATTGCTGTTGCCCATTGCTCTTGACCTGTAGCATTGTATTTAACAATGTATGACGCAACACCTATTGGTTCTACTGATATTGAACCAAATGTAGCAGTAGTTGTTAAGGCTCCTGATACGAAAAGATTTCCGTTATCATCAATAGCCATTACTCCATCTGTGGCATCTGCTCCATTTGCTACAGTAAATAGAGTTTTATTCCACTCTGTCGTACCCAAAACTTGGGCATTGATTGCAGTTAGTGACATAAACGCAACCGCAATTGTAAGTAAAATTTTCTTCATAAGCTTACTAATTTAAATTAATAATATTGTTTATCTCTTTTATATTTAAGTTAAACTGTTTAAACCTCTTTGAAGTTTAAACAGTCTGTTTTTATTTATTCCATATTTCCAACTCGGGATTAGCCTCTACTGCCTCTTGTGGTAAGCGTAATGTATAACGCTCATCGGCTTGTTGTAATGTATATATCTCTTCGGTTTTATCTGCAAGCGTAAATACTTTTGTTATTGCGGGCTGTGTTGTACGACGCAAATCGAACCAACGATGTCCTTGATATGCCATCTCTCTTTGACGCTCCAAAGCGATTTCCTCCCGCAATGCATCTTGATCTAAAGCATCAAGTGCCGATGCATATGTTGTATAGTTTGTTGCTTTATAACGTTTTTGCATCAAAGCCTTTATATATTTCAGAGCATTTGTTTTATCGTTGAGTTCGTTTGCTGCCTCTGCCGCTATTAAATAAAACTCCCCAGATCGGAATGTACAACGTTCTTCATCGAATTGACTCTTCTCTTTGCGAAGAACCCATTGTTTTAATGTTTTTGCTTTAAAATATGTATTCTTACGTTGGTCACCTGAACGATATAGTGCCAATAAATCGGGATTCACATATCCTAAATTAGATAGAGACGATGTAATTATCTGCTCTAATGCCATTATCGACTCGACTGAATTATAATTTGTGGGTTTTGTTGTGGTTGATGTCGATAAATCTTCAAGTGCCGGATATTTTTCGATTACGTTTTCAGCCTCTTCAAATGCCAATTGCCAATTGCCCATATATAGTGCCACTCTTGCACGAAATGCACTTACTACGTCTTTACTAAATCTGTAACTATACCCTTTCTCCCATTTTTCGATATTCATATAGTTATCGGCAGTCTCAATATCTTGTAGTATTTGTTTATACACATCTGCCACACTACTGCATTGCAATATTGCATTTACATCAGCTTTAAGTTGCAATGGTATTCCACGGGTTGTTTCCGGATCGCAATTTGTATATGCCGGTGCATATAAATTTACCAATAGGAAGTGCATATATGCTCTCAGCATATAACTTTCGCCTACCAATTGTTTAATCTCTGCATCGGTTGCTTTGGTTATTTCGCTTTGATGCTCAATTATATAATTTGCGATGTAACACGTATGGTAATATCTACGCCATCCGAAATATAGTGCTGATGGGTTACGATTATAATCTGTCCAATTCCATATATCGAAGTATGAATCGTAATCGTATCCTGACATTGTTGCTGCATCAGCAGCCATCTCATCACTACGAAGAGTTGTCATTCCTCTATCTTCGGGAACTTTATCATATACATACGTTAACAGAGCTCTGTACTCTTCGCCTGTTTCGGCAATCACCTTTCCTGTTGGTCGTATATCAAGGAAATCGTTACAACTTGTAAAGAGTAACACTGCTAATACTACTGTTATATATTTTAGTTTCATATCGTATTCCTTTTTTGATGATTTAGAAATTTACATTTAAACTGAATATAATACTCTTTGGCAACGGTGTTGCATAAGGGTTACCCATTGTTTCGGGATCGAGATAATTTGTATAGTCGCCTGCTATAACAAATAGGTTACGGCCCTCTAATGATACTGATGCTGAGCGTACTCCAAGTTTTGTCAACCAATCTCCTTCAAATCTATATCCTAAACGAATACTTTGACAACGCATATAGTTTAGTTTCTTAACCCATATATCCATCATACCGAACGATCCATAATTCTCATAAAATAAAATTTCTGAGTTGTGTATTCCGTCTGAAGTCATAAGTGTTGGCAAATATGTGTCTGTATTATCAGGAGTCCAACGATTAAGAATATCTTGGTTTGTGTTTAATCCTCTGTCAAAATATAGTGAACTATATGATGGTTGAACTCTTACTTTTGCTCCGAAATTGAAAGTAAAGTTTACGTTCAATGTCCAGTTTTTGTATTCAAAGTTGTTTATAAAACCTCCTGATATGATAGGATCGGCAGAGCCCATATATGTATAAAGTTCACGTTGTTCGGCTGCTGTCAATTGACTTGCTCCGTTTTTATCTAACTTAAAGAACTCCTGTGCTGATACGGCACGTCCATCTTTTGTTTTATATAATGGATATCCATACTCATCCAAACCTGCTGTTTCGTATGCGAATATTGCTCCTACAGGATAGCCTTCTCGTGAAGGATATGTTGAATTCTCGGCAACGGTCTCTTGTAATACTTTGTTTTGGTTATATCCGATATTAATATTTGTTGTCCAATTAAAGTTAGGAGTATATACGTTACGAGTTGCCAATCCTACCTCAAATCCTTGATTTTCCATACTTGCCCAGTTTATGGTTGTTGAAGAAAATCCTGTCTCTAATGGTAACATTCGCATACCGATAAGATCGGTACTCTTACGATAATAATAATCGACTGTGAGACTTATTGCTCGTTTTAAAACTGCTATATCAAATCCTGCATTGATGTTTTGTGTCTTCTCCCAACGCAAATCGGGGTTGGGTGCTGTTTCACTCTCAATTACATCTTCAATGTGATCGGGAAGAATTTGTATTTTATCAAATTTTCCGACCAAATAGGGAGAGGTGTTTTTATCGATATTTCCTTGTAGTCCGTATGATAAACGAAGACTTAAATCATCAATTTGTTTTACTCCCTTCAACCAATACTCCTCTTTCATACGCCATAATCCGCTGACAGAGTATAATGGTAAGAAACGATACTCTTTTGATACTCCAAATACATCAGAACCATCGAAACGGATACTTCCTCCAAGGGTGTATCGGTCTTTGAATGTATATGATGTTGTTGCAAAGAATGATGCGTATGCATTCTCTGTAAAGGTTTCTGATGATAATGGATTTGATTCTGCCAAATCCTGGGTTGGGAATATAACAGGTTGTATTGTTAATGTTCTGGGATCGTATCCGTATGCAAGAGTGTAATTTGTCTCTGCCTCGATACGACGCAACTCTGCTCCCAACATCACTTCAAAATCGTGATATTTACGATATGTCTGTTTGTATTCTGCCAAAGTTTTCCAAGTCCATTGGAATGTATGTCCTTGATTTACCTTGTGCATACCGCCCTCGGGTAGATATGTTTCTCCATTATAACGTTTATCGTACATTTCATATCGCATTGCATAACTGTTTTCACTTGCATAACGATCGAGTTTGTATCCGTCATATTGAAGACCTGCCTGAGTTGATATTTTAAAATAGTCGTTAAAACGAAGTTGTGCATCAAAAATTGCCATCAATGAACGGTCGATACGTTTATTAGATGTATTTGCACGCTCCTCCATTATATTAAAATCCAAGTCTGTCTCTTCTCGTCCTTCGACGTTTTTATCATATACATAATTTCCGTCTGCATCATATATGGGTTGATATGGATTGGCAATACGAGAATAGTATATTGGATTAGTAAAGCTGTTATAATCGGTTAGATAGGTATCGGTTTTACGTTGGTTTGCATATACTGATGCTCCAAGTTTCAAGAATTTGTTTATTCTGTAATCGGTTTTCAATGTCATATTGAAACGATTATTCTCCACTCCTCGAACGTTTCCTTGCTCATCGTACCAACCAACTGATGTATAATAATTTACTTTATCTGTACCTCCTGAAAGGCTTAAATAATATTCTTGATTTAATACTGTACGGAACAATGCATCATTCCAATCGGTGTTATACCCTTTTATAGCGTTAATTTGGTTTTGAGCCTCTGGAGATAATGCTGCCCATCCGCCTGCTTTATATGCATCAGTTTCGCCTAAATTTGATAAGATTTGTGCTACAGCTCCTTTATTTTCACGATATGTATAGTCTGATTTTAAAAGGTCAAGCTCCAATCCTACTTTCTCTTCGGAGTTAAGCAAATTCAAACGGTCAATGCTTAATCGTGGATTTACTGTCAGTTTGGCTGATAGATTAATTTGTGGTTTTCCTTGTTTTCCTTTTTTTGTTGTTATCACAATAACTCCATTTGCTGCACGAGCTCCATAGATTGCTGTTGCTGCAGCATCTTTCAATACAGTAATATTCTCGATATCAGCAGGGTTAATTCCTGCGATTGATGTTTGATATATATTATCGATATCCTTTAACTCCTCCATTGCAGGAACGTCTGTTCCTTCCAAGGGTATTCCGTCCAATACCCATAGTGGGTCTTGTGTTCCGTTCATTGATGCTGTACCACGAATTCTGATTTTCACAGGTGCTCCTGGTGCTCCGGATGATGACATTGTTGATAATCCGGCTACTTGTCCTGCAAGAGCTTGGTCGATATTTTTAATTGTACCGACTTTCTCTTCTGAAATTCCAACAGTACTTACAGATGCGGTTAATTTACGTCTCTCGATATTTTGGTATCCGGTTACCACAACCTCATCCATCACTTTGGAATCGGCTCGTAAAATAACAGAGTAGTTATTTTTATCTCCAAGTTTTACATATTGAGTAGCATATCCTACAAACGAAACATAAAATCCCTTGGCTGCAGATGAGACATTGACAGAGAAGTTTCCGTCAATATCAGACACCGTTCCTGCTGGAGCGTGGTTCTTATCATTAAACTCAATTCTAATAGCTGCACCTATCAATGGCTCATTATTAAAATCTCCATCAAGAACTTGTCCTGTAATGGTGCGTGTTTGTGCCGACAATGCAAATGTTGTCATTACAAACATTAATAATATATATAGTACCTTATTCATATATAGAATATAAATGTTTAGAAATATCTCCTATTTTTCCAATCCAAGTGCTGCTTGAATACGCATTATTATATCTTGATAATGTAACTTTACAGCTTTATTGGTTGTATTTGATTTACTCTTTAACAATTTTAAGATATCCATTAATTCGCCTCGCTTAATGCTTAATACATCACTTTCTCTATCGATTTGTGTTGTACTTGTCAATAAAAGACGTGGTGCTGATGATAAGCCTCTCTCCTCCATTGATGCTTGGCAACATAATGTTGTTTGATGTTCGCTTTCAAGTATAGGGTGTTTCTCATATAACTCCTTACTGCTCTTATTTATTTTTATACCCTGACCTTCTGATGCAGAGGTAATTAATGCATCAATAAAACTTTTTTGAATGGCTCTCTCCATTATATCGGGTGTTTGTCCCTTTATTGTTTTGGCAAAGATGTGTTTGTGCAACATATCCATCATTTCATAAGCCGAAAATGCCTCTTCGCCATTTTTATATTCATTTTCGAGCATACGATATAATCGTTCATTGTTAAGCAAATCCCAGAACATATAATTGTATTGGTTTCGATATGATATGTGAGGATGTTGTTCCATTACTCCCAATGGAGTATTTCTTAATACATATGTATAATCCAACACATCTGCATCGTATAACCATTCGGGATATGTAAATACTTCGTCTATTAAAAATTGCAATGCATCTTTTTGTCGCTCTTTTTCGACGTATGTATAGGTCTTTTGACCATCCCCAACAATGGTATTTTCCAAATACATTCCTCCGATGTTAGCCAATACGTGATATTGATAGAGGCTCCATTGGAATATTACTCCGGAATATAGATCTGCCGCATCGTCATAAGTTTGAGATAGTGCATCGTTTTTTGTCCATTCAACGATGTTGGGTACTATTCTCTTTAAATTTTTAATACCTAATCGTGCAGCCTCCATTGCATTATCGCCCAAATCTTCGCTCATTGCACGAGGGTCGATTGCTGTGCGTGCCGATTGTGTTTCGCTATAACGATATAGCGGACTATCGTGTTTTTTTAGAAATTCGTCTAATTTTACTTTAGCCTCTTCTTCAGTAGGGAACCAACGATAACCCCACTCTATAGCCATCAGGTCGTATGCTCCGATATGTGGAGATACTATTTTTACGCCATCTTCGGGCTGTGCAATATAGTTAAAACGTGCATAATCCATTATAGATGCAGATGTACCGCCTATTCTGTCGGTAAAACTTGCCGAGCGTAAAGAATCTACCGAATATGCCGCTGATGCTCGCATATTATGACGCAATCCCAATGAGTGTCCCACTTCATGACAAGCTACAAATCTTGCTGCATCACCCATTAAATATTCGGGTAAGGTAAACGAACGTGCCTCCGGATTTATTGCCGATGTTTGAACCATTATCCACTCTTTCAACAGCGATTGTACATTATGCCACCAAATTATATCGGCCTCCAATATCTCACCTGAACGTGGGTCGATTGTTGACGGACCCATTGCATTTGCTTTTGTTGATGCCGCATGAGTAAAGACCGAATATTTCATATCATCTCCCTCTGTGGCAATACTATCGGTGAAATCTTTTACAGATATGGCATTCTTAAATCCTGCTTTCTCAAAGGCTACATTCCATTCTAAAATTCCCTCTTTTATATAAGGTATTAGTTGCGATGGCATTGCGGGGTCGATATAGAACTCTATGGGTTTAATAGGCTCTACCAACTCTCCTCGCATATATGCTTCTTTGTCGGAAGGCTCTAATCTCCAACGAGTAATATACCTCTTATGTTCGACAGATTGTTGAGTATCGCTGTATTTTAATGCTCTTGTTGAGAAATATCCCACTCTATTTATCTCTTCACGAGCCATCATTGGCTTCTCCGGCAAAAGAGTTAATGTTGAACTTACGACCGTTGTAATATTTACTTTTGAGGTTCCTTCTGAAACCTTTGTTGTCAGCTCGGCGGTTGCAGTAAGACTCTTTTCAAATGATTTTATATCTACTATTCGAGAAAGATTTGATTGAACGGGCGTTCCTAAATTTATTTTTGCATAAACATCGTTTATACAGTTATCGGTTCCGTTAAACAAATCGTTTACTTTTATTATTACCGATTGGCTGTCTGGAGATAATGATTCAATCTTTATTCGGGCAATTATAGGATTTATATAATTGTCTTTTACCGATTTATTTACTGCATCTTTATTTGAGACCTCAGGAGTTGTTCGCTCTTGACGTATTGTTACGTTTTTGAATTTATCATCCTTCTCAAAACTTATGGTTTGATTTTGATATGCAATTCCTTTATTTATTCCTGCAACATTCAACTCTCGCTGAACTTGTTGCATTCTATTTACAACCAAGAATTGTCTGCCCAATAAATCGACTGGTATTTCAAGATAGAATGTATCGCCTTTAGCTATTACATTTACGACCCCATTCATTACCAAAGAGTCTCGTCCTGTAATTTTTTTATAAGCCGAATCCTTTTGTACCTCCTCAGTTTTAGATTTTTTTCGAGAATTTTTCTTTTCTGATTTAGCGGCAAAGGCTGAGCCTTCAATGTATAAATATGCAAACGTCGTGATTACTACAAATAAAAATAACTTTCTCATTTTCTTCAACTTAAACTACAAACTCCACAATTATTATATACACTTCTTATTCAAAAAAGTGTTTCCTATTTACTATTTTAAAACAAATTTTAGTTATGTTTAAAGTACAAAAATACATTAATTAAATCAAATGAGAAAATTTTTACCCACACAATTATTGGATAATAAGTATATTTAATATCTTTGTAGAGGCATTTAAGAACCAATATTATTTAAATTTAATATTTATACATCGTTGTATTATTTTTATACAAATATGGTTTTTTATGCATTTTTATTGCAATTATTAATTATTTGATATGAACTACGGTTTTATTAAAGTTGCTGCATCAACTCCACTTCTAAGGATTGCAGATACAGAATATAATTCGGACAGAATAATAGAAGTTATTAAAAACGCCTACGAACAAGGTGTGAAAATTATTGTTTTCCCAGAACTGTCAATAACATCAGCTTCGTGCGGAGATATGTTTACAAAAAACTCGCTTCTATCCTCTGCCAGAACAGCTTTAAAAAGAGTATTGGACGAGACAAAAGATATTGCATTGCTATTTATTGTAGGTATGCCCATCGCATGCAACGGAAATATATATAACTGTGCCATAGCTTGTCAACAAGGAAAAATATTGTGTGCTATTCCTAAAAGAGATTTATCAGAGAGAGAACTCAGGTGGTTTACCTCGGGGAGAGGTATAGATTTACCAACCACTCTTTGTGGAGAGGTGGTGCAAATAAAAGACAAAGCCTTATTATCATCGCAAGAAGTAAATCTTTCGATAGCAATAGGCAACGATATTTTAAGAGGTAACTATAACTCTGAAATAATTGCAATACCTTACACTGCACCCGAACTTATAGGGCAATACAAGAATATAAAGAACAGCATCAAAACCATTTCTCAAAACTACAACTCATCAATAATATTTACCACATCGGGTTGTGGAGAATCATCAACCGATTTCGCTTTCGGAGGTGGCAGTATTATTGCAGAGAATGGAGATATTTTAGCCGAAGGTGAAAAATTCTGTAAAACCAATTCTGTTATCGTATCTGAAATCGATACAGATATTATTAAATATGAGAGAGCAAAAAGCAATTTTAATTATTCGTATGATGAAAAATCATTTGAGTTTTACGTAAGCAAAGATAAAGATTTTTCATTGTCTCGTAAATTTAGCACAACACCATTTATCCCCTCAGATAAAGATGCTCTTGCAGAGAGATGTGAAGAGATTTTTAACATCCAGACTGCCGCTCTTATAAGAAGAATGCAACATACCAATTCTAAAAAGGCTGTAATCGGTATCTCGGGAGGATTGGATTCAACTCTTGCTTTACTTGTTGCCGTTAATGCTTTTGACCAAATGGGTATTGAAAGAAGCGGTATTACTGCTATTACAATGCCTGGATTTGGAACCACAGATCGCACGTACACCAATGCTGTGAATATGATTAATTGTTTGGGGGCTACATTTAAGGAGATATCTATCAAAGATGCTTGCATCCAACATTTTAAAGATATAGAACAAGACGCAGATAACCACGACGTTACATTTGAAAATTCGCAAGCCCGTGAACGTACTCAAATATTAATGGACTACGCAAATAAAACCGGTGCTCTGCATTTGGGCACAGGAGATATGAGCGAACTTGCATTGGGTTGGGCTACATATAACGGCGACCATATTTCTATGTATAACGTAAACGGTTCTATTCCTAAAACATTGGCCAAATATATGGTAGCCTGGGTTGCTCTTCGCAATGAAGGAGAAATACGCTCAACACTACTTGATGTGGTAAATACTCCTATTTCACCAGAGCTAACCCCTGCTGACGAAAACGGAAATATTAAACAAAAAACTGAAGATATTGTTGGTCCGTACGAATTACACGACTTTTTCTTATACTTCTTTTTACGCTACGGCTTCTCTGTCTCAAAGATTTTCTTTTTAGCGAAGGCAAGCTTTGAAGGCAAATACGATGATGAGTGTATAAAGAAATGGCTCACAACATTTATAAGACGCTTCTTTCAACAACAATTCAAAAGATCTTGTTTGAATGATGGACCTGCAGTAGGAATAATATCTCTTTCTCCTCGCACTGGTCTTATTATGCCAAGCGATATCTCTGCAACTGTATGGTTAAATGAGTGTAATAAGTTATAGATTTTTATTTTTACACCATAAATCGAAATTAAATAGATAGTATTATACATTATTTATTCATAAATTATAAGTATTTATACATTTTTTATACACACCTCGCTAAAATTATACATTTATTTTAGCGAGGTAATTATTTAAATATCACAATATAAATAATAAAAAAGGTTATTTAATTGAAATTATAGCCCGATAAATTTAGGGGTAAATAAATATTTTATTACTTTTGCAACTTCAAATAAAATAATTGAGATTACCACCTATTTTGCTTAATAAATATAAAATATAAAGCAAACGAAGTAATAATATGTAATTAATAAGATTAAATTAATTGAATTATGTCAAAAATTACAAAAGAGGCTGCCCTTGAATATCACCGTAACGGCAAGCCCGGAAAAATTGAAGTTATACCAACAAAACCTTATAGTACTCAAACAGACTTATCGCTTGCATACTCTCCCGGTGTTGCTGAGCCCTGTTTGGAGATTGAAAAAAATCCCCAAGATGCATATGAATATACAGCAAAAGGCAACCTTGTTGCTGTTATATCAAACGGAACTGCCGTATTGGGATTGGGAGATATAGGAGCTCTTGCAGGCAAACCTGTTATGGAAGGTAAAGGTTTGTTGTTTAAAATATTTGCCGACGTCGATGTATTTGACATTGAGGTTGACGAAAAAGATCCTGAAAAATTTATTCAGGCTGTAAAGGCTATCTCACCCACTTTCGGAGGTATAAACCTTGAAGATATTAAAGCTCCCGAGTGTTTTATCATCGAGGACAGACTTAAAGCAGAGTTAAACATCCCTGTTATGCATGACGACCAACACGGCACAGCAATTATTTCGGGAGCAGGATTGATTAACGCATTGGAGCTTCAAGGTAAAAAAATTGAAGATGTACGCTTGGTTGTAAATGGTGCGGGTGCTTCTGCTACTTCATGCACAAGACTATATATGAGCCTCGGAATTAAACGTGAGAATATCGTAATGGTAGACAGCAAAGGTGTCATAAACAACAAACGAGAAAACCTGACTCCTCAAAAGCAAGAGTTTATGACTACTCGTGATATAAACACATTGGAAGAGGCTATGGTTGGTGCAGACGTATTCTTGGGACTTTCAAGAGCTGATGTTCTTACTCAAGATATGATTCGCTCAATGAACGACAAACCCATTGTTTTTGCTTTGGCGAACCCAAATCCCGAGATTGCTTACGATAAAGCAAAAGAGTCTCGTCCCGACTTGATTTTTGCAACAGGACGTTCGGACTACCCAAACCAAATTAACAATGTATTAGGTTTCCCATACATATTCCGTGGTGCATTGGACGTTCACGCATCGGCCATCAACGAAGAGATGAAACTTGCCGCTGTATATGCTATTGCAGCTCTTGCAAAAGAACGAGTTCCGGATGTAGTCAACGCCGCATATAACATTAATAAAATAAGCTTTGGCCCTGAATATATTATTCCAAAAGCTCTTGACCCCCGCCTATTGACCCGTGTTGCTCCTGCTGTTGCAAAAGCAGCAATGGATACAGGTATTGCCGCAAAACCAATTACCGATTGGAAAGCATACAAAAACGGTTTGAGAGCAAGAATGGGATACGACAACAAATTGGTTCGTCAATTAACCGAGACTGCCAAAGCAAATCCGAAACGTGTTGTATTTGCCGAGGCCAACCACGTTAATATGCTTACTGCCGCAGTTACTGCTTACAAAGAGGGTATTTGTACTCCTATCCTATTGGGTAACGAGGAGATGATTGCTAAAACAGCTGAGCGTAACAACCTCGACCTTGCAGGTATTGAAATTGTAAACCTTCGCCACGACAGAGAAGCAGACAGACGTTGCAAATACGCAGGAATATTATCTGAGAAACGTCAACGTCAAGGTGTTACTTTTGCCGAGGCATACGAAAAGATGTTCGACCGTTCGTACTTTGGTATGATGATGGTTGAGTGTGGCGATGCTGACGCATTTATTACCGGTACATACACAAACTACAGCGAAGCTATACAGATTGCAAAAGATGTTATCGGTATTCGTCCCGAGTATAAACACTTTGGGGCAATGCACATTGTTTCAACCAAGAAAGGTACATTCTATCTTGCCGACACTTTGGTTAACCGCAAACCAGACGACGAAACATTAGTGGATATTGCAAGACTTTCTGTTCACACAGTAAACTTCTTTGCCCAAGACCCTGTAATGGCTATGATTTCATATTCAAACTTTGGTTCGGACAATCAAGGAAGCCCCGCTCAGGTTCATAGTGCAGTACAAAAGCTACACACTCAATATCCCGATATTGTTGTTGACGGAGAGATGCAACTAAACTTTGCTATGGATAAGAGACTTCGTGATAGCACTTTCCCATTCTCTAAACTTAACGGAAAAGATGTAAACACTCTTATATTCCCCAATTTAAGTGCCGCAAACAGTGCATACAAACTTCTTTTGGAAATGGGTGTTAATGAAAGCGTAGGCCCAATTCAAATGGGTTTGAACAAACCTATCCACTTCACCGATATTGAAAGTTCGCCTCGAGACATCGTTAACCTTACTACTGTAGCTGTTATCGATGCAATAGTTGAAGAGAAACTTCATCAAAAATAGTTTTGAGGTTCATAAAACGAGAGAGGGGTTGTATTAATGCAACCTCTCTCTCGTTTTATAGATAAAATTCGTCAGTCAGTTCTTTATATTGCGAAGTGTAAGAGCCTTCCTTTGTAGTCATTATCAGCGTATCTATACTATATTGGACCTGCTTCCTACCCCACTCCGTCATCACCCGTTTTGGTTCACTTCCCTCAACTGTTACAACCCACGTTAACCGGCTAAGATAAAAACCATTCAGAAGTGCCGTTAGTGCTATATATGAGTAACTTTCGGCTGGAGCTATCATTGCAAAGATGCCATCTACTGAAATTACTTTCGCTACACCCTTAAACAGATTATCAAAACTTAACGAAGATGTGTTTCTCGCAGATGCTCGTTGCATATCGGGAGAAAGAGTATCTTCGGTAAAAAACGGAGGATTTGATATAACCATATCATACCTGTTTTGAGAATTTTCGGAATAACTGACAAAATTTCCATTGATTACATTCAACGTTTTATTCCAAGCAGTTGAGAGAAAATTGTCTTTCGCATCTTTTATCGCTCCTTCGTCAATATCAATGGCATCTATCTGCAAACATCCATTGGAACGTTGTGCCATTATTAAGGATAATATGCCTGAACCACAACCTACATCGAGCATCCGCTCAGCTTTGTACGGAAGTTGCGACCACGCACCGAGCAACACTCCGTCGGTTCCAACCTTCATAGCAGAGTTTTGGTCGTTTATAGTAAAATGCTTAAAAACAAACATTGTGGTAATATATATTAATATCATCACAAAGTTACTCCATTTTTAATTTATGCCCAAATATTAATTTGGCACAACTATTGCAATATATTATTATGTTTTTAAGCTTAACCGTTTTGTTAAGCAAATATGTCATATATGACAATTTGGCATAATAACTATTTTTAGATTATGAGTAATTTTTCAAACAATAAAGACGAAATGTCATTTGTTCCAATTATCGTTGATGTAGAGGGAAATCCCGATATGACATGCTCTGATGTGCAAACTGAAGATTTACCTATTCTTCCACTAAGAGATATGGTGCTATTCCCCGGTGTTACAATGCCAATTCTTGTTGGCAGAAAATCGTCTCTTGCTCTTATAGACGAAGCTTTTGCCAATAAAAAATATATTGGTGTTACTTGCCAAAAAAATCCCAATGTAGAAGAACCCGGGATTAAAGACATTTACCCTATTGGTGTTATTGCTGAGATTGTAAAGGTTTTTCAACTTCCCGACGGAAATACTTCGGTTATATTACAAGGCAAACAACGTTTCACACTTTTAAATATAACACAAGAAAAACCTTACCTTAAAGGAGATGCTGCTCTTTTGGAAGAGCATGGAGTAAATAAACGAGACAAAGAGTTTAAGGTTCTTATTAACGCAATTAAAGACACCACAAGTGAGTATCTTAAATATTTAGGAGAGCCCTCACGTGAGTTATTAAATTCCTTACGTAATATTGACGGAAGCAATGGCCTGCTTATAAACTTCTTGTGTGCCAACATTCCTTTCGAAGCTGAACGTAAAGAATCTCTATTGGCTGAGAGTTCGGTTAAAGAGAGAGGTTTCAGACTATACACAGAGCTTGGCAAAGAGCTTCAATTGATGGAGATTAAAAAGGATATCCATAATAAAACTCATCAATATATTTCTCAACAACAAAGAGAGCACTTCTTGCAACAACAGATAAAAACCATTCAAGAGGAGCTTGGCGATACTTCTGACAGCGATATTGACGAGTTGTTAGAGAGAGCCGACAAAAAGAAATGGAGCAAAGAGGTGCGTACTATCTTTGACAAAGAGATAAAGAAACTTCAACGCTTTCATCCTCAATCGCCCGACTACTCTGTTCAATATAATTATATTGAGAATTTCCTCGATTTGCCTTGGGGTGAATACACCAAAGATAACTTTAACCTTGACAATGCAAAGAAGCAGTTGGATAAAGACCATTTTGGTTTGGAAAAGGTTAAAGACCGTATTATTGAGCATCTTGCCGTGCTTAAATTACGTGGAGATATGAAATCGCCCATTATCTGTTTGTATGGACCTCCGGGTGTTGGAAAAACTTCGTTGGGTAAATCGATTGCCGCTGCTCTTAACAGAAAATATGTGAGAGTTTCGTTTGGAGGACTACACGATGAGGCAGAGATTAGAGGGCACCGTCGCACATATATTGGTGCTATGCCTGGACGTATTATACAAGGTTTGCAAAAGGCTAAGAGTTCGAACCCTGTATTTGTATTGGATGAGATTGACAAAATAGGAAACGACTATAAGGGCGACCCTGCGGCAGCACTATTGGAGGCTTTGGACCCCGAACAGAACAATGCATTCCACGATAACTACCTTGATGTTGACTACGACCTTTCAAAGGTTCTATTCATTGCAACAGCAAACAACCTTGGGACCATTGACCGCCCCCTACTCGACCGTATGGAGTTGATAGATGTATCGGGTTACATCATGGAAGAGAAGGTTGAAATTGGTCGTCGCCACCTTGTTCCAAAACAGTTGACAGAACACGGTCTTCAAAAAGGCGATGTTTCTATTTCGAAAAAGACAATGGAAGCAATCATCGAGGGATATACTCGTGAATCGGGAGTGAGAGAGTTGGATAAAAAAATTGCTAAAATTATGCGTCGCATAGCTCGTAAAAAAGGTGCTGACGAAGAGTATAACAAAGCAATATCTGTTGCCGACCTTAAAGATTTGCTTGGAGAAAAAGAGTACTCGAAAGAGATATACGAAGGCAACGAGTATGCAGGCGTTGTTACAGGTTTGGCTTGGACTGCCGTAGGAGGAGAAATTCTTTTTATAGAGTCGAGCCTATGCAAAGGCAAAGGTGAAAAACTTACTCTTACAGGAAACCTCGGTGATGTAATGAAGGAGTCGGCTGTTATTGCTCTTCAATATATAAAATCTCACGCCGAAGAGTTAGGTATAGACGAGGATGTATTTGAGAAATGGAACTTGCATATTCACGTTCCGGAAGGTGCTATACCTAAAGACGGACCATCGGCAGGTATAACAATGATAACATCAATTGCATCATCGTTTACTCAACGCAAGGTTAAAGCCAACCTTGCAATGACTGGAGAGATTACTCTTCGAGGTCGTGTACTGCCTGTTGGAGGTATTAAGGAGAAAATTCTTGCAGCAAAACGTGCCGGAATAAAAGAGATTATTCTTTGCGAGCAAAACCGCAAGGATATTAACGAAATCCAACCTGAGTACCTTAAAGGTTTGACATTCCATTACGTGAATAATATTTCGGAAGTATTGGATATTGCCTTAACAGAAAAGAAGGTAAGCCGTCCGCTTGTTTTGAATTATCAAACGCAAGCAACACAAACACAGGCTCCATTACAATAGTCGATATAAAAAACAAATAACACACAACATTGACAAACCGTAAGTATATAAACTTGCGGTTTGTTTTTTATTAACTATTTTTGTAGTAGATGATTTTTTAATACGATATATATATATGACAACTATATGAAAGAGTTAAAATGCCCCAATTGTGGAAGTATATTCAGTGTGGATGAGGCTGACTATGCTTCAATTGTAAATCAAGTTAAAAATTCGGAATTTGACGCTGAGATTGAGAGAAGAGCTGCAGAGATAGAGAAGAGTATGAAAAGCCAACAGGAGCTTGCAGAAAACAAAGCAGAACAAAACTATCAGAAACAGCTCAACAAAAAAGAGTTGGAACTTAATGCCAAAATTAACGAGATTGCTCAATTAAAAATCAGTCTTGAAAATTTAGAGAACAAAAAAGAGGCTGAGAAGTCGCTTGCTTTGGCAGATAAAGATAGAGAGATTGAAAAACTTAACTCCGATCTAAAACAACAAAACTCAAAACTGCAATTAGCAGTTATGGAAGAGCAGAACAAATACAAAGACGAGTTACAAAAAATGGAGATTAAGATTAACAATCTTACATCTGCCATTAAAACAGAACAGAATAAAGCCGAACTCGCAGTATCGGAGTTAGAGAAACGTCATAAAGACGAGATTAGAATTAGAGATGAGCAGGTGCAATATTACAAAGAACTAAAAACACGAATGAGTACCAAAATGGTGGGAGAGACCTTGGAGATGCACTGCTCTACCCTTTTTAATCAAACGTTACGTTCTGTCATGCCTAATGCTTACTTTGAGAAGGATAACGACGCAAGCAGTGGCAGTAAGGGAGACTTCATTTTTAGGGACTCGGAAGATGGTATCGAGTATGTATCGATTATGTTTGAAATGAAAAACGAGATGGATACAACAAGCACCAAACATAAAAACGAGGACTTCTTGAAAAAACTTAACGACGACCGTAATAAAAAGGGTTGCGAATATGCAGTATTAGTTTCGTTATTGGAACAAGACAACGAATTATATAATGGAGGAATTGTTGATGTATCGCACCGCTATCCTAAAATGTACGTTATAAGACCTCAGTTTTTTATTCCAATAATTACTCTGCTTGTTCAAACAAGTAAAAAAAGTTTAGAATATAAACGAGAGTTGGCTTTAGCTAAAAGCAAAGAGGTTGATGTTACAAACTTTGAAAACTCATTATTGGATTTTCAAGAGAAATTTGGAAAGAATTACCGATTAGCATCAGAGAAATTCAATACCGCCATTCAAGAGATAGACAAATCGATTTCTCACTTACAAAAGATAAAAGAGGCTCTTATAGGTTCTGAAAATAATTTACGTTTAGCAAATGATAAGGCTCAAGATTTGAGTATAAAAAAGCTTACAAAGAACAACCCTACAATGCGACAAAAATTTGAAGATGCAAAAAAACTGACCGAGTAATTTAATTACACTATCTATAATTATTCAAAACGGTAAAGAGACAATTATATAAAGAATTCTTTTTTCGAAGATAAGAGTTAATTTTGTATAAATTTAAATTATATATCACATGATACAACTTAAGGAGCGAATACTAAGTGATGGCAAATGTTTTCCCGGAGGTATTCTTAAAGTGGATAACTTTATAAATCACCAAATGGACCCTACCCTTATGTGTGAAATGGCAAAAGAGCTTGTAAGAAGATTTTCGGAACATAAAATCAATAAGGTTATAACTATCGAAGCAAGCGGTATCGCCCCCGCCATAATGGTAGGTTATTATCTAAATGTTCCTGTTTTATTTGCAAAGAAAAAGGTTCCAAGTACAATGGAAAATATGCTGACTGCTGAGGTTTATTCTTTTACCAAAAATAAAACTTATTCGGTATGCGTCAGCAGTGATTATCTTTGTAAAGATGACAGGGTATTGTTTATAGATGATTTTCTTGCCAACGGAAATGCTGCATTAGGAATTATTGACCTCGTTAATAAAGCCGGAGCGAAACTTGAAGGTATGGGATTTCTTATAGAAAAAGGTTTTCAAAAAGGAGGGGAAGAGCTACGAAACAGAGGAATTCATATTGAATCGCTTGCTATAATAGATAGTCTTGATAATTGTACAATTACTTTGAGATAGATATAAAAAGTGTCTTATATATTACTTAAAAATAAGAGCTACACAAAAAAATAGACACTATCCATAATTTTGTGTAAATAGAGATTACAGGGTTCAGAATGAACCTTGTAATTTTTTTATTAATAGTTTGTAAAATATGAAATTATGAAATCGGAGAACAAAGTCGTCCCAGACGTGTAATCTTCTCGGATTTTCAGTCTCACTCATTTTGGGCAGTGTTTAGGCATTATTTAGACAAAAAAAGACCGACTGGACTGTCCTATCGGTCATTGTAAATTGTTGATATTTGAATATTTAACCTTTATCAACCTCTTAATACTCCTCTTCTTCGCGGAGGATAATTTTCTGCAAGGATAACAAAATAATAATTTTTATTTTTGTTATACACCGAAATATTTTTCAAAAAATACCTTCAACTTCTCTATCACATTCTTCTTTTTCTCCTGCCTGTTGCCACCACCGAAGCGGGACATTGCTGGGAGTATCT
>JAFYPQ010000024.1 GCA_017559955.1 Bacteroidales bacterium
CCGAAGGTGCGTTTTCCTATAAATTTCACCCTCAAAAAGGTGCGTTTTCCTATAAATTTCACCCTCAAAAAGGTGCGTTTTCCTATTTTTAGGATATAAATACACCTAAAAAGATTGTCAAATATTCAACTTCTTGAACATCAGCTACAATAAACAAGTGCATAAAATATTTTTGCTATTCTGATAATAACATATATCTTTGCGAAGTAGATTATAGCCATAATGGCAAACAATAAAAACAAAGAATTATGAAAATAGCAATTATAGGAGCAGGCAATATTGGCGGCGCAATAGCTTCGGGATTAATGCAATCTGAAATGGGGAGAAACTTTTCGGTTGTAATTTCTGACCCTGATACAGCAAAAACCTCTCAACTTGCCGAGCAATATCAAAATATTAGTGCCGAAGCAGATAATCAAAAGGCTGTTTCAGATGCCGACATTGTTATATTGGCCGTTAAACCTTGGTTAGTGGAAAAGGTTTTGAGTTCTATCGCCCTTCAGCCTTCTCAAATTTTGGCTTCAGTTGCAGCAGGCATAACTTTTGAACAGCTAAAATCGTTCTGCAATGCTGAAGTTGCTATGTTCCGCATTATACCAAACACAGCCATCAGTTTGAGAGAGAGCATGAACATTATCTCTTCTTGCAACGCAACAAAAGAACAAGAGTCTGTAATTATGGATATTTTCAACCAATTAGGTTTTTCAATGTTGGTTACCGAAAGCCAAATGGCAGCAGGCACTGCTCTTTCTTCATGCGGTATTGCATACGTACTTAAATACATTCAGGCAGGTATGCAAGCAGGCGTTGAAATGGGTATTTACCCCCACGATGCCATGATGATGGTTGCTCAATCGGTTAAAGGTGCAGCAGAGCTTATTCTTAAAGGCGACACTCATCCTGCCTCTGAAATTGACAAGGTTACTACACCCGGTGGTATAACAATTAAAGGAATTAATATCCTCGAAAGCGAAGGTTTCCCCGCTGCTATTATTAAAGCAATGAAAAGCAGTAAGTAGTTATCAGTTTTTAGTTGTTAGCAACAAAGGGAAAACAATACTTTAAACATAAAGTGGGACAGATTCTTTTAATCTGTCCCACTTTATTATTGGACTAATTAGACTAATTGGTCTAATTAAAAAACTAACAACTTAATACTTTCTTAAATCTCGCTAAGAACTCGTCTGCCAACTCTTTTGTTAAGCAAAGGGGTGGTAATAGACGAATTACGTTTGTTCCTGACACTCCTGTGAATACATGCTCTTCAAACAATAGTTTTGTGCGTATCTCTTTTACAGGCTCAGCAAACTCCAATCCTATCATCAAACCGCGTCCGCGAACCTCTTTGATTTGTGGAAGTTTTTGCAACTCCTCCATCAAATATGCTCCCACTGCTGCAGAGTTCTCAACAAGTTTCTCCTCTTTTATGATGTCCAACACCGCAATGGCTGCTGCACATCCAAGATGGTTGCCTCCGAAAGTTGTACCCAACATTCCGTATGTTGCTGTGAATTTAGGACTAATCAACACTGCTCCGAATGGATATCCGTTTGCAATTCCTTTTGCCGATGTGATTATATCGGGTTTTATGCCTGTATATTGGTGCGCAAAGAATTTTCCGCTACGTCCGTATCCCGATTGTATCTCATCAAGAATCAATACGGTATTGTATTTTTCGGTTAATTCGCGGAGTTGAACCATAAAGTCATCGGCAGGTACTTTTATTCCGCCAATTCCTTGTATTCCTTCAATTATTACTGCACACACATCGCCTTTTTGCAACTCTTGCTCAACGGTTGCAATGTCGCCAAGTTCGCAATATACTACATCGATATTATCGTTTATGGGCGCTACTATTTTAGGGTTATCGGTTACTTTTACCGCTGCCGATGTGCGTCCGTGGAACGATTTTTTGAATGATATTACTCGTTTGTTTCCTGTGTGGAACGATGCCAATTTTAGGGCATTTTCGTTTGCCTCGGCTCCCGAGTTTACCAAGAATAGCGAATACTCTTCGCATCCCGAAATTTCACCCAACTTCTCTGCCAACTCAACTTGTAGCTTATTTTGAATTGAGTTTGAGTAAAATACCAACTTCTCTGCCTGACTCTTTATTGCATCAACATAGTGTGGATGCGAGTGTCCCACAGATATTACTGCGTGTCCTCCGTAAAGATCGATATATTCTGTTCCGTTTTGGTCGTAAACTTTACATCCTTTTCCCTCTTTTATCTCTATATCAAATAAGGGATATACATCAAATAGTTTCATCTATATTCAAAATTGCTCTTTATTTTACAAACTATATTTATATACTTACCCCTCAGTCCTACGGACAGTTCCCCTAAAACAGGTGAGCATTTTCTTCTTAACTCCTCCCCTGTAGTAGGGGAGGTGGCTATTAGCCGGAGGGGTTAATTTATTTTTTCTCCAACAATAATATGAGTTCAACTTTTAACCCCTTCACCCTGCGGGGACTCCCCCTAAAACAGGGGGAGAGTTTTTATTTAACCTTCCTAACTCCTCCCCTGTATTAGGGGAGGTGGCTGAAAGCCGGAGGGGTTAATATGTATCATCTATTGTTTTTTATCTCTTGCAATACTCGTTTTATCTCAAATAATATGGAATCTACATCCTTCCAAACCATATCATTTTCAAAGCGTATCAACTTAACCCCATAAACATTATTCAACTGAATAGTTCTAAAATCATCATATTCCATACCTGGCAAAGTATAGTGGCTATTTCCATCTAATTCTATTCCTAATTTTGCCTTGGGACAATAGAAGTCTATAATGTAAGGTCCAACTGAGAATTGACGTCGCCATCTCCAACCTTCAAGTTGTTTATTCTTAAGATGCAACCACAACATTGCTTCTGCCGACGTTCCAAAAGTTCTTAAACTTTTTCTCTCTTCTACTAAGTCAGGTCTATTATTTGTCTGAAAATCTTTATTTTCTTTTTTACCTTCCATCGTCATCAGAGATTAATTTTAGACCCCTTCCCCCTGCGGGGACTCCCCCTAAAACAGGGGGAGAGTTTTTTATTTAACCTCCCTAACTCCTCCCCTGTAGTAGGGGAGGTGGCTATTAGCCGGAGGGGTTAATTTATATTTCTCCTACAACTGTAATCTGAGTTTAACTTTTAACCCCTTCCCCCTGTGGGGACTCCCCCTAAAACAGGGGGAGAGTTTTTTATTTAACCTCCCTAACTCCTCCCATGTATTAGGGGAGGTGGCTATTAGCCGGAGGGGTTAATTTATCACAATTGTATCTATCCTTTCTACAAAACTATTTGTACAAATAGTTTCATCTCAACTAAAAGCTAATAACTATCAACTAAAAACTATAGTTAGAACGCCGATGGTTTAAGCATTAAACCTACGGTTTCTTTTAAACCAAAAAGTAAATTCATATTGTGTACGGCTGTTCCCGATGCACCTTTCAATAGGTTGTCTATTGCCGATGTAATCAAGACCTTATTGCCTTTCTTCTCAATATGTATCAAACATTTGTTTGTGTTTACTACTTGTTTTAGATCAATTGGTTTAGTGGTTACATGAGTAAATGAGTGGTCATCATAATACTCGTTGTATATCTTATACAACTCCTCTTCTGATACTGTGCAGTCGGTGTATAAGGTTACGAATATTCCACGAGCAAAACATCCGCGAACAGGGATGAAATATAGTTCATCTGTTGCTGTTGATTGCAATGAGTGAAGTGTTTCGCCTATCTCCGCCAAGTGTTGGTGAGTAAAAGGTTTGTATATTGATATGTTATCGTTTCGGTAACTGAAGTGCGATGTTGCTGTTGGTTTTTGTCCTGCTCCTGTACTTCCGGTTATGGCATTGATGTGTACGGGATTGTTCAACAATAGGTTTTTTGCCAATGGCAACAACGCCAATTGTATTGCTGTTGCAAAGCATCCGGGGTTTGCAACGTGTTTGCAACGGATTAGTTTTTTGCGATTTACTTCGGGTAAACCATATACGAAGTCGTGCGATGGATCTGCCAAACGATAGTCCATTGAGAGGTCGATTATCTTCAACTCCTCTGGCAATGTGTGCGACTCCATGAATTTTTTTGTATCACCATGTGCAGTACAGAAGAACAATACGTCGATTGTCTCGAATGGCAATTCGTCTGTGAATTTCAAATCAGTTTCGCCATACAATCCTGTATGAACATCGGTTATGGGGTTGCCCGCATTACTGTTACTGTTGACAAATACTATCTCTACGTCGGGGTGGTTTATAAGCAGACGAAGCAATTCGCCTGCTGTATATCCTGCTCCTCCAACAATTCCTGCTTTTATCATATCTTTTGTTTAGAAATTGTTTTTACTCGTTTTTCCCGTTTTTGGTTTGTACTGCATGGTATATCTTCATTTGATTACCAAGGATTTTTGTAAATCCTTTTACATCGTCTGCATTCCATGCTTTGTTTACTTCGCCATACTCACCAAAGTCAGATTTCATTAGGTCGAAGTTGCTCTCCACTCCTACCAATACATAGTGGTAAGGTTTCAAGTCAACAAATACGCGTCCTGTTACATTGCGTTGTGAACTTTGTAGGAATGCCTCCATGTCGCGCATTACAGGCTCAAGATATTGTGCCTCGTGTAGGAACATTCCATACCATGTTCCAATTTGGTCTTTCCAATATTGTTGCCATTTTGTTAGAGTGTGTTTCTCCAACATTTTGTGTGCTGCAATCAAGATTATTGGTGCTGCCGCCTCAAATCCTACACGTCCTTTGATACCGATGATTGTATCTCCGATGTGCATATCGCGACCAATTGCATAACGTGATGCTATTGCCTCAACAGCTTGAATTGCCTCTACTTTGTTTGTGTATGCTTTACCGTTTACTGCAGAGATTTCTCCGTCAACGAAGTCAAGTACCAATTGCTCCTCTCCCTCTGCCACCATTTGTGATGGATATGCCTCTTCGGGTAGAGTCAATTCGCTTTTCAATGTCTCTTTACCACCGATACTTGTTCCCCAAAGTCCTTTGTTGATTGAGTACTCCATTTTTTTGAAGTCATCCTCAATTCCGTGTTTGCGAAGGTAATCAATCTCATACTCACGAGTAAGAGTCATATCGCGTGTTGGTGTAAGGATTTTGATTTCGGGTGCAAGAATTTGGAATGTAAGGTCGAAACGTACTTGGTCGTTTCCTGCTCCTGTACTTCCGTGTGCTACATACGAAGCCCCTACGCTTTTTGCATAGTTAATGATTGCTATTGCTTGGAAGATACGCTCTGAACTTACCGAAATGGGATATGTTCCGTTACGCAATACGTTTCCGAAAATCATATATTTGATACTCTTCTCGTAGTACTCCTCGGTAATATCAAGAGATGCGTGTTGAACAGAACCCAATTTGTATGCTTTCTCCTCAATTTTTACCAATTCCTCTGCACTGAACCCTCCTGTATTGGCTATTGCAGTATACAACTCATAACCACACTCCTCTGTTAAATATTTTGCGCAAAACGAAGTATCCAAACCTCCGCTAAATGCTAAAACTACTTTCTCTTTTTCCATGATATATTTTTGTTTTTATTTTTTTACTTCATCGTTTTTATGCTCTTCGGGGTCGTACAACATTCCTGTACACAAACACATACGGCGATTTGTACGTTGCAATATGTCGTAGTTTACACATGTGCTACATCCTTTCCAAAATGCTTCGTCATCTGTAAGCTCTGAAAATGGGACAGGACGATAACCCAACTCTGAGTTTATTTTCATTACTGCCAAACCTGTTGTTAATCCAAAGAGTTTAGCATCGGGAAAACGCTCGCGTGACACTTGAAACGATTTTGTTTTTATTCGTTTTGCCAATCCGTGACCGCGGTATTTTTCTACAACTATCAATCCAGAGTTTGCCACAAATTTTTTGTTACTCCAGCTCTCGATGTAACAGAATCCTGCGAACTCATCGCCATCCATAGCAATGATAACCTTTCCTTCCAACATCTTTTGCTTTACATATTCAGTTGAACGACGTGCAATACCTGTTCCTCTGACTTTTGCAGCTGCTTCAATTGTATCGAGGATTGTCTCAGCAAGCGGAACATGACGCTCGTCTGCGACCATTATCTGGATGTTATCTTTCTTCTCCTCCATCTTTTATCTATTTTTACTATTTGTCTATAATAGGTATTATATCTCTCAAAATATTAATCAACTCTTTTTTACGAACACCACCTCTTAATATTACAAGAATTGTATCATCTCCGGCTATTGTTCCCATTATTTGATCTGCTTCTTTTGCATCAATATCAAGAGCTATTCCTCCTGCATATCCGGGACGTGTTTTTATTACACAAAACTGTCCTGAAAAATCAATTGAAATAAACCAATTTGAAGCAGGTACCGATGATGAATGCGAAGTATTAAGAGTTTTTGCAACATTTTGTCCGGGCAATATATATGAATATCCTCCACATCCATCGCCAACCTTTGCTATACGCATACGTTTAAGGTCGCGAGACAGTGTTGCCTGAGTCAAATCATAACCCTCTTCCAATAAAATATCAAGGAGTTGCCCTTGCGATTCTATCTTGGTTGAGGAGATGATCTCCTTAATTTTTTGTATTCTCTCTATTTTATTCTTCATTACACCTTTTACAATGTATATTTTTTCAATATTTTAAAACATTTATAATCAGTGCGATATATTTAATATCCAAAATTATACCGCACTTTTATTGCAAAATTCGGGAACAAAGATAACTATTATGTTGGATATATATGCAAGAAAAGAGGAATATTTTTCTATAAAAATTGAAATTTTTACCGTATAAATAAATTTTATACGTATTTTTATGCAATTATTGGTTTTAGTTGAGAAATACTATGTTACAAAAAAAAGTGGAGTTGCCTCCACTTTATATCACATATACGTAAGTATTAAGCTTATAGGATATTCTCTACATAAGAGATTGCTGATGTTGCTGTTCTATCACACGATGTGGGGACTATTGTTATATAGCCTTGTGACAATAAGTCCTCGTCTGTTGTGCTATCCTTTGGTGAGGTGTTTACAAAGTGTCCTGTAAGAGAATATGATATTTGATTATCAGCATCAACTATTTTATTATACTCCTCAGTCCAGTAACCCATTGCCTGTTTGCACACCTTTATTCCTTTTATCTCAACCCCTACAGGTACATTTACATTTAAGCATACCGATGCAGGTAATCCATTTTTAAGCACAGCCTTACATACCTTATCCACAACTTCGGCACATGGTGTGAAATCGGCAGATGGAGAGTGGTCGCACAAAGAGAAACCTACCGAAGGTATTCCTATGATTGCCCCCTCGTATGCTGCACCCATTGTTCCCGAATACATTGTGCTTACTCCACTATTTGACCCGTGATTTATTCCCGAGAGTATCATATCGGGACGGCGATGTAGCACGTCATTTATTGCAAGTTTTATGCAATCCACAGGCGTTCCAGTAACTTTATAATATGTTACACTACCCTCTTCCTTTACCTTAAACAATTGCAACGTTTTTGTTACGGTTATTGCACATGACTGCCCCGAGCGTGGTGAATCGGGAGCTACCACTACTACATCACCTAACGAAGCAACCTGTTTTGCCAAAAACTCTATTCCTCTTGCTTCAATTCCGTCGTCGTTTGTTATAAGTATTAAAGGTTTCATTTTTATTAATTATGAATGAGGAATTAGGAATTAGAAATGATTTGTTTAATTCCTAATTTCTAATTGTGGCAAAGCCACGAACTAATTCCTAATTTCTATTTCTACTATTTGATAAGCTCCCACATCGGGATTTACACCCAAAGGACGCTCCACCCCATACATATCGGTGCGAAGTTCGGGGGTAAGATACGACTCACTACCCATTTGATATGCACTCGACTCTGTTGTGGAAATTCTATAATCGTAATAGTAAATATCACCACCAACACAGTTGAACATTGGATTTGCACTCCATATAGAGTTTATGAAGTTTGCATCATCGCTTCCTGCAACCGTAAATAGACAGTTTCTAAATAAAATGTTTGTATAAGTGGATATATCTGAAGGAGACATTATCCTTGACGAACCCACAATTATAGTATTGTCGAAAACTGCATTGGGGGTTGTAGGCAACGACTCATCATCAAATCTATTAAAAACCAACATGGGTTCTCTAATCACCTCAAACAACGAGAAGTAATTTGCCAACGTGCATTGAATAACATTTACCACACCTCCGTCGCACATTATCAATGCCCCTGCTCCATTTGATATTTCGCTATTGGTAACTATTACCTTGCTTTGATTTACGGTTAGCAGGTTTCCTTTTGAATTGTGCAATATAGAATTGTGTATTTTTATCTTCTCTTGCGATACATCAGACGAGTCGAGCACCATTCCGTTTACCGTTCCACGCATAATGGTGTGTACAAAACGATTATTATAGCTATCTTTCGAAATATACAATCCATCCCATTGCCCAGGCAATCGGTCGTATGGGAGATACGAGAACATATTATCCATTCTATCCCCTCTCAATACCACGGGGTCTGTCTGTGTACCCTCACTCAAAAGTTTGCCTCGCACCACAATCTTTGCCTTGTCGTGCATAAAGAGTTTTGCTCCTGGAGAGAGAGTAAGAGTTGCTCCGCTCTCAACCACCAAAGAATCGTATATTATATAAGGTTTTTCAGAAGTATATTTTGTATCTGATACAATTATCTCTCCCTTCTTTCGCACTGCATCCTGCCCATACGCCTCTAATTTAACATCTTGACGTACTCCGTTTGTAACAAACACAATAGAGTCTTTTATCAAATACGGCATATTGCTATTGGTTGCCTTAGGTGTTACCTCAACAAAAACATAGATACTATCTTTTGCAGGAACCTCCACATTGTATATATCTGGTCCTTTTGAGCCATCAACATTTATAAAGAATCCCGAGTTTTCGGCATCATCCAATATCACAGAGGTGATGATTAACGATTTGTCGTGATTATTATAAACCTTAAACGTTTTGGTTACAGCCCCCTGCTCGGTAAATACGGTATCAAATTTTACGCTATCGGTTGAGAAAGACAATAGATGAGAGGGCGATGTTGTAAATTCATCATCGAAACAACTTGTCATCATAGCCGACATCACAAGCATAAGCAACACGTAGAATATATGTAATCTCTTTCTCACTATTTTTATAACGAAATAATATCTATAAAATTGTAGAGAAATAGTTTTCTTGCAACTAAAAACTAACAACTCTTTTAACTATAACCTTTGCCGCATGACGGGGCGCTCCTACCGCTCCCAAACGGTTTCGCATAAGTTCATATCCCTCCAACATTTTCTCTCGGTAAAGCGGTTGTAATATTTTTTCCAACTCCTCTCGGGTGTTCTCGGGAGTAAACAGATATGACAACAACTCTTTGACAACCTCTTTGCCAGCTATAAGATTTACCAAAGAGACGTAATCTATTTTCAACAACAGTTCAAACATCTTATACGAAAGTTTGCCTCCTGCAACATAATAGCACACAACCTGAGGAACTCCCATCAAAGCAGTTTCAAGCGTTGCTGTTCCCGATGTCACCAATGCTGCTGTTGCTTGTTGCATAAGACGATATGTCTTACCATATACCACCTTTACATCTCTCTCACCTATTATTTCATTATAAAGTTGAGGTGATATTGACGGCGCGCCTGCAACCACAAACTGATAATCATTCATTCCCTTAACAGCCTCAATCATTCTGGGAAGCGAACCTTTTATCTCTCCAACTCGGCTTCCCGCAATAAGTGCTATGATTGGTTTGTTGTTCAAGCCGTTTAACTTGGTAAATTGTTCAAAAGTTTCATCTGCATCCTCTCTTATAGCCAATTCATCGACTGTTGGGTTACCAACATAATCAACCTTATAACCAAGTCCATTGAAATAATCAACCTCAAATGGGAGAATAGAGTACATATAATCGACATATTTTTTAATCTGCTTTATACGACGTTCTTTCCATGCCCATATTTTTGGGGCTATATAGTAGTGTGTAGGTATTCCCAATTTTGTTTTTACATATTTGGCAATTTTTAGGTTAAACCCGGGATAATCAACCAATATGACTGCATCGGGGGAAAAGTTTTTTATATCTCTCTTGCACTCTCTCATATTACGCAATACGGTACGAAGATTCTTCACTACTGCAACAAATCCCATAAACGCCATCTCTCGATAGTGTTTTACAAGCGTTCCACCCTGTGCAGCCATTAATTCGCCACCAAAGAAACGGAACTCCGCTTCGGGATCGTTCTTCTTAATCTCGCTCATCAAATGCGATGCGTGTAAATCGCCCGACGCCTCTCCTACAACCAAATAATATTTCATCTCTTCTATTTTAGTTTAGGGATAAATCTTCCCGTATTTTTATCAAATGCTATTCCTCTCTCTTCAAACAAACTCTCCACATCGCCACACTCTATAGCCTCCGCAGTTGATTTAAACTTCACCTCTCCGCCCTTTATAAGCAACAACTTGTCGGCAACCGAAAGAGATTGTTCCACATCGTGAGTAGACAATAGTATGGTCTTATTCTCCTCTTTTGTCAAACGTTTTAAAAGATATAGTATCTCTATTCTGCTTGGGAGGTCTAAAAATGCGGTGGGTTCGTCAAGAATTATCAATGGAGTCTGTTGAGCAAGAGCTTTCGCTATCATAATCTTTTGTCTCTCGCCATCAGATAGTTGAGAGAGATATTTCTTAGATTTACCTGCCATTCCCACTAACGATAGCGACGATTGAACCATCTCTCTATCCTCTCTCCCCATTTTACCGAAAAATCCTGTATATGGATAACGACCTAAAGCAACAACCTCTTCAACCAAAAGACCACCCGCCATTGTCTTGTCCGTAAAAACAGCCGCAACTCTTTGAGCCAACTCTCGCGGAGATGTCTCAAATATATCCTCTCCGCAAATTTTAACCTCTCCCGATAGGGGGTGCTGCACAGATGAGAGAGTACGCAACAGTGTAGATTTTCCTGCGCCATTACATCCGAGTATCAAAGCAAGTTCTCCTTGATTAAGAGCAAAGTTTATCCCCTCTGCAATTTTTGTTGCTGAGGCATCTTTGCCATAGCCAATCGTAAGACTCTTTACCTCTAATACAGTAGTTATCTCCATTAGTTGAAATACTCTATTTTTGAACGATTTATTATAACATATATTATTACAGGTGCTCCAAATATAGGCGTTATCGCATTAAGCGGAAGCACTCCGCTCTGCCATGGCATTGAACACACAAGGGTACATACAAGCGCCGTTGCTGAACCTGCAAGAAGAGTTGCAGGCAAAAGCGTATGGTGGTTTGATGATTTTGTCATCAATCTTGCAACATGCGGAACTGCCAATCCCAAAAACGATATTGGTCCGCAATACGAAGTCACTATTGCAGTAAGCAAACCTGTACACAAAAGCAACAATACCCTTGCTCTTTTTATATTCACACCTAAATTTGCGGCATACCTATCGCCTAATAGCAATGCATTAAGTGGTTTCATCAGCAATACCGAAAGGATAATTCCAATAAAGGATACCCCAACAAAGAGTGGCATATCCGAAAGTGATACACTCGAAAAATCACCCATTCCCCAAATCGTATATGAGAACACATTCTTTTCCGATGCAAAAAAGTTCAAAAGAGTAATTGCCGAATTTGTTACATACCCAACCATTATTCCCACTATAAGCAACATCACATTGCTCCGAACCACCATTGAAAATAGGATTATCACTCCAAGCGTTAATATTGCTCCTATAAAAGCTCCTAAAACATTTGTCATTGAACCTGAAACAGCACCCATAACACCACCTGTTGCCAACATTACCACTGCAACGCCCAACGATGCACCTGATGTTATTCCCAATATAGATGGCCCCGCCAACGGATTTGAAAAGGCTGTTTGCAACAACAATCCTGCAACAGCCAAACTTGCCCCTGCAAGAAGAGCTGTTATGGCTTGAGGTAATCGCGACTGCAATACTATACTTTCGGCTACCTTGTTATCTGTTTCAAACCCCAAAAGCACATTAAAAGCATCCGCAAAAGGGATATTCACCGAACCCATAAAGAGATTGGCAATAAAAAGCAACAGTGTCAATATAGACAAAAATAGTATTGGTCTTCTACTCATCTTGTAACTTCTTGAAATATCGGGTTGTATCAGACTCATTGAATAGCTCGGGATGAGCAATAAGCATTAAATCTCGCAATACATATTGCGGATATAGAGGCATCTCCTCATAAAACGGAACTTTTAGAGCATTTACTCCCCATACGTTTTTGGTTTTGTAGGAGGCAAAATTCCTATATGGAAGATACTCGTCCTTTAGCGATTTCAAAGTTTTATCACACTCATCTGCATACTTCATTATCCATAAATCCGCATCAGCTCCACGAGCAAACACCTCCTCATACGATAAGGAGATAGAACCTTTATCTTTATTATCGCACCAAAGATAATCTATTCCTGCATCTCTATAAAGTCGTGCCATATAGCTATCACCACCTGGCTGATACCACACACCTCCTGTTTTGAGTTCACAAAACAGAGTAGGTCTGTTTTTAGCATCTCGCCCCATCTCAGCCAAGTTGTTATATTGTGCCTCAGTTTCTCTAAATAGAGAATCTGCTACATACTCGCAATCAAAAAGCATTGAGAGAAATTTTATCCACTCAGTGCGAGCAAGCGGAACACTCTCCATATAATCCGCCATCTCAATTATGGGTATTCCCAAACGAGCGACCTTATCATCTCTATTATCCTTGTACGAAGAGACTATTATCACCTCGGGAGCAATGGATACTATCTTTTCCACGTCAGGAAGAAAAGAGCTACCTAAATCAGCAACCTCTCCCTCTGCGACTCGTCTTTTCAAATCGTTATCAGCATTATAATGAACATCACAAATTCCTGTTATAACCGACTCTTTACCCAACTCTTTTATCATTCCGCAATGCAACGAGGCATAAACTGCAGCACTCTCAACAGGAGTTCTCACAACAACACCTTTAGGCATTTCATCGGATAAATCCGCACTTTTTGAAACCAATATATAGCGTTGTAAGACCTTAAGTGTATCCCATGGATTTTGTACCTCAACTACGGTATAGCCATCAAACTTTTCTACAGCATAACCTTGTGCATAATCGTTTGAAGTAGTAATTGTTCTCTCTCCGCCAGTTTTTGAACAAGCGACAAAAAGAACCAACAGCAATATGTATATTACACGACTAAACATCTACTTTTCATATAACGAGCCTTGATAAACTCCTCGTTGTTGCATACTCTTTATCAATTTTGCGGTAAATTCGTAGTTTTTTAACCCCCAACGTGGTGCTATCAAAAATTCAGGAGGGCATTGCGATACAAATCTATCCAAAGCAATATCGGGACGCAAACGTTCGATGAAATCGGACACTACAGATATATATTCTTCAATGTCATAAAGATGCACTATTTCGGGATTTACCTCATACTCCTTTGCTAAACGTGTAGCACGAATTATCTGCAATTGATGAAGTTTTAATGATTTTATAGGAAGTTTAGATACCTCTTTCGCCGATTGCATCATTGACTCCCTATCCTCTGTGGGCAATCCCAATATTAAATGCAAGCCACAATCAAGCCCATACTTATGCGTACGCAATACCGTATCTACCGTATCTTGCCAAGTATGGCAGCGATTTACTCTCTCCAAAACAGCATTATTACAACTCTCTGCTCCATACTCTATGAATATGAACTTTTCTTTTGAGACTTGTTGCAGATACTCCAAAATTTCATCGGGCATACAATCGGGACGTGTCGCAATAATCAATCCCTCAACCATTGGTTGCGACAAAGCCTCACTATATCGGGCGATAGCCACCTCTGTCTCAGCATAACTGTTTGTGTATGATTGAAAGTAAGCCAAGTACCTCATTTGTGGATACTTTCGAGCAAAAAACCCCTTACCCTCTTCAAGTTGGTTAGCTATTGAGCTGTATTGGTCACAATATCCCGGAGTAAATGAAGAATTATTGCAATATATACACCCTCCACGACCTTTACTACCATCTCTGTTTGGGCAAGTAAAGCCTGCATTGACCGATATTTTTTGAACCTTAAAATCGGGGAATTTTGCTTTTAAATATTCGCTAAAATCGTAAAATGGAATATCTGTCGCCATTACAAGTTATCTTAAAACACAATTATAATCTTACTGTCTTAGAGATGAGATAACTATCCAAAAGAACCATTGCTGCCATTGCCTCCACAACAGGAACTGCACGAGGCAAAACACATGGATCGTGACGTCCTTCGGCAGTTACCGAAACCTTATTCCCATCCACATCAACGGTATCTATTGGTTGCAACAGAGTTGCCACTGGTTTAAAAGCCACTCTGAAATATATATCCTCTCCATTTGAGATTCCACCTTGAATACCTCCCGAATTATTCGTAAGTGTTGAGACTTTACCATCTTCACAAACAAATACATCGTTCATCTGCGAGCCTCGATTTGCCACACCGGCAAAGCCCATACCATATTCAAAACCTTTTACAGCATTGATTCCCAACATCGCACTGCCTAACTTTGCATGAAGTTTATCAAACACAGGTTCTCCCCAACCCACAGGCACGCCGTTTGCAACGCAGGTAATCACTCCTCCTATGGTATCGCCCTCTCTTTTAACCTCTGCTATCAAATCGCTCATACGCTCTGCGACCTCAACATCAGGACAACGTACCGCATTGGTTTCAATAAGCGAAAAATCGTATTTTTTATAATCTCTATCTAATTCAATATCTCCCACTTGCGATGTATAGGCTGTAATTCTTACACCCAATTCTTTTAATGCCAATTTTGCAAATGCTCCTGCCACCACTCGTGCAATGGTTTCACGAGCAGAAGAGCGGCCTCCTCCTCGATGATCCCTCACACCATAGTGCTGAGAGTATGTATAATCGGCATGCGAAGGGCGATATATATTGCGAAGATTTTCATAATCCTTACTCTTCATATTGGTATTGTAAACCACAAAGCCTATTGAAGTTCCTGTTGTTACTCCTTCAAAAACTCCCGACAAAATCTCAACTTTGTCATTCTCCTTGCGTTGTGTCACAATAGAAGATTGACCAGGTTTACGACGATTCAACTCACTTTGTATAAAATCCATATCAACAGCAATACCCGCAGGCATTCCATCAATAACTCCTCCTACCGCAACTCCGTGTGATTCTCCAAACGAAGTGAGAGTAAATAATGTCCCGAACTTATTCATCTAAATTATCATTATATAATTGTGCGAAGATAATAAAAAATTATCTATCTTTGAATTTAGAAATAACGAGAAATATTTTTGACTATGAAAAAGAGCTTTGTTTTTATGGCAGATGGTTTTGAGGAGATTGAAGCCCTTGCTGTTGTTGATATGTTAAGACGTGCAGCTATGCCTGTGAGTATGGTTTCTATTTCAGATGAATTCGACGTAGAAGGTGCTCATGGCGTAACAATAGTTGCAGACGAAATAATTACCGAAGCCGACTTCTCTGACGCAGAGTGGCTTATCCTTCCCGGAGGCATGCCGGGTAGTGCAAATCTTGCTGCTTGTACTCCACTTGTAAACCTACTAAAAGCACACAACGAAGATGGCGGTAAAATTGCCGCAATATGCGCAGCTCCTATGGTATTAGGAGAAAACGGAATATTGGAAGGTAAAAATGCAACTTGTTACCCAGGTTTTGAAGATCACCTAAAGGGTGCAAATTATACTGCCTCTCAAATTGAACGCGACGGTAACATAGTAACAGGAAACGGTCCTGCACAAGCAATTATGTTTGCAGCTGCCATTATAGAAAAGAGTTTGGGCGAAGCTACCGCCCAACGCATCCTTGAAGGTATGATGAGAAAATAAAATGGCAGGTAAAAATAAATTTTACGTTGTTTGGCAAGGTGTTAATCCTGGCATATACAATTCGTGGGAGGAGTGCTTATTACAGGTAAAGGGCGTGCAAGGAGCAAAATACAAAGGTTTTGAAAATCGCACCGAAGCAGAAGCCGCTTTTGCCGAAGGAGCACCTACATACACCCTCGGACATAAAGCCGTTCAGACTCCCAAACAACTGCCAGCAGATATAAACAGTGCTATAGCTGTCGATGCCTCGTGCTTAGGCAATCCCGGCAAAATGGAGTACCAAGGCGTTTGGGCTGCAGACGGAGGATTAATATTCCGAGTAGGGCCATTTGAAGATGGTACTAACAACATCGGAGAGTTTTTAGCCATTGTTCATGCTCTTGCATGGATGGAGAAAAACAATGTAAACTATACGATATACTCCGACAGTCGAAACGCAATGTTGTGGGTTGCCAATAAAAAATGTAAAACAAAATTAGAACGCACCGGACGTAACGATGAAATTTTCAACTTAATTGAGCGTGCCGAACGTTGGTTGAATACCCACTCATTTAGAGCAAAAATTGTCAAATGGGAGACTAAACTTTGGGGAGAAGTTCCCGCTGATTTCGGCAGGAAATAAGGGATTTATCATTAAATAATCATTATAATCCATTAAAGAAAAGAGAACCGACTCTTGCTTATATAAAATATAAAAGCCTGAGTCGGTTCTTTTATAAAGAGTTTCTCTAAGAAATATCAAATATTCAACTCCGAAAAAAGAGATTTCCATGCCGACAAAGTCTTTTTAGCGGAGAAACGTTTTACCGCCTCTCTGCCATTATATGCTATCTTACTTCTCAACTCGTCGTCATTCATTAATTTGTGTAGTGCCTCTGCATATCTCTTCTCATCAAATGCATCAATCAATACCCCATTTTGCCAAGAAGGAGATAAAATCTCCTCAATTCCCGCACTGCTGTTAAAAGCAATTGTTGCACACTGATTTGCCTGAGCTTCGAGCAACACCATTGGCCAACCCTCAAACGAAGATGTCATACACACTATGGCAGCTCTATCGTAATACTCTTTGGTATTTGCAGAATATCCTAAAAACGAAACTCGCTGTAAATTCAAATCCTCCTTTTGCTTCAATAGATTTTCATACTCAAGCCCTGAACCAACAAGGTTCAGACTCCATTCGGGATTATCTTTTTCAACCAACGACCATATACGTAATAACCTATCAACTCGCTTGGCAGTATAATTAAATCGCCCTATAAAATATACCTCTCGCCTCTTCTCCTCCACAACATTTTGCAACTCCTTTACATAGTTAGGCAAAACTCTTATCTTAGACGTTGAGTACTCTAACCCTAATTTTTCGGCAAGTTCCCTACCAAAACCCTCACTTAAAACTGCAAATATATCGACGCTATTGTAAATATCAATATATCTCTTTTTTACAACATTAAATTGCAATCCCAATTTATATTTCGGATAACGAAGCAGATACCACTCTAACTTTTTTATAAACGAATTCTTAATTTTTCGCTTTGTCCTATACATTTTCGATAAGTATTCCCAAAAAGGCATACTATGCAAAACATATACAACTTTAACATCGGTATCTCTCTTTATTTGCTCTATAAAGGGGAAATAGTTAGTATCAACAGGAACAATCAACACTTCAATACCGCACTCCTTTATTGTCCTCAATACCAAAGGATAATTCTCCTCATTATCATTCGGGAATGGCAACTTTATAAACTTAATCTTATCGTTATGCTCCGAAATATTCTCGGCTTCTAATTTATGAGTAAAGACATATACATCTCTTGCATCATCTTTCAATACCGATGCAACATCTAAAGTTACAGTCTCCACTCCACCGTCAGGAAACTTTTTATGAAAAAAGGCAATATTCCCCATACAATTCTACGCAACATTTTGCATATCAACAAGTTTCTTGTAATAACCGTTCAATGCTATCAACTCGTCGTGTTTGCCTCGCTCAACTATTTGACCCTCGTGCATAACGCAAATCAAATCGGCATTTTTAATTGTTGAAAGACGGTGTGCAATAACCAAAGTTGTGCGATTACGCATAAGATTTTCCAATGCCTCTTGCACCAAACGTTCGCTCTCGGTATCAAGAGCCGATGTTGCCTCATCAAGAATAAGTATCGGAGGATTCTTCATTATGGCACGGGCAATACTCAAACGTTGACGTTGTCCTCCCGACAAACGACAACCCCTATCTCCGATATAGGTATCATAACCATTCTCGGTTGCCATAATAAAATCATGTGCATTTGCAATCTTGGCAGCCTCTATAACCTGATCCATAGTTGCACTCTCCACTCCGAAAGTGATGTTATTATAGAATGTATCATTAAAAAGAATTGCCTCTTGATTGACATTACCCATTAAAGCTCTTAAACTAAATGGAGTAACATCCCTTACATCAACCCCGTCAATTAAAATACTACCTTTATTGGCATCGTAAAAGCGGGGAATTAAATCGGCCATAGTTGTTTTACCCGAACCCGATTGACCTACAAGAGCTACGGTTTGACCCTTCTTTATAGTAAGATCAACACCTTTTATAACAAACTCATCTTTATACTTAAACCATACATCTTTATACTCGATGCAATCCTTCAAGCGTTCAAGCGATTTTGGATTTTCGGGAGCTTTAATCGGATTCTCGGCACTTAATATCTTATCCACACGCTCCATCGACGCCAATCCCTGTTGAATGGCATAAAAACCTTTTGTCAAATCCTTTGCAGGATTTATAATACTATAAAATATAATAAGGTAATAGATAAACTCAGGAGCTGTGATCATACCCGACCCCTTCAAAATCAAACTTCCTCCAAAGCACAAAACTATTGCAATTGTAAGAGTCCCCAAAAACTCACTCATCGGGTGTGCCAACGATTGACGACGAGCTATTCTGTTACTAAATTTAAATAGCAGATTGTTTGTTTTATGGAAACGTCCTTTAATCTTCTCCTCAGCATTAAAAGCTTTGATAATTCTCAAACCGCCTAACGTCTCATCAATTTCTGAGAATAATACTCCCGCCTGTCTTTGAGCATCGGAAGAGGCACGTTTTAATGTTTTCGAAACCTTGCCCATTATATAACCCGAAACCGGCAATAACACCAATACAAATAGTGTCAACTGCCAACTGATAAAGAACATTGTTGTCAAATAGACAATTATCATTATGGGGTTTTTTGAAATCATCTCCAACGATGCCATAATCGAGTTTTCCACTCCTCCTACGTCGCCTGTCATACGAGCCATTATATCCCCTTTACGTTCTGCCGTAAAAAAGCCTATCGGCAAAGAGGTTACTTTGTCGTATAAAAAATTACGTAAATCTCTGACAACTCCGATACGCAATGGAATTATAAAGTACGAACTTAAATAGGCAGACATAGTTTTTAGGAATGTCATCACAACCAATATCGCAGCCATTAGAAACAGCACCCAAGCCTGCCCATATTCAGCCACCTGATCATTTACGATATAGTAAAAATTATTTATAAATACATCCTTAGCACTTCCGCTTCCCCACTCCATCCACTCATACGAAGTTTCGTTTATTTTAAACAAAATCTCCAAAATGGGGATAATCGTTGCAAACGAGAACAATGTAAGAATGGTTGAAAGTATATTAAAGAAAAGATTTAACAGAAAATACTTTTTATATGGAGGTACAAATCTTACAAGCAGTTTTAATAGATCTTTAAACATAATGTCTCTTTTTATTTACTTATATTATAAAAACATATTTGTTGCCTCTTATACAGAAACAAAGGACAAAGATAATTCAATATTCTTAATAACAGGCATCAATCAAAGCAAATAGTCCCAAAATAGGTATAAAAATATTATCTCTTTTTATAGTTACACTGGGGTATCATATCGATATTTTTATCTACTTTTGTCAAAAGTAATCTCATTTTATGGCTGACAATCCCTTAGTAAGCATATGCACATTAACATATAATCACAATCCTTTTATTAAGGAGTGTTTAGATGGTATTCTTATGCAAAAAACCAATTTTGCATTTGAACTCATTGTTCACGATGATGCATCAACAGACGGAACAGCGGAGATAATTAAAGAGTATAAAGCTAAATATCCCGATATAATAACCTCCGTATATCAAACTGAGAATCAATATTCGAAAGGCAAACGTGTAATGCAAGAGTTTGTCTATCCCAAGACCAAAGGCAAATATATTGCCATATGTGAGGGTGATGACTTTTGGACCGACCCTTATAAACTGCAAAAACAAGTTGATTTGTTGGAAGCTGCACCTGAGTATGGAGTGTGCTACACCCCTGCAAATATATTGCACTTAAACAAAAACCTTACCGAGGAGTTTTTAAGAGAAGGAGATCCTACTATTGACGATTTGATAGTAAACAACCCTATATGTACTCTTACTACAATTTTTAGAAAAGAGTTACTGCTTAAGTATCTCGAAGAGGTAAAACCTGAAAATAAAAATTGGAGAATGGGAGACTACCCTCTATGGATATGGTTTGCCATACACTCAAAAATAAAATACCTACCTTGTATCACAGCTACATATCGCTATCTCGAAGGAAGCGTGTCTCATAGCACAGATAAAGAGAAAAAGATGCTATTTTCGCTCAACACCATAGAGATACGAGAGTATTTCAAGAACAGATACAACGTAACTCCTCCTCGAAAAAGGTATCTGAAAAAATTATCTCGCATATACTTTGGAAACAGATTTACCGCAATAGAAATTGGGAGATGGGATATTATAAAATCTGAACTTAAAGTTTTACTAAAATTGGGGTATTTGGGTAAATATGCCTGTCTCTCTTGCATATATATATTTAGAAATAGTAAAAAAATAAGAGAGTTTTTATTAAGAAGATTTTACCCCAATATTTATACATAACAAGTACCAAAAACTATTTCATACAGATTGACGAATCAAATATTTTTTGACATTTAATTTGTTGAGTAGAAAAAATTACCTACCTTTGTACCCGTATCGGTTCTCACAAGAAGATTAAAATGGGAATAGGGTGTAAATCCCTGACAGTCCCGCTGCTGTGAGTTTCACAATAAGGCTTGGAAAGCCACTTTTACACGACACAGTGTAATGGGAAGGCAATCCTGTAAAAGCCGGAACGAGTCAGAAGACCTGCCGATACATATTACTAACAGCTTTCGAGGAAAGAGCGTGTGGTGTCAAAAAAAGAGGAATACTCCCCCTTCTTAATGCCATTATCGGCAAAAGTCCGCATCAACTTCTCCAAAGGAAGCATATTTAAAAAGCGGATGACTTTACAACAACACATTAAGAATTTTACTTTGGCAATACTTATTGGCATTGCTCCATTTAATATTTCAGCTAACGAAGTTGAAGAGAGCACCATTGACTCTATGCTCTTGCAACTAAATCTCAACGAGGTAAGTATTACGGCAAACCGATTTAGAGAGATGACTCCTGTTCAACGCCTCTCGGGCAAAGCATTGGAGAAATTGAACAGCTACTCTGTTGCCGATGCCCTACGTCATTTTACAGGAGTTCAACTTAAAGATTACGGAGGTGTCGGGGGTATCAAAACCATTGATATTCGCAGTATGGGAGCAAACCACGTAGGCGTTTTTTACGATGGGATTCAACTCGGGAATGCACAAAACGGACAAATCGATCTCTCCATGTACTCTCTCGACAACATCGACGAGTTGGCTGTATATAATGGACAAAAGGGAGAGATATTTCAACCCGCTAAAGACTTTGGCTCGGCAGGAATGTTATACATCCGTTCACGCCGTCCAAAATTTGAAAATGGGAAAAACTACCACTTGAAAGTTTCTTCCAAATTTGGCTCATTTGCGACAATAAACCCCTCGCTCTTATTAGAAACAAAAATAAACGATAGCATATCTGTCTCCGTCTCGGCAGAGTACCTATCTTCGAGCGGAGAGTATGATTTCAGATATCGCAGAGTTACTCCAAATGGAGAGGTTGCGTACGACACAACAGCCACCCGTCAAAACGGAGATATAAAAGCCCTGAGGGTTGAAGGAGGCGTTTTCGGAATTATTGAAGACGGATATTGGCGAGTAAAACTATATACATATAATTCCGAACGAGGAATACCAGGAGCCATAGTAAACAACGTTTGGCGACGTGGAGAACGTCTTTGGGATAACAATACCTTTGTTCAAGGAACATTCAGTAAGGACATAAACCGATATTACCGAACAATGGTAAATGCCAAATATGCATACTACAACACTCATTATGTAAATAATGATGCAAAACTTATTGAGGTCGACAACAGATACAAACAGAAAGAATTTTATATATCAACTTCTCACGCTTTTACGCCATTCCGTTTTTGGGATATTGCTCTTGCATACGACTACCAATTTAATGCCTTAAACAGCGATATAGCAAACTTCGCATTCCCTAAACGTCATACAAATATGTTGGCTCTTGCAACATCGTTTCAAATATGGAGAATGAAGATACAGGGTAGTTGTTTGGCAACATTCATAAATGATAAAACCCAAACAGGCGACAATGAAGGCAAAAAGCGAGCCTTCTCTCCTTCGGTTTTATTTTCTCTTAAACCCCTTAAAAATGGAGACTTAACGTTACGAGCATTCATAAAACGAAGTTTTACAATGCCAACATTCAACGACCTTTATTACACCGATTTGGGGAATGCTTCACTTAAACCAGAATATGTTACCCAATACGACGGAGGTGTTACATACATGCGTCAGTGGAATAAAAAGTTTGTGCGACAATTCCGTATTCAGGCTGACGGATATTACAACCATGTTACAGATAAAATTGTGGCATATCCCAAAGGGCAACAATTCCGCTGGACAATGCTGAATTTGGGAGAGGTTGAAATTAAAGGTTGCGATGTTGCAACAGAGGTTACGGTATCTCCTGTAAATAAACTTTTCTTTACTATAAAAGGGCAATACACATACCAACACGCTGTGGATGTAACCAACGAGAACGACAGCTATTATGGCGACCAAATTCCATATGTACCTCGTCATAGTTGCTCAGCCGCAGTACAAGGAGAGTATGACGGATGGTGCATAAATTATAGTTTCATATACGCAGGAGAGAGATACTCACAGCAACAAAACGTGAGGGCGAACCATATGCAACCATGGTACACCCACGATATATCTCTTACAAAAGAGTTTAAACTAAAACGTGGAAGTGCTCTGAAAGGGACATTTGAGGTAAACAACTTCCTCAATCAGGCATACGATGTTATACAAAACTACCCTATGCCGGGTATAAATTATCGTTTTACTCTATCATTCGAAATTTAATATGAGAGATAAATTCATATATTTTGCAACCATAATTGCCTTACTCTTTTATACTTCGTGCCGAGAAGAGGAGTATATCATACTTTCGGAAGATGAGAGTATTGAGGCTGCAATAGAGCCGAATGCCAACCCATACGGTTTTTACCTCTTAAACGAAGGGAATATGGGGAGCAACAAAGCCACTCTCGATTTTATGAACTTTACAACAGGGGTATATACTCATAACATATATGCTGAACAAAATCCAAATGTTGTAAAAGAGTTGGGCGATGTAGGCAACGACTCAAAAATTTACGACAACAAACTATGGTTGGTTATAAATGCATCGCACAAGGTAGAGGTAGTTGATGCAAAAACAGCAATACGTATCGGACAAATTGATATTCCAAATTGCAGATATATTGTTTTTGATGGCAATTTTGCATACGTTTCGTCATATGTAACCACAATTATAGGCGACGTCAATGCTCAAGAAGGAGCCATATTCAAAATAGATATAAAGAGTCTCGAAATAACGGGAGAGGTAAAAGTAGGACGACAACCCGAAGAGATGGTTATAAAAGGCGGATACCTATACGTTGCAAATTCGGGCGGATACAACTCCGATAACTACGACAACACCGTTTCGGTAATAAGACTCTCATCTTTTACTCAAATAGAGAAAAAAGAGGTAGCAATAAATCTTCACAGAATGAGACTTGACAAGAATGGCAAAATATGGGTACTCTCAAGAGGGGATTACTACACAATGCCTCCTCAATTATTTCGGCTTGAGACAAATAGCAATGGTAGTATAAAAAGAGTTGAGGCTACAAATCTTCAATGCTCAAACTTTGATATTTGCAACGATAAAATTTATATGTATAATGCACCTTACAAAGGCAATGCTATATCGAATAATATAACATACTCTGTTGCCGATATCGAAACCGCAACCATAATTGACGACAACTTTATTAAGGATGGTACTGAGAAATTAATAAAAGTACCATATACAATAAAAATAAATCCTGAAACGAAAGAGGTATTTATTTGTGATGCAAAAAATTATGTTTCCTCAGGAACGATAACCTGTTACTCTCCCGAAGGGGTAAAGAGATGGAGTGTTTTTACCGGCGACATACCCTCTACTATAACATTTATATATAAGTAAATATGAAAAATTTAGGTATTAAATATATAAGCATATTATTGGCAATAATATATACAAGTTGCAATAATGGTATTGACACCACTTCAATCGGTATTGAAGACACATACACCGTCCCTCGCCTACAAAAACTTATTCTTTCGACAGGAGCAGCAGGAGAGAGCTTCAAATGGGAAATCATATCTAAAAACGGAGAAACTTCTATTCTATCGGAGGGAAGAGAGTGCATATTTATAGCCGAAGAGGTGGGAACCTACTCTCTTGTATTAACCATTAACGACAACGGAGAAGAGGTTATACAAACTTCCGCTATCATAGTTCTTACAGAAGAGATAGAGTACAAATCCTCTATGACAAAAGTTATTGAATTTAATCCTGCTCCGGGACAATTCATAAACGACCTTCCCGAATACGAAGAGGGAGATACAAAAGAGAGAATAAGGCAAAAAACCGAACAGTACTTGCTAAATGGCAGCATGGTTTCACTCGGAAGTTTTGGAGGATACATAGTAGTTGGTTTCGACCACTCGATACTAAACAAAGAAGGTAAAGATTTCTTTTTAGGAAGCAATGCCTTTACAGGAAGTGCCGAGCCAGGAACAGTATCTGTATCAATTGACCGAAACAACAACAGCATTGCCGACGATGAATGGTATGAACTTGCAGGAAGCGAATACAACAAATCTGAGACAATCAAAAATTACCAAGTAACATACTATCGCCCCGAAGAGGGTAAAACCCCTATTCCCGGTAAAAACGGAGTTGTCGATGTAGAGTATATAAAATGGGAAGACAATATGGGAGGCACAGGCTTCATCGAACAAAACAGCTTCTCAAATCACTCGCTCGATTACTGGCCCAAATGGAGCAGTAACAACTCCTTAACATTCAGTGGTACGTTATTAGCATCTAACTATACCATAAAAAGCAACGGACAATATTTCCTCGATAAATATGAGTGGGGATACGCCGACAACTATGCAAATAAAGATACCGAAAACAACTCATTCGATATATCGTGGGCAGTTAACGGCAACGGAGAAAAAGTAGAATTAAGATGTATCGACTTCATAAAAGTATCAACTGCCCTACTACAAAACTGCGGACAGATAGGCGAAACATCGACTGAGTTTTTGGGAGCAAAAGATTTGAATTTATAAGATTTTAAAAATATATTTATGAAACATCTTTACAAACTTATCAGTTGCATATTTTTTGCACTTCTTGTCTCATTGCCAACCTATGCAGCAAAAGAGACAATAGTATTAGACTTAACCAAACCTTCAAATCCTACAACATTTGAGTATAACGAAAGAAACGTTTGGAGTGAGACCTACAATGATATTGATTATACACATTGGGAATCGCAGGTGTTCCGTTTTTCTCACTTGATTGACGGAGAAGGTTCGTCATGGGGAGGAATAGCTTGGGATGGTTTTACCGTTAGTAAAAATGCAGAGACAACTCCTGCCGACGACCTTTTAGACAGCCAATGGGGATGTATGGCAGGCGGAGGAATAGCCGATGTTGTTGACAACAATATTATTACAGACCCTTCACGACCATACGCAATTGCATATTATAGTCTTATGTCGATGCAAAATAGTTTGTCAATTACTTTTAACGATGGCAATAACTACTCAGCAGAGGGAATGTATGTAACAACATCTCCCTATATTTATTACGCCACAAAAGATGGATACTTTGTGGCAAGACCCTTTACGGAGGAAGGTGATTACTTAAAGATAATTGCTCACGGAGTTAAAGAGGACAATAGCGAAACTACAACAGAAATGACCATTGCCGAGTTTACTAACGGCACATTTTCGGCGTTGGATAAATGGGAATGGTTCGACCTATCACCATTGGGAGAAGTTAAAGAGATTTACTTTACAATGGAATCGACCGATGTTGACCCGATGTGGGGAATGAATACTCCCGGATACTTCTGTATGGATCGTCTTACAGTTTCAAAAGAGGTTGAAGAAGAGGAGTTTGACGGAATTACACTCGATTTGACAAACCCGACAAACCCTGAGACATTTACATTTAACACAACAGGCGAATGGACAGAAACATACAACGACATTGATTACACACATTGGGAATCGCAGGTATTCCGTTTCTCTCACCTAATCGGTGGCGAAGGCACTTCGTACGGAGGATTGGCTTGGAACGGATTTACAGTAAGCAAAAACGCAAGCAGTGCATATGCCGATTATCTTTTAGATACACAATGGGGATGTATGGCTGAAGGAGGAATTGCAGCCAAGAGCGGAGACAATGCAATTGTAGATAGCTCTCGCCCATACATCGTGGCAAATTACAGCTCTTGGGAAACACAACAAAGCCTATCAATCACCTTTAACGATGGCAACCTATATACCGTGAACGGAATGTATGTAGTAAACTCGCCATACCCATACTACACTAACATTTCAGGCGATGACTTTGCAAACGGACTTACCAACGAAGGCGACTACTTTAAACTTATTGCCCACGGAGTAAAAGAGGATAATACCGAAACTACAACCGAATTTATGCTTGCCGAATACAAAAACGGCATACTTAGTCAGGTTGAAGAGTGGACTTGGTTCGACCTCACATCACTTGGCACTATAAAAGAGGTTTATTTCACAATGGAATCAACCGATGTAGGTCAATGGGGGATGAACACTCCTGCATACTTCTGTATGGACCGTATCTCTGTCAGCAACCCTGTTGCAAGCGGTATTGAAGAGAGTCAAATTACCGAAAACAAAACCGAAATATATTATGCAAATAATAATATATATGTTACAACATCAAGTGCAACTATTGTAAATGTATATTCTGTAAACGGAATAGAAGTTATCTCTCAACCGATAAACGAAGGTATAACAACTATATCTACAGCATCACTGCCAAGCGGAATATATGTAGTAAAAGTTGGAGCAAAAGCAATAAAGTTCTCTAAATAATAGTTCCGAATAGAGGCAACTCTATTTGAGTAAGAGGCTGACTAAAAGTCCAATAGAACTCAAGTCAGCCTAATCAAACGAGAGCATCCACACATGGGTGCTCTCGTCGTTTCATATATCCTACCTACATATACCTACTACTTTTCAATATGTTTTCTGTTAGTAATTTTAACGTGAGTTCGATATAAAGAATTAAAAATATTTTTAAATTAAACATTTAAAAATTAGGAGAATAGCGATAAAAGTTGTAAATTTAAGTAGACAAAAAAACACCTACAAACTCTTACCGCTATATTCTCCGAGGATAAAATTACTGAAATTTTTTATTTAGCAGATGAATTCTGCAAGTTTTTTAATGCACAACAAGAAAAATATTTGCTTTTTATGAAATAAATATTTATCTTGTAAAAAAAATTTTTCATTGAATATTAACTTCTAAATTATAAGGTCATGAAAAAGTCTTTATTTGTATTGGGAATGTTCGTTATAGTAACGACTTTCCATACTTCAGCACAATTACATGTAGATAGTTTGGGTAGAACATTCGTAGGATATGAGACACTGCCAACTACATCTGTCAAAACATTAAATGTCGCATCTCCCGACTCAACAGCAGGACTTAATATCGGAAATATATTATCAATATATTCAAAATCGTCAAATGGATTTGTGGGAGGATATATAACCGCATCAAATAGTAACCACGGATTAAAAATGTCGGAGCAAGGAAAGATAAAAATAGTCCCAAACGATGGAGATTTAGAACAAACATTAGAGACAGCAGCGGGATATACATACTATTCACCTCACACAACAATCTATCCCCAGTATTCCGAAGCGGCAGTGAATATAATAACAAACGGAAGCGTAGGCTTACATTCAATAATAAAATACCCGACCACAACTACAGGTATCCCAATGGAAGGAATCCGCTAAGATGTTACAAATTCATCAGTATATCCATTTGTTGCATATCAAAAATGGGGAGGATATTCAGAAAGAACATTTTATGTAAAAGGAAATGGAGAAGTATATGCAGGTGGCGGTTATGTAGAATTATCAGATGCCAATCATAAAGAAGATATAGAAACAATAACCACATCATCATTAGCAAAAATAGACTCGTTACGCCCAGTAACCTACCGCTTTAAAAATAATGCTTCTCAACAAAATAAATCTCAAAATAATAGTACCGCCACAGCAAACACCAATCCCAAGAAAATAGGATTAATAGCCCAAGAAGTAGAACAGGTAATCCCCGAAGCAGTACGAACAGCAGAAGACGGAACAAAAGGAATAGCATATAATGAAATAATACCATTACTAATAAATGCCATACAAGAACTCAATACCGCAGTACAAGACCAACAAATAGAGATAACTGAATTACAAGCAGAAATAGAGGAATTAAAAAATCCCTCAACACCATTGTTGCCACAACCCATAACAACAAAAAGTGTAGCACAAAATTCATCAAGCATATCAAATACTATTGATGAAGCATATATGTCGCAAAACGCCCCCAACCCATTTAGTGGCGAAGCAGAAATAAGATACCAAGTACCACAAACAGCAATATCAGCATATATAGGAATATATAATCTTAATGGCCTGCAAATACAACAATACCCATTAGAAAAAGGAGCAGGAACAATAACAATATCAGCAGGAAATCTTTCATCAGGAATATACATATACTCTCTTATAATAGATGGAGAGGAAGTAGAGACACGAAGAATGGTAGTGCAATAGGACATCATATACGATAAGGACAAAAGTAATAACCTCTAAAATGCACTATTATGAAATCAAAAAGATATACTCCCAAAATATTGTCAATAATAATATTATTGGCAACAATGTTATTGCCATACACAATAACAGCCCAAAACATAACAGGAGGATTAGACCCTGATACTTTAGACATCTCGTTAGGGAAAACAGGGACATATGATGATATAGAAGCAAAAGGCTTAGAGCAATATGCTGAAGAGGGATTTCCTGCACTTCCCTCAAAGAGATTACGCTATGTATTACCACAAGGAGCAGAAATAACCAATATAGAGATTGTTTACAGCGATACAACTCTATATCCCGGATTGTATAATATATTTCCACAACAGCCAGCAGAATATTATTGGAATCCCGAAGAAACAACCACCCTTGTAAAAAATGATAGTATATACAGTTTAAATCAATCATACCCCGCTGAAGGAGTAAGAATAGTATCACAAGGAGAAGAGTTTGGGTATAATATCGTAACAATAGAGGTAACACCCTTTATATATAACCCCATAACAAAAGTGTTATGTGTTAGAGATGTAGAATATACACTAAACCATACACAAGATTCTCTCCCGATAAGACAGCCAAAGATGTCTCAATCACGCTTTAAGAAAATACAATCATTAGTAAAAGCAACAATTGAAAATAAAGAAGACATTGAAGAGTATGCCCCTGCTGTAATAATAACAGGCCAAATGCAAAATGCGGCATTGGTAACAACCCAAACAAGAGGAGGGTTAAAATCAATAGCAGATGCCACACCATTACAATTTTTAGGAGAAGTAACACCTGAATATATTGTTATAACTTGTGATTCATTAATACCTGCATTTTCAAAATTAATAGAATGGAGAAAAGATTTAGGTTATAGAACCATAGTAAAGAGTGTAGAATCGATATACGAAGAGTATAATACTGGAAGTAAAATACATAGCATAAAAGCCTATTTAGATGAATGCTATAAAAATTGGGGTACTCTATATATTTTATTCGGAGGAGATATTGATATAGTTCCCTCACAAATAAATGATAATAGGTATGCACATGACTATTTTTATGTAAAACAAGAATCGAATAATACACATCTATTCTCTCGTATCCCAGCACAAAATAGTCAAGAGGCAAGAATTATTATTGATAAAATAATCACATACGAAAAAGGTAATTTTTATAACCCTTCTTATGTCAATAATTATCTTGCTATATGTGGAATTATTAGATCTAATAAAGATACTATTTACAACCATGAGTATTTTAGAAAATGGGATTTATATAAGAATAACAATTCTATTAATGTTAATGATTATTATATTGTTGATGATGTTAATTGTTCAAGATACATCTATAAAGACGAATCTGAATTGGAATTTCAATGTCCAATATTTTCTCCCGATAGTGCTGTAGAACTGAATTCTCTAAATATGTTCAATGGAATAAATGGAGAATTATTCAATAATACTAAATTTCATATTGTTTATCACGAAGACCATAGTATGGAGGATAATTTTGGAAGTTCTTCAAATGATAAAAGAGAAAGTATATTTATTAAAGACATAGAAGCTTTGGCAAATTGTAATAGGTTATACCAAATTGTATATTCAAATGGATGTAAAATATCTAATTTTGCAATGGATTGCATTTCTGAAAGTTATATAAAACACCCTAATTCTGGATGTATTGCATTTTTTGGTAATTCTCCTAATGGTTATGCTGAAAAATATGGTTATGATAGCTTTATATCTGCAATTCATAATACAAAGAATAATAGAGTTTCAGAATTACTAAATATTATAACAACAGATATAAAGTATTATAAAATGGCAGTTTTTGGAGATCCATTAACTTCTGTATGGACTAAAATCCCCCAAACATTATCTGTTAATGTAGAAGATATAAGCAATGATGGAGGATATACACTTTTACCTATATCTGTTACAAATCTTCAAGAAGGAGAAATTGCAGAAGTAACAATAAGAAACGGTAATGATATATTTGCGAAGGCTGAAATAACCTCTACAGATAATAGTAAAACATTTGCATTCTTGCCACATACAAACGATAGTATAACAGTATCTGTTACATCACTTGATTATAAACCTGTAATAATGAAAGTTGCAGATATTGTACCTGAAAATAGGCTTACTCTAAGTGAATATGAAGATATAATATTTACGACAGAAAATCCAACCATAATAACAGATGGCGCAATTGCGGGGGCAACAACAAAAATATCTTTACCAATTGCAAATAGAGGAATGTCTCAAGCCTCAGGGGTATCTGCAACACTTAGATATATTCAAGAATCATTGTCTGATACAATAATAACTATATTAGATTCAATACAAGTTTATGGGAATATAGCTCCTGGGGCAGAAGTTACAAAAGAGTTTACTATTATAACAGATAAAAATGCCCAAACATTGTTAAGAGATGGAGCATTAAATGGTAATAAACTACAACTACAAATAAGCGATTCAGAAGGCAATAGTTATACGGAAACATTTAAAATAAATATATATGCACCTGAAATAGATATTGTAAATTATTCTCATAGAAGCACAAATGTTACATTAACATTTAGAAATAAAACAGTAGTTCCTATATGCTTAAACTATTTTGGAGGGACAAACAATATCGTAGATAGTACAACGGTTGTCAATTTCACACCTGTAATGGATGAATATATAATAGGAGCAGGAGAAACCATAAAAAGAACATTTAAAGTAACAAAAAGTACATTAAACAACAATATACATTGCAATATTGTAGTGAAGAGCAAATATGGGCAGGAGTGGGAATACACATTTGATACAGAAGATAGACCTCCTAAAGTAATTTTAAAAGCTCAATCAGAAGGAGATAATATAAAATTATCTTGGGTTTTTAAGAGAAATCAAGACAAAAATATAGAAATTTCAGGATATAAAATAATTAGGCATGATGTAAATACTGACGGAATAATTAGCAATACATCTCTCTATCTCAACGAATATCCAATTAATACTAAATCATATACGGATTATAACGCATCTGCTAATGATTATTATTATAGAGTTGCAGCAGTGTCAGAATATGGAAGAATAGGAATATATGATACGGTTTATGTGTATAAAGAGAATAGGATTAAAGAAGGTTTTCCTATAAAGTATCTCCCAAGAGGAGTAGAAAAAGATACTACTTTCAAATATACATATAGTGGATATTCTCCAGTTCTTTTAAAAGATATAGATAACGATGGGGAAGATGATATATTTACTGCCTTTTCAGGTGTAAGCACAGATAAATGTATTGGGAATATAGTAGCAGTAAAAGGTTCTGGCGAGAAAATAATGTTTATGGAGAATGATACAATAAGAGACCATAACAATATGCTATCATTTATGAGGGGTGCAATTGCCATAGATGATTTAAATAATAATGGGACATATCAAATGGTTTGTGCGACTAATGATACAAAAGGTACTCCATCGCCAATAAATAAATATAATTTTGAAGATGGAGTATTTAAAACAGATACTTCTATTCTTTGTGCAGGAGCAGGTCATTATGCCCCTTATGGTGCAATAATTACAAATTTAAGTGAAAACAATAAAGATAAAAGTATTATAGTCAGGACATCTCCATATTCATGGAATAATAACGGATCAAGAATACATATTTATGACAAAAACTTAAAAATTATTCAGAGTCTCACCGATTCTCTTGTATATGAAGGAGATCAAGAAATAAGTATTGAATTAAAATCTTTTGGTCGAATAGCAATCGCAGATGTTAATAACGATTGCAAAAAAGAGATATTTGCTGCATGTAGTAATGAAAAAGATACTACATATTTACATAAAGGAATATATATGTGGAGTATGGAAGAAAATGGCAAATATTATGGAATGAGAATATATACTAATGATAGTGTACAATTTTGTAGCGATATAGTAATTGGAGATATAGATGGAGACCTACAAAAGGAGATAATATTTGCTGCAAAAATGAATAGAGATACAACATTTACATTTAATATTTTGAAAAAAGATATTAATGGTAATTATTACTGTAGTTTTTCTCAGTATATCCCATACAATTTGAATTCAGAATTTAAAGTTCTACCATTATCACTTGGGGATATTACGGGAGATAATATCCCTGAAGTAGTATTTGTTGTTACTTATGAATATAGTAAATTTGTAGATGGGAATGAACAAAGATCTAATATAAATTATGTTTACACATATAATATTGATGATGGTCTTAAATGTCTTGGTAAAGATTTAAAGGTATATACAAATGTATCTCCTTTAATTGCAGATGTTAATGGAGATAATATAGCAGAAATAATACTTCAATCTGAAGGGGAAGAAGGAGAATCTGGAGTTATATATGCATATAATTATGATGGAACAGCCGTAAAAGGATTCCCTATAAATTTGAGAACCAATTTTACAGGAAGTATTGCAGCAGGAGATATAGATGGTGATGGAAAGACAGAACTTGTAGGAGGCTCATATCGTAGCATATATGCATGGGATACAGAAGGAGATGTATCACTGATAGAATGGGGAATGGCACATGGTAATTACCCTTCTACAGGAGAATATATAAATAACAAAAAATATACGACTTTAAAATCAAATACAACCATAGATTCTTCAATTCTTAAAATTCCAATGGTTATCCCTTCGGGTTTAACATATAGAGTTACGGGAGAATTAACTTCAATATCAGATTGTGGCAAACAAGCAAATTCTATAACTATTTTGGACGGAGGAACATTAATAATAGATGGAGGTATTATTCATGATGCCTTTATAAAAGTATGCTCAGGAGGAACATTAACTATTACAAACGAAGGAGTAATAGATATGACAATAGAGGGAGAACAAAAAATAGATATAGAACAAGGAGCAATATTCAATTTGATAAAAGGAATAATTAAATAGATATTATAAACTTTAAATACGCAAAGATTATGAAACGAATAGATAAAATAATAACTAAATTGGTTTTGTTAGTTTTGTTTACAACCTCAAATATATCTGTATATGCACAAACAGAAGAAGATATAAAACTTCCCGATGTATTCCCTACTGAAGATGCCGTTTGGATAATATCTAAAAAGGCAGAATATTACCATGGGACTCCTTATGAATATTCATGGAAAGAATCATATTATTTATTGGGAGACACAATTATAGAAAATAAGAAATACTCTAAATTATATTCATTAGAAGGAACATTAGATTCTTTAAAGGTGAAATCTTGTGACTTCTATACCGAAAATCAGTTATATGTAGGAGCAATAAGAGTTGAGGGAGAACAAGTTTATTTACGACCTCATGAGGTGATATATCATGCAGATGGAAAAATATGTCCTCATATTTTAGGTATAGATTATAATGGTTATCCTTATTACAAAAATGAAGATATCGATTATAGTTTTTTTGAAAACGATATTCTTATGTATGATTTTAGTGTAGAGGTATCAGAACGTTTATATATTGACAATTATCCATTATCTATTACCAACAATTCTACATGGTGTCTCCATTTTCTTGCTACAGGAATAGTAAAAGGAGTTGGAGAACCACATTCATGGATAAAGGGAATAGGATCAACTGGAGGGTTATGGTTTAATTTTGATGAACCTAATATGGAAACAGATGAATGGATTTCTCACAATCTTCATTCTTTCCACTACAAAGGCAAACAATTTTACCCTACTGAAGAATCAGGAATTAACGAAACTCCCAAAGAGGTTAGCAACACCAGAGCATACGTTTCAAATGGCGTGTTGTATATAGAGAATGCTGAAGGTATCAACTCAGTAGAGATATATGATACAACAAGCAAAATAATAACCTCAGGAACATACGATAACGCTTCAGTTCAAATTTCATTGCCATCAACACTTAAAGGAGTGATAATGGTTAAGGTTAACAATGAGGTTGTGAAGGTGATAATTTAAATATCAACAAAAATAGTTTTATTTAGTCCCAGTTATAGGGGCAGAGCCATTGGCTTTTGCCTCTATTTTTTGTTTTTAATTCTTTTTTTATAAAAAATATATTTATATTTGGGGAGATTAGTATTAACTATTAAAAACTATTAGGGTATGAAACGTGTATTATATTTATCAATGGTATTAGCATTGTTTATAGCCTCAAACATCTCTATATATGCACAAACAGAAGAAGATATAAAACTTCCCGATGTATTTCCTACTGAAGATGCAGTTTGGGTAATAGAAGTAGAAGCACAAGCAGAAAGATCTTGGGCAAATCCAGAAACAGGATTATGGTATGATATATATTATACATACTACACATATTATTTAGAAGGGGATACTATTATGAATGATAAAAAATATTCTAAATTATATGTAAAAGACATACAAAATAATATAGATTATGGGTATGTTGGAGGAATAAGAGTTGAGGGTGAGAAGGTATATATTGACCCTGTCGATTTCGATTACGAAACTTTAAATTATGTTACAGGAGGGAGGGCTCGCATATTTTTTGGAGTTGAAGAAGACGAAGAAGGAGTGTTTGATGAGTTTTGTCTGTATGACTTTTCTTTGAATGAAGAAGATGAGTTTATTACAGTAAGCATTGCAGAAGGAATAGGAACTCCATATTGTACACCTTTTGAATATAACATTGATTGGGGTTCCTATATTCAATATATTCAAGAAGAATGGATAAAAGGAATAGGTTCAAAATTTGGTTTATGGTATGATAGGATTGCATATATGACAGGAAGATCTTCATCTTACACGATATATTCTCTTCATTCTTTCCACTACAAAGGCAAACAATTTTACCCAACTGAAGAATCAGGTATTAACGAAAGTATTGCAGATACACCCAAAACCAAAGCATACGTTTCAAATGGGGTGTTATATATTGAAAATGCCGAAGGCATAAATTCTGTAGTAGTTTACGATGCAACAGGCAAAGTAATAACTTCTGCTAATGCAAATGGTGTAACTTCTACTCAAATTGCATTACCTTCAACCATTAAGGGTATGATAATGGTAAAAGTAAATTCAGAAGTAATAAAAGTAGCGATTTAGTAATCGACACTATCCATTAGAAATAAGAAAAATAATTTATACAATTAATATTATTGAAAATTTAAATGGTAAGATTAGAAAGTACTCTAAATCAAAGCTTTCATTCCCTTCGGATGAAGCCGTTAAGAAAACCGTTTTTCTTTCCATTAGAGAGATTGAAAAGAAATGGACTCAACCTATTCAGAATTGGGGATTGATTATGAATCAATTTATTCTTATATTTGAAAACAGAATTCAGATATAAAGGTGGTATCTGAATCCTGTTTTCTCATTTACACAATCTATTGGACACTGCCTATTATTTTTTTGATTTACCTCTCTTTGCCGTTTTTTTTGCAGGCTTCTCTCCTTGCTCATCTATTATCTTCTTACAATCTTCGAGAGTTAATTCCTCTGTAACTGCACCTTTAGGTAATTTGTAGTTACTTTTGTTATATGCAATATATGCTCCGTAACGACCATTTATTATTTGCAGTTCAGGCTCTTCGTCAAATGTCTTTAATATTCTGCTTTGCTCCTCACTGCGTTTGGCAATAATAAGTTGTGCAGCCTCTTCAAGTGTAATTTCTAAAGGTTTATGTTCTTTTGGAAGTGATGTAAATTTCCCGTCGTGGCGAATGTATGGACCGAATTTACCCACACCTATTACCACCTCTTTATCTTCGAAAGTTCCCAAGGTTCGAGGCAATGCAAATAATTTCAAAGCTTGCTCTAATGTTATATTGTTTAGGGTTTGCCCTTCCATTAGCGAAGCAAATATAGGTTTTTCCGACTCCTCAGCTGTTCCAATCTGTACAACGGGACCGAAACGTCCTATTTTTACAGAGACTCTACGTCCTGTTGCGGGGTCGGTACCTAATATGCGTTCTCCTACTTTATTGTCGGAGTGTTGGGTTGATGCCGATAAAACTTCAGGATGGAATGTCTCATAAAATGACGCTATTGTTCCATTCCAAGTATTCTCTCCATCTGCAATACTATCAAATTCTTCTTCTACTTTGGCAGTAAAGTTATAGTTCAATATATCGGGGAAGTTTTCTGTCAAATAATCATTTACTACAATTCCTATGTCGGTAGGTATTAATTTACCTTTTTCACTTCCTATATTTTCGCTTTTTATGGTAGAGGTTATTTTTCCTTTTTTTAGAGTTACTATTCTATATTCTCGCTTAACTCCGCTTTTTGTGCCACGTTCGACGTATTCTCTTTGTTGAATTGTTGATATGGTGGGAGCATATGTTGACGGACGTCCTATTCCTAACTCCTCAAGCTTATGCACTAAACTTGCCTCTGTATAACGAGCAGGAGCCATTGTGAATCGTTCTATCGCCTCTCCCGAAGAGAGAGCTAACAGATCTCCTTTTTTTACCGGAGGCAGTATAGCTGTTTCATTATCTTTTTCGCTCTCATCATCGTCAGTCTCAACGTAAAGATGCAAGAATCCATCAAACTTAACAACCTCTCCTGTTATTGCAAATTTCTCTTCTCCGTTTACTGCCTGAACATTTATGGTTGTCTTTTCTGTTTGTGCAGGTGTCATTTGCGATGCTACCGTACGTTTCCAGATTAAATCATAAAGGCGTTTTTCTTGCGAATTTCCGTCAATCTCTCTGTTGGCTATATAGGTAGGCCGAATTGCTTCGTGAGCCTCTTGTGCTCCCTTACTATTTGTATGGAAATTGTGTGGATATGAGTACTCGTTACCAAAGTTCTCGATAATTGTTTCTTTAGCCGCATTGATTGCAAGCGATGAGAGATTTACCGAGTCGGTACGCATATAGGTTATAAGTCCGGCTTCGTACAAGTGTTGTGCCACACGCATTGTTTGAGATACTGTAAATCCTAATTTACGAGCAGCTTCTTGTTGCAAAGTTGAGGTTGTAAATGGAGGTGCCGGATATTTTTGTAAAGGTTTTACTGTTATGTCATTTACAATGAAATCCTCTTCTGACAACTTTTGTAAAAGTGCCTCTGCATCTTTTTCGGTTGTTGGGCGTTGTTGCAACTCTCCTTTTAAATTATTTCCTGCCTCATCTTTAAAAATTGCTGTTACTTTAAAAGAGGCTTCAGGGATAAAGTTTTCAATTTCACGTTCTCTCTCCACTATTAAACGTACAGCAACCGATTGTACTCGACCTGCCGATAAGGCAGGCTTTATTTTACGCCACAAGATAGGAGACAATTCAAATCCTACTATTCTATCTAATACACGCCTTGCTTGTTGTGCATTTACCAAATTTATATCTATATCTCGAGGATTTTCTATTGCAGACAGAATGGCGTTTTTTGTTATTTCATGAAATACTATACGACGAGTTTTTTCAGGTGTTAAGCCCAAAACTTCATATAGATGCCATGCTATAGCCTCTCCCTCTCGGTCCTCATCGGAAGCCAACCAAACCATTTCCGATTCTTTAGATGCCTTTTTTAAGGTATCTACAACCTGTTTCTTATCAGCAGGGACCTCGTAAATAGGCATAAAGCCCTTTTCGATATCAATACTGAAATCTCTTTTCTTAAGGTCTCGTATATGTCCGTAACTCGACAGAACCTTATACTCTTTCCCTAAGAATTTTTCAATTGTCTTCGCTTTTGCGGGAGACTCTACTATAACTAGATTTGATTGCATACTTATCTTTTCGGTTTATACATTTTCGCCTTTTTGGCGGAAATACTCTTCGGCAACAAGTTTTAACTCTTCGTACCACTCATTACCAAAGTGCCTTACGAGAGGTCCTTCAAGAAATTGGTAAACTCTTATACCCTTTTCTCGTCCAAGTTTTACCGCTCCTCTGCATATCTTCCTCTCGTCGTAATTTACTGCTGTAAAGGTTGGGTATTCGGTAAGTCTGATTGGATATAGATGACACGATACCGGCTTTTTAAAGGTACATTTACCACTATTGTATCCTATCTCCAACGCACAAAGGCATATGCCTTTTTTATCGTATGTACAAAAGACGCAATCCTTGTTGCCGATAATAGAGGTAACTAAATCTCCCTCTTCATCGACATATGATACTCCTTGTTTTTTTATAACCTCAACAGCCTCTTTAGGTAACTGCTCTATAACGGCAGGAAGTGCCTCTTTTATGGCTTGCTCCTCATCTTCGGTTATAGGAGCTCCGGCATCTCCCTCAATACAGCAAGCCCCTTTGCAATCGTCAAGATTACAACAAAAGTAACATTCAATTACGTCAAGGCTTACCAGAGTGTCCCCTATCTTTATCACTTATATAACTATTTTATAAGGTTCTTACCATTCATTTCAGCAGGTTGCTCCAATCCCATTATATTTAAGATTGTTGGTGCAACATCGGCCAATATTCCGTTTTCAATTTTTGCCGATGTATTCTCTGTAACATATACGCAAGGTACAGGGTTCAAAGAGTGAGCTGTATTTGGAGTATCATCGCTGTTTACAGCATTGTCGGCATTACCATGGTCGGCTATTATTATTGCCTCGTAACCTGTTGCTTTTGCTGCTTCAATTACATCTTTTACACAAGCATCTACTGCAACAACAGCTTTCTCGATAGCCTCATATATTCCTGTATGTCCAACCATATCTCCGTTTGCAAAGTTTACTACTATAAAATCAAATTTATCCGATTTTATAGCTTCAACCAATTTATCCTTAACTTCATATGCACTCATTTCGGGTTTAAGGTCGTATGTAGCAACTTTAGGAGAGGGAACAAGGATACGCTCCTCGTTATCGTATGGAGTTTCACGTCCTCCGTTAAAGAAGAATGTTACGTGAGCATATTTCTCTGTCTCTGCAATATGCAATTGGGTTTTTCCTTTGTTTGCAAGATATTCTCCAAGGGTATTTACTACATTCTCTTTATCGAATAGGATATGTACTCCTGTAAATGAAGCATCGTATGGAGTCATACAATAGTATTGTAATCCCGGAATGGTCATCATTCCCTCCTCAGGCATATCTTGTTGTGTTAGAACAACTGTCAACTCTTTTGCTCGGTCGTTACGATAGTTGAAGAAAATTACTACATCCCCCTCTTTAATTGTTCCGTCAAAAGCACTGTTTACAATTGGTTTGATAAACTCATCGGTAACTCCTTCGTCATATGATTCTTGCATTGCCGCAACCATATCTTCAGCTTTTTTACCAACACCTTTAACCAAAAGGTCGTATGCCTCTTTTACTCGTTCCCAACGTTTGTCTCGATCCATTGCATAATAGCGACCTATAATTGACGCTATCTTACCTGCACTTTTAGCACAATGTGCAGTTAATGCTTCGATAAATCCTTTACCGCTTTTAGGATCGGTGTCTCGACCATCCATAAAGCAATGAATATAGCAATTGTCGATTGAATACTCTTTAGCTATGTCGCAAAGTTTATATAGGTGATCTAATGAACTATGTACTCCTCCATCAGATGTCAATCCCATAAAGTGTATGTTTTTACCATTCTCTTTTGCATATGAGAATGCCGATATAATTTCGGGATTTTGCATAATTGTATTCTCTTTGCAAGCCTTATTGATTTTTACAAGATCTTGATATACAACACGACCTGCACCAATGTTAAGGTGTCCTACTTCTGAATTTCCCATCTGTCCGTCAGGTAATCCAACATTTTCTCCACTTGCTTGTAGTTGAGAGTTTGGATATGTGCTTACCAAATAATCCCAATATGGAGTAGGAGTGTTGTAGATAACGTCTGCTTTATCATGGTTGCCAATTCCCCAACCATCCAAAATCATTAAAAGGGCTTTTTTACTCATAGCTTTAAATATTTTGTTGTTATAATTATTTTCTTTTTCAATGTTTTCGGAGTTGTACCCTGAATTTTGTTGCGAAGTTACTCTATTTTCTGCTAACTTCGAATAGTTTTGAGCATCAAAAATTCGCTTTTTAATATCTTTATCGTTTATAATCAATTTATAAGCCTTGCGGGCAGCTTCTTGTTGTGCCTCTTTTTTTGAATACCCTTTTCCTCTACCGCAAGCAATACCCTCAATAAATACTTCGAATTTAAATATCTGATGATTGCCTTTTTCAGTGTGATTATCGAGTAGAATATAATCTATATCTACTCTGTTTTTTTGCCCCCATTCCATTAATCTCGATTTATAATTCTCCTCTGTTGTTGCCAACATATCTAAATTAATGTATGGAGAAACTATTTTTTCTTTAACAAATTTGCGACATACGTCATAACCTTTATCCAAATATATTGCACCGATAAGAGCTTCGAGAGCATTACCCCCTATATGATTGTGGTCAAATGTTATATTGTCGGAAACCGATAGAATATCTTTTATATTCATCTCTTGGGCGATATGATTTAAACTTTTACGCTGAACTATGCTTGCTCGCATATTGGTTAAAAAGCCCTCTCTCTCATTAGGATATTGATGATATAATATGTCGCTGACGATGCTGTCCAAGATGGTGTCGCCCAAGAACTCCAATCGTTCATTATTTAGCTTCTCACCGTCTTTACGCACCACCTTAACAGAAGCATGCGAAAGTGCCTCCTTATAAATTTCAAGATTATTCGGAATAAATCCCAACATCTTATATAGTAAAAAATAAGGCTTCTTACCCCAAAGAGTAAAAAGCCTTATTTTAGAATATAGTTCGCTTAACACCTCTATTTTACAAATTTTTTAACAATAAGACTTGCGTTGTGTCCTCCAAATCCAAATGTATTTGATAGAGCCACGTTCACAACTCTTTTTTGTGCTTTGTTAAATGTAAAGTTAAGAGAATAATCTATTTCAGGATCTTCATCTCCCTCTTCGTGATTAATTGTAGGAGGAACAATATCCTCTTGAACAGTTTTAACACAAACAAGAGCTTCCATTGCTCCGGCAGCACCTAAAAGGTGTCCGGTCATAGATTTTGTAGAGCTGATGTTCAAATTTTTAGCATGTTCTCCAAAAACCTCCTTAATAGCTTTAACCTCAGAAATATCTCCAACAGGAGTTGAAGTTCCGTGAATATTGATGTAATCAACATCTTCGGGCTTAATCTCTGCATCGGCAAGAGCATTTTGAATAACCAATTTAGCTCCTAAACCTTCGGGGTGAGATGCAGTTAAGTGATATGCATCAGCCGAAAGACCTCCTCCTATAACCTCAGCATATATTTTGGCACCACGAGCTAATGCGTGTTCTTTCTCTTCAAGGATAAGACAAGCAGCTCCCTCTCCAAGGACAAAACCATCACGACTTGCACTTAACGGGCGGCTCGCTGTTTGAGGAGAATCGTTACGAGTAGATAATGCGTGCATAGCATTAAATCCACCTATTCCGGTTATATTTACTCCCGCTTCTGCTCCTCCTGCCACAATTATATCTGCTTTACCTAAACGAATTAGGTTGAAAGCGTCAATAAGAGCATTGGTTGATGAAGCACATGCAGATACTGTTGCGTAGTTGGGACCTCTAAATCCGTAACGCATTGATATATGTCCTGCTGCTATATCAGGAATGATTTTTGGGATGAAGAATGGGTTGAATTTTGGACCTTTTTCTGGGTGAAGGAAGTATTCTCCCACCTCTTCTTCAAATGATTTCAATCCTCCGATACCTGCGGAATAGACAACTCCAACACGATCTTTATTGACTGTCTCCATATCGATAGCCGCATCCTCAACCGCTTGTACCGCCGAAGCTATTGCCAAGTGAGTATAACGATCTAATCTGCGAGCATCTCTACGCTCAATATATTGTGTAGGATCGAAGTTTTTAACTTCGCATGCAAATTGTGTCTTAAATAATGAGGCATCGAAAAGAGTAATAGGTCCGGCACCGCTTACCCCGTTAATAAGAGCATTCCATGTAGTTTCTACATCATTACCTAACGGAGTAACCGCTCCCAAACCTGTTACTACAATTCTTTTTAATTCCATAAGATTATAAAAGTAATCTGATTACTGTAGTTTAGACTCGATGAATTTGATTGCGTCACCTACAGTTGAGATTGACTCTGATTGATCCTCGGGAATAGTAATATCAAATACTTTCTCGAACTCCATAATCAACTCTACTGTGTCAAGAGAATCAGCACCAAGGTCGTTTGTGAAGCTAGCCTCAGGAGTTACTTCTGACTCAGAAACACTAAGTTTGTCTACAATAATTGCTTTTACTTTTTCAGAAATCTCAGACATAATTTTAAGATTTAAATTAATAAAATAAAATATCTAATCGGTTGCAAAGATAACTCTTTTTATACTTCACAAAAAAATATTTAGCCATTAAAATTCAAAAAATTGCACATTTGAATATCTAATGTGCAATTTATGAGAAAGTTAATATAAGGTTAATATATGTTAAATCAAAGAGTTTATGTATTGAACCCTAAATTTTTAAGGATAGTTAAATCCTCCTCATTCACTCCTATTACTTTGTAGGCTCCAAATTCACGTCGGAGAGGATATTCTACTCTTAACGTTTCAAAGTTTGCAGGATTTTTCTTTAAATCCTCGAAATCACACATCGGATTATAGGTGTGAAGTACAGCATCAAGAAGAGAGTTTTTAGAGTTTGTCAAATCAATTATGCGATTTTGCGGCTCAACCCTATTGGGTGTAAACTCAATTTCAACCCCTAAATATTTCGCAACCTCCTCGGCCGAAGTACGAGAGCCGTTAAATTTTCCATCGTCAGAATATCCTGCAATATGAGAAGTGGCAATAAAAGCCTCATCAATCAAAGGAGTATATATACCGCCGGGTTCATTCTCCCACGTATCAATTACAAAGTCCGAAATTTTACCATCAATTTTTGCTTGCAAAAGAGCTTTATCATCTGTAACTCCTCCCCTTGCACTATTTATAAAGAGAGGTTTCTTAACAAGTTTATTGAAAAACTCGCTATTTGCCAAATGTTTTGTCGGATAGTAGCTACCTTTTATTAATGGGGTATGAAGAGTTATTACGTCGCATTGTTCAGCTATCTCATCAAGCGATACAAAACCCTCTCCCCCTTCTTGCTCAGCCCTTGGAGGGTCGTTAACGAGAAGTTTAAAACCTGCTTTAGAAAGATAATCGCAAACAGCCTTACCCACATTACCCACACCTACAACACCAACTGTCAAATTAGCAGGGGAAAGAGATCTCTTATCGCAAAACAAGAGCAACGATGACAATACATATTGAGCAACCGAATAAGCATTGCAACCAGGCGAGTTACGCCACATTATGCCATTTGCATTACAATAATCTGTATCGATATGGTCAACACCTATACTGGCCGTCATAATAAACTTAACACAACTCCCCTTCAATAATGCAGAAGTACACTTTGTCGGAGTACGAATAATTAATACATCTGCATCTTTTATTGCTCTATTATCAATGTCTTCAGCAGGGACATACTCAACTTCTGCATACGAATCGAGAACACCTCTTAAATATGGTATATGAGCATCAATAACAATCTTCATAATTTACTATTTCAAAAAATACACATCCACCAAATTAAGTTTAATCAAGATACAAAATAACCTCGACAAACTCTCTTGGCAACATTACATTCTTCAATGATATTGCATTTGCAAATAAAGGAGCAATCTCTCTCGGAGTAAAACCGGCTATCCCACATCCGATTTTTGTAACCCAAAAAGTATATTCTTTATGCATCCGTGCAAAATCTATAAATTGATTAACATATGGTCTGATCGCTTCAATATCACCATGCATTGTCGGGATAGCATAACTTCGCCCTTGCAAACCGGCACCTAAGCCCCATACCGCACCGAATAATTTATATGCTATACCGGCAGCACCGCTATAATGGTTTCCCTTGATATTACTGCCAAAAACAAAAATTTCGTTTTCTCCAAGATATGTAATATTTTCAGGAGTAAAAATTCTATTATACATAATAACTCACTTTGCGAAAAGTTTCACGAAATATATCATTATTACAAATATAGATTTGATTTTTCAAACCTCAAAGCAATTCATTATATTTATTTTAAACGGCCAATGGCAAATAAAATAAAATCAATTAACAACAGATAACATAAATACAAATTTTAAAATTGTATGTTTGTAAAACATTTGCTTACTTTGCAAAATATAATTTTTGTCCGATAGAATATGACATTTAGCGAAAAGTGCAATCGAATATTTTGGAATGTCTGCCTCGATTATCATAAACACAACGACGTAGATGCTTGTATGCAAAATCCATACAAAACATCAACAATAGAATATTCGCTATACAAAAAATGTTGGATTGATGCCATACTCTGGCATCTTGAAGATATAATTTGCAATCCTAAGATTGAATCAATTACAGCGTTATATATAAAGAGAAGAATAGATAAGTCAAATCAAGACCGAACTAAATTGGCAGAAATAATAGATTGTTACTTTCTCGATAAATACAAAGATGTAAAAGTTGCGTCTAACCTCAATATAGTTGCCGAAAGTCCGGCAAAGATTATTGACAGTCTATCTTTTTCATCCCTAAAAATATATCATACACAGCAAAAGGTCGAACACATTGATACAACACCCGAACAAAAAGAAAAGTATCAAGCAAAACTCGATGTTTTGTTAAGACAACGAATCGACCTCTCGGCAGAACTCGACAAATTACTAAAAGCAATAGAGGCAGGAGAAAAGGGAATATAGTCATAAAAAAAACAACCATACACCATATATGGAGCAAGATTTTGACATAAGAAATATAACAAGCTACGACGAACGTGATACCGATAAAGTGTTGCGTCCTCTCAATTTTGATGATTTCAGCGGTCAGGATAAAATCATCGAAAACCTGAAAGTGTTTGTTGCCGCAGCAAAGTTACGTGGCGAATCGCTCGACCACCTACTTCTTCATGGTCCTCCCGGACTCGGCAAAACAACCCTTGCCAATATTGTGGCAAACGAGTTGGGCGTAGGATTTAAAGTAACATCAGGCCCTGTATTAGACAAACCCGGCGACTTAGCGGGCTTGCTAACCTCACTCGAACCTAATGATGTATTGTTTATTGACGAAATACACCGCCTCAGCCCCATAGTAGAAGAGTATCTCTACTCGGCAATGGAGGATTTCAGAATAGATATAATGATTGACAAAGGTCCGAGTGCACGCTCAATACAGCTATCGCTAAACCCCTTTACGCTTGTTGGAGCAACAACACGCAGTGGACTGCTAACCAGCCCGTTGAGAGCCCGTTTTGGAATAAACAGCCACTTGGAGTATTACGACCACAAAACACTTGCCAACATAATAAAACGTTCGGCAACCATCCTCAAGGTACCATGCACCGAAGAGGCGGCAATAGAAATATCGTTACGAAGCAGAGGTACTCCACGTATTGCAAATGCCCTTTTGCGAAGAGTCCGAGACTTTGCACAGATAAAAGGCAGCGGCAAAATAACACTCGACATCGCAAAATTCTCGTTGGAGGCACTAAACATCGATAAATTCGGATTGGACGAGATAGACAACAAGATTCTAACAATAATAATCGACAAATTCAAAGGCGGACCCGTAGGAGTAAACACCATTGCAACCGCATTAGGGGAAGACTCGGGAACTCTCGAAGAGGTATATGAACCATTCCTTATAAAAGAGGGATTCATAAAACGCACACCTCGAGGAAGAGAGGTAACCGAACTTGCATATAAACATTTGGGACGTACCCCTTTGGCACAACAAGGCTCACTATTTGAACTATAATAGAGATGGCAGGATTAAAATCATTGGCAAAAGATACCGCAATATACGGACTAAGCAGCATATTGGGCAAGTTCCTGAATTGGTGCTTCGTATTTTTGTATATAAACGTACTTAAATCCACTTCTGACTACGGTATAGTAACAAATCTATATGCCTATATGGCACTGTTACTTATAATCCTCACCTACGGAATGGAGACCGGATTTTTCCGTTTTGCCAACGACAAAGACTGCGACAACCCATTACGTGTTTATAGCACTACGCTAATATCGATAGCCTCAACATCTGCACTATTCATCGGAATAGTGGCACTCTTTCTCTCTCCCATATCAACAATAATGGGATACCCCGACGAACAGGAATGCGTATTGATGTTGGCAATAATAATAGCAATCGATGCCTTTATTTCGATACCTTTTGCATATTTGCGATACCAAAAAAAGGCTCTACGCTTTGCCACACTCAAACTCATAAACATAGCACTTAACATAGCACTCAACCTGTTCTTCTTTTTGCTATGCCCCTTTATTTACGAGCGTAATCCCGAAGCCATATCGTGGTTCTTCTCATACGATAAACTCGTATATTACATCTTTGTATCAAACCTGATAAGTTCGGCAGCCACACTCTTGATGTTATTGCCACAACTGAAAGGGTTCAAATACACATTCGATAAAAAACTATGGCGAACAATGATACGTTACTCACTGCCTATACTCATATTGGGAATAGCCGGAATAATGAATCAAACATTCGATAAAATATTCTATCCACACCTTGCTGCCGACCGCCCGGGCTGTATGGAGGAGTTAGGAATATACGGAGCAGTATTTAAAATAGCTATAGTAATGGTAATGTTCACACAAGCATTCCGCTTTGCCTACGAACCATTCATCTTCGCCAAAAACAAAAACGAAGGAGGCGATGCCAAAGCCATGTATGCCCTAACAATGAAATACTTCATCGTAACATCACTTTTGATATTTATGGGAGTGATGTTCTACATCGACATCGTATCATTTATGATGCCCCCTGCCTACTTCAAAGGCATACATATAGTACCTGTAATAATGGCGGCTGAGGTATTCTTTGGCATAATATTCAACCTGTCGTTATGGTATAAACTAACCGACCGTACCCAATGGGGAGCATATCTCGCCATATTCGGTTTTATAATACTTGCACTGACAAATATACTATTCGTACCCCAATATGGCTATGAAGCTTGTGCGTGGGCATCGTTCATCTGCTATTTTGCAATGATGATAGCTTCATATTTAATAGGACAACACTACTACCCCATAGCATACCCCCTAAAAGAGATAGGACTATACACCATGCTTGTAGCTGCATTGTACGCAGTAGGAATGTACACCCCTATCGAAAACACCATACTCAAATACACCCTTCGCACTACCCTACTGCTTATTTACGTAATTGCCGTAACAAAACCAATGCTTAAAGCAAGGAGAGGGCAATAGAGGAAAGAGCTTAATTCGGAAATTACACCCATTATTCGCCGAAAATTTTATGTTTGTGTTACAAATACTAACTCAATGAGATATATTTTTTAATCCAGGTACATTTTCTGATAAAAAAAGCATCAAAAAGGTGCATTTTCCGATAAAGGGGCACTATTCCCATAGCGTACCTCTTAAGATATATGGCTATACACCTCTCTCCATACAAGATATTATACGTGCATAAAATAGGTATTGATAAAAATTATTTCATTTTTAATGAACAATATATCCTATAAGGTTGTTATAATAGAATAACATCACACTATAAATAATTCTGAAAAGTCATTAAATAACCCGACACATAAAAAACGAGGTTGCCTTACTCTCTTAAGAGAGAAAGACAACCTCGTTAACTTTTTTTGTTTGCTCGTTGCTTGCAGATGATAAAGGTTTTTATAGTTTTACCTCTATCTCATCTTTTAAATCAATTTCGTTTCGCTTATGGTCATAAATTTTATACTCAAGCATAGCGAGCGATTGGTTCGGTATAATTTTGATGAAGAGCGAATATTTCATTTTCCACTTCATCTTCAGCGAGAATATGCCGCTGTTTAGATATGCGGCTACGTAAGGATGCAAATGCAGTGAAAACCTTTTTACCCTCATTTTTTTAACAAGGTAGGCAATCTTTTCTTCCATTCTGTCAACAAACAATATCGAAGAGTTAATCTTGCCCTTTCCGTAACATACGGGGCAGTTTTCAGTAACAGCAATATCAAGCACCGGCCTTACTCTATGACGGGTTATTTGCATTAAACCGAATTTTGTAAGAGGCAAAATATTATGTTTTGCCCTATCGATTGACATAAGTTCACGCATACGGTCATACAATAATTGACGATTATCGGCATTATCCATATCGATAAAGTCTACTACAATTATACCTCCCATATCACGTAATCGCAATTGTCGTGCAATCTCTTCGGCAGCTGCCAAGTTAACCTCTACGGCATTCTCTTCCTGACCATCGGCCTTTGATCGAGGTCCGCTGTTAACATCTATCACATGCAATGCTTCGGTATGCTCAATAATAAGGTAAGCTCCATTTTTTACTGCAATGGTTTTCCCGAATGACGATTTAATTTGCTTTGTAATGGCGTAATTGTCGAAAATAGGCAACTCGCCTGTGTAAAGTTTAATAATACCTTTTCTTTCGGGGGCTATCAAACTCACATAATTCTCAATTTCGGCAAAGGTATCCTTGTCGTTCACATATATATTTTCGAACGAAGGATTATACAAATCTCGCAAAACAGCTACAGCACGAGAGGTCTCAGCATTTACCAACGAAGGCACTTTTGCTCGTTGAACCTTCATCATTGCTTCGTCCCAACACTTTACCAAAGTTTTAAGTTCGTTGTCAAGTTCGGCAACTTTTTTGCCTTCTGCTACCGTGCGGACAATAACTCCAAACCCTTGTGGCTTTATGCTCTGAATGAGCTGTTTCAAACGGGTTCGTTCGGAGTTTGATTTAATTTTTTGCGATAACGAAACTTTATCGCTGAAAGGTACAAGCACCAAAAAACGTCCGGGAATTGTAATTTCGGCTGTCAGGCGTGGACCCTTTGTCGATATCGGTTCTTTTGTTATTTGAACCAAAATTTCATCACCTACATTGAGTGCACTCTCAATAGAACCCTCTTTTTCAAGTTCGGGCTGCATTATAAACTTCGAAAGCGACTCGGGTTGCTTCTTGCGATCAGAAGTAATTTGTTTCAAGTACTTCTTAAAACTGAGATACTGTTCTCCTAAATCGAGATAGTGAAGAAATGCTTCCTTACTGTATCCTACATCTATAAACGCAGCATTTAAACCCGGCATTGTTTTTTTGACGCGAGCAAGATAAATATCGCCTACCGAAAACGATACTCCGCTTGACTCCTTTTGCAACTCAACCAAACGTTTGTCCTCTAAAAGAGCAATAGAAACCTCTTTTTGCTGCACGTCAACCACTAATTCTGTTGTTGCCACGTCTAAAAATCGTTTATAGTTAGTAATTAATTATATAACAAATATTATACAGGATATATGACACCCACCGGTACCACTCGGTTCGCTGTATATAAAAAAATCAAAGAACAATATCGTTGCAGATTTTAGTCCTTTGATTTTTTCTTCACTTTCAGAAAAAGTCGCTTAAAGCGACCAAATAATCTGCCTGACACTTTTAACAGCTTACGGCTATTAAAAATAATCAGCGACTACTATTTCTTCTTGTGTCTGTTCTTACGTAATCTTTTTTTACGTTTGTGAGTAGCCATTTTATGGCCTTTTCTTTTTTTACCGCTTGGCATTTTATTATAAATTTAAAGTGTTTTTATTTTACTTTATTTACGAATGATTGAGCAGGTTTAAATGCTGGGATGTTGTGCTCAGGAATAATGATTGTTGTATTTTTTGAAATGTTACGAGCAGTTTTTTTAGCTCTTTTCTTAACGATAAAGCTACCGAAACCTCTCAAATATACGTTCTCACCATTCTCCAATGAATCTTTAACTGAAGCCATAAACTTCTCAACAGTAGTCAATACAATCGCTTTTTCAATGCCGGTAGATTTTGAAATCTCCGATACAATCTCTGCTTTAGTCATCTTCTTAAATTTTTATTTTTTTACTATTTCTTTGTCTATAAGTTGGAATGTTTTTCCATTTTGGGTTGCAAATATAGGCATTTTTATTCGTTCGACAAAAAAAAACGTCAAAAACAGAGCATTAAACCTCAAATAAGTCCCAAAAAAGTTAAAAAAAGGCTTAATCCTTATGGTTCAACCATTTTAAAACGTTTCCCGCTCCAAGTGTAACGTAACGGTGATTTAATCTTTTTATCCAATAGCAACGCACTGACACCCCTGTCTAAAACATCCAACCACATATCGTCGAGCGACACAAATAAATCTCCTCCTTCCGAAACATCTACTTTCAAAAACATCATCGAAATTCTATCCATAACTCCCTGTAAAAGTTTGTTATCAGTTTTCGTAAAGAAATTCTTAAACTCAGGCAATTCAAAAAGTTTATTCGAATTAATCATTTCGCAATTATTGTCGTAAAACTTAACACTGCTATCGGCAATGGGAGTATATAAAGTTTTAACTACGGCAAAAATAGTTTCGCCTCGTTTCTTCTCAAAAGCCCTAATAGTCAAATAACACTTTCCGTCAGCCAAAACAACATCAATTTGCGACGAATCGATATATGAAATCCACGACTCTCCACCCAACAAATTACGAACTCTCTTTGAAGAGTTACGCACATACAAATCAACCATATCGCTCTTTAACGACATATTCAAATATTCAATCTCATTGTCGGGCATAGCAACAAAAAACTTATCGACAGAATTACCAACACCCTCTGCCCACACAACAACCGAATACGTCGCAAACAAAACAACAAAAGCCAAACGCTTAAAAATATACATATAACAATTAAAAATAAATACAGTGCGAAGTTATTAAAAACAAGAACAAAAGCCATAATAAAAACAAAAAAATATATAAATTAGCAGCCTAAACAATAAAAAAACATGTGGTTAGTACTCGCATTCATATCGGCATCACTATTAGGGATATATGACATATTCAAAAAAACAGCACTAAAAAACAATGCAGTAATACCGGTATTGTTCCTAAATACAATGTTTTGCAGTCTGCTATTTCTGCCTCTAATAATAGCCTCGAGAGTAGCACCCGACACCCTGCAACAAACAATATTCTATATACCTCAAGCACCATTAGAGCAACACCTATTTGTAATGCTAAAAGCCGTAATAGTGCTGACATCATGGATACTTGCCTACTTTGCCATAAAACACCTACCCATAACCATAGCATCACCCATTAAAGCGAGTCAGCCTGTATTAACACTGTTGGGAGCTACACTCATATTTGGCGAACAGCTGAACCTATACCAATGGACAGGAGTGATACTTGCCATCACATCATTTCTGATGTTATCGTGGAGCGGCAAAAGCGAAGGCATAAACTTCTCGCATAACAAATGGATAATGTTCATAGTACTTGCAACAATAGCGGGAGCCGCAAGCGGACTTTATGACAAGTACTTGATGAGTAACGGATTTGACCGAATGACGGTGCAAGTATGGTACACTTATTATCAAATGGCACTGATGGCAATGGTAATGATATTTATGTGGTATCCAAAACGCAAAACAACCACGCCATTTCGCTGGACACCGGCTATACTTATGGTATCGCTCTTTCTTGTAGCCGCCGACTTCATATACTTTTATGCCCTATCATATCCCGACTCAATGATATCGGTAGTATCTATGACTCGTCGAAGCGGAGTTGTAGTAGCCTTTATAGGCGGAGCACTCTTCTTTAAAGAAAAAAATATACGCAAAAAGAGTCTCGATCTCGCCTTAGTACTACTCGGAATGTACTTTTTGTATTTAGGAAGCGAATAAAAACATCGAGCGTAAACATTTAATATATAATGCATTAGATGGGGAAAGCGTAAATAAAAACAAAAAATATTGTAAAAAATTAGGTCAAATAAAAAAAATAACATAACTTTGCAACCGCAAAACAGCAAGGTGCCATAGCTCAGTTGGTAGAGCAAAGGACTGAAAATCCTTGTGTCCCCGGTTCGATTCCTGGTGGCACCACGCAAAGAGGTCGGTTTTACCGACCTCTTTTGTTTTTATACCTACACCATATAAAGACATAGAGACCTCTCAATCATTCAATAATACCACAAACACCATTTGCCCCCGAAAGGGTATAAATTATTATTTCGTTGTGCATTTTATACCTTATCGGGTATAATTTGACTTTAAAATCTTATGATAAATATATTCACAAATTTCTTCCTTTAATGAAGCACCAGCACTTGAACCAATCAGACAATTAAACAAAACTCTTAAAAATCCTATAAGTGTTAGTTTATTTAATTCATAACCCTGCTCTCGCAGTTTAACCTCTGTTACAGCTACAAAATTTTTATCAATAAAGCACTTACTATATTTTCCCCAAATATAAGTATTGCATTTTATCATTCTTTCAAGATCTCCCCACATTATTTCTTGCCATATATATTTTATATCCATCTTTAATTCTTCCTCAAAAGGAGTATTTAGATTAATCTTGTCAAGAAATTTCCCAACAAAATCTATAAAAGCCTTTGCTTCATCGTTCAAATTGTCTCTTCCCATATTGTTATATTTAATATTTAAACCCAAAGGAAAAGCAATAAATCAAGCAATTATATTAATATAACATAAAAACATTATCCCCAACCGTTAAAAATTATTATCAAACAGATTGATAATCTATTTTATGTAAAAATATGGGTAGGGGTAATAATAAACGTAAAACTCCCTATCGGTATCCTACCCTCCAAAGTCGGAAGGGTATGATGTTTTTTCGTTGCAAATACATTCGCTCTATACACAAGTTTATAAAATTTAAGTTACACACTACATATCATATCATTATTTTTTAGCAATATGCAATTGCTAATATTAAGCCAACATCAACATTCATTTAATAAAAAAGAGTATTTTTGTTGTAGAAAAAACTAAAATTGCTCATAATTATGAATTTCTTAATTGATTTATTAATAGGAGTTGTAATAATTGCAGTATGTTATCTCATCCTTATTGTAATAATACAACTACCTGAATTAGCAAACAAAATAGGTATAGTATTCTTTATAATTATGTGTATCAATATAATTGCTGGCATCATTGGTGGCATTATACTACTTTTTAGCATTATATCATAACGACGGATAAATATTTTTTGGTAAAGAGAAACGATAGAAATAGAGGAATACAAAATGCAAACCAACACCTATGTAAAAAGTTCACAAAGAATCTTATTTTTATAAATTGACAAAAATAGAATTTTGTCAAGAAATTTTCCTGCGAACTCTATTCCTGCTTTAGCTTCTGCACTTATTTTATCTTGTCCCATAGTAGCTTTCCTTTTTAGTCACAAAAAAAATATAGAATATCCTTCACTTTAGTTAATTTAGTATAAAAGATTAATATGCTATTGTTAAATATTATTTTCTAATTTTATCTGAGCTCTAAAGAGATAGAAAACCATATTCCTAGAAACAAAACTAAAATTAGGAATAAAAAATAAATCAATTTATTTTGTTCTTGCCTCAGTTTGCATTAAATTTGCGGTATACGCCAATAAAATGTGTAAATAATGAAAGATTTAAATAGACTCAAAGTAGTATTGGTTGAACAAAAGAAAACCGGCAAATGGCTTGCCGAGCAGTTAGGCAAAGACCCCTCAACAGTTTCCAAATGGTGCTCCAACAAAATGCAACCATCGTTGGAGATGCTGACAAAGATTGCACAGGTGTTAGATGTTGATACCAGAGAACTAATCGTTATTACGAAACAATAACTATGGGAACAAACTTTTTCACAAACGAAAAAGAAAATACTCTCCTTGAAAAAATAGAAGGAGTATTCAAATATAAAAAAGTGCATTTCTTTGATGCACTTGTAGGATATTTCCGAGCATCAGGATATTTTCGTATCAGGAAGTTTATACAACAAACTCCCAAGATTCGTATTTTGGTTGGTATCAATGTAGACAAACTCACTTATCAAGCAAATCAGCAGGGACTACTTTTCAATCCTAACGCAGAGCAGTCTCAGGAGGAGTTTTTCAACGATATAAAGCGTAATATTCAGGAAGCGAAATACGACAAAGAAGTTGAGGATGGTATGTATCAGTTCATAGAAGATATTGTAACTGGTAGAATAACTATGCGCATACATCCTAAACAAAATATCCATGCTAAGATTTATATTTTCCGAGAGGAAGTTTACCATCCCCATGGTTATGGTTCTGTTATCACAGGTTCTAGCAATTTAACTGAGGCTGGACTTGAAAAGAACTTCGAGTTCAATGTGGAGTTGCGTTACGACGATGATATACAATTTGCTACTGAAACATTTGAAAGGTTATGGGAAGAGTCTGTAGAGATAGACATAACACATATAGATAAGATTAAGAACGATTCGTATCTTAATCCGAACTTCACTCCATACGAAGTATATCTCAAATTCTTATTGGAATACTTCGGTAAGAGTATTGACTTTGACCCCAATTCTGTTTCCGACTTACCTCCAGGTTATAAAAAGTTGTCGTATCAAATTGATGCGGTTAATGATGGCTATGCAAAAATGATGAAGCACAATGGTTTTTTTCTTTCCGATGTTGTCGGATTGGGAAAAACAGTCGTTTCTGCACTTATAGCTAAGAAATTCTTTTTCTCTAACGGATTTCCTACACATCGCTCTCATATATTGGTAATAGTTCCTCCTGCAATGAAGGATAACTGGGAAGAGACTCTTACGGAATTCAAATTAGATAATTTCAAAATCATAACTAACGGAAGCCTCCATAAAGTTAAGAATCCCGAACTCTATGACCTAATTATAGTTGATGAGGCACATAAGTTCAGAAGTGACACAGCATCAATGTATAATGTATTGCAGAAGTTGTGTAAGACCAAAACCAAGAGATATGATGGTAGCTTGCATGATAAAAAGGTTATACTTGTGTCTGCTACGCCACTTAACAATAGACCAGAGGATATTGCCAATCTTGTATATCTTTTCCAAGACTCAAAAGATAGTACCTTGGAAGAAGGTAATTTGCAGCGTTTCTTCCGTGAACATATTGATAGATATAATAAGCTGAAAAAACAAAAGGACTTAACTCTTATCGCTGACGAAGTTAAGGCAATCTATGAGAGAATTCGTATCAAGGTTGTGGAACCATTAACTGTACGCCGAACTCGTACAGACTTAATGGAGAACGATGCATATCGCAAAGATTTAGAGGAACAGAACATTCATTTCCCAGATGTAAAATCTCCTCGCAAGATATATTATCAATTGGATACAGAGTTGGAGACTTTGTACGATAAGACTATAATGTATCTTAGTGACAAGATAAACGGACTTAAATATTACAGATATCAGGCGATCAAATATCTAAAGTCTCCTAAGAAGAGCAAGTATAAAAAGGCAGATATGATTTCTATCCAATTGGCAGGCATTATGAAGACACTGCTTGTCAAGCGAATAGATAGTAGTTTTTATGCCTTCAAGCAATCACTGCGTCGATATTATGAGGCCAATAAGGTGATGCTTGATATGTTTGCCAACGGCACTATATACATTGCTCCCAATCTAAAAGTCAATGAGCTACTTAGCGAAGGCAAAGAAGATGAGTTGATAAAGTTGATTGAGGAAGCAAGATATACCGATCCAACAATAGAAGTTTGTACGCCAAATGACTTTGAAGATGGTTTCGAAGATGGCATTAAGGCTGATAATGAGATATTGAAAGAGTTGGTTTCTATGTGGGATGCTGTTAATGCTGATCCTAAGTTAGATATATTTATTCAATATCTTAAAGATACGTTATTGGATAAAACCATTAACCATGAAGGGAAATTAGTTATATTCTCAGAATCAAAAGAGACCACCAAATATCTATATGACGCTCTAAAAAGTCATGGTTTTGACAAGATTATGACTGTACAGAGCGACAACAGAGATACACAAATGCTGCTCTTGAAGGAGAACTTCGATGCAAACTACAAGGGGGATAAGAAAAACGATTATAACATCGTTATCTCTACCGAGGTACTTGCCGAAGGTGTAAACCTCCATCGTGCCAATGTTATCGTAAACTATGACACACCTTGGAACTCTACAAGGCTTATGCAGCGTATCGGTCGTGTGAATCGTATCGGTAGCACTGCCAAAGAGGTATATATTTTCAATTTCTTCCCTACATCAAAAGTTAATGATGACATTGAGTTGGAGAAGAAGGCGAAAATGAAACTCTTTGCTTTCCATGCTGCATTGGGCGAAGACAGTCAGATATATTCTACTGATGAGAATCCTGAGAGCTTCGGTTTGTTTGATAAGGATGTAGATGAGGAGCGTGATGAGAAATTACGCTACCTGATGTTGCTTCGACAGCTCAAACAAGACGATCCTGATTTGATTAAGCGAATCAGCAAACTGCCGTTGCGAGCACGCACAGGTCGCAAGAGTAAATTTATACCGGGTAGTACCATTGTGTTTATCCGAAACAAACGCCGCGATGCATTTACCTTCGTCCGCGAAGATGGTAGCATTGAAGAGCTTACTTTCTTGGAAGCCGTTAAAGAATTTGAAGCCCGTATTGACGAAAAGTCTATACCGCTACATAATATGCACCACGAGCAAGTAAAAGCAGCACTTGATGCTTTTGCTACACAAGAGGAAGATACTAAAGCAACAAAGCTGAAGGTTAATCCGGCACAGGGTCCTAATGAAAAGAAGGCTATTGCCTATCTTGACGGTTTTGTTAGCATTCCTAACATTACCGAGCAGGAACTAGAGCTGATTAATAAGGCAAAACGAGCTATTACAACGGGTAAATTCCAGCAGTTGCAACGAGATATAAATAAGCTAAAAACAGCAACAAAGAAAACGCCTGTCAAGCCAGTGGTTTTACTTGAGCAATTGATAAAGATTATATCAGCATATCCATTGGAGCATGTCCAAGGTGGAAATGTTGAAAAACAAGTAGATGTGCTTAAAGTGTCAAAAGATTTTATGCCTGAGATTATTATTTCGGAGAGTTTTAACTTGTAGACTATCATGAAGAATTTAACGACATCAGAGATTGCACGAAAAAATGTGCTGAACAATAAATATGCACTTGAAGAAGTGCAGAAAGCCATAGGTTTGCGAGGCGTAGTTTTTGAGGGAGAACTTAAATTTACCAAACAGCAAATAGCTTCCTTCTTCGAGGTAAGCGAAAGGTCCATCAATAGTTCCCTTCAACAGAACGATCAAGAGCTAAGATCGAATGGTTACGATGTTATAAGAGGTAATAGATTGAAATTGTTTAAGTTAGCGGCTATTGATGGTGATGTTAAGGAAGTTAACTTCCCGAACAAAACGCCGCAACTGGGAATCTTTAATTTTCGTGCTTTTATCAATATCGCTATGTTGCTGAACAAAAGCGAAAGAGCTCGTGAAGTAAGAAGTCTTGTTCTTGACATAGTGATAGACACTATTAACAAACGTACTGGTGGGAACACTAAATACATCAATCAGCGTGACGAAGACTTTATTTTTAACCTCCTAAACAATAAGGACTACCATAGTGAAATGGTACTGGCCTTACGAGATTGTGTCGATTTAGGAAATGTTAAATACCTTTTGTATAATGACAAGGTATATCGGAGTGTTTTTAGAGAAGATGCCGACGAATATCGTAAAGTACTTAAATTGTCCAAGGAGGATGATGAACGCCACACGATGTATGCTGAAATTTTGGATTTGATTGCAAGTTATGAGGCAGGATTTGCTGACGAACTGCGTAAAGAATTTGTCCGCATAGGTCGTAAACTCACACAAATGGAAACAGATGCTCTATATGCGAGTTTTGAGCAGCAAAGATTATGGGTACCTCTCGTCAATAAGGCTAGGGCAAAAATGGCCAGTAGAGATCTTTGTTTCCGAGATGCGTTACACGCTAACCTAAAAGAGTATATCGGTGCAGTGCCTACTGACGATTTCGAACGTTTCATCGGTGATAAGAGTATGGAACTTAGTGCGCGGTTGGAAACTTATATTGAAGCTTTGAAACGCCTAAAAAACAGGGATTGATATGACTATTTATATTTCAAATGAGCAAGCAATTGAAACCCACCGAAAGACCATAGAGTATAGTGGAGGTGGCAGCTATGAGGTGCTCAACATCGAGTATTTGTATAGCGTTCTTGAACATATTCAGAACGATGACTATTACCCGACCTTTAAGGACAAGCTCGTTCACTTGATTTGGTCTATCAACCGCAATCACCCCTTCTCCGATGGTAACAAACGGCTATCTATCACATTGGGAGCGCAATTCCTTTTGTTAAACGGGTATATGTTTTGTGTTAAGCACTTTATGGAAGAGATGGAAAATATAAGTTATCATCTTGCGGCTGGGCGAATTGAGAAAGAGCTATTGCATAAGCTAATCCACTCATTCCTAGAAGGAGAAGATGATTTCGATGAAGAGGTAAAGCTGGAATACCTATTAGCCTCTTCCGACGGCAATATAGGTTTCGACGAATAATTATATACCATAAGAATAATTAAACAACAGCATATTATGAATCAAGCATATTTGAAAAATATACTATCTGCAAAATTTGATTTTGATATTTGGAAAGATTTACTGGAAAAGATCTTTCCCAAAGTTGAAATCTTTACAAGTGTTGCCAAGATTGTAGATTCACATGTCAAAGATGGTGGTCATGTAGGAAACATCCGTTTAGATGACGGGCGTTCATTGGCAATATTCCGCTTTGAGGTAGCCGACAATGTGCAAATATCACGCAACCGTAAAAGTTTACGCGATATTGCTGCTAAGTATGTAGATCAAGGCTTGATTCATGGAGCTTTGGTTTTCTATTATTCGCAAAACCAAGATGACTATCGCTTGACATTTATTGCCAAGCAGACCTATTTCAATGAAAGTGGAGAATTAGTAAAGAAGGAAACAGCTCCTAAACGATATACATTCTTGTTAGGCAAGAATGAGCCTTGTACCACAGCAGCAAGCCGACTTAAAGAATTGGCTGATAAGAAAATCTATGGTTCCATTTATTTAACAGATGTTACCGATGCATTCTCTGTTGAACGACTTAACAAAGAGTTTTTCAATGGCTACAAAGCCCAATATAAGAAATTTATTGATACGCTTTCTGATACCAAGTCACATCGCGACTATGTCAAGAAGTTATTAGGCCGTTTGGTGTTCTTGCAGTTCTTACAAAAGAAAGGCTGGATGGGTGTGCCTGAATCAAATACTAAATGGGAAGGCGGAAATAAAAAATTCCTAAGTAATCTTGTTGAGAGGCATATCGATAATAAGAGACTATTAAGTGATGTGTTTGAGCCTTTATTCTTTGGTATTCTTAACACAAAACCAGAAGATAGAGAGACATTATTCATTAGTAAAAATTGGGATGTACGACTCTTGGAAGAGTTTAGTGGCATTCCATATCTTAATGGCGGTTTATTCGAGGCGGATGATGTGGATAAGCAGCCTATTGATTTCTCATATGCTCACTTTAAGGATTTGATGGATTTCTTTTCGCAATACAACTTCACCATTGACGAGAACGACCCCGATGATAGCGAGGTTGGTATTGATCCTGAAATGTTGGGACATATTTTCGAGAATCTTTTGGAGGACAACAAAGATAAAGGAGCCTTCTATACTCCCAAAGAGATTGTTCAGTATATGTGCCGTCAGAGTGTTATCCAATACCTCAAAACACACGAGCCGTCAGAACGGTATGCAGAAGCTATTGAACAGCTCATTAATGATGGCGTGGTGAATCCTATACTCCAAAGCAAAAACATAGCAATACGCTTTACTCAACTGCTTAAAGAGGTTAAGGTATGTGATCCAGCCATCGGTTCGGGAGCATTTCCGATGGGTGTCCTTTACGTATTGTATCACGCAATACATCACTTGCATTCACACGCAGAACCTCACGGCAACTTTGATTCGACTCAAACAAAGCGAGATATTATCCAAAATAACATCTTCGGTGTCGATATCGAGCAAGGTGCTGTCGATATCGCTCGTTTGCGTTTCTGGTTGGCATTAGTTGTCGATGCCGACAAGCCACAACCTCTACCAAACTTGGATTATAAAATTACTTGTGGCAACTCATTATTGAGTCGCTATCCTATTGACGCCCCTATTGAGAATGTCTTTGTAGAGTACAACAAGGGCAAAAAAGAAGATGAGAAAATGACACTTGCCAAATATAAGGAGTTGGTAAGTGGCTATACCAATACATCAAATCATCAAACCAAGGAGACTATTGAGGATATAAAGTGTGCCTTCAAGACAGAACTGAGCAAACAGTTTAAGGAAAAACTTGCAAAGTTAAGAGGCAAAGTTATTATGCTTGAAGGCCCAACCTTATTTGGAGAGAGAACAAGGGCTGAAAAGGCTGAGTTGAAGAAGTCAAAAGAAATGTTGAAGGTTCTTGAAAAAGAACAAAACGATATAATAAACAACAAGCTATATGAAGGAGCTTTCGAATGGCGTTTTCAATTCCCACAGTTACTTGATGATAATGGCCTGTTCGTTGGATTTGATATTGTAATAGGCAATCCTCCTTATATTGATTCCGAGACAATGGAAAAAAGTATGCCAGAATATCGTAGCTTATATAAAAGTATTTATCAAACAGCTAAAGGTAACTGGGATATATATGTTCCATTTATTGAGAGAGGAAATAATCTATTAAAAACAGATGGAATCCAGACCTATATAATTCCCAATAAACTTATTTCTGTTAAATATACGGAAGCTTTAAGACATTATATTAGTCAGCAAACACTTATATCTATAAGAGATTATGGTAGTGTTTCAGTCTTTGAAGCAGATGTTTATCCGTGTGTTTTTATATTGCGAAATAATTGTGGTATAGAAGATAGTTTTGTTTCATTTGAAATGATGTTAGATTTATCAACTTACAAAAGTCATAATGATATTAATATCAACAATATCCGATTTGATTTGTATTGGGATAAATTTTTTGTCAGTACCGCAGATTTAGCCAATGTTGTATCTATATCAAAGCATAGCAAGTTAAACGAATATGTTACAGAGATATGTGGAGCAGCAACTGTTAGCGAAGCCTATGATTTAAAGCAATACATCGTTGAATATGAAGAATGTAATGATGATAGAATTTTTAAATTTATTAATACTGGTACTATTGACCCATATTCTACATTGTGGGGAGAAAAGAAAACTCAATATATAAAAGGGGCTTATAATCATCCTATAATTTCAGCATCTCAACTACAGAATTATAGTATTCGTAGATATGAGCAAAGCCTGTCTCCTAAAATTATAGTAGCTGGCATGTCATTATATTTGGAAGCATTTTATGATGACGACGGTGAATATATTGCTGGTAAATCCACTACATTGATACTCGGGGATAAAGTAAACTTAAGGTATGTATTAGCTATCCTTAATAGCAAATTAATGGGCTATTATTTAAGAATTGTTTTTAATTCACTGAAGATGGCTGGAGGTTATATTAACTTTGGAGTGAATGAGCTAAGTCAAATTCCTATTGCAGATACTACAATAAAAACAAAACTATTAATTGGAGACCTTGTTGAATACATTATTTTTATTGAAAACAATAAGGAAAAGTTAACAGATATTGTAAGTAATTATGCCATACAAGATTATTTTAAAAATATACTTAATGGCTGTGTGTATGAATTGTACTTTAAAGAACATATGCTGGAGCGAGAAATCAATATAATTGATTCAGCGTTGGAACTCATAAAGCCGATCATACACCTATCCTCAGATAAAGAAAAAGCAGATATGATACTTGATGTATTTATGAATATCAAGAAAACGGATAATCCAATAAGGAACCGCTTAGATTTATTTACATTGAGAAGTCCCGAAATACTCAAACTTATAATTGAAGGATAATTATGGCTAAAATTAATGGTATAGTTATTAATGGATTTAAGGCATTTCCATCTCTACATACAATAGAGTTGGGTGGAAAACATTTGTTAATGTATGGAGAGAATGGCAGTGGCAAGTCGTCCATTTTCTATGCTTTGCATTGTATCTTCAATTCATATAGAAAGCCAGATAGGGGAAAGAAGTATTTTGATATTAGTAATCCACAAAATCTAATTAGCCGTCCTTTTACACCAAAAGATGAATCAGATAAGCCATATGTGGCTGTCAATTGGTTTGATGGAGGAAGGAATGTGTTTTTGTCTACAGTTTCTGAACGTGGTTGTGAAGGATTTGATAGATTAGCAGAACTTGAAACATGTTTTGTGAATCATCAACTTTTAAACGGTTTCTTTAATTTTACAAATTCGAACAATATAAATCTTTTTCCTATATTCCAACGAGAGATTTTGCCTTACAAGTACATTGATGAGCAACGTACATATTTATCGTTATTATATGAGCACATTCAAGAAGAAGCATCAAAACTTGGGAATAAAAGCTCAACAAAGAACATTAATGAGCTGATTGATATTTTCAATCGTGAGTTAGAAGGTTTCATTGGAGATATTAACATTGCTGTATCAGACATATACAAAAATCACTTTAAGGCTGACGGAGAACAAGATCTATCCATTGTATTGACTTATCCTGAAGAAAACCCAAATCCAGATGTATATTTTGATGGATTTAGACTTAAATGGGACAATCGACTGATAAAAAATCAGAAAGGAGAATTAGAGAGGGCTAAAAATAAATCCTTGATTGAACCTATAATTGGAATTTCAATTAAAGAGGATGGAAATGAAATTCCTAAACCACACATATATTTTAATGAGGCAAGACTAACAGCAATCGCGCTGTCTATTCGCTTTGCATTATTAAAAGGTATCAGCCCCGATGATGTTGCGACTCCTCCAGAGGGTAGTTTCCTCGCACTGGATGACATGCTTATTAGTCTTGATATGAGCAACCGAGCAAAAGTTGTAGATTTCCTATTGAAAATATCTGATAAGTATAAGATATATCTGTTTACTCACGACAGAGCATTCTTTGAACATTTTAAAGAAAGGATTTATTTTGCGAACAAATCAAAAGGTGTAGCAAAAGAAGATGGTTGGTTATTTAAGGAATTGTACAAAGATGATACTCCTACAAATAATCCTAAGGATTTCAACTCTGAATCAGACATTGCAAGAGCTCGTAAACATTATAAGGAATTTGATTATCCTGCTGCTGCAAACTACTTACGTAA
>JAFYPQ010000025.1 GCA_017559955.1 Bacteroidales bacterium
CGAGACCCCATTAGAGAGTGTATATTTAGGCAGAAGTCTCTCTGATGCATCATCTTCAAGCTCTTCACTATTTTATAGCAACAGAACAACATTAACCTCATTAACAATAGGAAATAGTGTTAAGTCATTAGGAAATTATGCGTTCAGTAATTGTACAGGGTTAACATCTGTTGTTATACCTAATGGATTAAATACAATAGGAGATTATTGTTTTGATAGTTGTAGCGAATTAAAATCCTTAACATTGGGCAGTAGCCTTACCATAATAGGAAACAGTGCATTTAGCAGTTGTGCTAAATTGGCTGTAGTTACACTTCCTGAAAGTTTGAAAACAATAGGCGATTCAGCATTTAAGGGTTGTAGTGGTTTAAGATTATTAAACATTCCAAATAGTGTTACTTCTGTTGGAAGTTATGCATTTGATGGCTGTAGTGGTATTAGATCAATAACAATAGGAAATAGTGTTGAGTCGATAGGAGACTATGCATTTAATGGAGGTAGTAAGTTTGCAACGATTACCATTCCAAGTAGTGTTTCCTCAATAGGTAATGGTGTATTCAACGGCTGTAGTGGTTTGAAAGATCTTACAATAGAGGATAGCGAAGATATTTTATCTTTAGGAACCAATGGCTTGGGAGATGGTCTATTCAATGATTCTCCTTTGGAAAACGTATATTTGGGAAGAGATATTTCATGTGATAATACTCCGTTCAAAAATAAAACAACATTGACTTCATTGACAATTGGATATTGTGTTACTACAATAGACGATGCAACATTTAGTGGTTGTAGTGGCTTGAAAGATTTAACAATAGAGTATTGTGATGAGGTTTTATCTTTAGGCCGTAATGATGAAGATGAAGGTCTATTCTATGATTGTCCATTGGAGAGTTTATATTTGGGACGTGATTTGTCGTATGATATATCTTCGGAATACGGATATTCTCCTTTCTATAACAAAGAATCGTTGAGTTCGTTGATAGTTGGTAGTAGCGTAACAGCAATAGGTTGTGGTCTGTTTGAAGAGTGTAGCGGTTTGACAGAGATTTACTCTTTAAGTTCAGAACCTGCTGTATGCGATGTTTTACCTTTCTGGGGTGTCGATAAAACTATTCCTGTATATATTCCATTTGGTTCTAAGAGTGCTTATAAATCTGCTTCAGAGTGGAAAGATTTTACTAACTTTATTGAGAGTGAGTTCACAGGAGTTGAAGGGGAGGTAATTTCAACTTCGGATATTAAGGTTATATCGGGTAATGGTATTGAAGTTAGCGATTACTATGGTCGTATTCGTATTGTAAACCTTGCAGGACAAGTTATAAAAGATGTTTATGTAAATGGCTCTATTCAAATATCTTTACCTAAAGGTATATATATTGTAGTAACAGAAAACAATTCTCAAAAAGTGATTTTGTAACATACAAGGTTGTATAAACCTATTAAAGCTAAAAGAGTTAAGACTCATCGTCTTAACTCTTTTTTTTGTTTCTGTCTGAAAGACATGGTTGTTTTTTTACGGACGCAACAGGTTGCATCCCTACTTTTTCCTGGTTGCTGTTTTTGCGGACGCAATAGATTGCGTCCCTACTTTAATGGATACAATGGATTGTGTTCCTACTTGTAAAAACAATCTTTATTCCAATTTAATATGTTGTTTTCAATGTATTGCGATATATTATTGCAATCTTCTACACCTCTTATTAAATGGTCGTGATACCGCCCTTGCCACTTAAATATTATATTCTTTTTATGTGCATATCTTGTTACAGATGATTTTAACGCACCAACAAATATTGACAATAACGTCCTATTACCGCGTATCCCTTTTTCAATACGTTCCTCACATGTAGGGACGCAACCTGTTGCGTCCGCCATAGAGTCAGTGCCTTTCACTTCAACAATAGCATGAAAATGATTAGGCATTACAACATATTGCAATACCTCAATGTATGAATGATGTTGATTTGATTCTTCTATTTGTGTTACTAAATAGTTTCCTAACTCTGTTAGTCGTATTTCTCCGTTTGATATTTCTCCAAAATAGTGGATAAAATTTTGAGTACAGACTGTTACGAAATAGATACCTGTATTATATTCTATCCATTGTGCTCGTGGAGTTTTTCTTTGGGGTAATTTTTGTTTAACTTCCATTTTATACACATTATATATCAATTACAAATATAGAATAATGTGAAAATATTAGATGGTTTTTAATCTGTTTTTTTGCGGACGCAATAGATTGCGTCCCTACTTGCGTTTGTGATACTATGATTGTATTTTGCAACCATACTATCACAAAAAATCTCTCCTACCCAAAACCACTTTGTATAATTTTACCACACATTCCTTTGCTATTCGCATTTTCTTTGCAGTGTGAAAACACCACAATAGTGTGGTAAAATACTAACTAAAAATTTTTGTTTTATGAAAAACTTTTATGAACATGACGAAACTCTGCCACAAACTTCTCGTGGAGTAATCGTTAAAAGACTTATCAAACATTTCCCCGACAGAGATTTTGATAATGATGATGAGCTTTTTGATGTTCTTGCAACGTTTGATGCCGATCTTGATGAGCGTTTCGAAAAGTTGCGTAACGACCAAACCAAGTTGGCTCGTTTGTTTACATCTAATCCTAAGATGGCGGGATTTATCTCGACGGTAATTGAAGGAGAAGATCCTTTGATTGCTTGTGTACGCTATTTTGGAGGTGATGTATTGGATTGTGCTTACGATGAAAATCGTTTGATGCAACTACGCAAAGAGAACGATGCTTATTTGGAGCGTATGCAATCGTTTGCAAGAACCGAGAAAGAGATTGAAGAGAATTGGAAACTGAGTGCAAAATCGATCGAACGTTTTAAGGAGGCTAAGGGTATGAGCGATGAAGAGTTCGACCTCTTTATCGAGAAGGTGTGCCACTTGTGCGAGCATGTGTTTATGTGTGATTTCAGTTTTGAGGTTCTCGATACTCTTTTCAAAGGTGTTAACTACGACACCGACATCGATATTGCCGAGCAGGCAGGTGAAGTTAAGGGTCGTAATCAACGAATAATCTTTAGTAAAGATAAATCGGCAACAACCGACTCATCATCATTAAGAAACGAATCTTCGTCAGATCTTACACCAATGTTCGGTTTACGCCGAAGAAAAAGTGTTTGGGACCTTTAAATGAGTTGTTAGTTTTTAGTTGTACGGTGTTACACACCTTAGTTTTTAGATTAACTAACAACTACCCCGTAGGGGCGGCGTAGCCGACATCTAACAACTAACAACTTGAAAAATTTCACATCGCAAAAAAGAAATTTATTAACATTTAAAAATTTAAGAAAAGTTATGAAAAAGATTTTTGAGTTTATTAAAAACAATCAAGTTTGGGTGCTATTGGCACTAATTGCAATAACCTTGGTTATTCTATTTTTATCGGCAGATGCCTCTTGTGCTCTTGCAGTTGTAATACCTTCGGCAAGTGTTGGTAAAATTGTCTCGGGCGAACCTTTGACTCGTTCGCTTGCGACACGCCATAGCGACGGTTTAATAAAAAATGCCATTGACGAGAGAATAACAAAAATTCGTCCTATGTCAACACCTATCGATCAGCTATCACGTTGGGCTGGAGCTCGTAAAGCCGACTCTATGGTTGTCGATTACTATTCGGTAGATATTAAACCTACAAAAGCGACTATGAGTGTGGCATATGCCGAACCTTCATCGTCGAATGTAACTTCTGCCGCTCAAAAGGTTACAATCACAACAAGTAATAACGATATTTTTGAGGTGTCTGAAACTTTGCTTGTACAAGGGGTAAAAGGTTATGAGGCTGATGGTGTAACTCAATCGAAATCAGATTTGGTTCTTTATATTACAAGTAAAGAGGAGAATGGCAACTTGAATGTATATGCAATTAATGGTAAAAAAATTGGTTCGATAGATGGGTGTGTTCCTTCAATTCCAGCATCAACTACTCTAATTCGTATGGGGCGTGCTGCAACCGAATTGGATGTTCAAACTGCACAATTTGAGGCTCTTCCTGTTAAAGAACAAAATAATTGTCAGATATTTAAAATTCAAGTTGAGCAATCGACATTTCAAAAAATTGCTGCAAAAAATGTGCCTTGGGATTTTAGCGACTCAGAGGAGGCTGCTATTTACGATATGCGTTTAGGTATGGAAAAGACCTTTATGTTTGGTGTTAAAAATACTCTTTACGACTCTCGTAAAAAAGAGAACGTTATGCTGACAGGTGGTATATGGTGGCAAGCTGGAAAAGAGTATGAGTTTGACCCTTCAAAAGAACTAACTCAAAACGACCTTATAGATATGATGAAAGAGGCGTTTACAGGTAATGGCGGAAACAAACGTAAAGTGCTTATCGGTGGTAGCGATTTTATTGGCAGAATTAATAAGCTGGATGTTACAAAGGTAATCAGTGCTGAAGATGAGTTTGTTAAATGGGGTATCGATTTTTCTGAAATTCGCTCTAAGTTTGGTAAGTTCTATATCCTTTATTCAGAAGTATTTGATGATTGCGGTATGAGCGATTATGGGTTTGCTTTTGATCCTGAGTTTATTACTCGTTGGGCTCATGTACCTTTCGGACACCAAAAACTCGACCTTAAAAGAGCAGGTATCCGTAATACTGATGCAGTTGTAATGACCGAAGCGAGTTGCTTGACTCTTCGTTATCCTGCGGCTCATATGCGAATTGTTCCCAAAAAGGCGTAGCCTTAAAAAGTAGTTGTCGGGGTAGTGTGCCCCGATAACTGCTAAAAATGAAATTTATAAAACATAAGGAGTTATGAAAAGATATAAAACAAACAGAGGTGCCCTTAGTACAATAGTGAAGGTAGGAGATAAAAGCATAAGAATAAAGTTTATAGCAGGTAATGCCGATATCGGATATTTCGAAACAAACGATTTGACTCTTCAAAAGGCAATAGAGCAGGATGGCAATTTTGGAGTCAAGTTTTTTGACGATACACCTTTGTATGAAACAGAGCCCGATATTACCATCGTTGATAGTGTATATTCGTGGCAAGAGGCTCGAAAATTTTTACTGAACGAGCCTTACAATATATCTCCGCAAGAGATTACATCTCCCAAAAAGATAAAATCTGTTGCTAAGAGTCTCAACCTGCAATTTAAAAATTTAGAGTAAAGAATGTATGTTGTATAGTAAGGAACTTTTAATAGAGTTGGTAAAGATAAATATGGAAGAGGGCTTTGCCAATGTAATAAACGAAGGGGTTGATAGTGGCGGAGGAGTTGGACTTGAGTCGTATATTGAGAGTAAACTGCCGGAAGCCATAATGCAGGTGTTTTTATCGGCTCCCGATACTTTGTTGCCACATGTGGATGCTTCATCTTTATTAATCGCAAAGAAACATCAAGACGGAAGCGGCGAGATATTATTACCGAAGGATATGTTGCGTTTCTCTCTTTTGAAAATGAAGGGATGGAACAGGGCAGTAACTGTTTTGTATGAACAAAATAGTGCAATGGCTATCTTGCAGAAAAATCCATATACAAGAGCCGGACGAGCAAAGCCTGTTGTCATTATTGAGAAGTCTCATAATGGAGATAAAATTTTGCGATATTACTCGCTTCCTCCCGAAGTGAGAGAGCACGAAATAGAGGATGCTCTGTATGTTAAGATTCCCGATTTGTCGGCACCAATAGAGATTCACGAATTGCTTTTATCTTCAATAACTTACCTTACGGCATCGATTGTATTTAATATATTAGGTGATACCGAGCGAGCTGCAATTATGCGTTCACAGGTGTCAATAGGTTAAAAATATATAGATTATTTATGAATAGTTCTGTTGATTTTGATAAAAACAGCCATTTTTTAGGATATTACTACGGCGTTGGAGAATTGCTATCGCTAAACTTTGCACCTCAGCCCGGTATGTTCTTTGTAAATGGCGAAACAAACTCGGTATGGGTGTGGGATGCTTTAACTCGTATGTGGATTGACTCTAACCGTGTGGATAGCGGACTTAAAGGTATGCTTACCGATGAAGAGGGTAATTCTCCGGTCGATTATGTCCCATCGCCAAAGGTGGGGGTTAAGGAGAGTTATTTCTATGTGGCGGGGTGTGATGATGCCAATCCTAAGACAGTTACTTTTACCTATTTTAAGAATGGGGCTTCGTCGGTTTCGGTTACTATTAATAATACCTCGATTGTTTATTTGTATTGGAACGGCGATTATTGGGAGTGCGATACTATTCCGATGTTTGTGGATAATGTGTCGCAATGTGCCTCGAAGGGGGAGTTTGAAGAATTTAAAAATTCGGTACAGCAGTTTGTTTTCTCGGGTAATGAAACGGTTAATAAGTTTTTTAAAGAGTTATATGTTGTCTCTACTGATGATAATTACCCTATTGAGGAGTTGTATATTAACTCCATTGCTCGAAATAAGGACGATGAGGAGGGTAAGAAATATTGGGGTATAAACTTTGTTAGAAAAGGTAGCGAAAAACCTCTTCATTGTACTTCTTATGAAACTCTTGAAAAAGCGGATGTGTTGGAGGTTGATTTGTACGAAGATGGTTTTGGAGTTGCAGCCAAAATGTATGCTGTTGTTGATTGGAGTGCCATTGAGGAGAATACTATATTCTCAACAGGGCTAAACATTCCACTTAAATATTGGAATGAAATTAAATACTCTCCGTATATTTCTGCATATATTAATTCGCAAAACGGAGAAAATAAATCGGAAGTATTTATTGATTCAAACAATTATGCAAACCTTTTTAAAGAGTTGTATATCTCCTCTTTCGAGAATAAGATATATCAGTTAAAAGAGGGTAATAATGTAAGC
>JAFYPQ010000026.1 GCA_017559955.1 Bacteroidales bacterium
CTACGGAGATATTACTATTACTGGTAGCAAAACCACTTACGTGGGAGGTGTAGTTGGTACTACCACCAATAATGTTGTATTCTGCGGAAATTTCGGTGCTATAAATGCAACAAGTGTTACTCCATCAAACGAATTGTATATAGGAGGTATTGTTGGTCAGACAGGTTATCTTATAAAAAAATGTTATAACCATGGAAATATAACTGCTACATCAAATAGTATAAAATGCGCAGGTCTTGTGGGCGAATACAAGGCGGAAGTCAATTATGGTAATATCTGTAATTGTTTTAATACTGGTAATATCTCTGGCGGTTATGCTATTGCAGCAAAAGTAACTACTCATGGAGATATGGAAGATGCTAATGTTTTGTGGTTAGAGGGTTCTGCTCTTCAAGGATTTCCAACTACAGATGCAGAGACAAAACGTAGCGTAGAATATTTTACTGACAATACAATATTAGGTAATGCTTTTACCATAATGGAGGGTGCAACAGGAGAGCTTTGGGGTAGCGATATAACCAACAATGGTTATCCTATTCCTTGCTATTTAGGAGGAGTAAATACATATTTCTATAAACAAGGAGAGTATGGGACAGAGGATAACCCATTTATAATTGAGACTCTTGATGACGTAAATGAGATTAGAAAACGTATTTTATCGGGAGAAACTTTTGAAGGAAAATTCTTATCACAACTTTCTGATATAGACTTTTCGTCTGAAGAGAACTTTATGCCTATTGGTCTAAAATTTGATGTAAAAGATTTAGCAGGAACTATCATAGATTTATCAACAACATTTTCGTTTGCTGGTGTTTACGATGGTAATGGCAGATGTATAAAAGGAATTTCAGTTAATAGCACTACAAAATGTGGTGCTGCTCTATTTGCTGAAAATAAAGGAGTAATAAAAAATCTTACCTTTGATGGATTCTCAAATGTTGATAATAGTGTAGAGCCTGCTAATATTGCTACAGTTGCAGTTGTGAACAATGGGACAATTAGCAATATTGATGTAAAAAATATCAACTTGATTGCAGAGAGTGCCACAGTTGCATGTGTTGTGGGTACTAATAATGGTGTTGTGGAAAATACATCGGTAGCCAATGTGACTCTTAAAGGTAAATACGCAGGAGGTATTGTAGGTGTAAACAATGGAAGTGTAGTAAACGTAATGGTGTATAATTCTACTCTTGAGGGTGTTTACGTTGGAGGTATTGTCGCAAAAAGTTATGGAACAATTGATAAAACATCGGTATTTAATACAGATATTATAGGTAGTTGTCTTGGCGGTATTGTAGGAGTGACAGAGGAGGGTGCTATTCTTCACTCAACATCAGCCGCGGTACTTGATTCAAGAAATAGTACTCTTGAGACAGGAAAACAACCATATATGGGAGGTATTGTAGGCCTTGCTAATGGTGTAGATATTCAATATAGTAGTGCGATTGCTGATACTGCATATTACCTTTATGATAGTAATAGTCAAACAGCCTTAGGAGGTCTTATAGGTGCTAATGAGGAGCCTAAAACTCTTAAAGTAGTATCGTCAGTTGCCTCATGGATGGGAACTTTGCCCAACGATATACTTTTTGGACCTATTGCTGCCGAGGCAAATATTAACTCATTCTACTCAGTATCTGATATGATTGTATATGCTTTGCAGTATAGAGCGAGAGAAAATGAACTTGTTTGGTATGGGTTAGCCTCTCCGGTAAATTATACTCAAGAGAAGAATATTAGATTTTTATATACAAAAGATTTTAAGAGAACAGATGTTGAATGGGATGTAAACTATTTTAATAAAGACAGCATGGTTCAAGGTTATAAAATGGTGTTGCCAAAGTACTCTCCTACAACTTATGCTGTTAATAGTTGTGGCACAACGCCTGTTGCAACATATCTTGATATGACTTTTGTGAAACCAATAGACAATACTGTTTTTAAACCAATTGACTCAAATGTTGTTAATGAGTTTTACGATTTGCCAAATGTTTGCAACGGTGACACGATTAGAAATCTTCATATAGTTGATGGCAAAGATTTTGATTGTGCATATTCTCTTACTGCTGAAAACATTACTTTTGAACGTAAAAATATAGCAGGTTGGACAACTATGTGCCTTCCATTCAATATCTTACAAGACATGTTGCCTGAGAACTCAATCATTGAAGAAATTGTAAATATTGATACCGGAGAGGGTAAAGTCTATACCGAGACAGCAACAATGATTGAAGCAGGTATTCCATTCTTGCTATATTGCGAAGATGAAAACTTTGTTATCTCGTTGTATGAATATAATGATCAAATAACAACAACTCCTGAAGATGTTTTAAATTCGTTTTATGGGACATTCTCTTCAATCGATATAGCTTCTGAATATTTTGTGTTAGACAAATCGGGCGAATTCTTTGTCAAATCAACAGAAAATAGTAAAGTTCTTCCATTTAACGCATATCTCTTAGATGAAAAACTTGTTAAGTTTGAGTCAATTAAAATTATACGTGAACCCATTACAGGAGTTGAAAATGTTACTATTGAGAACGAAATCTTTGAAGAAAACAGAGAACAAGTGATATACGACATATATGGTCGTCGTGTATTTGACATCAATACCCCTGGTGTATATATAATCAATGGGAATAAGGTGTTGAAGAGATAATAACACACAATGTTTGTTCATAAAGAAATTTAAAAATATACAAACGATAAAACAAAGAGATTGTGTCGAAATTAAAATTTGATACAATCTCTTTTTTTGTAGTGAAATATTTTATATCTTTATCCAATAAACTATAAATAAGAATAGTATGAATAGAATTTACATTTTAGCAATTATGTTTTTATTGTTTGTTTCAGGTGCAAATGCCGATTATTGTACACGAACAACAAATAGTAATTCATCGAGATACTTAAAAACTGTATCGTTTCAAGGGGGGATTTATACATTTGATCCATTAACAATTGCCACATCTGGGTATTCGGCAATATATTATAATAAAACATCAAAAGTATTTTATGCAAATGCAGGCTCTACAATAACTCCGGTTATAGATTACTCAGGAGCCTGGATGCAAGGTTATGTATATATCGATTACGATAATGATGGCTCTTTTAATACTACAAATGAGTTGGTTTCATATAGCGGATATATGCAAAACGGAGTTTGGCTTAACAGTCTTGGACAGCAATTTTCGGATGGCGATGGATGTCCTCCGAGCACAACTCCTTCTTTTGTTATTCCTGAAACAATTCCATCGGGGGATTATAGAATGCGTATAAAAGTCGATTGGGATTCTCCCGATCCCTGTGGAAGAACATCTGCGACAGGAAATTCAATGGAACAAAATGGTGGAGCAATAGTCGATTTGACTTTGCGATTGACAGGAATAACTCATAACTACCAAATAACAATTAATAACGAATATACATCTGAATATAAGTTAGATTGGGTAGAAGATTTTAATACAGGAGTACTTGATGAAACAGTATGGAGTAAAATAGACCCATACGAAAGTGGTAATCCGGATTGGAGAAAAAATATATCTACATACGATGGATGTTTCGATTTTCGAGATGGAAATATAGTTTTGAGGGGAATACGTAATCCGGGAGAATCGGTAACAGGGGATACTCGAACATATTTGTGTGGAGGAATAGAATCATTAGGTAAAAAAAGTTTTAGAAACGGAAGAATAGAGATACGTGCAAAAACAACTTCTGCACGAGGAGCGTGGCCTGCATTGTGGATGATGCCCGAAGATCAATCGGCAGGATGGCCGGGATGTGGAGAAATAGATATATTTGAACATTTGAATTATGACTCATTTGTATATCAAACACTTCATAGTAACTATACGTATAATGTGAATAAAGAATCTCCATTATCACACATTACAGAATCGGTGAATGTTGCGGATTATAATATATATGGAGTGGTATTATCGCCTGATACATTAAAACTAATGGTTAATAATAAAGTAACTATGGCATATCCCAATACCGGAGCAACAGATCAATTCCCGTATTCAAAAGAGTTTTATTTAATCCTTGATATGCAGTTAGGAGGGTCGTGGGTAGGTTCTGTAACAGGAGAGGACTTACCTGTTGAGATGTATCTCGATTGGGTTAAGTTTTATAAAAATTACGAAACAGGAGGTAAACTATCTGTTAAAACTCTTGAAAATAAAATTATAACATCAGGAGCTACGGTTCCTGAAAACACCGTACTATTAATATCTGCCCAACCTATTGAGGGGTATGAAGTAGAAGCAATAACTATTAACGGTGAAGATGTAACCGCAGAACACAATATCTCAGGGACATATGCTTATTCTCCAATATCAGAAACCACAATATCTGCAACATATAAACCCAAGCAATACGTAGTTAATTATACTATAGAAGGAGGAGTTTTGGTGGCAGTCTGTGATGAAGAAAATAAGAGAATATCATCAGGAGATAAGATAGGATATGGAGAGAGTCTGACTATTAATATGCAGCCCGTAGAAGGTGAGTCATTGTTGTCGTACAGAGTTAATGGAGAAGATAAATCGTCAGAGATAGAGAATGGATTGCATACGATTAAAGTAACAGCAGATACCAATATCGAAATTAAATATACCAATTTTAGCGGATCGGATGATGCCACAGCAACATTGGCAGAGGTATATACATCATCAAATAAGATTGTTGTTGTAACACCCAAACAAGAAAATGTAACTATATATAATATGTCTGGAATGATAGAGGAGAGTAGAGTGGTGAATGGAAGAGATGAAATTACGAAAGCTTCAGGATTGTATATAGTAAAAGTCGGAAGTTTGGTTTATAAAGTAAAATTGTAATACTACAACATATAAAACAAGAGGCTGAGCCAAAAATTAAAAACTTTGGCTCAGCCTCTTGTTTTTATGATAATTGTGAAGATATAAGTTATTGCGTTTAGAGAAAAAAGGTATGTATTGTTATTGTGCTTAATGCTAATATTGATGATAATAACAGGTCTGTTAATTATAATATCCCCTCTTTTTTGATCTATATATCGCATCCCGATAATATTGTAATATCTTATGGAGTGCGTTGTTTCCCTTTTATATTTGTTAAAAATGGTTTGCCAGCATTTTCGAAATAAAGCAAATCAATTTGTATTTAAAAATTTATAGAAGGACAATAAAAAACAGGCTTTGTATTTTTACAAAACCTGTTTTTAGATATTTAAATAATCAAATATTATTCTTGAGTATTTGCAATATTAATATCTGTAGAGCCTTCCTCTGCGTTGTTTTCTATTATTTCAGTATTAGCAGTAGCCTCTATATTGTCTTGTGCTACAGAAGTTTTATCTTCTCCTGTTGAAATAAATGCAACAGAAGCGATGCTTAAAATAACGATGGTTGCAGCTAAAGTCCAAGTGGCTTTTTCAAGGAAGTCAGTAGTCTTTCTAACACCCATAATTTGATTTGAAGAAGAGAGGCCTGAAGCTAAACCTCCACCTTTAGAATTTTGTACTAACACAATCAATATCATTAACACAGCAGCCAGTACAATAAGAATGGTAATAAATGTTGTCATTTCTTTATTCAGTTTTTACATTAATAATCAATTTTTCTAAAAATCTAATTTGGTCTGCAAAGTAAATATTTTTTTCTGGATTTTTCAAACTTATGCCCTTAATAATTTCCAAAGCACGTTCATATTTGCGTTGTTTTATATATATATGAGCCAAACTTTCAGTAAAAAATGTCTCTTCAATAGGTTTGTTGTACTCCTCTTCTTCCAAGTTGTCAATATTTTCATCAAAATCTTTCGACTCATCTTCAATTTTTTTGAAGTTGCCATTTTCAACGGCGGTCAAAAATGAATTTATAGAATCAATTTGTTTGTCAGACGAATTTATTGTCTCTTCCTCCTTCAATGCAAAGTAGTCAGAATTGTATCCTTCGTTTCTTATAATATCGTCAATTGAAGCCTCTTCAACCCCGTTCGACTCCAAAAAAATATCAATTGCTGAAAAATTGTCAACAGGTTTTATCTCTGCCTCTTTTGTTTCGCAAGCAATCTCTTGCTTCTTCGCACTTTTGCTATTGTGCATGAAGGCTGCCAATTTTTTTAATTCTTTTGATAGGGCAACAATGTTCTCTCCCGGCTTATTCATAGCCGAAAGTAGCTCATTGCGTCTGTATCCATCAGATTTCTTCTTAATATCGTTATTGGCTGCCATAATCGTAAATTACCAATTTGCTACTGTTGCGTTAAAAATAAGTTCTGCCAACTCTTGAGTTATTTCATCAATGAGTTCGTCCTGAACATCGGTCAATAAACGTGAACTATCGAAATCTCTATATGCACTAAAAGTCTCGTCAATACTGAATTGAGGATTTTTAGTATCAGTATATTTAACTCTGACTCTAATGGTCAATCTGGTTTGAGAGGCGTATGCGTCGCTTTTAACAGCCTGAGGCGTAATGTCATATCCTGTAATTTCCCCTTCAACTTGTAGGTCTCCATTTGTTCTGACCATACTTAGGCGGGTTTGTCTTATATATATATCTTGTAATGCCTCATTAAAAGCTTGTGAAAGCGGAGGATATACAAGGGCCGCCCTAATTGGAAAATCTGCAATCGATATGGTTTTAGTAGTGTTATAATCTATCGATGCTCCATTAAATTTATAAGATATGGTGCATCCGCATAGCATAATAATACTTACAGCTGTCGTAAAAAAATATTTAAAACACTTTCTCATTATTCAAGATTGTACTCTTTTATTTTTCGGTATAATGTTCTTTCCGATATTTTAAGCTCCTCTGCACACTTTTTGCGTTTGCCATTGTTTCTGTCAAGAGCTTTTCTTATCATCTCTTTTTCTGCCTCTTCAAGAGATATGGCACTATCCTCAAAATTTTCGATATTTATAGTCTCTATGTTGTCATACATACGTTCCTTGCTCTCAATGTATGGCGTATGAATAATGTCTTGAGCTATATTCTCTTCAAAATTATTTGATTGCAGTTTATGAAGAACATTTCTGTCTGTTGACTCTAATTTCGATTTAATCTCATTTATCTCTTTACGCATATCCAAGATGATTTTATATAACATCTCTCTCTCTCCGTCAATAAATGAGTTATTCTCTTTTTTGTTTACGGCAGGCAAATTGGGACCATCATAAACGGGGAGATATGAGCGTAAAACCTCTTCGCTAACCTCTCTTGAAGTCTCTAATATTGAAATTTGTTCGGTAATATTTCTGAGTTGTCTGATGTTGCCCGGCCAGCGATATGACAATAATAACTCTTTGGCGTCTCGGGTAAGGGTTATAGCAGGCATTTTATACTCTTCTGCAAAGTCTGAACTGAATTTTCTGAATAATAAGAAAATATCTTCAATCCTGTTGCGTAGAGGAGGTAGTTCAATGTGTATGGTGTTTAACCTGTAAAAGAGGTCTTCTCTGAATTTACCCTCTTGAATAGCTTTGGTCATATCCATATTGGTAGCGGCAACAATTCTTACGTCGGTTTTTTGAACTGATGATGAACCAACTTTTAAGAATTCTCCATTTTCCAGAACTCTCAACAAACGGGCTTGTGTTGTAAGTGGCAGTTCGCCCACTTCGTCCAAGAAAATAGTACCGCCATTGCCCTCTTCAAAATATCCCTTTCTGTCGGTAAGAGCTCCTGTAAAAGCACCTTTTTCGTGTCCGAAAAGTTCAGAATCGATGGTGCCTTCAGGGATTGCCCCGCAGTTAACGGCTATATATTTTTTATGTTTTCTTGCACTATATTCGTGTATTATTTTGGGGAAGAACTCTTTACCCGTACCACTCTCTCCGGTAATTAATACCGATATGTCAAACCTTGCAACCTGAGTAGCTCGGCTTATGGCTCTTATCAAAGAGGGAGTATTACCAATAATGTTAAACCTCTGTTTTATGCTGTTGATATCGGGTTCGTTAATCATATAAAGTGGACTATATTTAATCAATTTACAAAAATAGTAATAAATACTCAATGCTAAAAATAAAATCATTATAAAAACAAAAATCTTTGTAATTTAATACACTCTAATATAGTGATGATTAAGTAAATATTTATTTAGAAATATTATGTTATTAATAAAAAAAATAGTATCTTTGTCGGCGAGTTTTGCTTATTATGCCCGCAAAGGGCTAAATATCTATAAATTAAGACTGTATAAAAAGTATGAAAATATATTCAAAAGGTTTTTTTCTCTCTTTGGTTAGCTCTCTAAGAAACAAGAGAGGGGCAATCCTTATATTAATAATTTCTTTTATTCCGCTATTCGGATATTCGCAAAAAATAGCGGTAAAGACAAATGCATTGGAGTGGGCAACAGTATCACCTAATATCTCGGCAGAGTTTGTAGTTTCACCAACAATGTCGCTCGATTTGTCTGCCTCATTCAATGAATGGACTCCGTATAAAAATGCAAAGTTCGATCACCTTAGAATACAACCCGAGTTACGTTATTGGTTTCAAAGACCTATGGCACAACACTTTTTAGGTTTCACTCTTTTGTATATCGATTATGATATGATGTATAAAGGTGTATGCCACGACGGACAGGCTATCGGAGGAGGATTTACCTACGGTTATGATTTTGTTTTGAGTAAACGATGGAATTTAGAATTGACAGCCGGTATAGGAGCAATATATCGATTCGAACGAAAATATAACGAAGGAGCAACTTACCCTTCAAAAAACAATGCAAACAGTTGGGGAGTTATCCCAATAAAATTAGGAGTAACAGTTTCGTATGTTATATTCTAACAAAAACAAGAACAGATGAAGAAAACAATAAAAATATTCCTTTTGGTAGCAACATTAATAATAATGTTGCCAATCGACCTTTATGCACAGAATATTCGTGTAATGGGAGTTGTCAGAGGTAATAACGGAGAGAGAATTGCCGGAGTAACAATAACCGATTTAGGACGTCAAAGAATTTTGGGTATAACAGATGAAGATGGAAAATTTTCTATTGTTTTAGCCCCCAATGCAACAATCTCATTTACCTGTATGGGGTATGCTGAGAAAAAAGAGAAGGTAAAAGGTCGTGTCTCTATTGACGTTGAGTTACAATCGACAGCAAAAGAGATAGATGAAATTACGGTAACAGCAAGTCTTTTAGGAAATGTAGTATTTGAGCCATCAGAGATAGAGATAGTCGGAAACTATTTTCATCTACGAACACGCTTTAAAGTACCCAAAGAGTTAATGGCGTTAGACCACAGATTAGTAGTTCAGCCTACTATATATAATGTAACACGTCGAAAAACAATGTATCTTCGTCCTGTTGTCTCTGATGGAAGAGAATATCTTTTAACACAAGAACGTATGTATGGGTTTGATATAACACGAGATACACTATCATCATATATACAAAAAAGTCAAATGTCTCGACAAGGAGAAATTATAGCTTACCATGATTCTGTATATATTGAGAATAATAAAGACGATTATCGTTCAGACGTATTCTTATCGGTAGAGGATTACCATAAAATAATAAAAGTGGATACAATGGTAATAGCAAAAGGAACAGTAAATCCACTACGATTCTTTGATTATCAGATTGAAGCACGAGATTTAACCGATTCAATATATATACCAAAACCCGAGTTGTCGTTACGCAACGACCGAGGAGAGGTTCATTTAACATATCTTCCGGGTAAGGCAACCATCAATGAAAAAGATGAGCACAATGTTCGTGAGCTAAGTAAGTTAGAGCAACGAATTAAGTTTTTGGAGCAAGATCCTGATGCAAAATTAGAGTCAATGTCAATCTCTGGAATATCATCACCCGAAGGAGATTATAACAAAAACGTAAAATTAGCAGATGAGCGTATGCGTTCGGCTCGTGAAAAGATATTGTCGTTTGTAAGTCCGACAACAAAAGAGTTCTTAAAAGTAGAATCTCAATATAAAGTAGAGAATTGGTTGCCCATAGTAGATATGATGAAGAGAGACTCTTTGACAGATAAAGCAGCCGAACTACAAGCTATAATAGATAAGAATCCAAACAGCTTAAATTCACAATTCAATAAAATAAGAAAATTATCATATTATCGTTCGATAATAGTGCCATACCTTACCGAATTGCGACGTGTAGAGTATGATTTCGGATATTCGCTATATCGTGTATTAACAGACGATGAGATACAAGAGATGTATGAACAAAATTATACGCAACTATCTCGATACGATTTTTATAGAATGTTCCAAACAGCAAAAGATGATGTCGAACGTGAGAAACTATATTCTCAGGCACTATCGGTATATCCTAAATTTATGTTGGCGGCTAATAATTTGGCAGCATTATATATCCGACAAGGACGTTCCGATTATGATCTATTGAAACCATTTATAAAAGATGGTGCACCTGAAGAGGTATTGACAAATCAAATAGTTGCGGCATTAGATAAATGGCAATATGAGACAGCCGATTCGATAGCATCGTTGATGCCCGAATCTGAAACAACAGAATATGTAAAATCAATTACACGTCTGTTGAATGGAAATTACGAGGAGGCATTATCTCAGTTTGAAGGAGAGGGCGGTATTAATGAAGTATTAATATTGCTTGCAATGAAGCGTAACGATGAAGCTTGGGAGAAAGCTCAAGAATTACCCGATGATTCAGCAAGAGTACTATATGTAAAGGCAATAATTACTAACCGATTAGATATGGTAGTAGAGGCTATTAATTATATTGAAACTGCATTAGATATGGATCCTTCATTAAGAGAGATAGCCGAGATTGATGCTGACGTAAAAGATTTGTTGTAGAGATGAAAAAGAGACATACATATATAAAAACAGGTAATATACGTAATCTTTTGATAATGTTAGTGGTGATGGCAATCTCCACTACAGAATCATTTGCACAGTTAAATGCCTTGGATTATCGTTTGCAAAAACGACCGGCATTAGAGAAATTTGATAATCCGCAATTCAAAGATCATACCTTTATGAGTATTGCGGCGGGTGCTCAATTTAACTTCTTGAATGGCGAACACGGAACCGAGGTGGGTCCATCAATACGATATTATTTCGGAAAGTGGTTTACACCGGTTATCGGAGCTCGATTTGGAGTAGATATGTCATATCTCTACGACGGAGGAACTGAAACATATGGCTTGTTCGGATTTAACTTGGATTACTTGGCAAACATCAGTGCATTTGCCAGAGGTTACAATCCCGACAGACTATTCGAATTCTACGGAATAGCCGGAGTAACATATAAACGTTCATTCCGATATGGTTACGGAAGCAATATGTACGGAGCGGTATTAGGATTTCAAGGCAATTTCACACTCTCTTCGTTAATCGATTTATATGTCGAACCCAAAGTAACATTAACAAACGATTCATATAACGATAGTAGAAAAAAACTCGATCGTCGCTTTGATTTGTTGCCCGAAGTAACTGTCGGAGTAACATACAATATGGTTCCTGACGAGAAACGCAAGACTACCGAATTTACCAATACACGATTTAGAGACAACATATTCTTTACATCGGCATTTGGCGTACAACGCATAACATCACGCTTAATGGATTTAAAAGGCAGAAACTATGCAGGATTTAGCGGAATGTTAGGTTTTGGAGGATGGTTTAACCAAGTACAAGGAGTTCGACTCTCGGCTGTGGCAGGATTTTCTCCTTTTACCCCCGATTATGAAGTCTCATCGACAACAAAACTAATCGACGGAGTAGGACGTATCGACTATTTGGTAAATTATAGCAACCTGTTTGGCGGATACAACGAGAGACGAATATTTAAATTAATAGGAACATTTGGCGTTGAGTTAGCCGCTACCCGATATGAAGATACTTCTTGGAAACTTGCAGGAGGTTTAGGTATAGGATTACAAGGAGCATTCAGAGTCTCTCCAACAGTCGATTTGTTTATGGAACCTCGAATGTCGTTCTATAACAAAACCTACACACACGGAGTCAATAACAGATTTGACGGAGTTGCATCTATGTTGTTCGGTGTAACATACCATAGTAGCGATAAAGAGTATCAAAAAGATAACGACCCATTTGAGCACAAATCAAAATCCGACAATATGTTTGTAACGGCATCTGCGGGAATCGGAGCAAACTATTCACGATTTGACCAAGAGCTTTCGGCTGCCGATATGTTATCTTATCGCTTTAATATCGGATTTGGAAAATGGTTTACAAAAAATTCGGGATTACAAATATCAGGAGGAACAATATTGTTCGGAACCCGAACACCATATTCTCCGACTCATGAGCCATATAGAGCAAGAACACTTACATTAAGTGCCGATTATTTGCTAAATATGACAAATGTGGTAAGCGGCTACCGTGAAGATAGATTATTTGAGTTAATCGGAGGAGCCGGAATTTCGGCAATATACCATCACACATCATTCTATCCTGCATTGCAAGCCTTCTTCCGAGGTAACTTTAATTTAACAAATAATTGGAGCCTATATATAGAGCCTCATGCAGTATGGACACCAACAAGAGGAGTCTTTACAAATACAATCTCAACCCGTAAATCGATAATAATGACCGCCAATATCGGAACATCGTATCGATTGAAAGGCTACGAAGCAGCATCATACGATGAGTTTGCTGCAACCGAAGGAAAACGACTCTTCTTCTCTGTCGGATTGGGAGCATCAGGAAACCTCGACAACAGATTGTTTAATGATGCAAAATTCCGTGTAGGTCCTTTAGGCCGCTTGTCTGTCGGATGTTGGGAGTCCCCCATTTTGGGTTGGAGAGTAAGTGCTATGGCCGAAAAGTTAAATGGCGAGGAGAATGCAAAAGACATTTCTCATGCAGGATTTGAAGCAGACGTAATGTTTAGTATCACCAATGCGGCATTAGGATACAAACCATATCGTTTATTCGATTTAAATTTAAATGCAGGAGTGCATGCCGGATTATCGATAGTAAATCATAATAAACGATTTATCCCCGGCTTTAAAGGAAGCGTACAAGGATTGTTTAATATAACACCAAAAATCGGATTATATGTCGAGCCTCAAATTGCAGTATATTTGAATAAGTTTGATGGAACACACAAACAAAAAACAAATCTTGCACTCTTGGCAGGACTAACATATACAATGAACAAAGCCGATAGAACCTCATCAGTAATAACAGATATGGATAACAAAAACTTTATATCTATGTACGGAGGTCTTGGCTTCTATGGAAATACCCTGATGTCTAAGTTTACAGGAAAATTTGCCGATAAGATGACCTATTCAGGAGGTTTGGCATACGGACGTTGGATAACACCCGTGCACGGATTAAGACTAAATGCAGAGTACAATCATATTCAAAAGCCATACGAAATCATAGGAGAGAAAATGGGAGTGGTTGCTGCACGTGCCGATTATATGTTGAATATGACATCGCTCATTGCAGGTTATGATTTGCAATCAAAATTCGATGCAATATTATTTGCAGGAGTAGGAGCGGCAGTACCTGTAATAGGGGAGAATATAAACGCCAAAACAACATATACTGCGGCAATAGGTTTAAAAGCAAATATTCGCATAACAGATCACATCAATTTCTATGTTGAGCCACGAGGAGTATTCTATGGCGATAAAATTGACGGATACAAATCAAATGCAGGTTTCGATGCAACAGGAATGGTGTTGGCAGGATTTGATTTCAAATTCTAAAAACGATGATAAAACATAGCTATAATAGTCAAAAACGCTATCCGATCGGTAGCGTTTTTTTATTATGTTGCCATAAAGAAAATTTTAAAAACCGATCTCGATAAATAATTAGACTCCATATACAGCACTTATTAAAAAAATAATTACTATCTTCGCATAAACTATGCAGTTATAAAAACAGTTTCTATATCCTAAAGAACTATGAAAAAATATCTTGTAACCGGAGCCGCAGGTTTTATAGGGGCAAACTTTGTAAAATATATGTTGTCGAAATACGATGATATATACATAGTAATACTCGATAAATTAACATATGCAGGAAATTTAGGAACCATCAAAAACGAGATAGAAGACGCAAGAGTAGAATTTGTCTTGGGAGATATATGCGATAAAGAGATAGTTACATCGATATTTGCAAAGCACGACATCGACTATGTAGTAAACTTTGCAGCAGAGTCGCACGTCGATCGCAGTATAACTCATCCACAACTATTTTTAGAGACAAACATTCTTGGAACGCAAAATATGTTGGAGTGTGCCAAACAAGCGTGGATGACAGGAAAAGACGAAAAAGGGTATCCAACATACAAACAGGGTAAAAAATACCTCCAAGTATCAACAGACGAAGTTTACGGCTCATTAAATAAAGAGTATGACACACCGCAACCATTGCAGATAACCGACGAAGAGGTAAAACAGGTTGTAAAGGGACGAACTAACCTAAAAACCTATGGCGATAAATATTTCACCGAAGAAACGCCATTAGACCCACGCAGTCCCTATTCGGCATCAAAGACGGGAGCCGACTTAATAGTAAGAGCATATAACGAGACATACAAAATGCCCATAAACATAACCCGTTGCTCTAACAATTACGGGCCATATCACTTCCCCGAAAAATTGATACCACTAATCATAAAGAACATACTCGAAGGCAAAAAACTTCCCGTATATGGTAAAGGCGAAAATGTTCGTGATTGGCTGTATGTCGAGGACCATGCCAAAGCTATCGATATGGTATTAAACGGCGGACGAGTAGGAGAGGTATATAATATAGGAGGCTTTAACGAAGAGACAAATATAAATATCGTAAAACTGATAATCGATACCATAGCCCGATTAATGGACGAAGAGCCGGCATACCGTTCGGCATTAAAGGTACCGGTTGAGGTGATAAATTACGACCTTATAACATACGTAGGCGACCGTTTGGGACACGATATGCGATATGCAATCGATCCCTCTAAAACAGCCAAAGAGTTAGGGTGGTATCCCGAAACCCCATTTACCGAAGGAATAGAAAAAACAATCCGATGGAACTTAGAAAATCAAGCTTGGGTCGAGGAGGTAGTAAGTGGCGACTATCAAAAGTATTACGACGAAATGTATAAAAACCGATAAGAGCAAAACACCATATAAAAAGCAATCTCAAAATTGTTTAAATCCGTTCAAAACAAAAAAGCTATGAAAGGAATTGTATTAGCAGGAGGTTCAGGAACCCGATTATATCCCATAACAAAAGGAGTGTCAAAACAGATGCTTCCAATATACGACAAACCGATGATATACTATCCTATATCGGTACTTATGTTGGCAGGTATTCGTGAGATATTGATAATATCGACCCCAACCGATCTTCCGGGTTTTCAACGCTTATTAGGAGACGGTACTCAATTTGGAGTAAAATTCAGCTATGCCGAGCAACCTTCACCCGACGGATTGGCACAAGCCTTTATCATAGGCGAAGAGTTTATTGGCAACGATGCTGTTTGTATGGTTTTGGGCGATAACATCTTCTATGGACAAGGATTTTCAACAATGTTGAAAAGAGCCGTAGCCAAAGCCGAAAATGGAGAAGCAACAATATTCGGATATTGGGTAAACGACCCCCAACGCTATGGCGTAGCCACATTCGACGAAGAATTTAATGTAACATCTATAATAGAGAAACCCGAGCATCCACAATCAAATTATGCAGTAGTAGGATTATATTTCTACCCCAACAAGGTGGTAGAAATAGCTAAAAGCATAAAACCTTCGGCACGAGGTGAGTTAGAGATAACAACCGTAAACAATATATTCAAAGAGGAGCAAGGTTTAAAAATTTCTCTTTTGGGGCGTGGATTTGCTTGGTTGGATACAGGAACGCACGAATCTCTCTTCGATGCCTCAAATTTCATCGGAACAATAGAGAAACGCCAAGGCTTAAAAATAGCCTGTCTCGAAGAGATAGCCTTCCGCAATCGGTGGATAACAGCCAAAGACGTATTGGCAATAGCGGAGCCAATGAAAAAAAATCAATACGGAGAGTATCTGATAAATTTAGTAGAGGAGTATAGTAAATAACGGCACAATGGCACTCAACGAAGTAAAATTAATAGAGCTACCCAAGGTAGTCGATTTCAGAGGAAACCTATCGGTAATAGAGGAGATGACTCAGATACCCTTTGAAATAAAACGAGTATATTGGATTTACGATGTTCCCGGAGGCGAGAAGCGATACGGACACGCCTTCAGAGAGCAACACGAATTTATAGTTGCCCTATCGGGCAGTTTCGATATAATATTAAACGACGGAAACGAAGAGCGTGTATATACCCTTAATCGTTCGTATAATGGAGTATATGTGCCAAACAAAATATGGAGAAGAATAGAAAACTTCTCTACAAATGCCGTAGCATTGGTATTATCATCAACACACTTTTCGGCAAGCGATTATATTGAAGACTATAACGAATATCTGCAATACATAAAAGATAATGAGTAAGCGAATATATAACATATCAGATTGCAAGGTAATAGAATTGGGGAAATATTACCGACCCAATGGAAACCTCACAGCCGTAGAGGGAGCAAACAATGAGATAGGATTTGATATAAAACGGGTCTATTACATCTACGATGTACCTGCCGCAAGTGATAGAGGAGGGCATGCACATAAAAACCTTATGCAGCTGATAGTTGCGGTAAGTGGCAGTTTTGATGTATTGGTCGATGACGGAAGAAGAATAAAAACAATCACGCTCAATCGTCCCAATGTCGGGCTTTTATTGCCACCCGGAATATGGCGAGAGATAAAAAATTTCTCATCGGGAGCAGTAACACTCGTATTGGCATCAGCACCATACGACGAAACCGATTATGTTCGTACGTACGCCAAATTTATGGATTACCGAGAGTCTCTAAAATAATATTTAACTCACGTTTAATTAGGAATTAGTACATTGCTTCGCAACAATTAGGAATTAGAAATTCCTAATGATCTTAATGACCCTAACGACTCTAATAATCATAACACTCTTAAAGGAAGTTAACAACCTCTTTGACAATATCAATAACATTGTTATAAGCCTTGTGCTTGTAACAATGTTTTTTGTTTGCCCAATTTTGGTCAAAATTGAACCAATCGATATTGTTAGGGTCTTCACCGTTTTTAAGATACTCAAAATAGAGTCTCCATCGATTATAATATAAATCCTTTAAAATGCCATTCCACTCTTTATGTGCGTAATCTCGCAATCCGCCATTCTCAGATGCATTTCTGTCTCCCCAAGTACTAATTTGCACTTTCGCATTCCACTCATACAAATTTCTCTCTTTGGGAGTTTTGCCCATTTTGCGGGCAGAATTAATCCACCTGCCAACCATAAACTCGCTACGGCACGAAAGAAGTTTGTCTTGCAATAAAATCAAATTCAAAAACTCGTTACATTTTATATCAAATAACAACGGCTCTTGCTTTTCGTATGCACTTTTAATCTCCTTTAAAACCAATCTGCCTTTTTCGCATATTGCTTGGCGGACAATATCTGTCAAGTCATACTCAAAATTGTTGTTGCCTTGGTATCTCTCGCATACCTTGCATAACATTAAAGCCGCATTAATAATATCATTCTGATTGTAGTAACTCTCCGAATTTGCCCATTTCGAAACATCCTTTGCATCGAGCGAAGGGCGGGCACAGAATATCGATTCGTGAGTTCCTTGTTGTCTGTTCTCCTTTGGAGCATTATAAATAGAGTTGGCTAAAATACCCCATGCTTCTAAAATAACAGAGTCGCAAACACCATATCTTGCCGTAATATAATCTTTGAGCCACACCTCTTTGTCACACCTCTTCTCTCTCCATGCAAGTTCGGTTAAAAGGTCATACATAATGCCGTTGTTCTCAATACCCTCGGGAGTCATACCAATACCGCATAACGAGCTGTCATTTCTATCTTTAATGTCATAAAAGCCATTAACAACAGCATCAAATTTTCCGTGCAAACCAACATTTGCCCCAAAATTCAGAAGCATACAATAAGCCCAATCGTGTCCCATATAGTTTTCCCATTGGGGAGCACTTTCGCTATGCAAATCCAAAATTAACAAATCTCCCTTTTTTAGCGGAGCAATCATCTCTCGGTTTGGGTTTCCTTGCCAGCCTTGAGCCACCCAAACAGCATTGGGGTTACAACTTTTCATAGCACCCATAATGGTTTCTCCCGCCTTGCTCATATCGATACCATCAGTAACACCGCCCTCGTGAAAGGGGTCTATGGCAAAAAAGTCGCTTTTACCGAAAAGAGTCTCTTGCTCTTTATAATAAATATCAGCTATGCGATTAAAGTTGGGGTCGTCAGGCATAATAAAGAACGGACGTTTATACCCGCACCATAAACCTGTATTTACTGCATCTATACCCAATTTCTCTTTGGTATTGCTCGGAATCATACCGCAATATCCGGGTAAAACGGGATTGATGCCAAACTCCCTCATTCTCGAAATAATTTTTTGACCGAGAGCAGTCTGACGTTTGTACCATCTGTTGTAATTTGGTCCGCCCCAACCTTCAAGGTTGTTCATTATCCACCAAGCCGTAAAAGCAGGGCCGGAAATAAACTCGTTAATTTCACTATTGCTGTAACCCAGTTTTTTAAGAGTATTAACCCAAACACCCTCGGTGCCGGTAATTGCCAACGACATATTTATTCCGTGCAGAGCCATCCAATCAATTTCTCTCTCCCAACGTTCCCAATCCCAGAATGCCATAGAGTAAGAGAATGTGCAGAAATTAAGATTATATCTATATTTTACGTTGCTCTCTATTTTTATAGGTTTCTCAACCGCAGGTAACGGGTTGGGTAGAGCATGGCTCATTTCGTTCCACGAAAGGTGGATGTTTGCATAATATTTCAAATACCAATTAATACCCGTTGCGATAGAAATATAGTTGTTGCCCTTAATAACAACTTTATCCTCTTTCGAACTTAACTCAAAAAAGTCCTTGTCGTTATTTGTAATAACAATCTCAAATTTTTCCGATGCTCCTTTGTCTATTCTATCCAACATATCCACAATAGGATTTGCATTCACTTCAATAAAAGAGAATGCAAAAACAAAAGATAGAATCAGAAAAAATCTATTCATCTAACAAACTAACAACTAAAAACTAACAACTTTACTTCCTTCTCTTTTTACTTTTCTTCACCCACAAGCTATTGTCGGGTTCCGAAAACTCACCCTCAAAGAAACGTTGCCAGTCGTTTTTCTTACCGCTTTTTCTCTTCTTCTTTGGAGCAAAATCTTCGCTGTTATCTTTCACTCTCTTCTTGTTTTTCCTACCATCCTTTTTGCCACTGTTGTCGCTTTTGCCGGTATTCTCCGAGGCAACCTCCACAACAACCCTTCTGCCATTGGCAAAGCTTTTGTTTAAAGCCTTAATTACGCTGTCTGCATCCTCTTCGGCAACCTCAAAAAATGAGAATTCACGTAACAAATCAATCTTTCCCACACAAGGTTTCGCACCCTTCATATTACGGTTAATCAATTCAATAACGTGGTTGGCGTAAAAGCCGTCAGCCTTACCAAAATTTAAAAACAAACGAGTAAATCCCGGTGCCGCACTTCTGCTCTTTTTAGCAGAGTCGCTCTCGCCTCTCTTAGCTTTTTTACACTCTTTTGCAGCAGTCTTCTCGGTAGGAACATCAATAACATCGGCATCACGGTAGTACTCTAAAAAGCGATTAAATTCAATCGAAACAACACGCTTTATCAGGTCCTCTTTGCTTAGCCATTCAAGTTTTCTGTAAATAGAAGGCAAGAAAGCCTCAATCTCCTCTTCGTTTACCAATACACGCTCAACGTCATCGATAACCTTTATAAGCTGTTTTTCGCAAATTTGTCGTCCCGAAGGAAGAGTACCACAGCTAAACTCCTTGGCAATAACCTTCTCTATTTCACGAAGTTTGCCTCGCTCTCTCATATTTATAATGGCAATCGAAGTACCTGTTTTCCCGGCACGACCTGTACGTCCGCTTCGGTGAGTATATGACTCTATGTCATCGGGTAATCCATAGTTTATAACGTGGGTTAAATCATCCACATCCAACCCTCTTGCCGCCACGTCGGTAGCAACCAAAAGTTGAAGGTGGCGGATACGGAATTTTTGCATAACCGCATCTCTTTGAGCCTGCGATAAATCTCCATGCAAAGAGTCTGCATTATATCCGTCTTTAATAAGCATATCGGCAATCTCTTGCGTCTCTCTTCTTGTGCGGCAAAATATAATGGCATAAATCTTTGGGTAGTAGTCGGCAATACGTTTAAGGGCGAGATATTTATCTTTGGCGTGAACCATATAGTATATATGTTTCACATTTTTAGTACCTTCATTTTTTGCACCTATAACAATCTCTTTTGCGTTGTTAAGGTATTTTTTTGCAATCTCGGCAATCTCTGCCGACATAGTGGCAGAGAACATCATCATATTTCTCTCTGCGGGAACCTCTGCCAAAATATTGTTCAAACTCTCCTCAAACCCCATATTGAGCATTTCGTCAGCCTCATCCAAAACAACATTATGGATGTTCTCCATCTTAACGGTCTTACGATTCATCAAGTCTAACAGACGTCCGGGAGTAGCCACAATAATTTGCACTCCGCTTTTTAGGCTCTTCATTTGGCTCTCAATCGACGAACCACCATAAACCGCTAAAACTTTAAGTCTCTGAACATATTTCGAATAACTCTTTATATCGTCGGCAATTTGCAAACAAAGTTCTCTTGTGGGAGCAAGCACTAAGGCTTGAGGAAAGCGTTTCTTAACATCCACCCTTTGAATTAACGGAATACCAAAAGCTGCGGTTTTACCTGTGCCTGTTTGAGCAAGAGCAACAACATCGTTGCCATTGCCGAGCAGATAGGGGATTACAGCCTCTTGAACGGGCATAGGTTGTTCAAAACCAAGTTCGCTTATGGCAAAAAGTATTTCGTCCGAAACGCCTAACTCTTCAAAACTCATCATAGTCGTATAAAAAATATTAATGGATGCAAAGTTACAATAAATAACTAATAAAAGGATTGTAACCTCGGCAAAATAAACTTTAAGTTTATATATCTAAATTTTAGTCATAAGAGAGGTCTGAATTCAAAAAATAGTATTACATTTGTAAAATTTCTTTATTAATTAACTTATTAACTATTTTTTATGAGAAAAGTACTATCTTTTTTTGTAGTGTTGTTGGTATCTTTGGTGGCAACAACAGCAATGGCTCAAGATGAGCTTACAAGGTGTCCCGTTTTTACAATGGGTGAGAACGGATCTCAGTATTATCGCATACCTGCATTGGTACAAACAGCCAACGGAACATTGGTTGCTATTGCCGATGATCGTGGTTCAGCGTTAGGAGACCTTCCAAACATCATTAGTATTGTAGCAAAAACAAGTACTGATGGCGGACAAACTTGGAGCAGTATAACAACAATTGCTCAAGGAAATGCAACAGCCGGAACAACTTATGGCGATGCTGTGGCTGTTTATGATGAGGAGACAGGCAAGATTATCACAGTTTTCGTAGGAAACGAAAACTATGGAAGTAGCTGTGTAGGTCTATGGGCATCAAACTCATCATATCCTTTGCGTCTCTACAAATCAGAGAGTTCTGATAACGGAGCAACTTGGACAACTCCTGTTGATATCTCAAACGATATCTACAACTCTATCTATGGCTCTCGTACCTCTTGGGTAGGAATGTTTGCAGGTTCAGGAAGCGGTGTTCAACTTAAAAAAGGCGACAAAGCAGGTCGTTTGATGTTTGTTGTAGCTGCTCGTGCTAATTCAACTTGGGGTGGAGCAATGAGTAACTATGCTGTATATTCTGATGACAACGGAGCAACTTGGCAAGTATCAAGCAATGCAGCATGTACATCAGGAGATGAGGCTAAAATAGTTGAGTTGGAAAACGGAGACCTTTTGATGAGTATTAAAAACCGTAAAGATGACTCAGCAAACGGATCCGGTTATCGTCTAATGGCTAAATCAACCGACCAAGGAGCGACTTGGACAACAGCCGATGTAAATACAAAACTTAAAGATCCCGCATGTAACGGAGATGTTGTTTCTATTGAATATGACGGAAAATACTATTTGCTACACTCTCTTCCAGCAAGTACATCAGACAGAGAGAATGTAACAGTATATGCAAGTCTTGACGGAGGCGAAACATGGCCTATCAGCCGTCAAATATATGATGGCTATTCAGCATACTCAGCATTACAAGTGCTTAACGATGGAACAATCGGTATCATCGTTGAGGAGGGTAAATGGGATAGCAACTATCCCGGAACAGATGGATTCAACCTTGCATACTACAACTTCACAATGGAGTGGTTGATGGCAGAAGCTAATTTCGATGCTATCGAAATGGTAGAAGAGGCTAATTCAGTATTATCATTAGGAGGTATCGGTTATCCCAATGCAATAGCAAAAGCAGCTTTGCGTTCAGCAGTAGAGGCAGTAGAGGCAGATGCATCAGCAGCAAATGTAACAGCTTTGGCATCGGCTCTTGAAACATACTACACAACAAACGAGATTGAGCGTCCTCAAGCAGGCAAAACATATACATTCATCTCTCGTGGTATGAGCAATGATTACTATATATACAACGATGGAGGAACATTGGCTTTGGAATCATATACTGAAGGCGATGAGTTGCCCGATGCAGCAAAATTCACTTGCGAGATAGATTCTGAGACTGGCAAATATATGTTCAAAACTTTCGATGAGGTATATTACTTGGCTTATCCTACAATAGGAGGAAAATCATGGTTGGATAACGAAAGTGAAACAGGACTTGAATCAACTGTTGGACAAGTAACAAAATTTGATATTGAGAAAATAATTCTTAATGCAAATGTATCGGCTACAGCAGAAGATTTGTTCGGATATGTTCATCTATGGGGCTATCGTGGATACGATAATGGTAAATTAGTTGATATGGAAGGTCCGGTAATTGTAAAATCATCAGCAGGAACATTTGATGGAGCAGGAGATGATTATTATAATGTAAACTTCTCTTCAGCATTTACAATCAAACCTGTACAAAAAGCTGCTCCTATAATCCTTGATCGTTCAGCTTGGACAGTAACTGCATCTTCAGATGAACCAGCAGAGGCTCAATGGGGTGGCGGTGGAGAAGCAAAACACACTATTGATGATGATACAAATACATTCTGGCACACTCAATGGGATGCAGCAACTCCAACAGTTCCTCACTGGATTCAGTTCAATATGGGAGAATCAGTTGAGGTAACAGCATTCAACTATGTATCACGTTCTGCTTCAACTAACCAAAACAACGGACAAATCAAAACTTACAAATTGTATATCAGTGATAGCGATATTTCAGCTAACCTTGATCCTACAACAAGTGAGCCTATTGGTTTAGAGCCTGCAAGTGAAGGAGAATTCACATATGATGGAATTTCAGCAGATCACAATGTTGAGTTGGCTGAGTCAGTGGTTGGACAATATGTATTCCTATTGGCATTAGATTCTTATAACGTTGACTTAAGTGGTGTTAAATTTGCAAACTGTTCAGAGTTCTTTGTAACAGCTATTCCTGCAGGACCAGCTCCTACAACTTATACTGTAACAGTAACTGCAAATCCTTCTGCAGGAGGAACTGCAACAGTTAACGGAGCTGCAACAGCAGAGGTTGTTGAGAATGCAAAAGTTACATTCACAGCTACTGAGGCAACAGGTTATGAGTTCGTAAATTGGACATATACAAACGGACAAGAGGTAACAACCGAGAAATCATTCAGAATGCAAATTACAGGTGCAGTAGAGTTGGTTGCAAACTTCAACAAATTGTTGGTTGAAACAAACTATTGTACAGTAAGCGGTAACATAAATTCAGGTCGTCACTTGGCAGGTTTCTCTATCTCAAACGGTAAAGAGACAATCGATGTTCAAGGAGTAGCAGACGGTGGTGCAGTATATGTAAACCGTTCTACAACATCAATACTTGAGGCTAAACCTGGAACAGTAATCACATTCCCATCTTATAACTGGACAGGACAGTGGATGCACTCATATGTTTACATCGACTATGATGGCGACTACTCATTCAATACCGATTCTAACAACGACGGAACAACAGGTGGTGAGTTGGTAACTTTCAACTATTTTAATGGTTCTGATATTAACGGTAAAACTTCAAGCCAACAATTTGCACAAACTCCTGGTAACTCAAAATCAACATATACTAATGATTTTGGAACAAGCTATGGTTTGCCAGCATTTAAACTTCCTGCTGATCTTGCTAAAGGTGATTATCGTTTACGTGTTTCTGTTGCTTGGAATACAAAATCTCCATGTGGATATTCAGATATCAAACCAAATAATGGTATCCTTCTTGATATGACTTTGCGTATCGTTGGCGACCAATATGTAGTAACAGTAGCTTCTTCTGATGAAGAAATGGGTTCTGCATATATTGGAACTGAAGGAACTACAACTCAAAAAGTAGATGCTGACAACACTCAAACACTTGAGCTTACTGCTGTGGCAAACGAGGCATACGAGTTTGTAAACTGGACATTAGGCGAAGAGGTTGTTTCAACAGAAGCTGTTTTCACAACAACTGCAATCACCGAAAACCGTGATTATTTAGCAACATTCAAAGCTAAAGCAATCGATCCACGTACTGTAACTGTAGTTTCAAACAACGACCAAAAAGGTACTGTTGCGTTTGTATCTCCCGAAGCTGAAGAAGGAGCAACAGAGATAACAACAGGAGAGTGGGTAACAGTTAAAGCTCTACCTCAAACTGAGGACGATTTCTTCGTAAACTGGACAATCGACGATGTTGAGGTTGGAACAGATATTGAATATATCTACAAAGGTGCTGAGGCTGTAACAATAAAAGCAAACTTCATAAGCAAATATCTATTTACATTCTCAACAGTAGGAAATGGTGATGTAACATTCTCAACTGAAGAGGGTGGTGTAGCATCTGGAACACGTATAGAAGAGGGTACTGTTGTTAAATATGTAGCAACTCCTGCTTATGGTTACGAGTTAACATCTATTACTCTTAACTCAACTGAAATTCTTGACCAAAAATATCAAGAGGCATTCAGCGGAGAGTTTACAATGAACTCATCTAACGAAATGGCTATTACATTTGCTGAGTTGACTGCAACATTAACTTATGCATATTCTGGTTCAGGATACATCGAAGTTTGGTCTGACGATGTACAAGAGGGTGAATTATTCTCTAATGAAGCAACTATTCCTTTCAACTCTGAATTGTATGTCTTCTCTTATCCACAAGGAGAATATGAATTGCAATCATTAACTATTAATGGTGAAACTACAGGTGAAGTTGGTTCATATTTGGATGAGATGGTAGAGTATGGTAGTGTATATCACTCTGTTGTTGGTGATGTAGCAATTGAAGCTGTATTTACAGGACCAAATTTGGTTGGTGTTGAAGGAACAGAGGCTGAAACTGTATCTGTATATGCTAACGACGGAACAATCTTCGTAAGCGGATTTAACGGAGCAATACAAGTAGTAAATATCAGTGGTCAAGTAGTTAAAGAGGTTGTTGCTAATGGCAAAACTCAAATTACAATGGCTCAAGGAATCTACTTCGTAGTAACAGATAACCAAGTAACAAAAGTTGTGGTTAAATAAGTTTTGAATTAGGAATTAGGGATTAGAAATTAAAACATTCCTAATTACTCATTCCTTATTTCTAATTGGCACAAAGTGCCGAAATAACAAACATATTTTGAGAGGAGCAGGAGACTGCTCCTCTTTTTTTGTGCAGTTTATTAGACCAATTGGACCAATTAGTCTAATAAGACTAATTAGCCTAATGGTACTAATTGGTGTTAGGGTGTGGAATTATTTATGATACTCTACCAATCCATTAATAGGAGAGATCTCAATTTTGGATATTGTGATGCCAAACTCTTTGGCAGCTTCTGTTAGAATATCTTTGTAATGGAAAGCTATCGAGCCAATGAATGCAACTTTATTATTTATATAATCATATTGCATAACATTGCGTTTGAAAAAATCTTTGAAACAGTTTACAACAAGAGAGTGTATCTCTTGATTGTTTAAATGCTTAGCGATGATAGGAGAGAGCGAAGCCAAAAACCTATTTGGAAAAGGTTTGCGATATACCCTGTCGATAATCTCCTCGGTGGTAAGATTACATTCCGATAAGAATTTTAATTTTAAATTCTCGCCAAAACGGTTTTTTAGTAAAGCTCCTATAAACAACTTGCCAATAACAGCACCGCTTCCCTCATCGCCCAAAATAAATCCCAAAGGAGATATGTTCTTTTCTATAAATTTCCCATTATAGTAGCACGAATTAGAGCCTGTGCCAAGAACAGAGGCAATACCTTTCTCTCTGCCAAATAGAGCACGAGCAGCACCCAAGAGGTCAGAGTTAACCTCAATCAAAACATTATCTCCGACAACTTTCGTAATTGCGTATTTTACAACCTCACTCTTCTCTGCTGTGCAACCTGCACCATAAAAATATATGGCGGATATTTTATTAATGAAATCAACCTTTTCGAAAACCAACTTTATCTCATTTATAATCTCCTCTCTTGTTTCAAAAAAAGGATTAATTCCTTTTGATATAATCCTTTCAGAGATATTGCCGTTTTCGACAAATACCCAGTCGGTTTTGGTAGAGCCGCTATCTGCTATAACAATCATTTTATAAATGAATTTAACTTTGTTGTGCAGGCAAATTTATAAACAAAAAAGTATTATCTTCGCATAAACAAACGTAAAAAACAATGTTGAGTAAAGCAAAAATAAAATTTATACGTTCTCTGTCGCAAAAAAAAGAGCGATATGAGCAACGTCTGTTTATAGCAGAAGGGAATAAACTTGTAAATGATACGTTGCCATTCTTTAAATGTCGATTACTGATTGCAACCGATAAGTGGCTTTCTCAGCACGATACATCAACCTGTAATGAGGTAATTGAAGCAACGCCCGATGAGATAATAAAAGCATCATTGATGCAATCGCCACAAGATGTAATTGCATTATATGAGATGCCTCAATACTCTATTACGCCTGAAACTCTAAAAGATAAACTTGTTTTGGCATTGGATTGTGTACAAGATCCCGGTAATCTTGGTACCATTGTTCGTATAGCCGATTGGTATGGGATAGATACCATTCTATGCTCCGAAGGGTGTGCCGATATTTATAACCCCAAAACAATACAAGCTACAATGGGAGCCTTGGCAAGGGTAAAGATTGCGTATGTAAATCTTGCCGAAACACTAAAAAACATAAACAAACCCATTTACGGAACATTCTTGGATGGCGAGAATATATACAAAACCTCTCTTTCGAACGACGCTGTTATAGTAATGGGTAACGAAGGAAATGGTATCTCAAAAGAGATAGAGGCTATAGTAACCCATAAAATTTTGCTGCCTCCATACCCTGCAAATAGCGAAACTGTTGAATCTCTTAACGTAGCAGTTGCTACAGCTATAACTTGTGCAGAATTCAGAAGAGCTTTGGTTGTTGGTTAACGATTATACTCTCGTTAGCTAACAACTAAAAACTCTCTTTCGCTTCATTCCAAAGCGAGTCCATCTCTTCAAGGGAGCTCTCTTTAAAGCTCTTGCCCATTTCGGTTAATCGTTTTTCGATGTAGTTAAATCGATGTGTGAATTTTTGGTTTGTACGTTCAAGAGCGTTTTCCGGGTTAATTTTGTATAGGCGTCCTGCATTTATAAGAGAAAATATAAGGTCTCCGAATTCAGCCTCAATTTTGTCGGCATCGCCATATTTAACCTCTGTCTCAAATTCGCATAACTCCTCTTTTACCTTGTCCCATACATCCTCTCGGTTTTCCCAATCGAAACCAACATTACGGGCTTTATCCTGTATTCGGTACGCTTTAACCAAAGCGGGAAGGGCATTAGGAACACCTCCCAATACGGTTTTGTTTCCGCCTTTCTCTTTTAGTTTAATCTCCTCCCAGCTCTTTTCAACCTGACCTGCACTATTGGCTATCGCATCGCCAAAGACGTGTGGGTGGCGAAAAATAAGTTTGTCGCACAGAGCATTGCAAACATCTCCTATGTCAAACACCCCTTTTTCGTTACCTATTTTTGCATAAAAGACAATATGCAACAATAGGTCGCCAAGCTCTTTTTTTATGTTTACATCATCGTTATTGGTTATGGCTTCGCAAAGTTCGTAAGTCTCCTCAATAGTGTTTGCTCTTAAACTCTCGTTTGTCTGCTTTTTGTCCCATGGGCACTTTTCACGGAGCTCATCCATAACATCGAGCAATCGTTCAAAAGCCTTTAATTGCTCTTCTCTTCTCGTTTTCATAGAAATATTTATAAAAAAAACGCAATAATGCAAAAATAGCAATTAAATTTAAAACTCTTGTGCTAAAAATGTAGTATCTTCGCATTAACTATGAATTGAAACTTGCAAATGTTTAAGAACATAATATCGAAACAAGAACAACAACTATTATCTACTGCAATAGAGAATAGTAAGAATGTTGTTATAGTGGCACATGTCGCTCCTGACGGCGATGCTGTCGGCTCGTCGTTGGCATTGAGAGGGGTGTTAAAGAATATTGGTAAAAATGTAGAGGTTGTTATGCCTGACACATTGCCAAATTCAATAATGTTTTTGCAAGGAGCATCAGAAATTAAAATATATAAAAACTCTCAGGAGGAGTGTAAATCTATTATATCAAATGCTGACACACTCTTCTGTCTCGATTTTAACGAACCTAAACGAACCGATTTGATGCAGGATACAATAATGGAGGCAAAGGCATATAAGGTTATGATCGACCACCATATGTATCCTTTCGATTTCTGTAACCTTGTGATATCATACCCTCAAATATCGTCAACATCGCTTTTGGTATATAAGATTATAGTACAGTTGGGCTTCGACAGCTATGTTGGAAAAGCCGAAGCTGAGGCAATATATACGGGAATGATGACCGATACAGGAAACTTCTCTTATAACTCAAACGATTCGGATATATATATTGCTATATCTCAGTTGTTGAATAGAGGTATAAATAAAGATGAAATATATAAAATAGTATGTAATACCTCAACAATCGATAAGCTAAAACTTAATTCGTATGCGATTTCCGAAAAGATGGAAATTCTTGATGGTGGAGTTGCAATAATAACCTTGTCAAGAGCTGAGTTGAACAGATACTCATATCAAAAAGGAGATACAGAAGGTTTGGTAAATCAACCATTGGGAATAGATGGTGTAAACATATCTATCTTCTATCGAGAGGAGAGTAACTATGTAAAAGTATCGTTACGCTCTGTCGGAGAGTATGCCGTAAACCAAATTGCTTCTGAATTGTATAATGGAGGAGGACATAAAAATGCGTCGGGAGGAGAGTTCTTCGGTTCAATGGAGGATGCAATAAAACTTTTAAAAGCACATATACAAAAATATATATAAAAGCAGAGTAATGAAAAAAAATATTTTCAGAGGAGTAATACTCATATTTATTTCGCTAATAACTATATCGTTGACATCTTGTAAAGATACGGTAACCTATGCCGAGTTGTTGGATCAGGAGCGAGAGTCTATCAGCAAATTTTTGAAATATGGTGGGGTATATACAGCCGAATTACCTAATGATGTATCACAAATAGCCGTATCTTCAACTCGTAACGCAATATCGAATAAAGTGCCATTCTATGAGTTGCAAAACGATGTTTGTATGCAGGTTGTCGATAAGGGTAATGGTCGTAAAATTAAAGAGGGCGACAGAGTATATTTCCGCTTTTTGAGAGTGAATTTAAACACTTGGGCAGCAGAACCATATGAAATAAAAATGTTCGATATGCAAAATGGTGGTGTTGGAAACTATTACTATCCCGATATTAACGACTACTATTTCGATTATGTTGAGGATTATAATGTTCCTATGTCGCAATATTACACATATGGTTTAGGTATAGAGTATCCTTTGGCTCACCTTTTTGATGGTGCAAAAGTATATTTGGTGGTACCGTCTAAAGTGGGATTTTCGGAGAGTGTCTCATCTGTTGTACCATATCTCTATTTTATAGAGTATAATATCGCAAAAAATTAATTTTTTTTAAATATAAAGAGTTATGTCATTAATTAAATCTATTTCAGGAATTAGAGGAACAATCGGGGGAGAACCCGGCGATTGTCTAACTCCGTTGGATGTAATAAAATTTACATCGGCATATGCAACATTTATAAGAAAAACCACAACTGTAACAACAAATAAGATAGTTGTAGGTCGTGATGCCCGCATTTCGGGAGATATGGTATATTCTTGTGTGGCAGGTGCCTTAACAGGAATGGGATTTGATGTTATAAACATTGGTTTGGCTACAACTCCTACAACAGAAATGGCTGTTGTTATGGAGGGGGCTTGTGGAGGAATAATTCTAACAGCAAGTCATAATCCTAAACAATGGAATGCTCTAAAACTGCTAAACGAAAAAGGAGAGTTCTTGAATGCCGCTGAGGGTAAAGAGGTTCTCGATATTGCGGCAGCTGAGAGTTTTATATATGCCGATGTAGATTCTCTTGGAAAAGAGATAACTAATGACACATATACAGCACGCCACATTGAGGCAGTGTTAAACTTGCCTCTTGTCGATGTTGATGCTATCAAAAAGGCAAATTTCAGCGTTGCAATCGATTGTGTAAACTCTGTTGGAGGTGTTGCTATCCCAGAGCTATTGGAGGCTCTTGGCGTACAAAAAGTAGAGAAATTATTCTGCACTCCAAACGGACAATTCCCACACAACCCCGAGCCTCTACCTCAACATTTAACAGAGATATCTTCTGTAATGAAAAAAGGAGGAATTGATGTTGGTTTTGTTGTCGATCCTGATGTTGACCGTTTGGCTATTATTTGTGAAGACGGAGAGATGTTTGGTGAGGAATATACCCTTGTTGCTTGTGCCGATTATGTTTTACAAAACACATTAGGTAACACAGTTTCTAATATGAGTTCGTCTCGTGCTTTACGTGATGTAACACAAGCTATGGGAGCATCATATTCGCCTGCGGCAGTAGGAGAGGTTAATGTTGTAACCAAAATGAAAGAGACAAATGCTATAATCGGTGGTGAAGGAAACGGAGGAGTTATTTATCCCGAATTGCATTATGGACGTGATGCTCTTGTAGGAGTGGCTCTATTCCTTTCATATCTTGCAAAATGCGGTAAGAAAGTGAGCGAATTGCGTGCAGGTTATCCTCAATACGCAATTGCAAAAAAACGACTTGATTTAACACCGACAATGGATATCGACAAAATTTTTGAGGCAGTAAAAGTTAAATATGCCGAATATGATGTTAACGATATTGATGGTATAAAAATCGATTTCCCCGACCGTTGGGTACAACTTCGTAAGTCAAATACCGAACCTATAGTTCGTGTATATGCCGAAGCTAAAACTATGGATGAAGCAGAGAAAACCGCTGATGATATTATTTCGGTAATAAAATCGTTCGATTAACATCTTCTATAAATCCAACAATTAATAGGCTGAACCATTTTGATTCAGCCTATTTTGTTTTATTGCAAAAATTTTGAAGAGTGAGGAGGTTGAGATATAGTATTAAAGTTTGCTATAATCTCAGAGAATGAGATTGTGTATTAAAGGTTAAATTTCAAGAAATTGAGCCCCCTCAATATATGTGGCTCTATATTTATTATATGGCTCGGAGTTATAAAAATCAGAGAGAGTCTTGCAATTTTTAAAGCACGCTCTAATCTCTTCCCCTATCATTGTGTTGATGGATATATCTTTGTTGATTAGAAAGATATATCCATCACAAAGAATAATTCCTTCACACTCTTTTTGAAAAGGCGAAATTTTTTCAACTCTTCCTTCGGCGTTGGTATATATTATATGATTTTTATGGAGTTTGCCATTATAACAAATATCTCCCAAGTAACCCTTCGTCATACCTATTTAGTATGTATTCTTTCAAGAGAAATACTGTCAATGTGAGTAACTTTCCATTCGGGTTCGGCAGGGACGTAGAAGCTTCCCATAACTCTTCTTATCGAACCGTTACTCTTTATTTCAAGCGAGTCCCAACCGTTTTGAGGTATGCTCTTTTTAACAAATTTAGTTATGTTCTTATTTTGTTTTAAAGCCAATATAACTTGCGTTGCATAAGGGCTTTTGTCTTTTGATATTATTTTAAATTTCAATTTAAAAATATCGTCTTCTTTAAAATTGTCGTCGTATGGTATGGTAAAGGTGAGCAGGTTGTTGTTTAGTTTGCCTTCAAATATGTAGTGAGGATTTATGTTCCAGATATTAACCGTGTCTCCCGAACGGCTCATACCTATATACATATCCTTTTGTCCGTTCATTAGAGCCAATAGAGCATTGTCTTCTTCTTGTAATCGTAATATAACATTATCGTAAATATCGATGTACTCTTCAAGATTTTCGCCATACCATACAACAGATGTGTCGAATTCTGTTTTACTTACATTGTGTTTTTTGTATATGATATTCTTTATCGAATCTTGTGCTTTTTTATCAACCGATAAATATTTACTACTCTCCATATATGCTTCTGCTTTATGAATATCAATAAGCAGATTTTCCATTGTGTCTGGGTCTATAATATCGCCAGGAACTTTGCTACAAGCAAATATCGAGGTTAATACTATTATAATAGAACAAATAATTAAGCCTTTACGCATTATTCCTCTTTTTTTGTTACTCCGAATGATAAAGATTTTCTGTAGAAAATCAATATTAAAATGATGCCTATGGTAATAGCTGAGTCGGCAATATTAAATACAGGTTCAAAAAACTCGAAAGTTTCACCTCCGACAAACGGAACCCAACTTGGCCACTCAAAGCTAAAGAGAGGGAAGTATAACATATCAACTACCCGACCATACATAAAATCGGCATATCCGCCTTCGGCGGGGAATAGTGTGGCTATTTGGGGAAATGAAGGAGCATTGAATATTAAACCATAAAAAAGACAATCTATAATATTGCCCAAAGCTCCGGCGAATATAAGAGATACCGATGCGATATAACCTCTCTTTAAATTGTCGTTGTCTTTTATGAGTTTAAATATGTAGTAACCGATAAGGATAATGGCTACAACCCTGAATAGGGTTAAGAATAATTTGCTTCCTAATTCCATTCCGAAAGCCATTCCGTTATTTTCGACGAAAAGAATTTTAAACCAAGAGAATATCTCAATCTCTTCGCCCAAATACATATTGGTCTTTACTAAGAATTTTGATACTTGGTCAATTATCAGTACGCCTGCAATAATGGACAGGCTCAGCCAAGTATATTTCCGTTGTGCTTTATCAATCATAGTATATTCTTAAAAAAGAGAAGAGTATAACAATCAAGTCAATCATTTTTAGAAAGCCTTGTTATACACTTCTCTTATTGGATTTTTATATTACAAAAGTTTCTCTCCCAATATTGGATAATTGAGAGAGAACGCATTTGATATTGTTATCTTCTGTTGTTTTTTGCATCTACCGATAAGGTTGCATGAGGAACAGCACGTAATCTCTCTTTTGGTATAAGTTTACCTGTTTCACGACAAACTCCGTATGTTTTGTTCTCTATTCTTATCAATGCAGCCTCAAGGTGTTGAATAAACTTCATTTGACGTTGAGCCAATTGTCCAGCCTCCTCTTTGTTAAGAGTAGAAGCACCTTCTTCTAAAACCTTAAATGTAGGAGAAGTATCAGATGTATCATTGCCATCTGAATTTACAATAGCCTCTTTAAGACTGTTGTAATATTTATAAGCATCTTCAAGTTTCTCTTTTATCAGTGCTTTAAACTCTTCAAGTTCTTCATCTGAATATCTTGTTCTTTCACTCATAGTTTTAGTTTTTAAAGATTAATACTTACTCAATAACGCAATAACTTAAATAAGGTTTATTCATTACCTGTGTTGTTGCAACAAATATATAAAATCAAACTTATATATGCAAATTCAAAGAGGCTATATTATTTAAACAGACCTATATAAATTAGCATTTTGTAATTGCAATTTTAAGCATAAAACCATCGAAGTCGATGTCTGATGCATTTTCGGGCATTACCTCTTCGACAGAGATACTGTTTGCCAAAACCTGTTTTGCTATATAGTCTCCATATATCTCTACGGCTTTGTCTGTCTCTGGGTTTTTCTCAATTGCAACACAAATTTTGTCAGTAATTTCAAGACCTCCCGATTTACGCATATTTTGAATACGGTTTACAAGTTCACGGGCAATTCCCTCTTGTTTTAATTCGTCGGTAACGGTTATATCAAGAGCAACTGTTATGTTGCCTTCGTTGGCAACCAACCAACCGGGAATATCTTCCGAAATAATCTCGACATCATTTAACTCAATGGTAGCCTCTGCTCCTTCAATGTTAAATGTGAACGAGCCTGATTTCTCGAATGTTGAAATATCGTGTTGCTCCATATTAGCAATGGTTGCAGCAAGTTGTTTCATAATTTTACCATAACGAGGACCAAGTTTTTTGAAGTCGGGTTTTACTCTCTTAACCAAGATGCCTTCGGTGTCGTCAACGAACTTAATCTCTTTAACATTAACCTCGTTTAGAACAAGCTCTTTTACTGCTTCGATTTGTTCTTTTTGAGTTTCGCTTACAACCGGAACCATAATAGCAGTAAGTGGTTGTCTTACTTTGATATTCACCTTGCGACGAAGAGCCAAAATCATAGAGGTCATATCTTGTGCAATCTTCATTCTCTCTTCAAGATCTTTGTTTATTAATGTCTCGTTGCAAGCAGGGAATAGGCTCAAATGAACCGATTTATCATTGCGTCCTGTCGCTGCAGTTAAATCGCAATAAAGTTTGTCTGCGAAGAATGGAGAAATAGGAGCCATTAACGAAGCAATGGTTTCAAGACAGGTATATAGAGTTTGGTATGCCGAAAGTTTATCGGTGTTCATACTTCCTCCCCAGAAACGTTTGCGATTTAGACGCACATACCAGTTGCTCAAATTGTCGTTTACGAAGTCTGATATGGCACGTCCTGCACGAGTAGGCTCGTAGTTGTTATAATGTTCGTCAACCTCTTTAATCAAAGAGTTTAACAAAGATATAATCCATTGGTCGATTTCGGGACGTTCGCTGACAGGTATTTCGGCCTCTGCAAAGTTGAAGTTGTCAACATTTGCGTAAAGAGCAAAGAATGAGTATGTGTTATATAGTGTTCCGAAGAATTTGCGGCGAACCTCTTCCACTCCGTCAATATCAAATTTAAGGTTGTCCCAAGGAGAAGAGTTGGTAATCATATACCAACGCAATGGGTCAGAACCATATTTCTCGATAGCTCCGAATGGATCGACTGCATTGCCCAAACGTTTTGACATTTTGTTTCCATTTTTGTCAAGAACAAGACCGTTAGATACAACAGTTTTGTAGGCAATATTATCGAATACCATAGTGCCGATTGCGTGTAGAGTAAAGAACCAACCTCGAGTTTGATCGACACCCTCGGCAATAAAGTCAGCAGGGAAAATCTTGCGGTCGTCAAATAGCTCTTTGTTTTCAAACGGATAGTGAACTTGAGCGTATGGCATCGCACCAGAGTCGAACCATACATCAATCAAGTCTGTTTCACGTTTCATTGGTTTGCCTGTTGGCGAAACAAGTGTAATATCATCAACGTATGGACGGTGTAGGTCAATCTTGTCGTAGTTAGCAGGAGAGTAGTCTCCGGGAACAAAACCAACGGCTTTATATGGGTTTTCGCTCATAACTCCTGCATCAACAGATTTTTCAATTTCGTTATAAAGCTCTTCAACCGAACCTATACAAATCTCTTCACCCTCTTCGCTACGCCAAATAGGTAGGGGAGTACCCCAGAAACGGCTACGAGATAAGTTCCAATCGTTAAGGTTTTCAAGCCATTTACCAAAACGTCCGGTACCTGTCGATTCAGGTTTCCAGTTAATGGTTTTGTTTAGTTCGCTCATACGCTCTTTACAAGCTGTCGAGCGTATAAACCAGCTATCCAAAGGATAGTATAATACGGGTTTGTCGGTACGCCAGCAGTGTGGATAATTATGGACATGCTTTTCGATTTTGAAAGCTTTGTCAGAGGCTTTCATCATCATACAGATAGCAACATCCAAAGTCTCATCTTTTTCGGTTAGGTTGGCATCATAAGCATTTTTTACAAATCTGCCCTCAAACTCTTTATATAGTTCTACGTTTACCGAGTTTTTGACAAACTCCTCGTCAAGTTCCTCAATCAAATAGAATTTACCGGCAAGGTCAACCATTGGGCGGGTTTCGCCTTTTTTGTTAATCATATGCAATGGAGCTATGCCTGCGGCTTTTGCAACAAAAGCATCGTCGGCACCAAAAGTGGGAGCAATGTGAACAATACCTGTTCCATCTTCTGTTGTTACATAATCACCGGGAATAACTTTGAATGCATTCTCTCCTGGGTTTACCCAAGGAATAAGTTGCTCATATTTCATACCAACAAGGTCGCTACCTTTATATTCGGCAACAATTCTGTATGGAACAACTTTGTCTCCTTGTTTGTACTCTTCCATCGAAATTTCTGCACCTTTGGGGTTGAAGTGAGCTCCAACAAGAGCTTTGGCAAGAATAACGGTAATTGGTTTGCCTGAGTATGAGTTGTATGTTTCAATTGCAACGTAATCGATTTTGTTGCCAACGCATAATGCGGTGTTTGAAGGCAATGTCCATGGAGTAGTTGTCCATGCCAAGAAGTATGGAGTACCCCATTTTGTCATCTCCTCTTTGGGCTCTAAAATTCTGAATTGTGCAACTGCGGTAGTGTCTTTAACATCTCGATAACATCCCGGTTGGTTTAATTCGTGCGAGCTCAAACCTGTTCCTGCTGCAGGAGAGTATGGCTGAATAGTATATCCTTTGTATAGTAAATCTTTGTTGTAAAGTTGTTTCAATAGCCACCAAAGAGTTTCGATATATCTGTTGTCATATGTGATATATGGATCGGTCATATCAACCCAATAACCCATTTTATGAGTAAGGTCTTCCCACTCACGAGTGTATTTCATAACCTCTTTTCTGCAAGCGGAATTGTATTCTCCAACACTTATTGTTTTACCAATATCCTCTTTTGTGATACCAAGAAGTTTCTCAACACCAAGTTCAACGGGCAAACCGTGAGTATCCCATCCCGCTTTGCGTTTTACCTGAAAACCTTTCATTGTTTTGTAACGGCAGAAAATATCTTTGATAGAGCGTGCCATTACGTGGTGAATACCGGGCATACCATTAGCCGAAGGAGGTCCTTCAAAAAATACAAACGAAGGAGCTCCCTCTCTTAGTTCGTAGCTTTTGGCAAATACGCCCTCTTTATCCCATTTTTCAAGGATTTCTTTATTTATTTCCGAAAGATCGAATTTGTTATATTCGGTAAATTTCTTTTGCATAATATTATGTTTCTATTGTTTTTCTGTAATTGAGGTGCGAAGTTACTTAAATTCAGCTGAAAATGCAAATTAAGGCGTTAGTTTTTGACCTTGGTTTTTGCTTTTTTGCAATTCTTCTTTTTTACCACTTTTTGCGATAAACCAAATTCCGCATAAAGTGGCAATGGCAATGCTTATTATAACTGATATATTATAGCTGAGGCCTGCTCCGACGGGAGAAAACAGAATGAAGGTTAATGTCATTGCGGTCATAAATAATGCAGGGATATATGATATTATCCACCACATCCCTTTTCTCTCTCTTCTTAGAAATATGGCAATTGCCCAAAGAGTTATAACAGCCAATACCTGATTGCTCCATGCAAAATATCTCCATATGATTTCAAAACCATTTTTATCTAAGAGACTAAAAAGAAGAATTGTAATAGTTGCCACAAACAGAGGTATTGATATTGTTAACCTTCTCTTTAAACTCTTTTGCTCAAATTTAAAGAAATCGGCAATGATGAGGCGTGCCGAACGCAGAGCTGTGTCGCCTGTCGAAATAGGAGCGGCAATAACTCCGAGTATTGTAAGGAGACCTCCTGCTATACCAAGCCAATTGTTGGCTATGAGGTTTGTAATTGTTGCCGCATTTGAATTTGTGCTTTCGTCGGTAATCCCGAAAACTTGTTGCCCTTCGGGTGAAAAGAAATATGTTGCCGCCGCAGCCCATATAAGGGCTACAATACCCTCTGTAATCATAGCTCCGAAAAATATGGGTCGTCCTTGCTTTTCGTTTTTCATACAGCGAGCCATAAGTGGCGATTGTGTTGCGTGAAATCCCGAAATTGCACCACAGGCAATACTTACAAACATCATTGGGAATATAGGATTTGAATCGCTGTCGGGGTGAGAATTTTTCAAAGCCTCATGAAATTCGGGAATATTAGGGTTTTCGATAATCATATAACCTAAAATTCCTACTGCCATAAATAGTAAGGCAAATCCGAATATCGGATAAATTCTACCTATGATTTTATTTATAGGGAATAGGGTTGCGATTATGTAGTAGCCAAATATTACGAAAATCCAAAATGTATAGTCTAAATATTCAGGAGTAATACCGGCTAATAGGTTTGCGGGTCCCGATGTAAAAACAGCACTAACAATAATAAGCAGGAATATGGTGAATATTTGCATAATAAATTGGGTGTGTTTGCCCAAATATCTGCCAATTGTCGTAGGTAGTCCTTCGCCGTTGTTTCTGAGCGAAATCATACCGGCAAAGTAGTCGTGCATTGCACCTGCAAATATGCATCCAAATACAATCCATAAAAAGGATGCCGATCCAAATTTGGCACCCATAATTGCTCCAAATACCGGACCTAATCCTGCAATGTTTAAAAACTGTATTAGAAATATTTTCCAATTTGGCAGAACAATATAATCGACGCCGTCGGGATTGGCGATGGCGGGAGTCATTCTATTCTTGTCGGCACCAAAAATATGCTCGCAAAGTTTACCGTAAAAAAAGTAACCGGCAATTAAAATAGTAAGTGATATATAAAAAGTTATCATCCTATTTTCATTTAAACAAAAACTTTAATAAAACCAGAATGTAATACTAATTGTTGTTTTATGTAATAATCAAATATACAATATATTAATTATATTTACCTCTCCCTCTGCTTTAATATGTAAATATACAAAACGCTTCTATATTATAAGTTTAAATGTAAGGCTAAGTTCTCAGCACAACGCTCTCCGTCAATAGCAGCCGAAACAATACCTCCGGCATAACCTGCACCTTCTCCACAAGGGAATAATCCCTCTAATTTTATATGTTGCAAGTTGTCAATATTTCGGGGTATTCTCACAGGTGATGATGTACGAGTTTCGACGCCAATCATCAGTGCATCATTTGTTAAAAAGCCGTGAGCCTTTCTTCCAAATTGCTCAAAGCCGCCTTTCAATCTTTCGCTAATAAACTTAGGCATCCAAAAGTGTAATGGGGATGATATTACCCCGGGGGTGTATGATGTTGACGGAAGGGTAGAAGAGAGCCTTCCTTTTACAAAATCCTCCATTCTTTGAGCAGGAGCAGTTTGCCCTTTTCCATTGGCAAAACACATCGCCTCCAATCTCTCCTGAAACTCCAATCCTGCTAATATCCCATTATATCCCTCTTTGCTTAAATCTTCGGGGCGAATTTCAACCACCATACCTGAATTACCCCATTTCGAACCTCGATTTGAAGGCGACATTCCGTTAACAACAATTTGATTGTCTCCGCTTGCAGCCGGAACAACAAATCCACCGGGACACATACAAAACGAATACACTCCACGCTCTTTAACCTGGGTAACAAAAGCGTATTCGGCGGCAGGCAGATAATCACCTCTTCCTTTTTTACTATGATATTGAATACAATCCAACAGATGTTGAGGATGTTCTAACCTTACACCTACGGCAAATCCTTTTGCTTCAAGTTCAAAATTATTGTTGTGTAAATATCTGTAAACATCTCTTGCCGAGTGTCCTGTTGCAAGAATAACATCCCCTGTAAATTCACTTCCATCTTCGCAAATAATACCTTTTACACGGTTGTTATTCACTATAAGTTCAGTCATTTTTTTCTCGAAATGAACCTCGCCACCCGAAGCTATTATTTGATTTCTTATAGCCTCAATAACTTTGGGAAGCTTATCGGTACCGATATGCGGGTGAGCATCCGATAGAATAGTCTCTGAAGCTCCAAACTGGCAAAGAATATTTAAAATTCTATCAACTGAACCTCTCTTTTTGCTACGGGTATAAAGTTTGCCATCGGAATAAGCACCTGCACCACCTTCTCCAAACGAGTAGTTCGATTCTCCATTAACCTTATGCTCTCTGCTAATCAGTGCAATATCTTTACGTCGTGCGTGAACATCCTTCCCTCGTTCAATAAGAATAGGTTTTATTCCCAGTTCGATAAGACGTAAGGAGGCAAACAACCCCGCAGGTCCTGCTCCAACCACAATAGCACTTTTGCACTTCGAAACATCTTTGTATTCTCTGCGTTCAAAAGCATCGTTTTGAGGCTCTTCTCCACAATAAACTCTTACTCTTAGGTTTATGAAGATTGTCGATTTCCTTGCGTCAATCGAACGTTTTATAATTCTTACAGCATTTATGCTTTTCGCATTAATACCACACTCTCTTTCAATATAAAGTTTGAGTTCGTTCTCTGTTGATGCAATCTTTGGGAAAACCCTTATATCAATATCTTTAACCATATAGTATAAATCTTATCCGAAAAGTTGGCGGAAAGCCTCTTCTACTTTACGCACTTCAATAACCTTTATCGATAATTTACTTTTGTCAAAACCTTTAAGATTATCTGCCGGAATAATAATCTTTTTAAATCCGAGTTTGTCTGCTTCCGAAATGCGTTGTTCTATTCTGTTTACAGCCCTTATCTCTCCCGACAGACCAACTTCTCCTGTCATACATACGCCTCCGTCAATTGCAATATCCATATTTGAAGAGAGAATAGCACTTATAACCGCCAAATCCATTGCAGGGTCATTAACTTTCAAGCCACCGGCAATATTAAGGAAAACATCTTTTTGAGCAAGTTTAAACCCTACACGTTTCTCTAAAACGGCAAGAAGCATATTCATACGTTTTGCATCAAAACCTGTAGCCGAGCGTTGCGGAGTACCATAAACAGCACTGCTTACAAGCGATTGCGTCTCAATCAAAAAAGGTCTGGCACCTTCTATGGCAACTGCGGTAGCGACACCGCTCATACCTGCGTGAGATTGAGACAGAAGCAGTTCTGAGGGATTTTCTACGGGACGCAATCCGTCTTGACGCATTTCATAAATTCCCAGCTCTGAAGTATTGCCAAAGCGGTTTTTAATAGAACGCAGTATTCTGTACATATAGTGGCGGTCTCCCTCAAACTGAAGAACGGTATCAACAATATGTTCCAAAACCTTCGGACCCGCAATGCTTCCCTCTTTATTTATATGACCAATTACAATCACAGGAGTATTGTTCTCTTTTGCATATTTTAAAATAGCTGCGGCACACTCTCTTACTTGAGCCACGCTGCCTGCCGACGACTCCAATACATCTGTCGATATTGTCTGAATAGAGTCGATTATTAATAGTTGGGGTTCGACGTTTTTAATATGAGTAAAAATTCCTTCGAGCGAAGTGTCGCAAACAATATAACATTCACTATCCGAACAGCCTATTCTTTCGGCACGCATCTTCAATTGACGGGCACTCTCTTCTCCCGAGACATAAAGAGTTCTTATACCTTTTAAACGCAGCATTGTTTGAAGAATAAGAGTCGATTTTCCAATGCCGGGTTCACCACCTATCAGCACCATCGATCCCGAAACAATTCCGCCACCTAAAACACGGTTAAACTCACAGTCGCCCATATCCATTCTAACCTCTTTGGTAGTCTTAATATCTTGAATAAGTGTGGGTTTAACTTTTTTAGATGTATCTCCAAATACCTCAGTTTTACCATTTGAAGATTTGGTGCTTACAATCTCCTCTACATACGAATTCCACTCACCGCAAGCGGGGCACTTTCCCAACCACTTGGGAGAGTCGGCACCGCACGCCGAACAAACATATATAGTCTTATTTTTTGCCATAATCAATATCTCGCTTTAACCGTACAAAAATAGTGTATAATTTATCATTTGCAAAGAGCCATTGCACCTAATTGCATTAAGGTTTGTTTTGATAAGCCAAAGGCGAACAACCTACAGCTTTTTTAAAATATACACCGAAGAACGATTGGTTTGCAAAGTTCAACATATCGCTGACTTGTTGAACAGAGTATTGTCCGCTTTTAAGAAGAGCTTTAGCTTCTAAAATAACATAATCCTTAATCCAATCTCCGGCGTGTCTTCCACTCACCTCAAAAATAACCTGCGACAAATATTTTGGGGTAAGGCATAATTTATCGGCGTAAAAACCAATCTTGCGTTCTTTTATATGAAACTCTTCGAGTTCTTGCATAAATTGGTCGAATACTCTGCTTTTACGATTTTTCTTTTCGCTATTTTCAAAATCGCTCGATTTAATTATAAGTCTGTAATAAGAGTAGAGCAGTATGTGAATATATTTTATAATAATCTCGTTTTTGTAAACATCATTATTGTTTTCAATTATCTTTTTAATATTTGAGTATATGTTTTTAAACTCTTCAATTTCATCATTGTTAAGAGATAATATGGGGGATTTTGATAAATATCGTTGGTTAACGATGGCTATTTGAGGATTTATGTCGTTATTCAGATAGTTTTTTGAAAAAGCAATAATCATAAGCCTGCAATCATCCGAAATGTAGTTGCATTGACCAATCGTTCCTTCGGGAATAATTAATGCTTCATTTTCCGAGATTTTATATTCTGTCATATTCATTCTAATATTCATATACCCATCGATACATAGAATAAATAGCGAAAATTTAATTTTAAACGGATGAGACGAAGATATTAATTCAGAGACATTGGCAAGTTTTGATAAATTAAAATCCCTATCAAACAGCTCTATATTGTCCGAAATAAAAATCTCGTCGTTATAAAAAAGACTCCACTCATTTCGTGGAATCATCATCATATTTAGTAATGCAAATTGTTTCGAGTTTTCCATATCTGTCATTGCTTTTACACTACAAATATATCAATTAGAATAATAAAAAGCCTAATATTTAATCAAAAACATAAAAAAAACACAAAATAGAACAATAGTAAAGAAAATCACGACAAAATATTTCTCTAAAAAAATGAGAAATTTGTAGTCTCGAAAATTAATTAAAAACATATATATCCATGAAAAGAAATTTTAAATTTATTTTGCCTGCAATGGCAATATTCATTGGTGCGTGTTCGCAACCTACAATTACCCAATTCACGCCAAGTGTATATCTTACAGAGCCCGAATCGATATCAGATGATGCAGAAAAAAAATATTCGGGAATAACCGAAGGAGCCGACGATATAAGTTTAGGTTTTAAAACTCCGGGAGAGATAGACAAGATATATGTAAAAGAGGGAGACTATGTAAAAAAAGGAGATTTGTTGGCAGAGTTGGATAATAGCGATTACAAATTAGGAGTAGAAGCACTCGAAATACAATATACGCAAGTAAAAGAGGAGGTTTCTCGAATTGAAAAGCTATACGAACAAAAGAGCGTATCTGTAAACGATTATGAGAAAGCCCAAGCCGGATTAAAGCAACTTGGCATACAGTTGCAATTAAATAAAAACAAACTCGAATACACAAAACTATATGCACCAACCGATGGCTATATAGTTTCGGTCAACTTCTCAAAGGCCGAAATGGTTGATGCGGGAACAACACTATTCAAACTGTTGGATATTTCAAAAATGGAGATAATCGTCGATTTTCCTGTAAGTGAATACCAACAACAATCAAAAATAAAAGAGGCATATTGTAAAGTAGCAGGAGTAGAAGAATTGCTACCTCTTAACTTATTAAGTATAACCCCTAAGGCTGACGGAAATCAGTTGTATCGAGCAAAATTTGCCATCCTAAAACCCGAAGTAAAATACTTAACTGCAGGAATGAATGTAGAGGTTGTAATAGTAACAGCTCAAGAGAATTGTGAAGGAGCCTACAAACTACCAATGAGTGCAATATTTAAAGATGGCGACAATTCGTGTGTATGGGTATTCAATACCGATTCAACCATAACAAAACAAGTTGTGGCAATAGATGAGAAAATAAAAGACGGAGAGATTGTTGTAACAACAGGTCTAAGCGGAGAAGAAAAAGTTGTACGCACAGGAGTCAATCATTTGCAAGAAGGCATAAAAGTACAACCAATCGAAAATAATTCAAAAACCAATGTAGGAGGGTTATTATAATGAAGATAACAAAATATTTTATTCAGAAGCCCATTCTGTTTTGGTCGTTGGTTGTAGCTGTATTGATAGCCGGAACACTATCATTTATACAGATGCCCAAATTAGAAGACCCTGCCGTGTCGGCAAAACAGGCGAGGGTAGTAGTGCCATATCCCGGAGCAAGTGCTCACGATGTAGAGTTAAAGGTGGCACAATATATGGAAGATGAGTTACGAGCACTTCCTAATGTCGATAAGATAAAAACCGAGTGCCAAAACGGAATGGCAATCTTTACCGTCGAGTTTAAGATGACGGTATTAAATAAAGATTTAGAGCAACATTTCGATCTTTTGCGTCGTAAAGTAAATGATGCATCAATGCGTCTTCCGCAAGAGTGTTATTCGCCAATAGTTGTAGATGATATGATGGATGTTTACGGAATATTCTATTCCTTGACAGCACCCGGATATGATTACAACGATATGTACAAGTATGCCAAATACCTACGACGAGAACTGTTGGATGTAGAAGGTGTAAAACGAATAAACATAGCCGGAAATCGTGATGAAGTAATAAATATAACACTCTCAAAAGAGCAGATAACTCGAAACGGAATAGTTCCGACACAAATAATGACGGCATTACAGTCGGCAGGAAAAACCGTAAACTCGGGACGTTACGAAACAGGTAGTGAGAGAATAGCAGTATATGTCGATTCTGATGTTGAAAACGAAGAGGATATACGCAATCTCTTAATCCAGACAATGGACGGACGCAAATTGCGTTTAGGAGATATAGCAGAAGTAGAGCGAGCATATTCCGAGCCACAACGTAACGGATTTTTTGTAGGCGGAGAACCTGCATTGGCAATATGTATTGCCATGGAGTCAAATGCAATAGTTCCCGATGTAGGAAAAGCCGTCGATGCTCGTTTGGCAGAAGCAATGAAACAACTACCTGTAGGCTTTGAAACCGATAAAATATTTTTTCAACCCGACAAAGTCGATACCGCAATATCATCATTTATGTTAAACCTATTAGAATCGGTAGGTATAGTAATATTGGTGTTGATATTCACAATGGGATATCGAAGCGGATTGATAATAGGATTTGGATTGGTTCTTACGGTAGCAATATCATTCCCTATATTGTTGGTATGTGGAACAACCCTTCAACGAATTTCATTAGGAGCATTTATTGTAGCGATGGGAATGTTGGTCGATAATGCCGTCGTTATAATGGACGGAATACTTATCGATAAAAAGAGGGGATTACCACAAAGTGATTACCTATATCGTATAGGACGTAATACAGCAATGCCACTATTGGGAGCAACCGTGATAGCAGTATCAACATTTTTAGCAGTATTCCTTTCGCCCGATACAGCGGGAGAGTATGCAGGAGACCTCTTCCTTGTATTGTGTGTAAGCCTTATGGCGAGTTGGGTATTGGCACTTGTACAAGTTCCTATGTGTGCCAAAAGTTGGTTGCCAAAAAAAGAGAAAACAAGCGATGGTGTAATGAACTCGCCTGTTCATAAAGCAATACGCAAAACAATAGGCAAGTTGGTGGAATACAAGAAGACCACAATAGCTGTGTCGGCAGCGATACTATTGCTGTCTGTATTCGGAATGACAAAAGTAAAAAATCTCTTTTTCCCCGATTTCGATTACAAACAATTTGTAGTAGAGTGTTATTTCCCTGCGACAACCAATCCCAATATAGTACGTGATAAATTATTGCAGATGAGCGACGACCTCTCAAAAAATCCCAATATCGAAAGAGTTGTGGCAAGTCAGGGGAGTGCCCCGGCATTCTATTGTTTGGTACGTCCTATGACGGTGGGAGGAGACTGCTATGGTGAGTTGTTAATTGATTGTAAAGACTATGATGCAGTAGTTGAAAACATCTCAAAAGTAAGAAACGAATTACGAGAAAAATACCCCGACGCATATATTCGTACACGTAAGTATAACTTCTCTATATCGACATCACATACCGTAGAGGTAGAGTTTGCAGGTCCCGATCCTGCGGTATTACGCCAATTGAGTGCAAAAGCCGAAGATATAATGCGTAGCTGTAAATATGTCGATGCCTATTCGGTACAAAACAATTGGAAACCGGTAGGCAAATCGTTGGTGGCAGAATATATTCAACCCGATGCACTAAGAGCCGGAGTAAATCGTGGAGATGTAGCCAATGCCCTAATGGCATCAGGCGACGGAATGCCTGTCGGAGTAATAAACGACCAAGACCGAATGGTAATGATAAATCTGCAAGTACGCAATGCCGACGGAAGTAAAATAACCAATGTCGAGGAGATACCTGTATGGAGTATGATGAATGTACATCTCACAAACGACGATTTACAAAATGCACTATCGGGAGGTAATGCAATGACCGAATTGCAAGACAAAATGTTCCGTGCCACACCATTGAACAATGTAGTAAAAGATGTAAATCTTACATGGGACGAAGATTTGATATATCGTTTAAACGGACGCAGAGTAATAGAGGCAGAGTGCGACCCGGATTTCAATAACGACAAAGCAACACCTGCAAAAGTAGTACAAGAGATAAAAGACGAAATAGAAGCAATTCAACTGCCCGCAGGATACACTATGCGTTGGGTAGGAGAGGGAGAGTTGCAAGGCGAAGCAATCGGAAACCTTATGAAGTATGTACCTCTTACCGTATTTATAATATTGGCAATACTATTATTCTTGTTTAACAGTTGGCGAAAAGTAATACTTATAATTCTCTGTTTCCCGTTTGTCTTCTGCGGAATAGTAGCATTCCTGTTGATGTTTAATATGCCGTTGACCTTTATGGCAATAATCGGAATGTTGGGACTTATAGGAATGATGGTAAAAAATGCCATAGTATTGGTCGATGAGATAAACCGCTTACAAGTAGAAGAGGGAGTAGAACCCTACAAAGCAGTAGTCGAAGCAACCGTATCACGTGTACGTCCCGTGCTAATGGCATCACTCACAACAATAGTAGGAATGGTTCCGCTTGTCGGAGATCCAATGTATAGTTCAATGGCAGTAACAATAATGGGAGGATTAACCTTTGGAACAATCATTACATTAATATTGTTGCCAATACTATATACCGTATTATTCCGAATTAGAAAACCAAAAAATGCATAAACCGATATGACAAGAATAAATAAAATAACAATAACAGCAGTTATCGCACTCTTCTCGCTGACAAACCTAAGAGCACAGCAAACACTATCATTATCACAAGAAGAATGCCGACAAAGAGCATTGGCATATAGTGAGGATGTAAAAAGGAGCGAGAATAAGATAGAGCAGGCACAAATCGACAAATATTCGACAGCAACAGCCTTTCTTCCCAAAATCGATGCTACCGGAATGGGAATATATATGACGCCGTTCGAAATGACCGATATGGGAGCAAAAATGCGAATGGACGGAGCATATATGGCAGGAGTATCTTTATTGCAACCAATCTATACCGGAGGAAAAATATTGACGGGAAGAAAAATGGCAAAGATGGGCGAAGAGGTGGCTCACGAACAACAACGAATGACAAAGATGGATGTAATCGTTGATGCTGATAATGCCTACTGGACCTATCTCGCAGTAAGTCGCAAGGTAAAAATGATGGAGAGCTATTCACGACAAATGGATACCATCTACAATCAAACACAAGCGGCATTATCGGTAGGACTTGCAACAGAAAACGATATGCTCAGAGTCGAGGCAAAACGAAGCGAAATAAAGTATCAAACACAAAAAGTACAAAACGGAGCAGACCTATGTCGAATGTCATTATGTCGGGTAATAGGTGTCGATTTCGAAACTAAGATAGAGTTGACCGATACCCTATTTATATCAAATCAACCAACCGTGTCGTTTAGTGATGATTTAACAACACGTCCCGAACTCAAACTGTTGCAAAAGAATGTTGACATAAACGAACAACAGATAAAAATGGTGCGTTCCGATATGTTGCCAACTATAGCCCTAACAGCTGGATACACCTACTTCGGAAATATAAAAATGGAGACAATGGTGCAAACCCCCACAGGATATATGCCATACACCAGCGAATTTAAAGGCGGAATAGGAACAGCAATGTTAGCCGTACAGATACCCATATTACATTGGGGCGAAGGATTTAAAAAAGTAAAAAAAGCACGTTTCGAATTAGAAAATGCCCAACTCGATCTTGAGAAAAACACAAAACTCTTAAACCTTCAAGTACAACAAGCAATACGCAATGTACAAGATGCATATCAAATGATCGAAACCGCAACATTGGCATTACGTCAAGCAGAAGAAAATCTGCGAGTTGTACAAAATCGATATCGAGAGTCAATGGCAACCCTCACCGATTTATTGGATGCACAATCGCAGTGGCAACAATCCGAAAGCAACTATATCGAAGCACAATCGCAATATAAAATTTACGAAACAGAATATCTGCGAGCAACAGGCAATCTATAGTTTTCAGTTGTGCCAACTATGGTAACTAAGACAGCTAAGGTGGCTGTGGTAACTAAGCATTATTCCCTTAGTTATCTTAGCCACCTTAGTTACCTTAGCCAACTAACAACTAACAACTATTTGTTATGCACCACCATTTTTTTGCCGTGGCCCTTCATCTTACAACAGCTAACCGATAAAGGTTGAGAACATACCCTCTCTTTATATCCCTCGTAAGCAATCTTTTGAACAGGGTTAAGAGTCTCAACAAAACGCTCTTCAGCTTTCGCCTGTTTTCTAATGTGTCGGCTCTTCATTGCCAGTTTCTCTTCGGGGTAGCTTGCCCTCTCTTTGCTCTCTATTAAATTCAGTTTATAGAGCTTCTCTGTCTGTTTGTTATTAAGGTGCAGCCTATGACGCATATTCTCGGTTTTATATTCAGCCCAATCTCTCGGAGTCATAGCATTACCTCTCTTTTCGGTAAGAACCCTGAAAACAGGAATCTTCTCTTCTGTCATACTCACAATCGAGTCGTGTCCGTTATAGTTAATAATCTCCAAACTGTTCAGCGTTAAAGTATCCCTCACAACAACGCTTCGGTTTGTCTCTCGGTGTCGATTATTCTTAGCCTCTCCGTTAAAAGCAAAAACGGCAGAAAGGGCAACAATAAGATAAAGTTTTTCCATAAAAAAGTAATTGAAGTTTACTATAATACGTCAGGAAGAGAGAATTGTTCAAGAAAAAGATTATTTTTGCATAACTTTATAATTATAAACATATAAAATTACCTTCTACAGGGGAGGGTTATGGAGATGATATGCGTTTAGAATCACTTGATGTATTACGAGGTTTCGACCTTTTCTGTTTAGTGGTATTGGAGACAACACTGCACCCGTTGGCTCACGCATTGGATAGCGAAACATTCAATCGTTTTATGTGGTGTTTCACTCATGTCGATTGGGAAGGCTTTTCGTCGTGGGATTTAGTAATGCCGCTATTCCTGTTTATGACCGGAATAACCATACCATTCTCTCTGTCGGCGGTAAAACGAGATAAAACCTATCCACGTTTGCCCATCTATAAAAGAATACTCAAACGCTTTATAATATTGTGGATATTCGGAATGATATGTCAAGGCAATTTGCTTGGCTTAGACCCCACCCGAATATATCTCTATTCAAACACACTTCAAAGCATAGCATTAGGATATTTAGTCTCATCGATACTTTTTATAAACCTAAAAACATCGGTACAAATAGTTATCTCAATAATGTTACTTATAATCTATTGGGCAATAATGCAATTTGCATCGATAGAAGGATATGGCTCGGGAGATTACACCCCAACAGCCAATTTTGCCGAGTGGGTAGATAGAGTAGTGTTGGGGCGTTTCCGAGATATGGCAACCTTCTCTGCCGACGGCACAGTGCAATTCGCACCCTGGTACAACTACACGTGGATAGTAAGCTCTCTGAACTTTGTGGTAACAGTAATGTCGGGAATGTTTGCAGGAATAATACTTAAATCGGCTAACTTTACAGCAAACAAGAAATTCAAACTCTTATTATTTATAGGAGTAGCATTAGTAGTTGTAGGATATATTTTAGGTTTTGTACATCCCATAATCAAAAAACTATGGACAAGCTCGATGACCCTTTACAGCAGTGGTTGGTGTTATATACTAATGGCACTCTTCTATTGGATAATCGACGTAAAAGGCTGTAAAAAACACACCCAACTATTAAAGATATACGGAATGAATTCCATTACCGCCTATATGCTTACCATAGTAGTAAATTTCAGCAGCATATCACAATCACTGTTGTATGGATTAGAACAATACACCGGAGCATATTACCCCTTTATAATAGCCCTCAGTAACTGCACAATCATATATCTCATTCTCCGATATATGTATAAACACCAAATATATTTAAAGGTGTAAACTTAGTTTTCAACTTCGTTGCCCCTTTGGGGTAGTTTTTAGTTGTTAGTTTAAACGGAGTTGCACCTCAAGATGCGATTCAGTTATTCTTATTAACTTAGTTGTCCTAATTATCCTACACATCTTAGTTACCCTAGTTATCTTCGTTCACTTATACCCTAATAAAAACTAATAATAAAATAAAAAATAGTAAATAATAGCATAAGTTCTTTAATTTTTATTAACTTTGTCGAGCATATCGTTAGCAGAAACCCGATATGGGTTATGTGGGCGGGTGTGTTTTTTTGTTATTAAAGCGTTTACTTACGCACATTCTTGGTTTTTCGAAACTTCGCAACTTTCAACCAATATCAAGAATGAAGCAATGGTAGATGCCTAAGTGGATATGTTTTTGCAGTTGTGTATTCTTATACACAACAAATTTTACATATCAGCGTGAGGTTTCTGCGTTGCTCGTTCTATGATTGGTGGGCAGCGAAGGCCTCGAAAAGCGGGATGAGCAACAGTACAGGCTCTCACGCTTTTTTTATGTATGCCGCCATTAGTGGGCCGATGGCGAGGAAATAATAAAACATATCAAAGATGAAAACAAAAATTTTTCTATTAGTTGCATTAATCGCATTACTTCCTGTATGTGCATCGGCTCAGTTTTATAAAATTAAAAAAGTAGCCATAACAGAAGTTGTTGACAGAAGCAGTGATGGCGAATTAAGTGAAGGAACAAAAACCTTTATCCGCAGTGCTTTAACCGATGCCATAACCAATTCTGAAGGTTACGAAGGTTATGCCACAATCAGTTTTACAGCACTTGACGTAAACTTTTCTAAAACAGGAAATATCTCATCGATAACACTAACACATGTACGAAAACAGATGATGGAGTATATCCTTGTCTCAGAGGTTACACCATTAAGTAAAACTACAGCATTGTTGAGTGCTCGTATAATACGTACATCTGACGGAAAAATAGTAGCATCATCATCACAAGAAACATCTGCCGATATCGACTACTTGCGTAGTGCATGTAACAGCCTTGCATATAAATTGGTGGGAGCAATTTAAACAAATAAAGAGGCCGACTATTGCCCTAAAAGCACTTTTTAGTCGGCCTCTTTCAAGATAATATCGGCTATTTTCAAATAATGTCAGTGTGTGGTTATATCTCTGAGAAAAGAATAAACGCACACTCATAATAAAATTATATCAAAAATGAGAGCAAAACTCTTTCTATTGGTTATAATGGTTGCATTATTATCATCGTGTGCAACAATACAAAATAGCGAACCAAAAAAAGTAGTTATAACCGAGGTGGTAGATGCAAGTGGAGAAGTAAGTGAAGGAACAAAAGATTTTATACTTAATGCCTTAACCGATGCATTAAAAAGAACTGAAACTGAGGGTTACGATGTATATACAACATCTCCAATTATCGACCAAACACTGCAACCACAAATAGATTATATACTTACAACCAAAATAACCTTATTATCTAAAGAAACCGTTTTATTGAGAGCCGAAATAGTAGAAGCATCAACAGCAAGAATCGTATCATCATCATCAGTATCGGCACGAGCCGATATAAAATATATGCGTGAGGCAAGCAAAGAATTAACAAATAAGTTGATTTCATCTCTCAAAAAGCAAGTAAAGTAATTTATCATACCAAATTCAAAGATGAAGATTAAATTTATTCTATTGGTTGCATTATTTGCATTATTGCCATTAAGTGTAACTGCACAATTTTATAAAGCAAAAAAAGTAGCCATAACCGAAGTTGTAGATGCAAGTGGAAAAGTATCCGAAGCGACAAAGAAACTTTTTCGTACTACATTAATCGATGCAATAACAAACTCAGAAAGTTATGAGGCATATACTCAAATCAGTTTTGTGTCGTTAGAATTAAACTTCGATAAAACAGGCAACATCGCATCCTCAACATTCGAGTATGTAAAACAGCAAGAGATGTCGTACATTCTTGTCTCAAAAATATCTCCTATTGGTAAAAATTTACTTTTACTGAGTGCCCAAATAATAGAAACCTCAACAGGCAAAATAGTAGCATCATCATCAGTAAACACAAATACAAAATCAAGTAGTTTGCGAAAAGCATCAAAACAACTATCAAATAAATTGCTAAACTCAATCTAAAACAAGAATTAAAAAAAAAGAATATGTTACGTAAAAACTATTTTTCATTACTACTAATTACATTATTTATCATCTTACCTTGTGGCTCTCAAGCACAAGGATTAAGAATATTTGCCAAGCAAAAAGTTGTAATAGCCGACATAATGGATCGTAACGATAGGCAATTGGATCCCGGAACAAAATCATTTATATTGCAATCGTTTAAAGATGCATTTGTAAACTCCGATAATTATGAGGTTTTTGAAGTAAATTTAGATGATATAAAGCGACAATTAACCTCTTCAGGTAAACAATTTAGTTTCCCTAATATCTGTAAAAATATAGGTCAGAGTGCCGATTATATAGTTTTTACGGAAGTTGAGCTTACAACAACAGACCTTAGAGCTAACGGACAAAATGTAGAACTAATTTTTACCTCTTCGCTTTATAGAATATCAACAGCATCAAAAGTAATGTCAGATGTTGTTAAGACAGAAGCAACAGAAGAATCGGTCAGATCTGCAGTTTCTGAACTTATATCAAAATTATTAGGCGAAAATTTATCATCTAAAAAGCAATCAAATCAACAATCATCAGGATATAGTTCAAACAACTATAATAATGGTTATTCCAACACCCAGTCGTATGTCGAGAATGTAAGCAATAAAATCAACGGTCACGAATACGTTGATTTAGGCTTATCTGTAAAGTGGGCAACTTGTAACATTGGGGCCAATTTCCCCGATAACCCAGGAAAATATTATGCGTGGGGCGAAACATCAACAAAAGTAATGTACATAGAAATGAATTCGATAACTTATCAAGTGATGAATATGGGAGACATAGCTGGAGATTCAAGATATGATGTGGCTCGAGCAAGTTGGGGCGGAACTTGGAGGTTGCCTACAAAAGAAGAGTTTGAAGAATTAATAAATTGTTGTACGTGGGAGTGGACAAAGCAAAACGGAGTAGATGGTTATAAAGTAACCAGCCGTTATAATGGCAAAAGCATATTCTTGCCTGCTGCCGGCATCCGCTACGACTCTTCGTTGAACAATGCAGGATCGTTCGGCTACTATTGGAGTTCTTCGCCTAACGGGAGCAGTTCTGCTTTCAACCTCTACTTCTTTAGTTCAGCGTACAAGGTGGATTGGGACCTTCGCTACTACGGTCGTAGTGTGCGTGCCGTTTGCGAATGATTTTAAACGAGTTTAAAATCAGTTTTTAGTTGTTAGTTGTCGGCACAAGTGCCGCCCCTTCGGGGTAGTTGTTAGAATAACATAAATCACTTATAATTTGCCAAAGGTTGTAACGTAATAGTACGCGTTACAACCTTTGATGTTTTTTATTAGTCTAATTTACTCTTCATTGTCTGAAAGACTGTTGCCAAATATGTTTGGCACTCAATAGCCGTAGGTTTTCAAACCTACGGGAAATAAAGCGTACCAACATTGTTAGTCTGGAGGACGGGGGCTTATTATCTACAAAACAACAGCGAGTTGCTCACGTGAGCAACTCGCTTATCTAATAACTGAAAGCTACCAACTGATAGCTGACAGCTATTCTTCTCCCAAAAGAATTTCAAGAATTTGGCAAGCTGCTTTCGATACCGAGCTACCTGGTCCGAATATCGCAGCTACACCTGCTTTGTACAAGAAATCGTAATCTTGAGCAGGGATAACACCACCGGCAATAACGATGATGTCTTCACGACCTAACTTCTTAAGCTCCTCAATAACTTGGGGAACAAGGGTTTTGTGTCCTGCGGCAAGTGATGATACTCCCATTACGTGAACGTCGTTCTCAACAGCCTGGCGAGCAGCCTCTGCAGGAGTTTGGAACAATGGTCCCATATCCACGTCAAAGCCACAATCGGCATAACCTGTTGCTACAACTTTTGCACCACGGTCGTGTCCATCTTGACCCATTTTGGCAATCATAATACGTGGTTGACGACCCTCTCTCTTAGCAAACTCTTCGGTCAACTCTGTTGCACGAATAAAGTCTGGATCTTGTTTTGTTTCTGAAGAATACACGCCTGAAATAGTTCTAATTACTGCTTTATATCTACCAACAACAACCTCGCAAGCATCAGATATCTCTCCTAATGTTGCACGAACTTTAGCTGCTTTAACAGCCAAATCCAATAGGTTGCCCTCTTTGGTTTTAACACACTCTGTAATTGCATCCAATGCCGCTTTAACTGCCGCCTCGTCACGGTTGGCTTTAAGCTCGTTCAAACGCTCAATTTGTTGTTTGCGAACTTGAGTATTGTCAACCTCAAGAATATCGATAGGAGCCTCTTTCTCTAAACGATATTTGTTTACGCCCACAATAACCTGTTTGCCCGAGTCGATACGAGCCTGAGTTCTTGCAGCAGCCTCTTCGATACGAAGTTTTGGCAAACCTGTCTCGATAGCTTTTGCCATACCACCCAATTTCTCAATCTCTTGAATGTGCTCCCAAGCTTTGTGAGCCAATTCGTTGGTAAGAGTTTCAACGTAGTATGAACCGGCCCATGGGTCAACCTCTTTAGTAACGTAAGTCTCCTCTTGAATGTAAATTTGAGTGTTACGAGCAATACGAGCCGAGAAGTCTGTAGGCAATGCAATAGCCTCGTCCAAAGCATTAGTGTGTAGCGATTGAGTGTGTCCCAATGCTGCACCCATAGCCTCGATACAAGTTCTTCCAACGTTGTTGAATGGGTCTTGCTCTGTAAGCGACCAACCTGATGTTTGACAGTGTGTACGCAATGCCAAAGATTTTGGATTTTTGGGGTTGAATTGTTTAACGATTTTTGCCCACAACATACGAGCTGCACGCATTTTGGCAATCTCCATAAAGTAGTTCATACCAATTGCCCAGAAGAACGATAGGCGAGGAGCAAATGCGTCGATATCCATACCTGCATTAACTCCAGCACGAAGGTATTCTAAACCATCGGCAAGAGTGTAAGCCAACTCAATATCTGCAGTAGCACCTGCCTCTTGCATATGGTATCCCGAGATAGAGATAGAGTTGAACTTAGGCATGTTCTTTGAAGTATATTCAAAAATATCAGCAATAATTCTCATTGAGAATTCAGGTGGGTAAATATATGTATTACGCACCATAAACTCTTTAAGAATATCGTTTTGGATAGTACCTGCCATCTCTTCCAATTTAGCACCTTGCTCCAAACCTGCATTGATGTAGAATGCAAGAATTGGCAATACGGCACCATTCATTGTCATTGAAACAGACATTTTGTTCAAAGGAATACCGTCGAACAAAACTTTCATATCCTCAAGGCTGCAAATTGATACACCGGCTTTACCAACGTCACCAACAACACGTTCGTGGTCGGCATCATAACCTCGGTGAGTAGCAAGGTCGAAAGCTACAGACAAACCTTTTTGACCTGCAGCAAGGTTACGACGGTAGAAGGCATTAGATTCTTCAGCAGTAGAGAAACCTGCGTATTGACGAATAGTCCAAGGACGCATAACGTACATTGTGCTGTAAGGACCTCTTAGGTAAGGCTCCATACCTGCAACGTAATTAAGGTGTTCCATACCCTCCAAATCCTCTTTGGTATAAATAGGCTTAACGGGTATAAGTTCGGGAGTAATCCAGTTAGCTTCCGAATTGCAAGCGACACAAGTTGCACTGTTTGCAAAAGCGTCATTTATATTTATGTTACTGAAATCTGGTCTCATAGTACTTATTTGATTGAAAGTTTGCTATTAAACGCTTGCAAAGTTTCAAGAACATTGCTGCGAATATTTATGAACATATCTATACCTTGTGCTTTAAGTTCCTCTGCACATTCAGGAGCACCTGCAACAACAAACATTGCACGTCCGTCTAAAGCCTTGAATGCTGCGGGAGCAAGAGTAGCGTACTCTTCGTCGCTCGAACAAAGAACAACAATATCAGCACCTGCTTTAACAGCAGCTTCAACACCCTCTTCAACTGTGTCGAAACCAAGATTGTCAATAATTTTATAACCTGCACAACCAAAGAAGTTGCCTGAGAATTGCGAACGAGCAAGACGCATAGCAAGATTACCGATAGTCAACATAAATACTGTAGGTTGTTTATCGTTACCCTCTGTAGCCAAACGTAACTCCTCAAATTGAGTAGCACCACGGCTAAAGTCGAGAGTTGCAAAATCGGGAGTGCATTTACCACCGCCACAGCATCTGCATTTTGCTTTATCTTCAATCTTCTCGGCAGCTTTTTCATTAATATTGGGGTATTGGTTTGTTCCCAACAAAATTTCTCTACGACGAGCAATTGCACTTCTGCGAGCATTACCCGAAGCATTAACACCGTTTTGAACACTTCCGCTCTTAACTGCTGCATAGAAACCGCCCTCTGCTTCAACCTCGTTAAACAACTTCCACGCTTGTTCGGCAATAGATGTTGTTAGGTTCTCAACATAGTACGAACCAGCCGATGGGTCAGTAATTTTATCGAAATGCGACTCCTCTTTCAACAATAATTGTTGGTTGCGAGCAATACGCTCAGAGAACTCGTCGCTCTCTTTGTAGGGGGCATCAAACGGAGTAACACAAATAGAATCGACGCCTGCCAATGCAGCAGACATAGTCTCTGTTTGAGTACGCAATAGGTTTACGTGAGCATCAAAAACGGTAAGGTTGAACTTCGAAGTCTCTGCGTGAGAAGCAATTTTAGCGGCACACAAACAAGCAGGTTTATATGCGGCAACAATCTCAGCCCATAACATACGAGCTGCACGGAATTTTGCAATCTCCATAAAGAAGTTCGAAGAAATTCCAAAGTTGAATTTGATATTTTTTGCAGCCTCATCAACGCTGATGCCTTTGTCTGTTAAAACGCTCATATATTCGTTACCCCAAGCAAGAGCGTATCCAAGTTCTTGCGAGATATACGAACCGGCATCGCAAAGCATAACTGAGTCAACAGCCAATACTCTGAACTTAGGCAACTCAGCCGAAGCTTTTACAAGATTTGCACAAATGTCGGCAAAGTCCTCAACGTCTTTACCTTTTTTGAGCATCTTTTTAAATGGGTTATAGTTTAACGAACCTTTAACTTTTTCTTTATCTGCTCCAATTTTATCGACGTATGCTTTAAAAGCATCCATTAAATTTTCAGCTTGACGAATACAGCAACGGAAGTTAATTTCAGTCTCTTCTATATTTATACCATCAAGAAGAGTTGCCATACCGTTATTATTAATGTTCTCTGCCTCAACTTTGAAACATAACGATGTAACACCTTTAGTTAAAACATCTTTTGCTTTTGCGTTTGCAGCAACTGCATCATCTGCTTTAATGTCTTGACGTATCAGCCAAACATTGTCGCACTTTGTACCACGTATAAAAGGAAATTCACCGGGAACAGAGTTTGTAGAACTCATACCTTCGGTATCTTCGGCTCTGTACATGGGTTTAACATTGAAACCCTCGTTTGTTTTCCAAACAAGTTTTTTCTCAAAGTCGGCACCTTTAAGGTCTGCCGTAACTTTCTCAATCCACGCTTCGGTCGAAACGGGCGGGAATTGTTCGAATAATTTTTCTTTACTGTTTGCCATAGTCTTTTCCAGACTTAATATGTTAAAATAATAGTTCTCGTTGAACAACAATACTTTAAGTTTTAATTAAACATTGAAAATATTGTATGTTGTATCTGGCAAATATAAACAAAGATTTATTCAAAACGAAATTTAAAGACAATAAAATAGAGGTTAAAACTATTTTTATTTTCTGTAGTTCTCTTAATAAGGAATAATGAAATTTAACCACGCCGAAACGGAGTGGTTAATAAGAGGTTATGTTTAGCAATTCAGCACTCTTTCTCCCAACTCTTTTGCAAGTTGAACTTTTATGGCATTAAAGTTGTTGAGCTCTTTAAGAAGCGACATAACCTTTTCGTTATCTTTATTCTTGAAAGCCTCTTTAAGTGCAGTGTTAAGCGATTTTATATGCTCTCCAACAATAGCATCTTTAAGCTCGGTAATCATACGACGAGCAAGAGAAACAACACGTTCCTCATCGCTTTTAATAGTCTGTTTTTTGCTTAATCTGTATTTCTCGCTTATTAAATCAACGGCAATTTTACTAATAGTCTCCTCTCGGTGATTTAAAAAGTATTTTGTAATAGATTGGTTTATATCGTTAATATACTCAATCCAATATTTAATTTTTTCAGTTTCGGTACGGGCATCAATACATTCAAAAGTTATAATGCCTCTCTTTTTGCCGTTTTCGCTCATTTCGCCATTTACAAAATTCTCAACCCAATTTCCTTTGAGTTCAAGAGCCTCGTTAACCATTTGAGCATAAATGTCGGTTGTGAATTCAATACCGTCCGAACTAAGTTCGTTTACAATAAAAGATAATATATCGGTAACATTACCTTCCGAATCGAACATAGGAGTAAGACCATATTTTATTATAAAGCGAATAAGTTTTTTTTCGTATGCACCGATAATCGATTTTTTCGAACTCTCTATACCAATCGGAGTGGGAGAGGATGATATATGTTCGTCTTTGGCACTTATGGGAGCACTCTCCTGAGGCATATTTGCTGGCGATGCCCCTGTCTCAGCCTTTTTTAAACGTTCGGTGGCAACGGCTTTAAGCAGAACATCTTCCCTTACCTCCATAATTCTACTGCACTCCTTTATATATACCGAACGAGTAATTTCATCGGGAATAACCGAAATAGATTGAACAATATCGCTTATAAGATTTGCTCTTTTTTGAGGGTCGTCTCCTGTATCCTTTATAAGAAGATTTGTTTTAAATGTGATAAAGTCTTTTTCGTTACTCTTTATATATTCGGCAAACTCCGAAGCGCTATGCTTTTTAGCAAAAGAGTCGGGGTCGTCTCCGTCGGGCAGAAGCACAACTTTAACTTTCATACCCTCTTCCAATAGCATATCGATACCTCTTAGCGAAGCTTTAATACCTGCCGCATCGCCATCGTATAAAACAGTAATATTTTCGGTAAAGCGATGTATCTGTCTTATCTGTCCGTTAGTGAGAGAGGTCCCAGACGAGGCAACAACATTTTCGATGCCTGCCTGATGCATCGACAAAACATCGGTATAACCCTCGACCAAAAAGCAGTTGTTCTGTTTTACCATTGCCGCTTTGGCATGGTAAATACCATATAAAACATTACTTTTATGATAAACCTCCGATTCCGGTGAGTTTTGATATTTGGCAATCTTTTCGCTTGTTTTAAGAATTCTACCGCCAAATGCAATAACCTTTCCTGCCAAAGAATAGACGGGGAAAATAACTCTGCCCCTAAATCTGTCGGCAAGATATTTGCCATCTTGGCTCTCGATACACAAACCAGTCTTTAAAAGATACTCCTTTTTATACCCCCCCCTTTCGGCGGCAACGGCTAAGGCATCACGCTTCTCGGGAGAGTATCCCAATCCAAATTTGGCTATAATATCCTCTCTGAAACCTCGCTCCTTAAAATATGCCAGACCAATAGCACGACCCTCTTCTGTTTCATTTAAATTCTTACAAAAAAACTCTTTGGCAAACTCGTTTACAATAAGCATACTTTCACGAGTGGTTTTAGCCTCTTTCTCTTTTTGAGTAAGTTCTCGTTCGGCAATCTCGATATGATATTTCTTTGCAAGATATTTCAAAGCCTCGTAGTACGACATCTGCTCGTGCTCCATAATAAAGTGGGCGGCATTTCCCCCTTTACCGCAACTGAAACATTTGCAAATACCCTTTGATGGCGATACGCTGAACGAAGGAGTCTTTTCGTCGTGGAACGGGCATAAACCTGTATAATTGACACCTCGTTTACGAAGCGAAACAAAGTCCGATACCACCTCTACAATATCGGCGGCATCCATAATTTTGTCTATCGTAATTTGGTCAATCATAAAAGGTTAAATATTAATCGATTTTAGGAGTATTACCCATTTCAAAAGTAATGGTTGCACCATCCATAATCTGTTCGTGAGTTATATAATTAAGGTTATAGGGCTTGCCATTAAGCAGAATATTTTGAATGTATATATTCTCTTTCGAAACTTCAGGTGCAAAAATAGTAAAACATTTGCCATTACTCAAATTAATTTTTGCACTTTTAACAATAGGCGAACCTATTTCGTAAGTTTGCGAAGCAGGGTTCATTGGGTAAAATCCCATGGCACTGAAAACATACCAAGCCGACATCTGTCCGCAATCCTCATTACCGCACAATCCTGCAGGCGAGTCGTTGTAAAGCGAGTGCATAACCATTGTAACATATTTTTGAGTAAGCCAAGGTTTGCCTGCGTGGTTAAATACGTAAGCAACGTGGTGGCAAGGCTCGTTTCCGTGAGCATACTCGCCAATCATACCGGTCGAGAAAATAGGCAAATCATCCGAAGTGGAAATGGTAAACAAATCGTTTAAACGCTCCATAAAAAGCTCTTTGCCCATAACATCTTGCAACCATAAAATATCGTGATGAGCACCCCAGTTGTAGTGCCACGAGTTGCTCTCTGTAATATGCTCGGTATATTCACCGGCTTTAAAATCTTTAATAAAGTTACCTTTACTATCTTTTGCTTGTAAAAATCCCGACTCAGGGTTATAAATATTTCTGTAATTATTTGCCCTGTCAAAGAATATTTTTGCAGTATCGGCTTTACCCAATTTTTTCGCCATTTTTGCAATGCACCAATCGTCAAACGAGTATTCGATGGTTTTCGATACCGACTCTTTCTCTTTATCAAACGGAACAAATCCAAGTCGTTTGTATTCACCCAAAGCCCTGTAACTGTCAATGTTTGCAGTGGCAACACAAGCATCAAGGGCATCTTCTGCATTAAAATCGCCAATGCCTTTAAGGTAGGCATCCACAATAACAGGCACAGAATGGTAGCCAATCATCATATCTGTTTCATTGCCATAAAAACTCCAAACCGGAAGACGCCCAAACTCTTTGTAATGGTTTAAAAACGATTTAACCATATCGTTTACTCTATCGGGGCAGATGTATGTATATAAAGGATGAGCCGCTCTGTAAGTATCCCACAAAGAGAATGTGCCGTATGTAACCATCGTAGAGTCTTTATGCACCTCTTTATCCAACCCTCTGTAACATCCGTCGACATCACTCGCAATAGTGGGTGCGGTCATTGTATGATAAAGGGCGGTGTAAAAAGTTCGCAATATGGTAGTGTCTTGGCTCTCAATCTTAATCTTCGAAAGTTCTCTGTTCCAGTAGTCGTACGCAGCTTTTCTGTAAGCATTAAAACCATCATTAAGTTGTTCTGCCTGTAAATTTAATTCAGCACCCTCAATGCCTGTTTGCGAAAGAGCAGTTCTAATAACTAAAGTATCCCCCTCTTCGGTATCAAAATCCATTCTTGCAACAACACTCGTTTTATTGTTGTCAAGAGTTATGGTATCTATATGAACCGATTTATATGGTCTCGAAAGTTTCGAAACAAAAAATAGCTTTTGGTCAACAGCCCAACCCGAAGAAAATCTATATCCTTTAATTGTTACCGAGTCGGTAAACTCAATATGACTCTCTTTTGTAGCATCCCAATTCATAGCCTTTGTAAGGTTTAAGAAAACCGAAGCCTCTGCTTTGGGAAAAGTATAACGCTGAACACCGCAACGCTCGGTAGCAGTAAGCTCAACCAAAATATTATAATCATCCAGCATTACCTTGTAATAACCTGCCTCGGCAACTTCGCTGTTGTGCGAAAATTTTGAGTGAATACCCAAAGGAGCCTCAGCCTCGTTGTAGGGAAGAGTAACCGGCATAAACGAAACATCGTAAAGGTCGCCCGCACCGGTACCCGTTAAGTGAGTATGGCTAAACCCAGCAATCGTGCTGTCGGGGTAAAAATAACCTGCAATTCTATCCCAACCAGGTAACCCATTATCAGGACTTAATTGCACCATACCAAACGGAACCGTAGCACCGGGGTATGTATTACCTGTAAAATCGGTGCCAACAAACGGATTAACAAATTGAGCGTAATCCACACTCTTATTATATCTGTTGCAACTCGCAAAGACTAAAATTGCAAGAATAAAAACAATCCTCTTCATAATATTGATTTTTTACAAAGATACGAATAAGCGAGCGATAAATATGAAGTTTACATCAATAATCCTAATGACTTTAACGACTCTAACGACCTTAAAGACCCCAATAACCCTAAACCCTCCTTATATTTTACTACAAAGGTGCGTAAAAAGGAAATTTTCTTTACGCACCTTCGTATTTATAAAATTCAAATTAATTTCTATTTTTCAGGTTTAGGTCTTGCTTGTGAAACAATCATACGTCTGCCCTCAAATTCGCTGTTGTTTAGCGATTCAATAGCAAGTGTAGCGTGTTCGTTATTTGACATTTCCACAAATCCGAATCCTTTCGAACGCCCCGTCTCTTTATTTCTTACAATCTTTACCAATGTAACTTCTCCAAATGCTTCAAATGCCTCTTGTAGTTGAGGTTCTTTAACCCTAAAATTAAGATTTCCAACGTAAATATTCATGATTATAAGAAATATAGGTTTATAATTAATCAGTATTACATCTCTCCCTGTAAATGTAACTCCACAAACTTAAAAGAAAAAAAAGACAAAAACAATATTTTATTAAAATATTTTGCCAAAAAGAGCTTTTATGCCGCAAAAAATGAAAAATAGATTAAAAAAACATATTAATTTACCCTCAACTGTTTGATAGATTGAAATATTAAGAGTAATTTTGCACCCCGAAAAGAATTTTATAACATAAAAATATATATAAATGAACGTAACAGAAAAAAGCACAGGTAATGTTTCGGCAGAAATTACCGTGAAAATAGAGAAAGCCGATTATCAAGAGAAAGTTGAGAAAGCATTGCGTTCTTACCGTCAAAAAGCAGTTGTACCCGGATTTAGAAAAGGTATGGCTCCTAAATCGATGATTCAAAAAATGGTAGGAAAATCTGTTTTGATAGATGAGATCAACACCCTTATTTCAGAACAACTATATAACTACATAACAGATAAAAAACTTGCAGTACTTGGCGAGCCTCTTCCAAAAGAGGGACAACCCGAAGTTGATTTCGATACTCAAGAAGATTTTGAGTTTACATTCGATGTGGCTTTGGCTCCCGAGGTAAAAGTTGAGTTGAGCAAAGATGACAAAATCGAGTACAACCAAATTGTAATAGATGACGAAATGATTAACAAACAAGTTGAGGCTTACAAAAATCGTTTCGGGAAACAAGAGGAAGGCGAAGTTATAGCTGAGAACGATATCGCAAAAGGTAAAATGGTTGAGCTTAACGAGGATGGCACTGTAAAAGAGGGTGGTATCGTAGTTGAGTCGGGAATGATTTCTCCACGTTACACTAAAAATGAAGGTGAAAGAGCAAAATTCATCGGAGTTAAAAAAGGAGAGAAAGTTGTATTTAATCCTTCGGTTGCAAGCGAGGGTAACGATACAGAGGTTGCTTCAATGCTTCACATCAAAAAAGAGGAGGCAGCAGAGGTTAAATCAAACTTCGAAATGGAGATTACTTCAATCTTGGCATTCAAACCAGCTGAAATGGGACAAGAGTTGTTTGATGCAGCTTTTGGTAAAGACAATGTAAAAGATGAGGCCGACTTCCGTGCTAAAATCGCTGATATGTTGAAAGAGCAAATTGCTCCCGAGGCAGATTACAAATTTGCAATGGATGCTCGCACATATATCGAAAACAAAGTTGGCGAGTTGGAGTTTGCTGATGCTATGTTGAAACGTTGGTTGAAATTCAGCGACAAAGACAACAAAATAGAGAACGTTGACGAGGAGTATGCAAAAATGTTGCCCGACCTTAAATGGCAATTAATCAAAGAGCAAATCGTTAAAGATGCTGAGATTAAAGTTGAGAAAGCTGACATCGAAGAGATGGCTAAAAAAGCAACTAAAATGCAATTCGCTCAATACGGAATGGCTAACGTTCCCGAAGACCTTCTTCAAAAATATGCTGATGATATGTTGAAAGATAAAAAAATCGTCAACAATATGCTTGACAGAGTAATGGAGGAGAAAATTGTAGAGGTAATCAAATCGAAAGTTACTTTGGATACAAAAGAGGTAACTCTTGATGATTTCTACAAATCATTAGAGGTGAAATAAGAATTACCAAAATAACTCTAAAAAAGGAGCAAAATTGTTTTGCTCCTTTTTTTATAAACTAAAATGTTATAACTTCGCATTATAATATATAAAGTATAAAAATTATTAGCTATGAACAACGATTTTAAAAAATATGCTACCCGTCATTTGAATATGAACGGAAATGCACTTGATAAATATATTGATGTAACAAGCTCTTATATTTCTCCAACAATTATTGAGGAGCGTCAATTGAATGTTGCACAAATGGATGTCTTCTCTCGTTTGATGATGGATAGAATTATCTTTCTTGGAACACAAATAGATGATTACGCAGCAAATGTTATACAGGCACAACTACTATATTTGGATTCTGTTGAGCCGGGGAAAGATATATCGATATATTTAAACAGCCCCGGAGGAAGCGTTTATGCAGGATTGGGTATTTATGATACAATGCAATACATTTCAAGCGATGTATCTACAATATGTACAGGAATGGCGGCATCGATGGCGGCAGTGTTGTTGGTTGCGGGAGCAAAAGACAAACGCTTTGCATTAAAACACTCTCGAGTTATGATACATCAACCATTGGGAGGCGTTCAAGGACAAGCATCGGATATTGAGATTACTGCACGAGAGATATTGAAGTTGCGTAAAGAGTTATATACCATAATAGCCGACCACTCAGGTAACGATTATGCAAAGATTGAGTTGGATTCGGATCGAGATTATTGGATGACGGCAGAAGAGGCTAAGAATTACGGAATGATAGATAAAGTTCTTGAAAGACGATAACAAAGAGAATTGAATATGTCAAAAAAGAGAAATAACGGCTCTGAGGGTAAAGAGATCTGCTTTATGTGTGGCAGAGAGATGTCTCCACAATATCTGATACAAGGAAGTAAAGGCTTTCTTTGTGGCGATTGTCTCTATTATATGGCAGAGAACTATTTGAATATGCCAAAAGGTCAACCAAAGAGCGAAAAGAAATTTCAAATAACAAATATACCAAAACCAAAGGAGATAAAAGAGTTTCTCGATAAATACGTAATAGGTCAGGAGTCGGCAAAACGATTTTTATCGGTAGCGGTGTATAACCATTATAAACGAGTAACACAAGATAAAAATCTTCCTGATAGCGTTGAAATTGAGAAGTCGAATATAATAATGGTGGGCTCAACCGGAACGGGAAAAACCCTATTGGCAAAAACCATAGCACGCTTGCTTAATGTGCCATTTACAATTGTTGATGCAACTGTTTTGACCGAAGCCGGATATGTGGGAGAGGATATCGAGAGTATTCTTACTCGATTGTTGCAAGTTGCCGATTATGATGTTGCTGCGGCTGAGCGAGGAATTGTTTTTATTGACGAGATAGATAAGATCGCCCGCAAAGGAGATAACCCTTCAATAACTCGAGATGTCTCGGGAGAGGGAGTACAACAAGGTTTGTTAAAACTACTTGAAGGTTCGGTTGTAAATGTTCCGCCACAAGGTGGACGTAAGCACCCCGACCAAAAAATGATTCAAGTGAACACTCAAAACATATTATATATATGTGGAGGAGCATTTGACGGAATTGAACGAAAAATTGCGGCAAGATTAAATACACAAGTTGTTGGATTTAGTACAAAAGAGGATCAAAAACAGATCGACAGAAACAACTTCTTGCAATATATATCACCGCAAGATTTAAAGTCGTTTGGATTGATACCCGAGATTATAGGGCGTTTGCCTATATTGACCTATCTTAATCCGTTGGACAGAACCGTGCTTCGCAATATATTAACCGAACCCGAAAATGCTATAATAAAACAATATATATATATGTTTAAATTAGATGGCATAAAATTGAAATTCGAGGATGAGGTATTAGACTTTATTGTAGATAAAGCAATAGAGTTTAAACTTGGAGCTCGTGGACTACGCTCGATAGTGGAACATATAATGATGGATGCAATGTACGAGATGCCATCAACCGACAGAAAAAGCCTCACCATAACATTAAATTATGCTAAAAACAGGTTGGTAAATGCAAATATGCATACTATGGCATAAAATTTTTATCAAAAAAGTTGCTTTTTTTTAAAATGAAATTATAACTTTGTTTAGCGAGTTGAGAATAATTCACTCGCTAAACATTTTTTTAATATTAAAAGCATTGCTTTATGTTCACAAAGGCTCAAGTAACAAAGGCTCTAAAAGAAAATTTTGGATTTGATACTTTTAAAGGAAATCAAGAACAAATAATAATGAATCTGCTTGAAGGAAAAGATTCGTTTGTTCTTATGCCAACAGGTGGAGGAAAATCGTTATGTTATCAATTACCTTCGTTAATGCTTGAAGGTACAGCCATTGTAATATCTCCATTAATAGCCTTGATGAAAAATCAAGTTGATGCAATGCGAAATTTTAGTGAAGAAGATGGGGTGGCACACTTTATAAATTCTTCACTTTCGAAAGTTGCCATAGATCAGGTTAAGAGTGATATATTGGGAGGAAAAACAAAACTATTGTATGTAGCTCCCGAGTCTCTGACAAAGGAGGAGAATGTGGAGTTCTTGAAACAGGTTAAAATCTCGTTCTATGCAATAGACGAAGCTCATTGTATATCGGAGTGGGGACACGATTTCAGACCCGAATATCGAAGAATACGACCAATAATCAACGATATAGGAGTGGCTCCAATAATAGCACTTACGGCAACAGCCACCCCTAAGGTGCAACACGATATACAAAAGAACCTTGAAATATTAGGTGCTACACAATTCAAATCATCGTTTAATCGTCCAAACCTCTACTACGAAGTTCGTCAAAAGACCAAAGATGTAGATAAGGAGATAATTCGCTATATAAAATCTCAACCAGGGAAATCTGGTATAATCTACTGTTTAAGTAGAAAGAAAGTAGAAGAGTTGGCAGCTCACCTGCAAGCAAACGATATAAGTGCATTACCATATCATGCGGGAATGGATTCTGCAACCCGCACACAAACGCAAGATGCCTTTTTGCTCGAAGATATTGAGGTGATAGTTGCAACAATAGCCTTCGGAATGGGAATAGACAAACCCGATGTGCGATATGTAATACACTATGATATTCCCAAGAGTCTCGAAGGTTATTATCAGGAGACAGGACGTGCAGGACGTGATGGAGGAGAAGGTGAGTGTATTACCTTTTATACACACAAAGATTTACAAAAGCTCGAAAAATTTGCACAAGGTAAATTAATATCGGAGCAAGAGATAAGCAAACAACTATTGTTGGAAACCGCAGCATACGCAGAGTCTTCTGTATGTCGACGAAAATTGTTGCTACACTACTTTGGAGAGGAATATACACAAGAGAATTGTCATAATTGCGATAACTGTCTTCACCCTAAAAAACAGGTAGAAGCAAAAGAGTTGTTGGCTTTGGTAATAGAGACTATAATTGCTTTGAAAGAAAAATTCAAAGCAGAGTATGTCATAGATGTATTAAAAGGTAAAGAGAGCAATGAAATAATGTCGTATAAACACAACGAGTTAGAAGTATTTGCCTCAGCCGAAGATGAAGAGGATAAAACTCTTAATGCCGTGGTGCGTCAGGCTTTGATAGCTGGATATATCGATAAAAACATTGAGACATACGGATTGTTGAAGGTAACGGAGGCGGGTCATAAATTCTTAAAAAAACCGGTGTCGTTTAAAATTGTTCAGGATAACCATTTTGAAGAAAATGATGATGAGGTACAAATGAAAGGTGGCGGAGCTTGTGCTGTTGACCCTATGCTATATTCTATATTAAAAGATTTAAGAAAGAAGATAGCCAAGGAGTTAAAGTTACCACCCTATGTAATATTTCAGGATGTATCAATAGAAGCAATGGCTACCACGTATCCTATAACAATGGAAGAACTTAAAAATATTCCAAGGGTAGGAGCGGGAAAAGCACAGCGATACGGACAAGAGTTTATAGATGTTATAAAACGTCATTGCGAAGAGAATGAGATTGAACGCCCTGAAGATATGCGAGTGCGTACCGTTCCAAATAAATCTAAGTTTAAAATTTCAATCATTCAGGCAATCGACCGCCAAGTAAGATAAGATGATATTGCCTCAGAGAAAAATCTCGACTACTCCGAATTGTTAACAGAATTAGAGACGATAGTAATGTCTGGAACAAAAATAAATCTTGATTATTTTATTCGGGAGATGTTGGACGATGAAGAGGTTGAAGATATATTTAGCTACTTTAAAGAGACTGATAGGGATGATCTTGATGAGGCTATAAAAGAGTTGGGAGGCGATTACAATGAAGAAGATATACGTTTGGTAAGGATAAAATTCTTATCTGAGATGGGTAACTAAGCAGTATGTAACAGAATGTAAATCAAAAACAAGAACAATATATTGTGAATAAATTGGACAGTAAATAAAAAACTGTCCAATTTTTTTTAGAAAAAAAATCAAAAAAATTTTCTCAACTCCCGCATTATTGTTAACTTTGCGTGCAATAAAAATCAAAAGCATACTCATTATGTCATTTATTGCAGAAAAAGTAGTAATGGACGGTCTTACTTTTGACGATGTCCTTCTTATTCCCGCTTATTCAGAGGTATTACCCAGGGATGTAAGTCTTAAAACAAAGTTCTCAAGAAACATCGATTTGAACATTCCATTAGTCTCAGCGGCTATGGATACTGTTACCGAGGCGAGTTTGGCAATTGCAATTGCTCGTGAGGGAGGAATAGGTGTAATCCATAAAAATATGTCAATTGAGGCACAAGCAAAACAAGTTCACGCTGTAAAACGTGCCGAGAACGGAATGATATACGATCCTGTAACAATAAAGAGAGGTTCGACCGTAGCAGATGCTTTGGCATTAATGGCGGAGTATCATATCGGAGGAATACCGGTGGTTGATGACGAACGCAATTTGGTTGGTATTGTAACAAACCGAGACCTACGATTTGAGAGAAACAGTGCAAGATTAATTGATGAAGTGATGACTACTCAAAATTTGGTAACAACATCACAATCAACCGATTTGCACGAGGCTGCAGATATCTTGCAATTACACAAAATAGAGAAATTGCCGGTTGTCGATAAAAACGGCAAATTGGTAGGGTTGGTAACTTACAAAGACATAACAAAAGCAAAAGACAAACCCTTTGCATGTAAAGATAAATTAGGACGTTTACGTGTTGCCGCAGGAATTGGAGTAACCGGAGATGCGATGGATCGTGCTGCGGAGTTGGTAAATGCAGGAGTTGATGCTTTGGTAATTGATACAGCTCACGGGCACACAAAAGGTGTTGTAGATTTATTGAAAAAAGTAAAAAACAGCTTCTCAGGAATAGATGTAACCGTAGGTAACATTGCAACAGGAGAGGCGGCAAGATACTTGGCAGATGCAGGAGCAGACTGCGTTAAAGTGGGTATCGGTCCCGGTTCAATTTGTACAACTCGTGTTATTGCAGGAATCGGAGTTCCTCAATTGTCTGCGGTTTATGAAGTTGCTAAGGCATTAAAAGGGACAGGTGTTCCATTGATTGCTGACGGAGGAATTCGTTATTCGGGTGATATTGTAAAAGCATTGGCAGCAGGAGCGTACTCAGTTATGTTGGGAGGATTGTTGGCAGGAGTAGAAGAATCTCCGGGTGAAACAATCATCTATAACGGACGTAAATTTAAAGCATATCGAGGTATGGGTTCGTTGGAGGCAATGGAGAAAGGCTCGAAAGACAGATACTTCCAAGCGGGAGAAATTGATACCAAGAAATTGGTTCCAGAAGGAATTGCAGCACGTGTTCCATATAAAGGCTCATTATACGAAGTAGTATATCAAATGATTGGCGGATTGCGTTCAGGAATGGGTTATTGCGGTGCCGAAAATATTGAAAAATTGCATCAGGCAAAATTCACCCGTATAACAAATGCGGGAGTTGCAGAGAGTCATCCCCACGATGTAACAATCACAAGTGAGTCTCCAAATTATAGTAGAGGAAATCAATAAAACAGTTCTAAATATAGCAGAAAGAGGAAATACAATCGAGTATTTCCTCTTTTTTACATATAAGAGACTATTTTTCAATAAAATTAAAGAATATTCTTCGTCTATGTAGAACAAATTTTATAACTTTGAAAATTGTATATATTATAACATAAAGAATAAACAAAAACTAAATAACAATGAGAAAGAGAGTATTTTTATTGACCTTTGCACTATTGTCTTCAGCTGTAATAAAAGCACAAGAGAATGATCCGACAATAATGACAATCAATGGAAAAGAGATAAAAAAATCTGAATTTGAATATATATATAATAAAAATTCGCAACAACAGCTCGAACACAAAACACTTGAAGAGTATCTTCAAATGTTCAAAGAGTACAAATTAAAAGTTATGGAAGCAGAGGCAAACGGAATTGATACAACTAAAGCCTTTATTACAGAATTACAAGGTTATAGAAATCAATTAGCCCAACCATATTTAGTCGACCAAGAAGCCGATGAGAAATTGGCTCGTGAAGCTTATTCGAGATTGCAAGAGAATGTAGAGGTGGCTCATATTCTATTCTCTATCGATGAAAACAATCCGGAAAAGACACAACAAAAAGCTTACCAAAAAGCATTGGCGTTAAAGCAACGAATTGATGCAGGTGCCGATTTTACTGAAATGGCAAAGACCTATTCCGAAGATCCATCGGTATCTCGCAATGGAGGATATTTAGGATATATAAAAGGATTTATGACAGTATATCCATTCGAACAAACAGCATACACAACAGCCGAAGGAGAGGTATCGGAACCTGTTTTGTCTCGATTTGGTTATCATTTAATAAAAGTAATATCACGTCGTCCCGATCCGGGAGAAGTCTTAACAGCACACATAATGGTAATGCTTCCAACATCAATGACTTCGACCGAAGAGAAAGCAAAAGAGGCTAAAATCAGAGAGGCATATCAGAAATTGCAAGAGGGGGTATCTTTTGAAGATGTAGTATATGAATATACCGAAGATCCGGGAACTCGTGATACAGATGGTAAAATGCGATGGATTTCAACAGGACGTATTGTAAAAGAGTACGAAGATGTGGCTTTTTCGTTAAATGAGGGTGAAATATCTGAACCATTTAAAACACCATTTGGTTGGCATATAGTTAAAGTTATAGAAAAACGAGGATTGAAGCCATACGAAGAGATGCAAAAGGATATTATGCGTCGAATAGCTCGTGATGATAGAGCAGGAAATGGAAGAGAGACTTTAATCTCTAAATTAAAAGAGGAATATAACTACTCTTTTAATAGCGAAAAAATGTCTCAATTAGAAGATTTGGCAGTAAGAACATCACTTGATACAACATTTTTGCAACAAATAGCAAAAGACAATTCAACACTATTTGCATTAGCAGGAGTTAACTATACAGTTTCAGATTATGCCGATTTCTATACTAAAAGTAAACAAACACAACAAGTGTCAGCCGATGTTGCCATAAAGACAAGTGTTGATGAATATATTGACAATGCAATAATAGCTTACGAAAATACCCAGTTAGAGAATAAATACCCCGATTTCCGTAATCTCTACAATGAGTACCGAGATGGAATGTTGTTATTCGAAATAAGCAATCAAGAGGTATGGGACAAAGCTTCGAAAGACGAAAAGGGCTTAAAGAAATATTTTAAGAAAAATAAAAAAGAGTACTCTTGGTCAGAACCTCATTTCAAAGGAATTGTAGTGCTATGTAAAAACGATAGCATAGCAAAAGAGGCAGAGATTATGCTAAAAGACCTAAAATATGATGAGGCTGCAACAACTTTAAATAAGGCATTGAATACAGGAAGTGAACGTATAATAAAAGTAAAAAAAGGTCTGTTTGCAGAGGGAGATAATGGAGTTGTCGATTATTATATCTTTGGAGCAAAACCATATATCGATGAGACCTTCCCTGTATCCTTTGCAAAAGGACGTGTATTAAAGAAAGGCCCTGAAAGCTATACCGATGTAAAAGGTCAGGTAACCTCTGACTACCAACAAAAGTTGGAAAGAGATTGGGTAAAATACTTAACAAAAAAATATAAAGTAGAGATAAACTACGACGTGGTTTCAACTATAGAGAAGAAGTAGAAATATGAAAAAAATAGTAAAGCTAATATTTCTGACAATATTATTGCCTATTGCATTGCAAGCACAAAACAATGTAATAGATGAGGTGGTATGGGTTGTTGGAGACGAAGTAATTCTAAAATCACAAGTAGAAGAGCAATATCGCAATATGCAGTATGAACGCCAAAAAATAGAAGGCGATCCATACTGTTTCATACCCGAACAGATGGCAATACAAAAACTATTTTTACACCAAGCAAGTATTGATAGTATATATGCCGACGATGCACAAGTTGCACAAGAAGTAGAGAGCCGAATAAACTACTTTATAACCAACATAGGTTCAAAAGAAAAAGTAGAGGAGTATTTTAAAAAACCTATGCCTGAGTTGCGTGAATTACTAACCGAAATGGTTCGTGACCAAAGTGTAGTGCAAGAGATGCAACGAACATTGGTAAGCGGGGTAAAGGTAACACCTTCCGAAGTTCGTCGATATTACGATAATATGCCTAAAGATAGTATTCCCTTTATACCTATGAAAGTTGAGGTGCAAATATTGAAGTTGCATCCATTCATACCGCAAGAAGAGATAGATAATATAAAGGGACGATTGAGGGATTATACTGAGCGTGTGCTAAGTGGTGAGACAGAATTTTCGACATTAGCCATATTGTATTCCGAAGATCCGGGATCTGCACGACAAGGTGGTGAAACAGGCTTTGCTGGGAAAGCTCAATGGGTTGAGCCATTTGCCAAAGCTGCATTCTCATTGAACGACCCCAAGAAGGTGTCAAAAATAGTGGAGACAGAGTTTGGGTATCATATATTACAATTGATTGAGAAAAAGGGCGATATGGTAAATGTTCGACACATATTGTTGAAACCCAAATTATCACAGACCGAGAAGAATAAAACGGTGGCAAAATTAGACTCGATTCGAACAGACATCGTAAATGGAGAATTTACATTTGAACAAGCCGTATTGGCATTATCGCAAGATAAAGATACTCGAAATAGCAAAGGTCTTATGGTTAATCCTGCAACAGGAAATTCACGTTTTGAAATGTCTGAATTACCACAGGAGATAGCTCGAGAGGTTTCACGAATGAAAGAGGGAGAAATGTCTAAACCCTTTATTATGATGGATCCTAAAATGGGTCGTGAGGTTGCGGTAATAGTTCAATTGAAAAAACGCATTGATGGGCATAAGGCAAATATCTCTGACGATTATCAACAGATAAAGGCGATTGTCGAAAATCAGAAGAAAGGAGAATTTATCGAGGAGTGGATAAAAGAGAAGCAAAAAACAACATACGTAAAAATAAAAGAGGGTTGGAGAAATTGCGACTTTAAATACGAAGGTTGGATGATTGCCGAGTAGAGAGTATATGCACAAAAACAACGAAAACACTTCAAATAAACGAGGAGGGATAAAGATTGTAGCTTTGTTGTTAACAATGCTGATAATATCGGTATTGGGAAGAGCAAAGCAAACACCTACGCCTATACAACCGCCTATATCTGCACAAAAAACAGAGATAGAGGTAGCTGCGGAGGATTCGAACAAGGTGGTTCTTGATTATGCCGATTCGTTAATGTTTGATGAGAAAGTAAATCCCGACTATCAAATATTAAAAGGAAATGTACAGTTTCATAGAGGCGGTATGTTGATGTTTTGTGATAGTGCCTATTTCTACGAAAAGACAAATTCGATGGATGCATTTGGAAATGTAAGAATGGAACAAGGTGATACTCTATATGTATATAGTGATATAATGCACTATAATGGAATAGATGAAGAGGCACAATTACGCTATAACGTAATATTACAAAACAGAGACGTAACACTAATAACCGATAGTCTGAATTATGAATTAGAACCAAATGTAGGATACTATTTTACAGGAGGACAAATTGTTGATTCTAAAAACGAGTTACAGTCAATATATGGCGAGTATTGCCCTGATACAAAAGAGGCAATATTCTATTATGAGGTAGAATTAACAAACGAAAAAGCAAAATTATTTTCTGATACCCTAAAATATAATACATCGACACATATTGCAAAAATTGAGAGTCCTACCGAGATACTATCGGATTCGGGGAAAATTATATCAAATAATGGTTGGTATAATACAAATAATAACAGAACAGCATTATATAATCGCTCAGAGGTGGAACATAACTCATATCGATTAATAGGCGATACAATATTTTATGATAGAGACAACGGATATGGCAATGTATATGGTTCGGTATATATGGAGGATACTTTGCGAAAAGTAATAATGAAAGGTAATTACGCATACTATTACGAAAAAAACGATAGTGCAATGGTTACCGATTTGGCATTAATGATGGATTGTTCGCAAAAAGATACCTTGTTTTTGCATGCCGATACTCTTCGTACTATAAAGTTACAAGATTCAACCCGATTGATGAAAGCATATTTCAATACACGATTTTATCGTAACGATATTCAAGGAGTATGCGATTCAATGGTGTTTAAATCATCCGATTCAACAATAAATATGTATCGTAATCCTATAATATGGAATACGAATTATCAACTGTTTGGAGACACAATAAGAATTTATCTTAATGATTCTACAATAGACAGGGTACATATACCGTCATTTGCATTTGCAACACAACAAAAGGATACAGCATTTTTTAATCAGATAACAGGAAAGGATATGTTAAACGGGTTTCAAAACGGGAAACTTAAACAGGTAGATGTATCGGGTAACGTACAAACCATATTCTACCCACAAGAAGAAGACTCTACCTTTACCGGATTAAACAGTGCAACAAGCGGTTTTTTGAAAATGGAGATGGATACAACCACAAATGAAATGGAAAAACTGATAATGTGGCCACAAGTTGATGGAGTAATGATACCTATCTCTAAAATAAAACCCAAAGACCTCTATCTTCCATCATTTAGATGGTACGAAGCCATACGCCCCACTGATAAGCACGATATTTTTAGAAAAATTGAAGATGCTAAAACTGAGGAGCAACCAAAGAAACGTCGTAAATTTTCAAATGAAGTAGAGGTACAACCACGATAAAAGATAAGGAACAAACCAATGGATATAATACAATTACTCCCCGATTCGGTAGCAAACCAAATAGCAGCAGGAGAGGTAATACAACGTCCCTCGTCTGTGGTAAAGGAGTTGGTGGAGAACTCAATCGATGCAGGAGCAACCGAGGTAACCATAATTATAAAAGATGCAGGGCGAACATTAATTCAAGTTATAGACAACGGAAAAGGAATGTCTATGACAGATGCCCGACTATCTTTTGAACGACATGCAACATCAAAGATAAAAAAGTCTGCCGATTTGTTTACCTTAAATACAATGGGATTTAGAGGTGAAGCATTAGCCTCTATAGCAGCCATAGCACATGTTGAGTTACGCACTCGTCGGGCAGAGGATGAAGTAGGAACTCAATTGGTAATGGCGGCATCAAAGGTCGAATCTCAAGAGCCTATATCAACACCCGTAGGGGCAAATTTCAGTGTAAAAGATATATTTTACAATGTTCCTGCACGAAGAAAGTTTTTAAAATCAAATCAAGTAGAATTCAGTAATATATTAACAGAGTTCGAACGCATTGCAATAGCAAATCCGCAAATAGCATTTACTCTATGTCATAATGGGGTGGAGATGTATAAACTTCACTCATCAAATCTGTTACAACGAATAGTCTCTCTTTTCGGTAAAACAATGAATACTCAAATGTTGCCAATAAATGTAAAAACAACATTGGCAACGATAACAGGATTTGTCGGTAAACCCGAGAATGCACGAAAACGAGGGGCACAACAATATTTCTTTGTTAATGGACGCTATATGCGACACCCATATTTTCATAAGGCGGTAATAAATGCATATGAAGATATTATACCTGTTGGAGAGATGCCCAACTATGTAATAAAATTTGAGGTAGAACCATCAACAATCGATGTAAATATACATCCTACAAAAACCGAAATAAAATTTGAAAATGAACAGCACCTTTGGCCAATACTTTTATCTGCTGTGAAAGAGGCATTGGGAAAATTCAGTGCAGTTCCATCAATCGATTTCGATACCGATGATGCTCCCGAAATACCTATATTTAAATCCGATAAGCCTGTTCAACAACCACAGGTAAGTTACACCCCGGGATATAATCCATTTAAATATAATGGAGGTGTAAATAAAGTATCGTCAGACTGGCAAAAACTATATAATAATTTTGAGGCTGTGCCATCAGTAAAAACCGATTTTGATACAAGTGTCGATGAGGAACTATTTATTTCGCAACACTTAGACAGAGTAGATGAGAAGCAAGAGACAAAACTAATCGAAAGCGAAGCTTCTCCTCTTGTTGGAGCATATTTGCAGATAAAAGGACGTTACATAGTAACAACAATAAAATCGGGAATGGTGTTGGTTGATCAGCATCGAGCTCATACACGTATATTATACGAAAAATATATAGCAAATATTGATAAGAATACCCAACCTGTACAAAAGATACTCTTCCCTGAGATAATACAACTTTCGCCTGCACAAACCGAAATACTTACAGCAATAGAGAGTGAGTTGTCGTCAGTAGGTTTCGAAATTTCAAATTTAGGTTCGGGTTCATTCTCTGTAACAGGAGTTCCAGAGGGTAGTGAGGGATTGAATTATCAAGAGCTTTTGCATAAATTTATCGATATTGCTGCCGAAACAGGAACAACCGATACATCACTCTTTAAAAAGAAGATGGCTCAAACTCTTGCTAAAAGTGCAGCCATCCCATACGGACAATTATTAACACCTGAGGATATGGAGTATATTACGCAAGAGCTTTTCAAATTACCGGAAGCCAATTACACACCTGATGGAAAACCAACGCTATCTTGTTTTACAAACGATGAGATAGAGAAGAGGTTTAAACGAGAGTAAATTCTTGAATATAATATTTTTATTTGTTAGATAAATTAAAATAGAATAGGAAATGGATGACAATAAAGATTGTATAAAACAAAATATACAAACAGAAAATAAAGCGGAAGAATTAAAATCTGCAAAATTAAAAGATAAAAAAGAGGCACTCATTAAGGCGGCATTGCTTCGTAAAATGCAGGAAGAGAAAGCTAAGGCGAAGAAAGAACAAATATCAAAAAGCAAAGAGGTTGAAAGCACTCAACAAAAGGCAGAGCAAGAATCAAAAGCAAAGTTTGCGGCATTGGGTGATATTATTGATTCGGTGCAGCATCATGCTGAAGCTCTTGAGAGTGAAAGTAAGCAATCGGCTAATCAACAAAGCAAAGAGGTGAGCCAACAAATACCTGCGTCGAACAAACCAAGATATGCAGAAAGTCAACCAAGTGGAGTATCAACACCTAAAAGAGGTAAATCGTCAAAGACTCTAAAAATAATAGTAATTATATTGGCAATATTGTTTTTTCATATAATAGCAGTAATAGGAATAAGTGTGATAATTACATCTGAATTTACAGAGGATTACATCGAAGAGACCTATTTTGAAGAAGATAATTATGATGAAGACGAATATATTGAGAATCTCTATTATGAAGAAGATCTACATGGAGATGAAGATGATATAGAATACAATGAAATAGATGAGCAAGATATCCTCTCTCCAAACAATACTGAAATATTTGACGATAACTCTGACGTAGATGGATTTCCTAAACAAATTCTCTATACAGAGGAGTCAAGAGTTGAGCAGAATATTTCAGGAGCAAAGCAGATAATATCAAATACTGATATTGAGCTGAGTGGTAGTCGAGGAGGGGAGAGTGAATATGAAGAGTATTTAAGAATGAGAGCAAAAGCAGAAGCAGAGGAGGAAATGGAGGATGATGAACTTTATGATGTGGCAGAACAAATGCCCTGTTTCCCTGGGGGACAGAGAGCCCTTCTTCAATACATTTCTGACAATATAAAATATCCTGAAGTAGCACAAGAAAAGGGAATACAGGGACGAGTTGTTCTTCGTTTTATAGTTGAAAAGGATGGTTCGATAGGAGAAGTCCAAATATTGAGAGGAGTTGACACTGTGCTTGATCAAGAGGCAATACGTGTGGTAAAATCTCTGCCACGATTTGTTCCGGGCAAACAGAATGATAAAGCAGTTCGAGCTTGGTTTACATTACCTGTAGCCTTTAAATTAATGTAAGTATAACATTGATATAGATAAAATAAATCCCTCCTTACCGATTGGTAGGGAGGGATTATTATAAAAAGAGATTATATTACTTCTCAGATGGGGGAGCAATGAGTTTGTATCCCTTGCCGTGGATATTGATAATCTCGATTTTAGGATCTTCTTTCAATAATTTACGAAGTTTGGTGATATAAACATCCATACTTCTTGCGTTAAAGTAGTTATCATCAATCCAAATTGTTTTTAAAGCAAAGTTACGCTCCAAAATCTCGTTCATGTGAGTACACAATAGAGAAAGCAATTCCGACTCTTTGGTAGTAAGTTTTGTTATATTCTCGCCAATTGTAAGAGTCTGTTTTTGTGTATCAAAAACAAAATCACCCAATTTGTAGCTTGTAGCCTCTTTAAGTTTTTTCCCTTTTACACGACGTAGAATAGCCTCAATTCTCAATACTAATTCCTCCATACTGAATGGTTTGGTAATATAGTCGTCAGCTCCAATTTTAAAACCTTCAAGAATATCCTCTTTAAGAGCTTTTGCTGTTAAGAATATAATAGGTACCTCGCTGTTTGCAACTCGTATCTCTTGAGCAAGAGTAAAACCATCTTTTTTAGGCATCATAACGTCTAAAATACAAAGATCGTAGCTATCTTTAATAAAAGCTTTGTATCCGCACTCGCCGTCGGGGCATAAATCAGTTGTATAACCCTTTGCTTGTAAGTACTCTCTTAACAACATACCAAGATTTTCATCATCTTCGCATAGTAAGATTCTCATTTTTTCGTCCATAGTTAATCTGTTTTTATTAAAGGTAAAACAATTATAAATTTAGTTCCAATATTTAATTCGCTTTCTGCGTGAATCGAACCTTTAAGGTCTTCGATAATCTTTTGAACGTAAGCAAGACCTAATCCAAATCCTTTCACGTTGTGAACGTTTCCTGTCGAAACTCTATAAAATTTCTCAAAAATTCTCTTTAAATCCTCTTTCTTAATACCAATTCCATTATCCTCAATCTCTATGTGCAATTTCCCGTTTTTAACTCTTGTTTCAATATGAAGTTTCAGAGGGCGTCCTTCGTATGCATATTTAAGAGCATTATCAAACAGATTGAATATAACATTTGTGAAGTGCATCTCATCAACCTCAACCAAAGTATCTTCATCGCAAAGATGAGAATTAATCTCTCCGCCCAATTTTTCAATCTTAATCCTGAAAGTATTAATAGCTTTATCAATAACAGCATTTGCATCTACCATAGTAAGTCGCATCATAACTTTATGCTTTTCCAATAGCGACATCTGCAACACTTTGTCAACTTGAAATCTTAATCGGCTCGATTCGTCAATAATAACTTTGGCAACGTGTTCAATCATTTTTGGATTTTTGCCAATAGATTGGTCGTTAAGCATCTGAGCCGCTAACGATATGGTTGAAATAGGAGTCTTAAACTCGTGTGTCATATTGTTTATGAAATCGGTTTTCATATCGCTCAATTTCTTTTGTCTCAATGCAATCACAATAGTAAAAATAAATGTGAGTAACATAGCAAGGGTGAAGATGAACGATGTTGTCATAAACTCTACCGATTGCATTATATATTTGGTTTGAGACGGAAAATAAATTTTTATATAATGAATTCTTTCAGGAGCATCGTTGGGGAAAATTATTTGACTATAAATTTCATCTTTGTTTGTCGGTGCATATCCTTGGCTTTTATATAATAATTTGCCATGTCCGTCAGCAATCGCAAATTTGAATACGGTATTTATATTGTTATTTAGCAGCTCTGCTCTCAAATAACTCTCCAATTGGCGAGTATCAACCCTTTCCAATATGGGATGCAGACTGGCGGTATTTAATATTTTAAGAACAATATCATTCAATAACCCTTTTTGGTATAGGTATTGCTTTTTCAACATCTCTTGCATACCCATATAGGTTCTTGTAATATTATTATTAATACCCTCTTCTTTATTATTATTGAATAACTCGGAAGTTGAAGGTAATTTTAATTTTGGGTTATTAACATTTATAGATAAGTTTCCGTTCGAACCATTTAACTCGTTATGTTCGTTATTGAACTCGTACGATATCAATCTTTTTTGGCTCTCATTTAATCCCTCTTGTAAATATCTTATCGATTCGTCTCTCTCTAAGGCTTCAGAAACATCATATAAACTACGTTTGATTGCAAGTGCAAATTGCTCTTTACGCATTTGAATAGTGTTATTCAAATAGCTTATTTGCAGATATAGTAAGCCTACAAATGTAAGAGCCATTATGACAACCAAAACCCAAATAGTCGATTTTCTCATATTTAATAATTGGTTTAATAGTTTATAAGATATAACTTAAACAAAAATTTAAACAAATTGTTTAATAAATCCTATTGTCTGTTTTAACAATCTGATGCAAATTTAACATTCAAATCTTAAATATGCAATCATTTAACATGAAAAACCTGGATATTAACTAATATTAACTAAAAAATAATAGCCACATACGTTAAAGTATGTGGCTATTTAAAAAGAATAGTTTAGTTGTCTAACATCTAACAACTACCCGTAGGGTGGTTGTAGCCAACAACTAACAACTTATAATTATTCCTCTGTTTGGCTCTCTTCGTAAGCTTTAAGAAGTTTGTCTTGAACATCTCCAGGAACAAGTTCGTACGAAGCAAACTTCATTGTGAATGACGAACGTCCACCGGTAATTGAACTTAGAGAAGTAGAGTATGTTGACATCTCTTTAAGAGGAACTTTTGCTGTAATTTTCTCAAAACCATTTTCGCTATTCATTCCCATTATAATAGCTCTACGTCCTTGAAGGTCGCTCATTACATCGCCCATTTTATCTGAAGGAACAAGAACTTCAACATCATAAACTGGCTCAAGAATTTTTGGACCGGCATTTTTGAATGCTTCGCTGAATGCATTACGTCCTGCAAGGCGGAACGAAATTTCGTTTGAGTCAACCGGGTGCATTTTACCATCGTATATGCAAACTCTAACGTCACGAGCGTACGAACCGGTTAACGGACCTTGCTCCATTCTGTCCATTAAACCTTTTACAATAGCAGGAATGAAGCGAGCGTCAATAGCTCCACCAACTATACAGTTGTTTACTACAAGTTTTCCTCCCCATTCAAGGTCGATGGTTTGAGTATCTCTTATATTCATTTTATACTCTTGCCCATTGAATTTGTATGTTTCAGGAGCAGGCATACCATCATAATATGGTTCAATGATTAGGTGCACCTCACCAAATTGACCGGCACCCCCTGATTGTTTTTTATGACGATAATCGGCACGAGCGGCTTTTGTGATAGTCTCTCTATATGGGATTTTAGGTTCGTTGAATTCAATATTTACTTTATCGTTGTTTTCGATTCTCCATTTTAAAGTTCTTAAGTGGAATTCTCCTTGTCCCGATACGATAGTTTGTTTCAACTCTTTTGATTGTTCTACCAACCAAGTTGGGTCTTCCTCGTGCATACGAGTTAGAATTTCGCTCAATTTCTCAGCATCAGCCTCAACTACTGGTTTGATTGCACGTTGGAATTTAGGTTCTGGATATTTAACCAATTTTGCAAATGTGTTTTCTACACCTTTAGCATTAAGAGTGTTACCAGTTCTAACATCTTTAAGTTTAACTGTCGCACCAATATCTCCGGCAACAAGTTTATCAACTTTTGTTCTTATTTGACCACAAGCGCAGAACAATTGAGCCAAACGCTCTTTTGAACCTCTGTTTGTATTTGTTAAATCGTCACCTTCTGAAAGAGTACCTTGCATAACTTTAAAGTATGTAACCTCACCAATGTGTGGTTCAACTGTTGTTTTAAAGCAATATACACTTGCAGGAGCATTTGCATCGATAGCAACCTCTTCACCCTCATCATTTATAGGAGCAGGCATATCGGTAACAAACGGAACAACATTGCCCAAGAACTCCATCATACGTCTAACACCCATATCTTTAAGAGCACTTACGCAGAATACGGGGAAGATGTCTCGAGTAACAAGACCTTTTCTGATACCCTCTCTCATTTCATCCTCTGTCAAGCTACCTTGATCAAAGAATTTATCCATAAGAGTTTCGTCATTTTCGGCAGCAGCTTCAACCAATTGTTGGTGAAGTTCGCTTGCACGTTCCATCTCTTCTGCCGGGATATCTGAAATTTCAGGAACACCGCCTTCGGGTTTCCATTTATACATCTTCATTAAAAGAACATCAATCATTGCATTGAATGAAGGGCCTGCATTAATGGGGTATTGAATAATGGTAACTTTATTGCCGAATGTCTCTTTAAGTTGCTCAATTGTATTATCAAAATCAGCCTTTTCTCCATCTAATTGGTTCATGGCAAAAATGATAGGTTTTTTCAACTTATCGGCATATCTGAAAATATTTTGAGTACCAACCTCAACGCCATATTGAGAATCAAGAACGATAACACCTGTATCGGTAACAGTTAGAGCGTTTATAGCACCTCCAACGAAGTCGTCCGAACCCGGGCAATCAATTACGTTTAATTTTTTGCCGTTAAATTCAGCGTAAAATACAGTAGGGAATACTGAGTATCCATACTCGTGCTCTACGGGGAAATAGTCTGAAACTGTGTTTTGGCCATCAACTGTACCTCTACGTTTAATTACACCACACTCAAAGAGCATACTCTCTGCAAGTGTAGTTTTACCCGAGCCTTTACTACCAATCAAAGCAATGTTTTTGATTTCGTTGGACTGATATACTTTCATTTTCTTAAAATTTATTGTAAGACAATATTGTTTATGGTTTGCATCTCTTTAACAAACCGACCGAAATTTAGAAAATAAAAAATAAAAAAGCTAATCAATATATATGTTTAAAAACATATTGTAAATATTATAACAATTATTATGAAAAAAGACAATAGTTATTAGAAAATGTTATAAATTTAGCAAATTTTTTTGCGTGCTGAATAGCTCTCGGCAGTTAACCATCAATAAACAGCTAATAACTCAATGTTATATATTCATATACCTTTTTGTGCAAAGCGATGTTTTTATTGCGATTTTCATTCAGGAACCGATCGCACCATAGTTGATAGGTATATATTGGCATTGGAACGTGAGTTGGAGGCAAGAATCGATGAAATACCCACGCAAGAACTTACCACTATATATATAGGTGGAGGAACTCCTTCGCAACTTACTCCCTCGCAACTAAAAAAACTATTTTTGGTATTAGAGTCTAAATTAAATCTATTAAATTTAAAAGAGGTAACAATTGAGGTAAACCCCGATGATATAACACCTGATTATGCAACAGAAATTAGTAGTCTGCCTATAAACAGAGTGAGCATGGGTATTCAAAGTTTCAACGATAGATTGTTGCAACTCATAGGTCGCCGTCATAATTCACAAAAGGCTATTGAGGCATATCAAATATTGCGAAATGCAGGAATCAATAATTTGAGTATCGATTTAATGTTTTCTCTACCTACTCAAGACCTGCAAGAGTGGGAGAGTAGCATAAATCAAGCAATAGAGTTATGCCCTGAACATATATCGGCCTATGATTTAAGTTACGAAGCAGGTTCTATTTTAACACGAAAACTAAAACAAGGCGAGTTTGAAGCTTGCAGTGATGAAACATCTATTGCAATGTACAATATGTTGGTTGACAAACTTTCCGAAGCAGGGTATGAGCATTACGAAATATCAAATTTCGCATTGCCGGGATATCGTTCACAACATAATTCTGGATATTGGAAAGGTAAACCCTATTTAGGGCTAGGAGCTTCGGCTCATAGTTTTGATGGTAAGGTGCGTCGAGCAAACTTTGCAGATACCTCTCTATATATAAATAATGTAATGGAGGGAAAACCTACCTTTGAAGTAGAGGAATTATCACCTCGAGAGAGCTATAATGAAACCATATTTACACGATTAAGAACAGCCGATGGAGTGGATTTAAACTATATCGAACAAAAATATGGCAAAAAAAACTTGCAACATCTCTTGCGAGAAGCAGCAAGTTATATAACTGAAGGATATTTAACGGAGCAACAAGGCAGATTGACCTTAACCCGAAAGGGAATAGTTATCTCCGATACTATTTGTTGCGATCTTTTCTTATAGATTAATTCTGCAAGATGCGCCTAACATTGTAGAGTATTTGGGCGAAAAGAACATAATCTGTTCTCTGACCATAAAGGTCATTGTAAAGGTTTCGTTAATTTTATAATCAACACCCAAATCCAACCAAATAAGTTCAACACCTTTTTGGTTCTCGTGTCCACGACTTAAGTTAAATTCCTCTCTCCAATTTAATAAGTTGAAAACCTCCACGCCACCAAAAGGCGAAACCTTGTCGTTGTTCTTTAATATTCCGTTTACGGCAACTCTATTTCTCCAGTAGTATATATTAAAAGGAGCATTTCCGTTTGCAAAAACGTGGTTCGACTCCATTTTTGAAACACCACTGAATTTAACTCTGGGAAGAGCATATCCACCACTTAAACCGAATTGATAGCGATGAGTGTGTTCATTTCCATTTTTATTTCTGTAGCGATACCAGTAGAATGCGTCAAAATAAAGATATTTCTTTACAAGAGTTGTCTTAAAGTTAATGCCACCCATGTAACGTTCTAAGCCAGTAAAGTTCCTGTCCAGCCACAAGTGGTTTTGTATGTTTGCACTGAAATATTCGTTAAATTCTTTATTTAAAGTTAGAGAGAACATTCCTCCAGCTTCTGCCTCTGCTGCCATAGCCGATTGCCCTGCAAAAACCAGAACAATAGCGATAAAAAGTCTCTTTAAGCTATTCATGATGATATGGTTGGTTATTTATAATAGTAAAAGCTCTATATAGTTGCTCGGTAAATACCACTCTGACAAGTTGATGCGAGAAAGTCATGTCCGACAATGAAATTTTGTCATCTGCTCTATTGTAAACAGCTTCTGAAAAACCATATGCACCACCAATAACAAAAACAATACGTTTGTCGCTACGGCATAAAAGTCTCTCTACAAAGTTTGCAAATTTAACCGAAGTGAAGCTTTTTCCCTTCTCATCGAGCAGAATAACATAATCCTCTTCTTTAGTCTGTTTAAGAATAAGTTCTCCCTCTGTTGCTTTTAAAGCTTCAGCCGTTTTAATACCTTTTGAGTCAGGAATTGTTATTATTTCAAAAGGTATAAAACGTTTAATACGCTTTTCGTACTCCGATATGGCATCAATAAAATACTTTTCGTTGGTCTTTCCAACCATTAAAAAAACTAATTTCATATCGGATAAAGTTCTATATTATTAACTTTTTATGTACTTTTGTAAATTACCTGATAAATAATCAGAAACTCTTAAACTAGTGCAAAATTAGGCAAAAAAGTGTATATACGAAAGTATAGATTAAACAATATGATGAAAAAGACTATAACAATATTCCTATTGGCAATTTTATCTATATTGCCTTGTGTGGCAAACGATGCTCGTATGGCAGTAGAAGAGGGTTTTGCAAAAGGCGATGCACAAAAAGTATCTGAGGCAATGTCTGAAAGAATATTTATGGTTGCACACCCAATTCGCAAGCCATTGGCAAAGAGCGAAGCAGAACAAGAGTTGGCAAACTTTTTTGCACAAAACAAACCACAATCTTTTTCTGTATTACACGATAATAGTCAAGATAACGTAATATATATGATATGTAAACTTCAAACAGCCAAAACAAGCTACCGAGTACATATTTTAATTGACGTTATGGGCGATGAAGAGAGAATTACGCAAATAAGAATAGAAACACTATAAAACCAATGATAATGGAAAACTTAATTGATGAATTAATCAAATTAGCATTTGCCGAGGATATTGGCGATGGCGACCACACAACACTATGTTGTATTCCTTCCGATGCAGAAGGTGCTCAAAAACTAATTGTTAAAGAGAATGGAGTATTAGCCGGAGTGGAGATGGCAAAACGTATCTTTGCAGCTTTCGATCCTACATTGAAAATGGAGCAATTCTTGAATGATGGAGATGAGGTTAAAGTAGGAGATGTAGCGTTTATAGTACGAGGAAAAGTTCAATCACTATTGCAAACAGAGCGATTGATGTTGAATGTAATGCAACGTATGAGTGGTATAGCAACAGTAACACGTCGTTATGCACGTCAATTGGAAGGATTGAAAACTCGAGTATTGGATACTCGTAAAACAACTCCGGGTTTGCGTATAATAGAGAAAGAGGCCGTAAAAATCGGAGGAGGAGTAAACCACCGTATAGGCTTGTTTGATATGATTCTTTTAAAAGATAACCATGTCGATTTTGCAGGAGGTATAACAAATGCAATTAAACGAGCACAAGCATATTTGCAAGAGAAAGGTAAAGATTTGAAAATAGAGATAGAGGTGCGTAATCTTGATGAACTTCAAGAGGTAATGGAGTGTGGTGGAGTAGATCGCATCATGCTTGATAACTTCTCTCCTGAACTTACACGAAAAGCAGTTGAGATGATTGATGGTCGTTTCGAAACTGAGTCATCAGGAGGAATAACATTCGATACACTTCGCAGCTATGCAGAGTGTGGAGTAGATTACATCTCAGTAGGAGCATTAACTCACTCTGTAAAAGGATTGGATTTAAGCTTTAAAGCTTGTGAATAAACCATATGGCACAAATAGCGATAGAAATAGATAAATGTATAGCGTGTGGCAGATGTATTGACATCTGCCCCGCTAATATATTTTCAAAAGATGAGAATAAAATAACTCTTCAATATGAAGATAGCTGTATAGGCTGTGGGCATTGTGTATCGGTATGTCCGCAAGAGGCTATATCACATTCGTTATTTCCAATAGAGAAGCAACACGCTTTCTCTTATGAAGCCTACCCTACGCCAGAGGCAATGATGTCAATTATAAAAGCTCGTCGCTCAAACAGGGCAATGACATCGAAGCCTATCCCCGAAGAGGCGTTGAAGATGATAGTTGAGTCGGCATATCTTGCTCCGACAGCAACAAACTCTCAAAATTTGGAGTTTACACTCATAACTGATCCTGACAAAATCAAAGAAATAACATCTTTTACAATATCAACATTTTACAGAATACGTAAAATGTTGGCAAACCATGTTATTGCACCAATAACAAAATTATTAATGCCCAAAACATTTGCAATGGTTCCTATGCTCGACCGTTTAAAGGCTGAGTTTGAAAAAGGAAACGATAAGGTAATGCGAGGAGCAACGGCAATGCTCATAATATCATCGCCTAAAGGTGATAGATTTGGAGCAGAGAATGCAAATTTATCATATCAAAATGCATCGCTTATGGCAGAGAGTTTAGGTGTTGCACACTTTTACACAGGATTTGTATTATCAGCCACTCGATTAAAAAAAGGTGCACTTGAAAAAGAGTTAGGAATAAAAGGAACAATATGTGCAGGAATGGCATTAGGAATGCCTAAATTCAAATACCTAAAATATACCGAGCGTAAAGAAATAGATTTCACAAAACTATAAATGGCCGAAGTAAC
>JAFYPQ010000027.1 GCA_017559955.1 Bacteroidales bacterium
AAGAATAATAAAAGATGAGCAGGGCAGAGCCGTATTTAATTTCGGAAAGCATAAAGGACGCTTGGTATTCGATGTTTTTGCCAAAGATTTAGGGTTTTACGATTGGATGCAAAAGGGCGAATTTACTCTAAATACAAAAAAAGTGCTTAGAGAGTTGTATTTTGAGTATCAACGAAAAAAAATGGGATTGTAATGTTAAAAGGCAAACATATAATATTAGGAATTACAGGAAGCATAGCAGCATATAAAGCTGCATATCTGACACGCTTGTTAATAAAAAAAGGAGCAGAGGTTCAAATAGTAATAACCCCATCGGGAAAAGAGTTTATAACTCCAGTAACACTATCTGCATTAACAGGAAAGCCTGTAGTCTCTGAATTTTTTACTGCCAATACAGGAGAGTGGCATAGTCACGTCGATTTAGGACTTTGGGCAGATGCAATGGTTATAGCTCCGGCAACTGCATCAACTATTGCGAAAATGGCAACAGGAGTAGCTGATAATATGCTCATAACAACCTATTTATCGGCGAAAGCTCCTGTGTTTATAGCACCCGCAATGGATTTGGATATGTATCGACATCCCTCAACCCAAAGCAATCTTAAAACTCTTCAATCGTATGGCAATTATATAATTGAGCCTGCATCCGGATTTTTGGCAAGCGGACTTGAAGGGAAGGGACGAATGGAAGAACCAGAAAATATTATTGCCTATCTCGAAAACTATTTTTCTGCAGGTTTAAGCTATGCAGGTAAAAAGGTAATGGTAACAGCAGGTCCTACATACGAAAAAATAGATCCGGTGCGTTTTATCGGAAATCATTCGTCAGGAAAAATGGGGTATGCAATTGCCGAAGAGTTTGCCCGCAGGGGAGCAGATGTTATGTTAATATCAGGTCCTGTAAATTTACAATGCAGTTCAAGAATAAGACGCATCGATGTCGTTTCGGCAAAAGAGATGTGTGCTGTGGCAAAAGAAGAGTTTTTAAAAACCGATATAGCCGTAATGTGTGCAGCTGTGGCAGATTATGCTCCCAAAGATTATAGCGAAACCAAAATAAAGCGAAATGGCGATTTAACAATAGAATTGGTGCCAAATCCCGATATCGCAGCAACACTTGGGGTAATAAAGAGAGAAAACCAAATATTGGCAGGTTTTGCACTTGAAACCAACGATGAAGAGCAAAATGCAAAATCAAAATTGGTTAAAAAGAATTTAGATTATATCGTATTAAATTCATTGGCAGACAAGGATAGCTGTTTTGGATACGACACAAATAAGATAACCATAATATCGCAAAACGGACAAAAGGCAGAATATCCTCTGAAAGATAAAAAAGAGGTGGCAAAAGATATTGTTGAATATACCTCGCTTTTGATTAAATAGCAGATGCGTAAAATAACACTGTTTGTACTTTTTTTAATAATCGGTTCAACAATAAAATCGCAGGAGTTGAATTGTCGGGTAACGGTGAACTCATCAAAAATAGAGAGTGCCGATACCGAACTATACTCAACATTGGAGCAATCGATTACTGAGTATATGAACGACCGCAAATGGAGTAATGCACAAATAGCAGTTAACGAGAGAATTGAATGTGCTATTTATATTACAATAAACTCGGTGGAGGATACCCGATACAATTGCGATATACAAATACAGGCAAGCCGTCCGGTATATAACAGCAGTTATACGACAGCAACATTCAACTTTAAAGACACCGAGTGTAGCTTTACATATCAGGAGTACGAACCATTGGTATATAACGAGAATATGTTTGAGAATAATCTTACGTGTATTCTTAATTTTTATGCCTATATGATTTTGGGAATCGACTTCGATACATTTTCCCCAAAAGGAGGAGAGATGTTTTTCCAGCAAGCCGAAAAGTTTGTTATGATGGGTCAAGGCTCGCAGGAGGCGGGATGGGATGCATTTGGAAATAACAGAAACAGAGCAGCAATGTTAGCGGCATTTACCGAAGAGCGAACAGCACCATTTAGAGAGTTGCTGTATATCTATCATCGCAAAGGATTTGATGAAATGTCGGTATCGGTCGATAAGGGTAGAAAAGCTATAACAGATGCTATAAAAAATCACTTAAAAGCAATATACGATGCAAACTCAATGTCGGTGTTGTTGCCTATATTCAGTGATTCAAAATTAGATGAGTTGGTAAACCTATATTCCGAGGCACCACAAACAGAAAGAGAGGAGGTATATAAAATCTTATCAAATATATACCCAACCGAAGAACAACGTTTGCAACAATTGCGAAAAGGGAAAGAAAACCTATAAAATATGCTTAAACGACTAACCATAAAAAATTATATATTAATCGACTCTCTAAACGTAGAGTTTACAAGAGGATTATCGGTAATAACAGGAGAAACAGGAGCCGGTAAATCAATACTTGTAGGAGCGTTAGGCTTGTTGGCAGGGGCAAAACCCGATACGAAGAGCATATCTCCCGGAGCAAACAAAAGTATAATCGAGGGCGTATTTGATATATCAAATCTGTCGTTGAAAGCCATATTTGAAGATAATGATATCGATTACGAAGAGGAGACAATAATTCGACGAGAAATAAATGAAAGTGGTAAGTCAAGAGCTTTTATAAACGATACACCTGTGTCAGTATCGCTTCTTAAGGAGTTGTCAAAATATATAATAGAGATACACTCTCAACATCAAAACCTATTATTGGCAGACAATACATTTCAGCTTGATGCAGTTGATATATACTCCGAAAACGAGGAGTTGTTACAACAATATCAGAAAATATATTATACTTATCAGGGTAAGCAACAAGAATTAAAACAACTCAAAACTCAGCATCAACAGGCAAAGCAAGAAGAGGAGTATATTAAGTTTGTGGTAAACCAACTTCAAGATGCATCGTTGAGGGATGGTGAAGATGAAGAGTTGGAAGAGGAACAAAATATACTATCGTATGCCGAAGAGATAAAAGAAAATCTCTATAAATCCTCAACACTATTCGATGACGAAGACGGAGTGTTATCTAAAATGTCGTCAATACTTACCGAGATACGCTCAGTTGAGAAAAAGGTAAAAACCGGAGATTTATTAGATAGGATAGAGAGCCTTTATATTGAGGCAAAAGATATAGCGAGTGAAGTAGCATCACGAGCCGAGGCAATAAACTACGATCCCGAACGATTGGTAAAGGTCGAAGAGCGTCTATCTTTAATATATACACTATTAAAAAGATATTCTGCAAGTTCGGTCGCTTCGCTTTTGAAATACAAACAAGAGCTTGAAGCAAAACTTAAAACCATCGACGGAGGAGAAGAGGCAATAAACAAACTTCAATCAGAGTTGTCGGAGTTAAAAGAACAGATGTCTCACTCTGCAAACAAATTATCTTTGGCTCGTAAAAAAGGAGGAGAGGCTTTCTCTAAATCCTTGGAAGAGATGGCTCGACCATTATCGTTGCCAAACCTAAACTTTAAGGTAGAGTGGGAGAAAACCGAAGAGTTTACCGAAAACGGAGTAGAGAGAGCAATCTTTACTTTTACAGCAAATAAGAATATGCCGTTAACACCATTGGCAAAGAGTGCATCAGGTGGAGAAATTTCACGTTTAATGTTATGCGTAAAAGCAATGATAGCAAAAAACAGAGCAATGCCGGTAATGTTATTCGACGAAATTGATTCTGGAATTTCCGGCGAAACAGCAGGAAAGGTTGGAGGAATAATGTCCACTATGGCAAGCGAGCGACAAATAATAGTCATAACCCATCTTCCGCAGGTTGCGGCAAAAGGAGAAACTCATTATAATATAAGCAAACAAGATAATCCCGAACGGACTGTAGCCATAGTAAGACAATTAACTCCCGAAGAGCGAGTTGGCGAAGTGGCAAGGATGATGAGCGATGGTACGCTCACTCAAGCTGCAATGAGTTTGGCAACACAATTGTTAAATACAAAAAATTAAAATGTGATGATAAAAAACAGCGATATGATATTTGGCATTAGAGCCGTGGCAGAAGCAATATCAGCAGGGAAAGAGGTAGATAAAATATTAATACGCAAAGACCTGTCGGGAGAGTTGGCAGGCGAACTGTTCGCTCTAATAAAAGGTACTGATATCGTAGTACAGCGAGTGCCACAGGAGAAACTCAACTCTATAACACGTAAAAACCACCAAGGAGTAATAGCCTTTATTTCGCCAATAAATTATCAACCAATAGAAGAGATAATTGCGATGTTGTACGAACAAGGCAAAGTTCCGTTTGTGTTGGTATTGGATCATCTTACCGATGTTCGTAATTTTGGAGCCATAGCACGTACGGCAGAGTGTGCCGGAGTAGATGCAATAATAATACCCTCAAAAGGAAGTGTGTCGGTAACAGCAGATGCGGTAAAAACATCGGCTGGAGCATTAATGAATATTCCCGTATGCCGAGTTCAATCGTTGTACAATACAGTTAAAAATTTAAAAGCAAGCGGATTACAGATAATAGGAGCATCTGAAAAAGCAACACAAAATTACACTCAGGCAGATATGACACTGCCAATGGCATTGGTAATGGGAGCTGAAGACAAAGGAATTTCAACTGAAATATTATCATTGGTCGATACTGCTGTATCTCTTCCTCAATATGGTAAAATTGCCTCCTTAAATGTATCAGTTGCCGCAGGAGTAATGATTTATGAAGTATTGCGTCAGAGAAGATAGATAATTGAATTATCAGTAATGGCTGAAATTTCAAATAAAATATCTCGCATAGAGAGCATAGATGCACTAAGAGGATTTGCAGTATTTGCAATACTTTTAGTGCATTGTGTTGAACACTTTATATTTCCTGTATATCCCACCTCGTCGCCCGAGTGGCTTGCAACACTCGATAAAGTAACATCAAACATCATATTCACTCTCTTTGCAGGGAAAGCCTATGCAATATTTGCACTTCTATTTGGATTTACCTTTTATATTCAGTACACAAACCAAAAGAGACGTGGAGAAGATTTCGGATACCGATTTCTTTGGCGACTTGCAGGTTTAGCACTGCTAGCAACCATAAATGCAGCCTTTTTCCCAGGAGGAGATATTCTTCTATTATATGCTATAGTAGGAGTTGAATTATTTGTAGTTAGAAAACTAAATAACAGTGTAATACTTGCTCTTGCGATACTTTTTCTCCTACAACCATTTGAACTCTATAATTACATTGCTACATTAGTTGATAGTAACCATGTTATACAACAATATGGAGTAGGAGCAATGTATGAAAAAATATCCGAAGTATCACAAAACGGAATCTTTTGGGAGTTCTTGAAAACAAATGTAACATTAGGACAAAAGGCAAGTCTTATGTGGGCAGTAGAGGCGGGAAGAGCATCACAAACTGCAGGACTATTCTTATTAGGTCTATTGTTAGGTCGTAAAAAAAAGTTTATAAACACTCCCCAAAATCAAAAATTTTGGCAAAATGCACTAATTATAAGTGCAATATCTTATGTCGTTCTCTACTCACTATATGTAATGATAACAAAAGATTATGTATCGCAAGCAAAAACTATTGGCGTAGCAGTTGATATGTGGCAAAAACTTTCAATGACATTTGTGTTGGTATCATCGTTTATGATTTTAACCAATAGAGGTGTTGCAAATAATCAAATTTCAAAACTCTCTATTTACGGAAGAATGAGTTTGACAAACTACATTACTCAATCAATTATAGGACTACTTATCTTCTATCCATTCGGATTATTTTTATCTCCCTATTTAGGTCATACATTTAGTGTCGTAATAGCAATACTTATATTTATTTTACAACTAAACCTATGCAAATTATGGATGAAAACACACAAACAAGGTCCATTTGAAAATATATGGCGTAGGTGGACTTGGATTAACAAATAAATTCTTTATATTTGCAAATATTATTGTATTATAAGGAAAATCTGTTCGTATGCAAATATAGATGCGGTTTAAAGTTCGTCCTAAATATATCCATATCTGCAACAAACAATATGTTTACCTATAAAACAGAAGAAAAATACAAATAACTAAATACACTATTTATGAAAAAGTTTTATTTTTTAATTTTGAGTGTAGTTCTATTGTTTGGAATTACGCACAAAGCCAATGCCCAATTAACACCTAATTCGGTATGGTACACAATTCAAGACTATCAAGGTCGCTATGTAACAAACAATGCGTCAGCCGTTGATGGTACAAAAATGAGTTTGACAACCGATGCCTCAAATCAAGGTATAAATTGGAAATTTTTAAAAGCAGGCGATTATTGGATTATCTGCAATGCAGCAGTAGATCAAACAATGGACTGTGGAGGAACAACACCAACCACAATGAGTCAATGGCAAAAAACTACAAGTACAACAAACCAAAACCAATGGTTTGTAATTGAGGCAGTATCGGGTAAGGCAGATACATATATGATTATCCCTTACAATGCGCAAGGACGAGCATACTACACAAACTCATCAGCGCAAATGGTGCCTGCAGTTAAAAACAGTAACGACCAAACACAACAGTTTAAAATAGCTAAAGTAAAAGAGGTAGAGGAGATTATTGCATATTGGGAAGATGAAACAATCTTTGAAGAGAATAAAGAAAAAGGTCATGCAACATATATCCCATATCCTTCACGCAGAACAATGATTGCAGACGACTATTTCAATACACCTTGGGTAACCCCAGAGTCGGAGTACTATATGTCATTGAACGGAACATGGAAATTTAATTTGGTTGATGAGCCTTCACAACGTCCGATGGACTTCTATTCTGAAGATTATGATGTTTCATCATGGGATGATTTGCCAGTACCATCAAACTGGGAGATGTATGGATACGACAAACCTCTATATTGTAACGTAGAGTATCCTCACGCAAACACACCTCCAACCATACAACGTCGTTCTGGATATAGCGGTTATGGAGTAAACCCTGTGGGTTCATACAAAAGAACCTTTACTCTACCCGAAAACTGGGATGACAAACAAGTATTCATAATGTTCGGAGGAATTTACAGTGCAGCATATGTTTGGGTAAACGGAAGATATGTGGGATACACACAAGGAGCAAACAACGACCACGAATTTGATATAACTTCAAAATTAAGAGCAGGAGAAAACACCCTATCGGTACAAGTGTTCCGTTGGAGCGACGGAAGTTACTTGGAGTGTCAAGATATGTTCCGTATGAGTGGAATTTTCCGTGATGTATATCTCTTCGCTACACCAAAAACTTTTGTTCGAGACCATTGTATAACAGCAACCTTAGATGAATCGAGCAATTACACCTCAGGAGTATTCTCTTTGGAGGCTTGGGTAAATAACCGAGCAGAGTCTTCTCAAACAGTATCTGCATATGTCGAATTGTTGGATCCATCAGGACAATCTATATATAAATCATCAGAACAGACCATAACAAATTTGGCAAGCGGAGCCGAGCAAAAATTATCATTCTTGGCAACATTGTCAAACCTTTTGCCATGGACAGCTGAAACACCAAACCTATATACAGCCATAGTAACATTAAAAGATAATACCGGAACAGTTACAGAGGTATTCTCAACAAAATACGGATTTAGACATATCGATATAAGAAACCGTATGGTATATATCAATGGCGAGCAAGTATTTTTCAAAGGAGCCAATCGTCATGATACACACCCACGATACGGACGTGCGGTAACAACCGAAAGTATGTTGCAAGATGTTATAATGTTTAAACAAAACAACTTGAATACAATACGTACATCGCACTATCCTAATGCAGCCAAAATGTATGCAATGTTCGATTATTACGGACTATATACAATGGATGAGGCAGACATTGAGTGTCATGCAAATACAAGTATAAGTAACTATACATCGTGGGGTCCTGCATTTGCCGATCGTGCACGTCGTATGGCACTTCGTGATCGTAACCACTCTTCTGTAATATTCTGGTCTTTGGGTAACGAAAGTGGCGACGGAGTAAACTTCCAAAACGCATACGATGCAATAAGAGAGTTAGATGACAGAATTATACACTACGAAGGACAAGGAAGTTGGAATCACACCGACCTAACATCAAATATGTATCCTACACTATCTCAACTCTCATCAAATGCATCAAGCAGCGATTCTCGTCCACACTTTGTATGTGAGTATGCACACGCAATGGGTAATGCAATCGGAAACCTACAAGAGTATTGGGATATAATTGAAAGTAGCCCAAGAATAATCGGAGGTTGTATTTGGGACTGGGTTGACCAATCGATTTATAATCCGGAAGACCTTGTAAATGGAGTGGAAAATCCACGCTTATATACAGGATACGACTTCCCCGGACCTCACCAAGGAAACTTCTGTTCAAACGGAATTTTGACATCATCACGAGAAGAGAGTCCAAAATTGAACGAGGTTAAAAAAGTATATCAATATGTAAAAATCAACTCGTTCGATGCTTCAACAAAGAGAGTAAGCATTACAAACAAATACGACTTTATTAACCTCGACCAATTCGATTTGGTGTGGGAGGTGATGCAAGACGGAAAAGTAATTGAAACAGGAAAAACAGAATTGTCTTTGGTTCCCAATGCAACACAAACTGTTGAAATTCCCTATACCACATCAGCTACTGCAGCATCAGAGTATCTATTAAATGTAAAATTTGCATTGAAGAACGAAACAAGATGGTCAGAAGCAGGACGAGTAATGGCACAAGAGCAATTCTCAATAACACCAAAATTGACATTACCTGAGGTTGATACCGATAGCGAATCTTCAACACTTACCGTAAAACAAGAAAATGGCGAAATCGTAATAACCGGAGATAAAATATCAGCATCATTCGATGGCTCATCTACTATATTAAAATCGTTGAATATATTAGGACGTGAAGTAATATACGATAGCAAAGGATTTGAATTCAGTTTCTTCCGTTACATCGAGAATGATAAAAACAGTACAACATCAGTTTACTATACAAACCCATCAATAAGTTATACAAAATCAAACGATGGAAAAACAGTAACCGTAACAGCAACACGTACCGTAACCAGCCGATGTGATTATACAATAGTATATACATTCTATGCAAACGGAGTAATGGATATGGATGTTACAATGTCGGCTCGTACATCAGATTTGCGTCGTTTAGGATTAACATGTTCATTAGTACCGGGTCTTGAAAATGTAGAGTACTATGCTCGTGGACCATGGGAAAACTATTGCGACCGCAAAACAGGTTCGTTCTTGGGAATATACAAAAATACGGTAACAGGATTTGAAGAGGAGTATGTTAAGCCGCAATCTATGGGTAATCGTGAAGATGTACGTTGGGTAACATTCTCAGATGAAAGTGGAAATGGAATAAAAATATCAACCGAAGGACAAGTAAACTTTACAGCACTACACAACACCGACCAAGAGTATGTGCCACTAAATCACTGGTGGGAGATAGAGAATGTTCGTCGTGATGAGATAATCCTATCACTTGACTACATGCAACGTGGACTCGGAAACGGAAGCTGTAACAATGTACAAACAATAGGCGATTACTGCATACCCTATGCAACACAAAACTTCAAATTGCGTTTCGAAAATTACGGAGGCAAACCCGATGCAGGAGGATATTGTTACCCGGAAGTTGAAAAATCAGAAGAGTCTTACATCACTAAATTTGAGGTAAGCGGAGCAAAATCAGGAAATATCAACTATGTAACAACATCGGCACCAACAAATGCATACCGTAACTACTCTACAATAGTAAAACACACATACAACAAATGGTTGAAATTGGCAGTTGAAGGAACAGAGGCTATGGCAGAAAACTATATCGCAATATTTATGGATAAAAACAAAGATATGGAATTCTCTGCCGATGAAATGTTATTGTATAGCAAAGATGCAAGTTCGTATGAAGCATATATATATACTGCCGATTACGAATTAGATACATACCGAGTTCGTGTAGTAACAGATAAATATGTAGCAGGAGTATCACCAATAGAACACATCTGCTCAGGAATAGTAAACGGAGAGGTGCATGACTTCAAACTAAAACTTGAAGATGAAGTTGTTGTGGAAGATGATCCTAAATATTGCACACCATCGGGTTCAATGCACGGAGACGGTAAGGCTTATGTTAAAAACATAACAACAACAGGAGCTGACAAAAATATCTCATACAGCAAAACTTCAACACCAAACGGAGTATATCAAATATTATCAGACACAATTGTAGTTAAACCGGGTCAAACATTCACAATCAACTTTGTAGCGAATGATTTGGGTAGCAGAGGTTCTGTAAAACAAGACTTGCGTTACAATGTGGCAGCTCTTTATGCCGACTTTAAAGCAACAGGTTCGTTGAGTCAATTACAACAATTCGGATATTTGAGTTCAGCATCAGGCTTTGGTGGAAACGTTGTAGCTAACTACGACCATGTAATGAATATTTCAACAGAAATAACAGTGCCTGAAGATGCACCATCAGCCACAACAATAATGCGAATGGGATACTCAAATGCATGGGGATCATATCCAGTAGCATGTGGCTCAGTAAATGAGGGAATGATATATGACATACCTGTAAAAGTAGTAGCACAAGAGACAGGCATAGAGGAAGAGAACGAAGAGGTTGAAATCTCAATCTATCCTAACCCTGCAAACGATTACGTAGTATGCCAGGGAGCACCTGCAGGAAGCACAATGAGCATAATCTCAATGAGTGGAGTAGAGGTGATGAACGCAAAAGTATATGAAGCACAAGAAACAATCAACATAGCCGACTTGGCAAACGGATTGTATATTGTACGCATATACTCAGCAGAGGGCAATATCTACACAGGTAAATTGGTGGTAAGATAATAACCAAAACAATTCATAAGATAGGGCGAGAAATTCTCGCTCTATTTTTGTTTAAACAGAGAACAAAATCGAAACAAGATTGTTATATAAATGTAAAAAGTTATCCTCTTTCTTGTTTTTGATATATTTCAAGTTTGGAAGGTTGGCTCGTGAGAACCAACCTTTTTTTTATTATCCTCGCAAAATAATCATTGCAGAGTATGAAAAAACAAAACCATTAATTAACTTTGTGATATAAAACACAAAAAAATGGCAACAAAGGGAAGAGAAACGCTAACCCGTAAAATAACCAAACATTACAATAAAGCGGTACGAAAACTTTTGCACCGTAAGGGGCATGGAGTACACTCGCCATTTGTATTCAACTTTATTATAAGAGTAATTGAAGAGAAGGCTCGTTATTATGCCTACGAACAGATAGAGGAGGAGTATAAGAAATCTCGTCAACAAGCAAGAGTAGAATCAAAACAAAAGCCATTACCTCTAAAATATTATAAACTTTTGTATAGGGTAGCAAATAGGGTAAAACCACAAACAATATTGGAGTGTGGCAATGATAATGGAGTTGTTACCCAAACGCTTGCATTGGCAACCAAAAACAAAAATGTAGCGACTATAAAAACTAATTATGAATTTAGTTTAAAAAACTATTTTGCAGAAACAGCCCCCGATTTTATTTACATTCACGCTCAACCATTAGTAGAAGATTGTAAAACAATATACGCATTGCTAACACCGCAAGTAAAAGAAGAGCAGGTAATAGTAATATCAGGCATACGCACAACAAAACAAACATATAATCTGTTTAAAGAATTTGCGATGAATACTCGTATAAAGGTAACAATCGACCTTTACGATATGGCTATATTGGTTGCATCGACAAAGCTAAATAAACAGACATTTAAACAAGGATTTTAAAAGATACAAAAATGAAGATATATACAAAAGGAGGCGACACTGGAACAACCTCGTTGGTAGGCGGAACTCGTGTATGTAAACACTGCACAAAAATTGAGGCATACGGAACAGTTGACGAACTGAATTGTTTTATTGGCGATTTGCTTACCGTTTTACAAAGTCCTGCCGATATCGACTTGCTTGGAAAGGTTCAAAATTGGCTTTTTAATGTAGGCTCACTATTGGCGTCAGAAGAGAATATAGTAGAGAAGATGCCGGCACTGACAACACAACATATTCAAGCCGTAGAAAAAAGGATAGACGAAATAGACCTCCTACTTCCTAAACATAATAAATTCATACTTCCAAGTGGGGTTGCTTCGGCAACAAAAGCTCATATATGCCGAACAGTGGCACGGCGAGCAGAAAGATGTATATCTGCTTTAAAATCAGAAGAAAATTTAAATGAAAATATCCTGAAATTTATAAACCGTCTCTCAGATTATTTCTTCGTTTTGTCTCGTTATTGCAATAATATTGAAAATAGCGAAGAAATTTTTTGGGATAATCATTGCTAAATAGAAAATATTTTATATTTTCGTGCTCGGTTTGAGAAAATAAGTGTTAAATAATTTTAAAACAGGGTTGATTTTTATTTAATAAAGTATTTATTATCGAATCTAAAACTATGAAAATCAATCTAATTTATTAATAAATAGTAATATGTATTGGACATTAGAATTGGCTTCAAAATTGGAAGATGCACCATGGCCAGCATCAAAAGATGAACTTATTGATTACGCTTACCGTTCGGGAGCTCCTTTGGAGGTAATTGAGAACCTTCAAGAGATTGAGGACGAAGGAGAAATATATGAGTGTATCGAGGACATTTGGCCCGACTATCCAACAAAAGAAGATTTCTTCTTTAACGAGGAGGAGTATTAATCAGTTGATAAGAACTAAAAGTCTAAATATCAACAATTTATAATGACCGATTGGGTAGTCCCTCGGTCATTTTTTGTCTAAATACTGCCCCAAAAACTGCCCCAAATTGAGCGAAACTACCCGAATACTACCCTGATACTATTACCAAATCCTCCTAAAAATAAGAGTAGTAAGTGAGGGACGAGAGACTACCCGAACACTACCCTGACGGAGAATGTAATGTTAGGCATTATGGTGGTTGTTTTTTTGTTCTACGAAAAAATTATTATTTTTGCAGCCAATAACACAAATATCACTATGACAGAGAAAGAAAAAGCACAGGTCGGTCTGTTATACGAT
>JAFYPQ010000028.1 GCA_017559955.1 Bacteroidales bacterium
AATCCCGAGAGTCGAGTCTAACTTTCGGGATTTATTCGTCTATTTTTGTAGGATTTTATGTCGCTATTTGTAGGCGTTAGCGTTTAGTAGTGTGCATTAGAGGGCGTTAGTTACTTTCCGATGCAGAATTTTGAGAAGATGGTTTGCAATAGGTCGGTGGTGCTTATTTGCCCTGTTATTTCGCCTATGTAGTGCATTGCTTCGCGGATGTCTTGGGCTAATAGGTCGCCGGGGATGTTCATCTCTAATCCGTTGAGGGTGCGTTGCATTGCGTCTTCTGCTTTTATGAGTGCTTCGTAGTGGCGTGCATTAGTTACTATTGTGTCGCCTACTGATTGTTGGGTTGTGGTGTAGGCGATGAGCATTTCTCGCAAGGTATCGATGCCGTCGTTGTTTTTTGCAGATATGGTTAATATTTCTGTCTCCTCTCCTATTTGCGATGCTATTTGTTGTTGTGCTTCTGCTTGCTGCTCGGGTTTTAGTTTATCGCTTTTATTTAGTAACAAGATTAGTTTTTTGCCTTGACTGCGTTCTTTTATCTCTTGGGCTGCTGTGGGTAGTGTGCTTGTTATGTCGGTTAACCAGAGGATTATTTCTGATTGGTCGATTTTTTGGTAACTACGTTCTATTCCTATTTGCTCAATGGTGTCGGTAGTGGTGCGTATTCCTGCTGTGTCGATAAAGCGGAATAGTGTGCCAGAGATGTTTATTGTGTCTTCTATTGTATCGCGTGTTGTTCCGTGTATGTCGCTCACAATGGCTCTCTCCTCGCCTACTAATTGGTTAAGGAGTGTTGATTTGCCTGCATTGGTTTCGCCTATGATTGCTACGGGTATTCCGTTTTTTATGGCGTTTCCGGTGGCAAAGCTATTGCTAAGTGTGGTTAGCTCTTTTTGTATGGTAGTGGCTAATTGTGTTAGCTGTGTGCGATCGGCAAATTCTACCTCCTCCTCTGAGAAGTCGAGCTCGAGTTCGATTAGCGACGCAAAGTTTATCATTTGTGTGCGTAGTTCTTCGAGCTTACTACTGAATTTTCCTCGCATTTGATTTATGGCTACTCGGTGTGCTGCCGCTGTGGTTGATGCTATTACTTCGGCTACTCCTTCTGCTTCTGCCAAGTCCATTTTTCCGTTTATGAATGCCCTGCGTGTGTATTCGCCCGGCATTGCCAAACGACACCCGTTTTGTATTAACAGGTTAAGAAGGGTTTGTTGTATGTATTGCGAACCATGACACGAGATTTCTACTGTGTCATCGCCTGTAAACGAATGCGGGGCTTTGAAAAGGGTTACTACCACATCGTCTAATATTTCGCCTTGTGGGGTGTATATTGTGCCGTACTTTGCTGTATGCGTTGGCTGTTGAGCTACGGCTATGCCTTTTATGTTTTTGTATATTTTATCGGTTATTTCGATGGCTTGTGGACCGCTAATGCGTACCACTGCTATTCCGCCCACTCCGGAGGCTGTTGATATGGCACATATTGTGTCTGTTGTGTCGGCTCTCATGCGTTTATTCCCAAAGGGTGTAATTGCTTGTTTGTTCTACTTTGTTTTCTATTTCGTCAGGTAGTTGTGATAGGAAATCCATTCCTGTCATTTTCTCTACACTATCTATCGTTACTACGTATTCTCTTGGATGCTTAGATGCCTTATTATTGGGCAGGATAAATGCTATTGCACGTTCTTCGTCGGTGTAAGGCGAACATACCACTTTAAAATATGCATCGGGTATTGCTACTTGCGTGTCGGAGATATATTGTATTGGTTCCTTAGTGAATAGGGGTCCGCATATTATTACCAATGCACTATCACGTATTGCCCAAAGGCGTATCTTTTCTTCGAGTTCTTTCCATGCTCCACGATTTAAGCCTGGTGCTTGCGGACATATATTGGTGAAATAAAACGACTCTTCCATCACTTGTTTACTCCACTTCATATCGGCAGCAGGAGCCATATGTCCTTTATCGTATCCGCTTCCTTTGTAGTCGGAATTTGAAGCACTCTTTCCTACAACTTTAGGATCGGGCATAAACTTGTCTGTTCGCTTCGCTTCTTGGCTTACGGCTTCGCTTCGAGTAAGTTCGTATGCCACCCAATTGGGCATGCCGTAAGTTGTGTTATAGGATGATGTGTAACCAATGTTTTTTATCTGTTGTTGTGTTGTTGTAGTTTTCCACTTGGGTATTTCGAGATTAGTATATGTTATCCTCTCTCTTTTTACCTCTTTTATTTGTTCTAATTCACCGTTATTTTCACATCCATCAGTTTCTTCTATAGTAGCCTCCTCGTCAATTATATTTTCTTCTATTTGTACTTGCTCTTGCTTATTAACAACCATTGTATTATTTGCCTTTGACATATAATATACAAGCACCGAGATTAATGCTATTACAAAGAATATTTTCAGAAAGAGCCACACCAAATCTTTCTGTTTTTTGTTCTGTTTTGGCGTTTTTTTATTTTTTGAGGTAGCTTTTGTTTTTGTTGTTCTACTTTTTTTTGCCATTTTGGTCTGCTTATTCTCTTTTGATACGCAAATTTACAGATTTTTTCTTTACTTTTGCAATTGATATTCGAAACATTATGTTTTGAAGTAATTTTTATGTTTAATACTTCTCATTTATATTTTACATTATGAGTGTTATTGATAGATTTTTAAAATACGTTAAGGTTGATACTCAATCGGACGAATTAACTAATTTAACCCCAAGTACTCCGGGGCAAATGCTGTTTGCCGAAAAATTGGTTAAAGAGTTAATTACCATTGGTTTAACCGATGCCGAAGTTGATAATAACGGCTATGTTATGGCTACTTTGCCTGCTAATACCGACAAGGTGTTGCCTACCATTGGTTTTATTGCTCATATGGATACTTCGCCCGATATGTCGGGACACAATGTTCAACCTCGTATTGTTGAGAAGTATGATGGCAAAGATATCGTTCTTTGTCAAGAGGAGAATATAATTTTAAAGACTGAAGACTTCCCCGAAATTTTGGGCTATGTTGGCGACGACATTATTGTTACCAATGGTAAAACTCTTTTGGGTGCTGACGATAAAGCGGGTATTGCCGAAATTATGTCAGCTATGGAGTTCTTGATTGCCAACCCCGAAATTAAACATGGTAAAATAAGAGTAGCTTTTACTCCTGACGAAGAGATTGGTCAGGGTGCCGACCATTTTGACGTTAAAAAGTTTGGTGCCGATTTTGCCTATACAATGGATGGTAGCGACCAAGGTATTATAGAGTTTGAGAACTTTAATGCAGCTTTGGCTAAGGTTTCGTTTAAAGGCCGAAATGTTCACCCCGGCTATGCTAAACATAAAATGGTAAACGCTTTACGTGTTGCTAACCAATATGCCATTATGCTTCCTCGTTGGGAGACTCCCGAACATACCGAAGGTTATGAGGGATTTTATCACTTGGTTGGGTGTGAAGGCTCTGTTGAAAACACCACACTTACTTACATTATAAGAGACCACGACAGAGACCGTTTTGAGCGTCGCAAAAAGGAGTTCTCTCATTTGGTTAACAAAATAAACAAAGAGTTTCCCGGTTGTGCTTCGCTTGAAATCAGAGACCAATATTACAATATGAGAGAGATGATTGAGCCTGTTATGCATATTATTGATTTGGCAAAAGAGGCTATCTCTAATTGTGGTATGGAGCCTAAAGTTGAACCTATTCGTGGAGGTACAGATGGTGCAAGACTTTCGTTTATGGGACTACCCTGCCCCAACCTATCGGCAGGCGGTATGAACTTCCACGGACGATTTGAATATATCTCAATTCAGGCAATGCAAAATGCTGTGAATGTTATTGTTGAGATAGCAAAATTGGTTGCAAACAAATAGTTTTTCTTTTTTAATGAAAAACTTAATAGTGATTTTAGGCCCTACAGCTGTTGGTAAAACCGATTTAAGCATTAAATGTGCCGAAAGGTTTAATTCGCCAATCATATCGTGCGACAGCAGACAAATGTACAAGGGTATGTGCATTGGTACGGCAGCTCCATCGAATGAACTTCTTAGCAGGGTTAAACACTATTTTATTGGAAATTTAGAGCTTACCGACTATTATAGTGCGGCTATGTTTGAGGAGGAGTTTATGACTCTCTCCTCTTCGCTTTTTAAGGAGTGTGATAGTTTGGTTATGTGTGGTGGTTCAATGATGTATATCGATGCCGTATGTAATGGAATTGACGAAATTCCGACCATAACAGATGAGATAAGAAGCAAAGCCATAAGCGATTTTGAAGAGTATGGTTTAGATTCACTTTGCCTCGAACTAAAAATGCGAGACCCCGAACTATACAAAACGATTGACCTAAAAAACCATAAACGAGTTATTCATGCAATAGAGGTATGCCGTCAAACAGGCAAGCCTTTTTCTCTCTTGCGTACAAACACAAAAAAAGAACGTCCGTTTAATATTATTAAAATAGGTCTTAATATTGAGAGAGAGAGATTATTTAAACGCATATCTGTACGTACCGAACAGATGATTGCCGAGGGGCTTATCGAAGAAAGCAAACAATTATTGCCACATCGCAATTTAAACTCGTTAAATACGGTAGGCTATAAAGAGATTTTTGCATATTTCGATGGTGTGTTTACGTTAGATGAGGCTATTGAAAAGATTAAACGAAATACTCGTGTATATGCAAAAAAACAGTTAACATGGTTTAAAAGAGACGATAGTATTAAATGGTTTAACCCTGCCGATAGTGAAGAAATTTTCAACTACATTGACAGCAAGATACTCTCTTAGTAGAAACTAATATAAAAAGATAGAGTTGATATTATTTTTTAGAGAGAATTGAATATTTCTATTTTTTTACTATTTTTGCAACCCGAATTAATACAGAGGTGTTAATTTTATATCATAATACGGGGCTGACTGGATTTGACAGCGGGCAGAAGTGATATGTAAGCATGCAGAGCCTCCTTAGGTTTGCTCTTTAATCTGAGCCTATGAACTTATAACTGGCGAGAATAACTACGCTCTTGCTGCCTAATCGAAGTACAGTAGATTGGCTTAATTTCGCTACAAGGTAGCGAAACAAGACATCGCTCGGATGCTGTTGTTCCGAAGCTATCCCATTAAGCGGTGCTATTATATCGGGAATAGTTTGTGGTGAGCCTTGCACCTCGAATGAAATTTTAAAGGCTAAG
>JAFYPQ010000029.1 GCA_017559955.1 Bacteroidales bacterium
CCCGAAAATGTTTTAGTGGCAGTTGAAGATGTTATTCTAAATCGTAGAGACGATGCCACAGAACGATTGGTTGAAATTGCCGAAAGTGTCAAAGAGATAAAGGTCGGCAGTAAAACCGACAATATAGATATTGAAAAAAATATCTCAATAGATGAGAGATTATGTAATACCCTTGTTAAAGGATATAACGATAATTTAGAGGACGAAATTAAAGAGGCTTTAGATAAATATAATAGTGCGGTTGCCGTTATTGAAGGACCCTTAATGAAGGGTATGAACAGAGTCGGGTCTCTGTTTGGAGAGGGTAAGATGTTTTTGCCTCAGGTGGTTAAGAGTGCCCGCACAATGAAGTGTGCTGTTGAAATTCTTCAACCATTTATTAAGAGCGAAAACAACACTTTGCCAACCCACGCCGGGAAGGTGGTATTAGCTACAGTAAAAGGCGATGTTCACGATATTGGAAAAAATATTGTTTCTGTTGTGTTAGGTTGTAATAACTACGAGGTTACAGACCTCGGAGTAATGGTTCCGGCAGAGACAATTGTTGATAAGGCAGTAGAGATTGGAGCAGATATTATAGGCGTTAGCGGACTTATAACTCCATCGCTTAACGAGATGTGTAATATTGCACGGGAACTCGAAAAAAGGAGATTGAATATTCCTTTGCTTATTGGTGGAGCTACGACATCAGAGATACATACTGCCGTTAAAATTGCTCCTCTTTACAGCGGTGTGGTTATTCATGTAAAAGATGCTTCGCAAGACCCTATAATTGTTGCGAAACTCACAAATAAAAAACACAAAGAGGAGTATATCAAAGAGGTTAAAACACGACAGCAGCTTTTAAGAGAGAGTATTAAATGCACAGATACTATACCTTTCGCAGTTGCCGAAGGATTAAAAGAGAAGAATTGTTGTAACGACTACACCCCCACTCAACCGAAAGAGTTAAACAAAGAGATTAATTTATCGTACAGCATAAATCAACTTATCGATTTTATTAATTGGGGACAACTATTCAATGTTTGGAAACTAAGCGGGAAGTTTGCCTCAATTGCACACCTTCACGGTTGCGACCACTGCAAAGCATCGTGGCTTGCTTCATTTGCCGAAGGAGAGAGAAAAGAGGCATCGGAGGCAATGCAACTTCATAAGGATTGTATGAGAGTTATCAAAGAGATTTCAGAGGAGTTAAATCCCCAAATAAATGCTTCTGTTGCTTTTTACAAAGCCAATTCTATCGATAACTCTATTGTCATAAATGGAGAGAATATTGTAGAAATTCCAACCCTTCGTCAGCAGAAGAAGAAAGAAAACTGCGAAGAGGGATATCTTGCTTTATCTGATTTTATTATACCTAAATCGGAGAATAAGGATGATTACATTGCCGTATTTGCTGTTACCGTTGGCAAAGAAATTCAATCACGCATTGAGACACTGAAAGCAGGCGGAGACGAATACAAATCGGTTCTTCTCCAATCGATTGCCGACAGACTTGCCGAGGCTGCCACTGCATACACTCACTTTATTGTACGAACCGATTTGTGGGGATACTCTACCGAAGAGATAAATCCTATAAAAATAATTAAAGGCAATTGTGAAGGCATCAGACCTGCAATAGGATACCCATCACTTCCCGACCAATCTCTCATATTCGAAGTTAAAAATCTTATAGACTTTGAGAAGTTGGGTATTGAGATTACCGAAAACGGGGCAATGTATCCGAACTCATCGGTTTGCGGATTTATGATAGCAAATCCCAATGCACGATATTTTACACTCACCATTGATGAAAGTCAACAAAAAGAGTATTGCAAAAAGAGAAAATTCAGCGAAGAAGAGGCTGAAAAATGGATTGTGAAAAATATATAATTGTGATTATTTTTTAACTACAATATATTATTTTTGTATATCAAAAATTTTAATTGAAAATGGAAAAGAAAAGAGTTGCTGTTGTTGGATATGGCAATATTGGAAAATTTACGGTAGAAGCCATTGAAGCTTCATACGATATGGAGATTGCAGGAATAGTAAGACGTAATGTGAACGATATTCCTGAAGAGATAAAAAAATATAAAGTTGTTAGCAATATCAAAGAGCTTGAAGGTGTTGATGTCGCAATTCTGGCTACTCCTACTCGCAAAGTTGAAGAGTATGCAAAAGAGATATTGGCTATGGGTATTAATACTGCCGATAGCTATGATATTCACTCAGGCATTACTCAACTTAGAGCCAATCTTGATAAGGTTGCCAAAGAGAATGGTTCGGTTGCTATCATTTCGGCAGGTTGGGATCCGGGTAGCGACTCGGTAGTGCGTACACTTATGGAGGCTGCTGCCCCTAAAGGTATTACATATACAAACTTCGGACCCGGTATGAGCATGGGACACACTGTTGCTGTAAAGGCAATTGATGGGGTAAAAGCTGCTCTTTCAATGACCATTCCCGTTGGCACAGGAATTCACCGCCGTATGGTATATATTGAAGTTGAAGAGGGTTATAAATTTGAAGAGGTGGCTAAGGCAATTAAAGCAGACGCATACTTTATAAATGACGAAACTCACGTTATGCAGGTTGAGTGCGTTGACAACCTTTTGGATATGGGACACGGAGTTATGATGTGTCGCAAAGGTGTTTCGGGCAAAACACAAAATCAATTGTTTGAGTTTAATATGAAAATCAACAATCCTGCTCTAACCGCTCAAATGCTGGTAAATGCTGCACGTGCAACTTTCCGTCAACAAGCGGGATGCTACACTATGCCCGAAGTTCCGGTTATCGACCTTTTACCTGGTGATAGAGAGGAATGGATTTCTCATTTGGTTTAATATCTATACTATTTATTAATTATGTTAAACTCCGTTATTTGGAATGCCAACCCCGCCATATTTTCATTGGGTTCAATGGAAATTAGATGGTATGGTTTGTTATTTGCTATCGGCTTCTTAGCAGGATATTATATTGAAGCTAAAATATTCAAGCACGATAAGGCTCCTGAAAATTGGTGTGATAAACTATTTATATATGTTATAATTGCAACAATAATTGGAGCAAGATTAGGACATTGTTTCTTTTACGATTGGGAATATTACTCAAGCAATCCTATTGAAATTTTTAAAATTTGGGAAGGAGGTTTAGCCAGCCACGGTGGGACAATAGCCATTATTATTGCAGTTCTTATTTATGCTAAGGTTGTAACTAAAAGAGGTGCTTTATGGATTTTTGACCGTTTGGTTGTTCCTGTTGCATTAGTTGCTTCGATGATTAGATTTGGTAATTTAATGAACCACGAAATATATGGTTCTGTAACCACAATGCCGTGGGGATTTAATTTCATCACAAATATTTCAGAATGGCAAAATGGAGCAGCACCTCAATATTCTCCTACCTCACATCCCACTCAAATATATGAAGCCTTGTCATATTTATCTCTATTTGCAGTATTAATGTTTTTATATTGGAAAAGAGATGCCGGAGATAAAAGAGGTCTGCTATTTGGAATCTTTATGTTATGGGTATTCGGTTCGAGGTTCATAATAGAGTTTCTAAAACTTCCTCAAGAGATTTTCGAACTTGGATTAATCGAAAGGGTTGGAATGAATATGGGACAGATATTAAGTATTCCGTTTATAATAGTAGGTATATATTTCACCATTAAAGGGGCTAAAAGTCCAAAAAAAAGCGGTAAAATTTCTCACAGACACTCCCACATTCACAGACATTACAAATAAATATACAACAACCTATAAATAACAGCTTAAGGTAATTCCTAAGCTGTTATTTATTTGGTACAAATCTATTATTTTGTCTTTACAATTTTAAGACGCTCCCACAAAAAGGTGGGAATAAGTTTCCAAAAGAATACCAATAGCGAATATCTCCAATCTATAATTGCTACTCTTTTTTTGCATAATACTGCTTTGTAAAGCTTCTTAGCCACATAATCGGCTTGCATCTTCATTGGATAGTTTGCACTCCTGAGGAGGGGTGTATCTACAAAACCGGGACGAATGTCAGTAAACAAGATATTGTCGTTTCTCATTCTTGACAGCTGTGCAAGAGATTGCATATAGGTACTTTGATAGCGTTTTGTGGCAGAGTATGATGGTGCTATACCCAATCCCTTTGTACCTGCTATTGACGATACCACGGCAATTTGTCCGCCTCCTTTTTGAGAGAGATAGTGATATGCAGTTGTTGCCATTTGTGTAAGTCCCAAACAGTTGGTTTTAACCGTATCTATCTCTATCTGATTATCGAGATTAATATTTTGAAAACCTATTCCGGATATGTGCAGGTATATATCCATTCCTCCCATATCTTCTATAAGTTCAGTCAAACGTTGAGGAGCTTCGGGAGATGTAATATCAATCTGTTTTGAATAGGCTTTCTCGGGAAACTCCTGCAACAGAGGTTTTAAGTTATCCTCTCTTCTTCCTGCCAATCCTACGATATAGCCTTGTTGAAGAAATATTTTTGCACTCTCGTATCCTATTCCTGATGTTGCTCCTACTATTACTACTCGTTTCATATATATTATATGAAGGTTTTATATTAACCGATTGTAGCTACCTATTTTTTTACAATCTTTATGGTTCTTACAGCTGTTCCATTGTCAGCTTTGACTTTTAGAAGATATAGTCCTTTATCGCCGTTTATATCTACTCTGACAATTTCGTTGGCAGATACCGAAAGGCTCTTGC
>JAFYPQ010000030.1 GCA_017559955.1 Bacteroidales bacterium
CTATTTGAGGGGTCTATAGCTATTGCATATTCAATAGCATCAAAAGCTTTATCGGTCTCAGACAGATAAATATACAACTCTATTGCTTTTATCCAATCGAGATATGAGTATGGGTCTAAATCAAGAATTTTCTCCACAACCTTTAGTTGCCATTGAAACTCTGATTCCTCTTCAAGAATTTTCATAAATTCTCTCAAGACACTCAGTTTTTGAGGATAAGGCAACCTTTCTACCGCATTATATATCGACAAGAACAAGTCCGAATATAATTTATAATCGGCACATAAATCTATCACATTAAGAATATGCTCAGCTTGCAAACTATTATCATCCAAGAGTTCCTTTATTATTGCTATTGCCTCATCAACTTCTCCTGAAATCAAACGCAATTCGGCTCTTATCGATTGTGCCTCTTCTGTTTTATCAGTAACTACAGAAATAATATTCTCAGCATCTTCTATTTGTCCTGTAATTAAAAGATAATACGCTTTTCTTGTAAGCAACTCTTCCGACATCGGATGATACTTTAGACCTGTTTCTATTGCCTTTATAGCATCAGATAGCATTGAAGCCATCTCGTACTCCAATGCTATCTCTTCGTATGCTTCTGTATCGAACCACTCTCCTCTCTCTCCGTGCAACATACTCTCATATCGCAACAACAAATCAGATTTTTTTTTCATATTTTAAAGAGGCAAGCAGTTCTACTAAAAAATCTTATATGCTTTTATGCTTTATAACCGTCTTTCAACGATACTGTTCGGTTAAATACTAATTTACCTGAGCAAGAATCTTTATCTACAGTAAAGTATCCTATGCGTTGGAACTGGTATCTGTCTCCGATTTGTGCTGTTTCAGCAAGATATTGCTCGGCATATCCCTTAACAATTACCAATGATTCGGGATTAAGCAATTCTCTGAAATCTTTTTCTTTCTCCTCTGCAGGATTTTCAACTGTAAACAAGCGGTCGTATAATCTAACCTCTATTTCTTGATTATATTGAGCCGATACCCAATGCAGTGTTCCTTTTACTTTGCGGGCACTTTCTGGCATTCCGCTTCGTGTTGCAGGGTCGTATTCACAGTAAACCTCCTCAAGATTGCCATCAGCATCATATTTACATCCTGTACACATAACTATATATGCTCCTTTAAGACGGACCTCTTTTCCGGGAGTCATACGGAAGAATTTTTTAGGGGCATCTTCCATAAAATCCTCACGTTCTATATAAAGTTCACGAGTGAATGGCATTTTATGAGTACCTGAATTCTCTTGTTCAGGATTATTTTCCATATCAACATACTCAACTTCTCCTTCGGGATAGTTGGTTATGATAAGTTTAACTGGGTTTATTACAGCTGATACACGAGTTGCATTTTTATTCAAATCCTCTCTAATGCTGTGTTCCAATAACGAAACGCTAATCAAACCATCATATTTTGTATATCCTATTTTATCTACAAAACTACGGATTGATTCAGGGGTATATCCTCTACGACGCAAACCACATATAGTTGGCATACGAGGATCATCCCATCCTCGCACCAATCCCTCTTGCACTAATTGCAATAGTTTACGTTTGCTCATAACTGTATATGTTAAGTTCAAACGGTTAAACTCCATTTGGCGAGGACGGTATGTTTCGTCAGCAATGCGATCGATAAACCAATTATATAATGGACGGTGTACCTCAAATTCCAATGTACAGATTGAATGTGTTACTCCTTCGAAAAAGTCGGATTGCCCGTGAGCATAATCATACATAGGATATACATTCCAAGTAGTTCCTGTACGATGGTGAGGATGTTTGATTATTCGATACATAATAGGATCACGGAAGTGCATATTTGGCGATGCCATATCTATTTTTGCACGCAACACCATACTACCCTCCTCAAACTCTCCTTTATTCATCCTTTCAAAAAGGTCGAGTGTCTCCTCTATGGGTCTATCACGGAAAGGAGATGGAGTTCCAGGTTGTGTAGGAGTGCCTTTTTGTGCAGCAATTTGCTCAGCCGATTGTTCATCAACATATGCGTACCCCTCTTTTATTAAGCGAATTGCTAAATCCCATAATTTTTGGAAATAATCAGAGGCATAATACAATCGATCTTCCCAATCAAAACCGAGCCATTTAATATCCTCCATTATTGCATCGACATACTCGGTATCCTCTTTGGCAGGATTGGTATCGTCAAAACGCAAATTACAAGTACCTCCAAATTTTTGAGCAATACCAAAATCCATACAAATAGCTTTGGCGTGTCCTATATGAAGATACCCGTTTGGCTCGGGCGGGAAACGAGTATTTAATCTACCTCCGTTTTTACCTGCTGCCAAATCTTCCATAACAGCTTGCTCTATAAAATTCAAGCTTTTAGCTTTACCTTCCTCAATAGGTTCAATTGTAGTTGTCATATATAGTGTGAAATCTTTATTTTCTAAGTTTGCAAAGTTAGATAAAATTTTCGAAAAAAATTATTCCTCAAAAGGCAAAATTTAATAGAAATCAGATAATCCTGAATTTATTATTGAGTTTTCATAAACATATAGCCTGATTATTTATTATTATCGCACCAAACAATAATAATATATTAAAATAATTTTAGCGGTAACGCTATTGCTATAATTTTATTTGGCAATCTTTATCACATCCTTTTTTATACTTTATGTCCACTTACTTCTAAGAAGTAGATAACGTTTTTATTATAGAAATAAAATAACTATCTTCGCATTAAATTTCTATTAAAATCTATCAGAAGTGATTTACCCCAATAATTTTGAACAGAAGATAGGATTTGATAAAATCCGAAATAAAATAAAAGAACTTTGCCTTTCTCCTCTTGGACAAGAGGCTACAGATAAAATTACATTCTCGACCAACTACAATAATATTATAAAAATGGTCGAAGAGTGTAACGAATTTTTATCGATTATTGAAAGCGAGAAAGATTTCCCATGCGACCACTTCTACGACGTAAGAGTTGCTCTCAAAAGATTAAAAGTCGTTGGTACATATATAGACACCAATGAACTTTTTGATCTTCGTCGTTCGCTTGCTTCAATAATTAATATTATCAATTTCCTTCGCACAGGAGAAGATGAAGAAAGAATTCAATATCCAAGACTTAAATCTCTTACCGACAATATTATAACATTCCCATATATTCTTAAAGAATCAGATAGGATAATCGATAAATTCGGACATATTAAAGATAGTGCTTCTCCTGCTCTATACGATATTAGACGGGAGATAACGAGTAAGGTTAACTCCATATCAAGAAACCTTGCAAACATTCTCCGCAAGGCTCAAGAAGAAGGTATTGTAGAGAAAGATGTTACTCCAACTATGAGAGATGGCAGATTGGTTATTCCCGTGATGCCTGCACATAAGCGGAAAATAAGAGGTATTGTTCATGATGAATCGGCAAGTGGAAAAACTGTTTTCATTGAACCTGCCGAAGTTGTTGAAGCCAATAACAGAATTAGGGAATTAGAGAGCGAAGAACGAAGAGAAATCATTAAAATTCTTACCGAATTTTCCGATAACATACGCCCCTATATCGACGATATGATATATTCATATCTGTTTATGGGAGAGATTGATTTAATCAGAGCAAAGGCTCTTTTTGCCAAATCGATTGGTGCTGTAATGCCAAAAATTGATAATTATTGTCAAATAGATTGGTATGGTGCTGTTCATCCACTACTTTTCTTGTCGTTAAAAAAACAGAGCAAAAAAGTTGTTCCGCTCGATATTACCCTTGATAAGGAGAATAGAATATTAATTATTTCAGGTCCTAACGCCGGAGGCAAATCGGTTTGCTTAAAAACCGTAGGTTTATTGCAATATATGGTTCAGTGCGGCATGCTTGTTCCAATGTTCGACAATTCAAGAGTAGGTATTTTTAATGACATCTTTATTGATATAGGCGATGAGCAATCCATTGAAGATGATCTCAGTACATACAGTTCACATCTTACAAATATGAAAAACTTTGTAAGAAACTGCAACGACAAATCAATTCTGCTAATCGACGAATTTGGAGGTGGTACCGAGCCAAGAATAGGCGGAGCCATAGCAGAGGCTCTACTTAACAGATTTAATGCAAAAAAATCCTTTGGAGTTATTACAACGCACTATCAAAATCTTAAACAATTTGCCGAGGATAATGCAGGTATAATTAACGGAGCCATGCTATATGACCGTCATATGATGCAACCTTTGTTTAAATTATCTATTGGAAACCCAGGAAGTTCGTTTGCTATTGAAATTGCAAGAAAAATAGGATTGCCTGAAGATGTTATAGCCGAAGCTTCTGATATTGTCGGACAAGAGTATGTTTCAATGGACAAGTATCTGCAAGATATTGTCAGAGACAAGAGATATTGGGAACAAAAACGTCAAAATGTAAGACTATTAGAAAAACGTCTTGAAGATAGCATTGTAAGGTACGAGAAAGATATTTTAACTCTTGAAAGAGAGAGAAAAGATATTATTAAGGGGGCAAAGGTTGAAGCATCGAACATATTGAGCGAGACAAACGCTAAAATAGAAAACACTATACGACAAATCAAAGAAGCTCAAGCAGAAAAAGAACGCACAAAGGCCATCAGAGAGGATATACGTAAGTTCAAGAGTGAAATTACGGATAAAGAGGCAATTGACGATAAACTATCAAAAAAAATTGAAAGACTAAACAAAAACTACAAGAATAAAAAAAGAGACAAAAAAGTTGTTCCTCCGACAGATGAGACTCCTTTAATTATTGGCGATGTTGTTAAATTAAAAGATGGTGGCAGTGTTGCCGGTGAAATTTCAGAAATAAACGGCAAAAATGCAACCGTTGTGTTTGGAGCCATCAAGAGTGTCGTAAAAATCGACAAACTTGAAAGAGCTAACCGTTCTCAACTCAAAAAACAGAATACCAAAACACAATATTTCAGTTCATCCACTACCGATATGATACGGAACAAGCAACTCTCTTTCAGTAGCGAGTTGGATGTAAGAGGATTAAGAGGAGATGAAGCTATTGAAAGTGTTGCAGCATTTATTGATACAGCAATTCTTTCGGGTTATTCAAATCTGAGAATATTGCACGGAACAGGCAATGGTATTTTGCAACAATTAATAAGAAGTTACCTAAAAAAAATTCCTGCAATTAAAAGTTTCAGAGAAGAAGATGTTCAACTTGGAGGAGCCGGCATTACCGTTGTTGAACTCTATTAGTCAAAGTGGCAGAATTTAAAGACAATATTTTTTTGTTTTATTAATATGAGAAAAAGAAAATTTACTCCATTCAACATAATTTGCCTCATTGCATTATGGTTGATACTGTGTTTTTTTGTAATAAAAGGCAACGAGATAAACGGACCTATAATTTTCGCCATAATAGCATCAGGGATAATAGTTTTTGTTCCTATATACAAATCATTTAGAAAAAATGATAAATAATACTTTGTATCGGATTTGAAATAGATACGAAATATTTTGGTATGATTTTAATGTTAAAATTTTTCTAAATGGACAAAATAAGGTATTTTTGCATTATATATATAGTTATAGTTCGAGAAATCGGACATAAAAAGATATGAGCAAAACAACAGAAAACATATTACAAACCATATACTCTCCAGAGGATTTGAAAAAGGTAAATATCAACGATTTACCTCAATTATGTAAAGAGATAAGAGAGTATATGCTTAATATTCTTTCAAAGCATCCCGGGCACTTAGCTTCGAGTTTGGGGGCTGTTGAATTAACCGTTGCTATTCACTATGTTTTTAATACGCCTTATGATAGAGTTGTTTGGGATGTAGGACATCAAGCATACGTTCATAAAATTTTAACAGAACGCAAAACTCAATTTGAGACAATTCGTCAATTCAACGGATTAAGTGGATTCCCCACCCCTTCGGAGAGTGAATATGACACATTTACTGCAGGACACGCTTCAAATTCTATCTCTGCAGCATTAGGAATGTCTGTTGCGGCAAACTTAAACAACGAAGAGCGTAAAGTCGTTGCTGTAATTGGAGATGCTGCTATTTCGGGAGGTTTGGCGTTTGAAGGATTAAACAATGCTTCGTCAAGCCCCAATGACCTTCTTATTATATTAAACGATAACGATATGGCTATTGACCATAACGTTGGTGCTTTAAACAAATACTTGGTAAAAATCACCACATCTCCAAGATATAACAGGTTTAGATATAATGCCTACTCATTTTTACGCAAACACAAAATTATTAGAGATAATCACAAAGGCATTTTTACCAGATTTACCAATAGCATAAAATCATTAATAAGCCGTCAACAAAACATTTTTGAAGGTTTAAATATCAGATACTTCGGCCCTATTGACGGGCATGACACCAAGAGCATTATTAAGGTTCTTTCTGATATAAAAAAAATAAAAGGACCAAAACTTCTGCATCTAAAAACCATAAAAGGCAAAGGTTATCTGCCTGCTGAACAAGATGTAACTACATGGCATGCCCCGGGCAAATTTAATGTCGATACAGGAGAAAGAGTTGTAGGCAGCAATCCTATGGTTCGCTATCAAGATGTTTTTGGGGAAACATTAGTTGAGTTAGCTGAAGAAGATGAGAAAATCGTAGGAATAACTCCAGCAATGCCCTCCGGTTGTTCAATGAATTTAATGAGGGATAAATTCCCCAATAGATTTTTTGATGTGGGTATAGCAGAAGAACATGCCGTTACATTTTCGGGAGGTCTTGCAAAAGAGGGTTTAAAGCCATTTTGCAATATATATTCATCTTTTTTACAAAGGGCTTTTGATGAAATTATTCACGACGTGGCAATTCAAAATCTTCCTGTTGTTTTTTGTATAGATCGTGCAGGAATTGTTGGAGAAGATGGTGTTACTCATCACGGAAGTTTAGATATTGCATATCTGCGTTGCATACCAAATATGATAATTTCGGCACCAATGAATGAACACTATTTAAGGCATTTAATGTTTACCGCTGCAAATAACCAAACCTCTCCTTTCTCTATAAGATACCCAAGAGGCAATGGTAATATTGCAGAGTGGAAATGCGAACCAAAAGTTTTAGAAATTGGCAAAGGAAGGAAAATATGCGACGGCAAAAATATTGCCATACTAAGCATTGGAACCATTGGAAATGAAGCTTTAAAAGCTATTGAACAAGCTAAAAATGATGGTATTGATGTTGCTTTGTACGATATGATTTTTGTCAAGCCAATTGATATGGATATTTTAACCTCCGTAGCAAAAGAATACGACAAAGTAATAACAATTGAGGACGGAACCATAAACGGAGGCTTTGGCAGTGCCGTTTCTGAAATATTTTCTAAAAACGGCTATAATGGTAAAATAAAAATGATAGGAATACCCGACAAGTTTATTACCCATGGTAAACCTTCGGAACTATATAATATATGCAATATGGATAGCAATGGTATATACGATGCCATTGTTGGCAAGTGGTAAAATAATAATTATTCAATTTTATGAAAATAGTTATTGCCGGAGCTGGAGAAGTTGGCACACATTTAGCTAAAATGCTTTCTAAAGAGAAGCAGGACATTATACTTCTTGACACAAAAGTTGAGAAATTACAATGGATTGATGCCAATTACAACCTGATGACAGTTGTTGGCGACCCTTCATCGTTTAGTGCTTTAAAAAGTGCCGAAGCCGGTAAGGCCGATTTATTTATTGCGGTTACACCTTCTGATGACAAAAACATTACCGCATGTATGTTAGCATCAAAGTTAGGAGCCCAAAAAACCGTAGCCCGCATAGATAATTATGAATATATGCTTGCTGAAAATCGTGCATTCTTTAAGGATATGGGTGTAGATGAATTAATTTACCCCGAGATGCTTGCTGCCGAAGAAATCCTTAATGCACTGAAAATAACATGGGCTCGAAAATGGTTTAGCCTATGTAATGGCAAATTAATTTTAGTTAGCACAAAAATCAGAGAAAACTCATCAATAGCCAACAACAAACTTTGGGAATTGACAAAAGAGCACAACTACTACCACGTGTCTGCAATAAAACGCAAAGACGACATTATTATCCCTCGTGGTAGCGATGAGATTTTAATTAACGACATTGTATATTTTACGACAACTCCTGAACATCTTAACGATATTAGAGATATCACCGGTAAAAGAGATATTACAGTCGATAGTATCATAATTTTAGGAGGCAGTAGAATTGCCATACAACTTGCCCGTATTCTCCCCGACTCTATTTCAATGAAAATAATTGAACAGGATTATGAGAAGAGCTTAAAGTTAGCAGAGAGACTACCCAATGCTTATATTGTTCATGGTGATGCAAGAGAAACAGATTTATTAATTGAAGAAGGCATAAAAAACATCGATGCTTTTGTTGCATTAAGCGACAACTCAGAAACAAATATCTTATCGTGCCTTACTGCAAAGAAATTAGGAGTAAAGACAAAGACTGTTGCAGAAGTTGAAAATTTACAATTTATATCTACTGCTGAAAGTCTGGATATTGGTTCTATTATAAATAAAAAAATCATTGCCGCCAGCAAAATATATCAACTACTAATTGATACAGATATTAGCGATGCAAGATGTCTTGCCACATCTGATGCCGAAGTTGTTGAAGTTATAGTTAAAGATGGAGCTAAAATAACACGAGGGAAAATAAAAGATTTAGATATACCCAAAGGTTTGACATTGGGTGGATTGGTTAGAGATGGTGTCGGAATGATTATTAATGGAGAGACAGAAATTCAAGCTAATGACCGTGTTTTAATAATATGTATTAATGACATATTATACAAAGTTGAAAAACTATTCGGATAATATATGTTGAATATAAACTTTAAAGCAATAGCAAAAATAATCGGCGTGTTGTTATGCGTCGAAGCTATTTTTATGCTATTTCCTCTCTTTACATCAATATTTTATCACGAAAAAGATACCTTCCCATTCTTATATAGTTTTATAATTACAGCCGCTATCGGAACCATAATGTTATTCTTATCATTAAAGAACAACGAAAGAACAGGTAAAAGAGATGGCTTTATGGCTGTAACTTTTAGTTGGATTGCTATTTCATTAATGGGTTCTCTTCCGTTTATATTTAATGGAGACGCATCAAATTTTACAGATGCTTTTTTTGAATCGATGTCGGGTTTTTCAACAACAGGTATGAGTATCTTGGATGATATTGACAACTCTTGCCATGGTATCCTATTATGGAGAAGTTTAAGCCAATGGTTAGGAGGTATGGGAATAATATTGTTTTCATTAGCAATTATGCCAATACTTAATTATGGTTCGGGCTTATACCTATTCAGTGCAGAGATGACAGGTGTTACTCACGAAAAATTAGGGCCACGCATAAGTCAAACCGCAAAAAAATTGTGGGGATTATATCTGATATTCACCATACTACTCTTTATATTGCTTGCGATAGGTCCCATGGATACGTTTGATGCTATATGCACTGCCATGACAACTTATTCGGCAGGTGGATTTTCAACAAAACAAGCAAGTATTGCATATTGGGACTCGGCATATATCGAATATGTAATAACATTCTTTATGCTTTTATCTGGTATGAACTTTGCCTTAGTATATCGTTCTGTTTTCAGAAGTCCTAAATATCTATTTCAAAACGAAGAGCTTAAGTATTATATATATATAACTATTATCGGAACTATTATAATAGCATTATATCTTCTTTTAGAATATACTTCAAGTTACGAATGGAGCTTTAGAACAGCATTATTTACAGTAGTTTCAGGATTAACAACAACCGGATATTCTATTACCGACTTCTGTAATTGGGGCTCATTCTTCTTCTTCTTTATATGTTTGTGTATGCTGTGTGGAGCGTGTGCCGGATCAACCTCTGGTGGTGCAAAAATGATTAGGACAATAATTTTAATGAAAAATACCACTGCTGAATTTTTCAGACAAATCCACCCAAATACTATACGCCCCATAAGAGTAAACAACAATACAGTTTCTCACGAAATTGTATCTAAGGCATTGGCCTTCTTTGTATTTTATGTGCTAATTATTTTAATAAGTTGCATAGCTCTATCTCTGTTAGGATTAGACATTGAAGAGAGCATAGGTTTGGCCATTTCAAGTATAAGCAATTGCGGACTTGGCATTGGTGGAGATAACCCTGATGCTATATTTACAACTTTACCCCAAATAGGCAAATGGATTGTTTTATTTAATATGTTAGTGGGAAGGTTGGAAATATTTACTGTATTAATACTCTTCTCTCCGTACTTCTGGAAGAAATAACAATTTTTTAGATGATTTTTAAGGAGAATTTATCCTTTTTGTTTATTTTTGCATAAATAGGTAATTTTATTTATACCAAAAAGAGGGATATATTACTTCTTTCAATTATTTAATTATGACAAGAAAAAAAAATTCTAAAAACAATTCTACTATAAATAATATTAGAGACTTTTTTAAAAAAGATAGCGTTAAGGTATCAATAGGAATTATTCTAATATTATTTACAATTTATCTTATTATAAGCCTTACCTCATTTTTAATATCAGGCTTTGCCGACCAAAGTCTTTTAGATGCATCGGCAAATGCCGAGAATGTTACCAACAAGGGCGGCTCGACAGGTTCAAGATTAGCAAATGTTCTAATTAACAAATGGATAGGTGTTTCAACATATCTGTTTATTCCTTTACTTATTGCCATAGGATTAAAACTTATTGGAGTACTGAAAAAGCCATTAACTAAAATGTTTGTCTATTCGTGTTGTATAGCTATTGTTCTGTCAGTTACATTAAGTTTCTTATTTGTTAACGGAGAAACCGGCTATTCTATATATTGGGGAGGAATGCATGGTTATTACATTTCAGAATTCTTAGAGACAAATATCGGTTGGATAGGAACTTTATTAGTGATAATTGCTTCAATAATAGTATTATCAATATTTGCATTTAACACAACCATTGATATTATTAGGAATTTATTCTCATTCAAATATTTAAAGAAAAAAATAAATATTGAAGAGTGCGATGCACCTTCTCCCATTATTGAAGAAAATAATTTTAACGAAATAAGTTTTACATCACCGAAAGAAGAGTCGCTTATTGTAGAGGATATTAACGACAATATTAATTTAGATGAAAATAAAGAGACAAATGATATTGAGATAGTTGAAAATAACAATCCCGAAAACGATGACGATGTTGAATTTACCATAAATGTTGGTAAAGATGATGACATAACAAAAAAAAGTATTACCGATTTAGGAGAGTATGATCCAAAATTAGATCTTGCTCACTACAAGATGCCAACCTTCGACCTGCTAAAAAAACAGAATGAGGGAGAAGTCTCTATTGACAACGAAGAGCAAAATGCTAACAAACAGCGTATTATTGAGACATTAGGGAATTATGGGATTAAGATATCTTCAATTAGTGCAACAGTCGGACCAACAGTAACATTATATGAGATTGTCCCTGAAGCCGGTGTAAGAATTTCAAAAATTAGAAATCTTGAAGATGATATAGCCCTTAGTCTCTCTGCATTAGGCATTAGAATTATAGCCCCAATACCTGGTAAAGGCACAATTGGTATTGAAGTACCTAACAAAGATGCTAAAATTGTATCGATGCACTCTGTTATTGCCTCTCGAAAATTCCAAGAGAGCAAGTACGAACTTCCTATTGCCCTTGGTAAAACCATATCTAATGAGGTATTTATGATTGACCTTGCAAAAATGCCTCACGTTTTAGTTGCTGGTGCAACAGGTCAAGGAAAATCTGTTGGATTGAACGCAATAATAACCTCTTTATTATACAAAAAACACCCATCACAACTAAAACTTGTACTTATTGACCCAAAGAAAGTTGAGTTTAACATCTACTCTGATATAGAGAAACATTTCCTTGCCAAGAATCCGGAAACAGAAGAGGCAATAATTACAGATATACCCAAAGTCGTAAATACTCTTAAATCTCTTACTAAAGAGATGGACAACAGATACTCTCTTTTACAAAAAGCTCATGCCCGAAATATCAAAGAGTATAATGCTAAATTTATTGCACGACAACTTTCGCCTCTTAACGGACACTATTATATGCCGTATATAGTGGTTATTGTTGATGAGTTTGGTGATTTAATTATGACTGCAGGCAAAGAAGTTGAACTGCCAATTGCACGTATTGCACAATTAGCTCGTGCGGTAGGTATTCATATGATAATTGCCACACAACGTCCATCAACAAATATTATAACCGGTGTGATTAAAGCCAATTTCCCTGCTCGTATAGCGTTTAAGGTTTCGGCAATGGTTGACTCTCGAACAATTCTTGATTGTCCAGGAGCAAACCAATTGATTGGACGTGGAGATATGCTATTTTCCCAAGGAAGCGAACTGATACGTGTTCAATGTGCATTTGTTGACACACCTGAGGTTGAAGATATTTGTAACTATATAGGAAAACAGCAAGGTTACCCTGAAGCATACGAATTGCCAGAATTCACTGAGGATAATTCTGATTCATCAGGCAATAACGTCAATCTTAAAGATAGGGACGAATTGTTTGAAGAGGTTGCTCGTTTAGTTGTTTCTGAACAACAAGGCTCAACATCTCTTATTCAAAGAAAATTCTCTTTGGGATATAACAGAGCCGGAAGAATTATGGACCAACTTGAAGCAGCAGGTATTGTCGGACCAAGCAAAGGAAGTAAACCTCGTGATGTGTTAATGATAGATTTAATAGCATTAGAGAATTTACTTGATAATATGAAAGGATAATATGAAAGCATATATTTATTCAATTCTAATGTTTATTTCTTTAATGATTACACCTGCTATGTTGGCTCAAAACGGAAGATGTAACAATATATTAGATAAAGTTATTAAAGAATACGATAATGCAAATGGAGTTAGTGCAAACTTTAATATACACTCCGAAAGCAATGGATATGCCTCAGAAATTGGAGGTAAAATAGTTTTAAATGGAAGGATGTTTGCTTTTACAACCAATGAAATGGAGTGTGGTTATGACGGCGAAACATTATGGACATATATCAAAAATAATGAAGAGATAAATCTTTCTATCCCTGAAGAGGAAGAAATAATAAATATCAACCCATATCTATTATTCAGTAATTACAACAATAGATTTAAATGTTCATACGAAGGGAAGAATGGCGATTTAGAGACCATTGTAATGTCGCCAAAGAACTCAAACGACAATATTTCAAATGTTAAGGTTGTAATAAACAGCAAATTACTATATCCTTCAAGAATAGAAATTAAAAATAAGGATAATTCAAAATTTATAATCATAGTATCGAATTACAACAGTAGAGTTAATATTGATAAATCGGAATTTAAATTCGACGAAAAAAGACACCCAAATATTGAAATAATTGATTTAAGATAATATATTATGGAACGTATTAAATGCTTAATAATAGGATCAGGACCGGCAGGATATACTGCTGCCATATATGCTGGCAGAGCTAATCTATCTCCTGTCGTTATTGAAGGTATTCAACCCGGAGGACAACTTACAACAACTACTGATATCGAAAATTTCCCGGGATATCCCCAAGGCATATCAGGCAATGAAATGATGGAGGATTTAAAAAACCAAGCTCTTAGATTTGGAACAGACATAAGACGAGGAATTATAACCTCCGTAGATTTTTCTACCCCACCCTATAAATTAACAATAGATGGAGAAACTGAGATTGAGGCAGATACTGTTATTATTGCAACAGGAGCCTCAGCTAAATATCTCGGTTTAGCCGATGAAAATAAGTACAAAGGATTAGGTGTATCGGCTTGTGCAACATGCGATGGTTTCTTTTACAGAAGAAAAGTTGTTGCTGTTGTAGGTGGTGGCGACACAGCTTGTGAGGAGGCTGCTTATCTATCAAATCTTGCAAGTAAAGTATATATGATTGTTCGCAAAGACTACCTAAGAGCTTCAAGCATTATGCAAGACAGAGTTAAGAATAATCCTAAAATAGAAATTCTTTTCAATACCCAAACAGAAGGTCTCTTTGGTGAAGAAGCTTTGGAGGGTGCTCATTTAGTAAAATTTAAAGGCACAGAGAATGAGGAAAAATTTGATATAGCTATTGACGGATTTTTCCTTGCCATAGGACACAAACCCAATACTGATATTTTTAAACCATATCTTGAACTTAACAACGAAGGTTATATAATAACCAAGGGTATTACCAGCGAAACAAATATTGCCGGAATTTTTGCAGCAGGCGATGTTGCCGATACCCGATACAGACAAGCTATTGTTGCAGCAGGAGGTGGATGTAAAGCAGCTATGGATGCAGAGAAATACATAACAGAAAATAATTTGTAATACATATGGTACGACAAACACTTGTTAAGAACGTTATTAAAGGCGAAATGGCCGATATTTGGAATCTCTTTACACAAGAAGAGAAATCTGAAATGCTTGCCCATTTTGAAGTAAGATCGTTTAAAAAAGAGTGTACCATATATAAAGAAGGAGAAGACTCTAAATTCTTAATGTGTCTTATAAGAGGCAAAGTTAAACTAACCAAGGAGGGCGTTGGTGGAAGATACCAAATTATAAGACTCATAAGACCTCTGCAATATTTTGGATTTCACGCATATTTCGCCAACATACCATACACTGCAAATGCAATAACAATAGAGTCGTCTGTTGTTGCATTTCTTCCTATGAATATTCTCGAAAGTTATATGTATAAAAACAGTAAACTTTCACACTTCTTTGTTAAACAAACAGCCGGAGAGTTATTACACTCCGACAATATGATTGTCTCTTTAACTCAAAAACATATTAGAGGAAGATTAGCCGAATCGCTATTCAGATTACGTGATTTTTACGGATTATCGGATGATGGGTCGATTGATGCCAAATTCTCACGTGAAGATCTTGCAAATCTCTCAAATATGACCACATCAAATGCTATACGCACTTTATCGGCTTTTGCAAAAGAGAACCTTATTGATGTAAATGGACGTAATATAAAAATTACAGATGAGGAGAGATTGTCTAAAATAAGCAAATATGGGTGGTAATGCTTTTATTACTGATAATAAGAGACTTATTCTATAACTAAAAAACTAATTGGCAATGCCTATTAGTTTTTTTTAATGCTATCTTATATAATTCTCATTGGTTTATTATTCAACAAAAACCTCAATAAATATACGAATAAGCGAAGAAGAGTATACTCAAGGTTTAGCTCAAATATCGAAATAAATACAATGGGTTCTTATTTTAGTAATTTAAATTAAATTGCTTACGGTGAAATATAAAGTTTCGTCCCAAATATTTTTCCCTGACTATTGGGTCTGACGCCAACTCTTCTGATGTTCCTTGAAACAATATTTTTCCCTCAAACAGAAGATAAGCTCTATCAGTAATACTTAATGTTTCCGGAGCATTATGGTCTGTTATTAAAATACCTATGTTTTTCTCTTTTAGTTTATATACTATATATTGTATGTCCTCAACAGCAATAGGGTCAACTCCTGCAAATGGTTCGTCAAGCATAATAAATTTAGGACCTATAGCCAGACATCGTGCAATTTCTGTTCTTCGACGCTCTCCTCCAGATAGTTGATCTCCTAAGTTTTTACGGACCTTTTCAAGACGAAATTCCGCAATTAACTCTTCTAATTTTTGATGTTGTTTGGCTTTATCGGGTTCTGCTATTTGAAGTATTGAATATATATTATCTTCGACACTCATTTTACGAAATACCGATGCCTCTTGTGCCAAATACCCTATTCCGTGTTTAGCACGTTTATATACGGGGAATTTTGTTATCTCCAAGTCATTCAAAAAGATTTTACCTTCATTTGGTGTAACCAATCCTGTTGTCATATAAAACGTGGTTGTTTTCCCTGCGCCATTGGGGCCTAACAAACCTACAATTTCACCTTGTTTTACGTTTATCGATACATGGTTGGCAACAACTCTTTGCCCATATTTTTTTACCAGACCTTCGGTTCGTAAAACCATCATATCGTCGGTATATGTTAATTGCTCGCTGGCGTTTTCTTTTTGAGACATATTTCAAATTTTATTATGCGAAGTTAAGCAAATTTGAATTATTATAAAATAATATCTATTATAAATATTCTAAAAAGTATAGATATATTCACTTTATCAATCATAGTTGTAATATTTTTTATAAATTTGCCATTGATAACTAATACAATATTATAGGTAATGAAACTTCTTAATATTTTTATATTTGACAATCTTGCCAAATTCGGAAGATACATAATGCTTCTTGGTAAGGTTTTTACAAAACCCGATAAATGGAGAGTATTTTTTAAAAGATATATCGATGAGGTTTACAAACTTGGAGTTGATTCTATTGCCATCGTTTTTACAATATCTATTTTTATTGGGGCTGTTATTGCTATTCAAACCCAAAAAAATATAACTTCACCATTTATTCCGTCATACACAATTGGTATGCTAACTCGAGAAACTATATTGTTAGAGTTCTCTTCAACAATTATGGCACTAATTCTTGCGGGTAAAGTCGGTTCAAGTATTTCTTCTGAAATTGGGACCATGAGAGTTACCGAACAGATTGATGCATTGGAAATTATGGGTGTAAACTCTGCCAACTTCTTAATACTTCCTAAAATCTCAGCATTGGTTACATTTATTCCATTCTTGGTTGTTATAAGTATGACAACGGGACTAATTGGAGGTTACTTGGTTGGAGAATTTACCGATATGTTTGCCCCTACTAAATATATATATGGATTACAAGCATATTTCCAAGAGTTTTACGTATGGTATTCTATTATTAAATCGTTATTCTTTGCATTTATCATATCTACCGTAGCTTCGTTCTACGGATATACCGTTAAAGGTGGAGCGACCGAAGTTGGTAAAGCAAGCACCGATGCTGTTGTTGTCAGCAGTGTATCAATTCTATTATTAGATGTTTTACTTACAAAAATTTTATTGTAATGATCGAAGTTAAGAATATTATAAAATCTTTTGAAGGCAAAAGAATTTTACACGATATATCAACGACATTTTATGCAGGTAAAACAAACCTCATAATAGGACAAAGCGGTTCGGGTAAAACAGTTCTTATGAAATCGATTGTAGGATTGCTACGCCCGGATAGTGGAGAAATTTTATATGACGGCAGGGATTTCTTGAAATATAAAAAAGAAGAATTAAAAAAATTAAGAGTTGAAATTGGTATGTTGTTTCAAGGCTCAGCTCTATTTGACTCTATGACTGTTTTGGAGAATGTAATGTTTCCGTTAATGATGTTTACAAAACAGAGTTACGCCGAACGCAGAAAACGTGCTGAATTTTGTTTGGAGAGGGTTAATCTTAAAGGTGCTAACAATTTATTACCCGCCGAACTAAGTGGAGGTATGCAAAAACGTGCAGCCATAGCACGAGCTATTGCCCTTAATCCAAAATATCTTTTCTGCGATGAACCCAACTCAGGAATAGACCCCAAGACATCATTGGTTATAGATAAATTGATTAATGACATTACTCACGAATATAACATAACAACAATTATAAACACACACGATATGAACTCGGTTATGGGTATTGGCGAGAATATTATATTCCTAAACAAAGGTCATCTTAGCTGGGAAGGGACAAAAGAGGATATATTTGCATCAAAAGATGAAGCATTTAATGAATTTGTGTTTGCTTCGGAAATAATGAAAGAGGTTAAAAGCTATGTAAATAGTCAAAACAGATAGCATTTCTCTATATCTCAATAGATTGACATATACAAATAGATATTCGTTTCAGATATTTACAATTTTTAAATTAAATATTATCTCAATATTCTTTGCATAGATAATTTTTTTTATTACCTTTGCAGTGCCTTACAAAAAGGGGCGATTTGGTTCCTTGGCCGAGCGGTTAGGCACCGGTCTGCAAAACCGTTTACAGCAGTTCGAATCTGCTAGGAACCTCAAAAAAAGTTCTGATTAAAATCAGAACTTTTTTTATATCCATACAAAATGTATATACTAACGAAATCTGTTCTTTTTAGACTCAGATTGCAAATCGAACAATATTTTTTCAGCCTTTTCCTTTGAAAAACCTAACTCCACTGCTTTATTAAAATCATTTATGGCAGACTCTTTTTCAAATTGGCCCCACTCTACTTTTGCTCTTAATATATATAAGAAAGGATCTGTATCGTCAATCTCCATTGCCCTCTTTATATCCTCTCGAGCTTTTGCCATTTTACCAAGATAAAAATATGATTCCGCTCTTCCAAAATATGCATCATAATCTTTTTCATTCAACTTAAGTACCTTTGAATAAATATCGACAGATTCATCATAATAGTTACGATATTTCATTAGTGAAGCAAATCCCATATGGGCATTACGACTTGATGGATTAATTTTTATTAAATTTTCGAAATCGTACCGAGCAGACAAAGTATCTCGTTTTTGCAGATATACAAGCCCCCTCTCATATAAGGCATCTTCAACGTTATTATCTAAAGCTATTAATTGAGAATAATCAGATATAGCCTTATCTAAGCTATCGATTGAAGCATAAAGCGATGCTCTGTTTTTTAATATAGTTACAGACCGAGGTGTTATCATAAGAGCATTAGTATAAGACTTTATGGCATCATCTGTTTTTCCCATATACCTCTGTATCGTACCGAGATTTGATAGCAATAGTGAGTTTTGAATATTACCCGGCTCGCTTTTTAAGGCCTTAATTATATTCTCCTCTGCACACAACCAATCTTCGTTTTCGATACAATCGAACGATTTTTCAACCAATTTGTTATATTCTTGCGAAACAAGAACATAACTATACAGAACTAATACTATTATTATTAATAATCTCTTCATTTCATCTGCGAAAATAAATAATTTAATTGAGTCTGAAAATTATTTATTAATTTTTATAGACCAAAACCTACTTTTTTAGAATAAGTTTTTATATCTTTACAAATTGCAAGATGTATGCTTTTATTACACTATTGCAACTCTTACATACATATAAAAGCTATAAATATATAATAGCATAATCCCATTATTTAGGGATACTTATATTAATGAAATTGAATACGATTGATTTCATTACCGGAGAGAAAAAATAAATAAAAATATATATAAATGACAAGTAAATGGAACTACTTACCTCTTTCAGAACAACAACAGCAAATAAAGGAGAGCCTAATAAAAGAGTTAGGCATATCTCACGTTATTTGCGAGTTATTGGCTCTCCGGGGGGTAAAAAATGCAGAAGAGGCACAAAAGTTCTTTTCTCCACAATTATCTGACCTTCATGATCCGTTCCTTATGGACGGAATGAAGGAGGCTGTGGAAAGACTTAATCATGCCATTGGTGAAAAGGAGAGAATTTTAGTTTATGGCGACTACGATGTTGACGGAACAACTGCCGTAGCATTGGTATATAAATACCTAAAACCATATTGTTTCAATATCGAATATTATATCCCTGACAGATATGAAGAGGGATATGGTATATCAATGAAAAGTATTGATTATGCTTACGAAAATGGTGTGAAGCTAATCATTACATTAGATTGTGGCATTAAGGCAATAGACAAAGTAGCGTATGCGAAGAGCAAAGGTATCGATTTTATCATATGCGATCATCACGTACCAGATAATAAACTACCCGATGCCGTAGCTATTTTAAATCCAAAATTAGAGAACTCAAACTATCCATTCTCTGAACTTTCAGGTTGCGGTGTAGGATTTAAGTTTATGCAGGGTTTTGCAAAGGACAATGGCATAGACGAATCTTCGCTATACCCCCTACTAGACTTTGTTGCATTGAGCATTGCTTCAGATATTGTTCCGATAACAGGAGAAAACAGAATACTCGCTTACCACGGTTTAAAAAGATTAAACGAAAAACCAAGCCACGGATTAAAAGGAATAATAAATATTTGTGGGTTACAAAACAAGCAAATAAATACTGCGGATATTGTATTTAAAATTGGTCCACGTATTAATGCTTCGGGAAGAATGGAGCAAGGCAAAGAGGCTGTAGATCTACTTTTATCTACCGATTTTGAATGTGCAAAAGAGCGTAGCAAAAACATAAACCAATATAACGAAGAGAGAAAAGCTCTTGACAAAACCATTACGGAAGAGGCAAATGAAATCCTTTCCAAAATGGAAGATTTAGATAAGTACAAATCGATTGTGATATACAACCGCTCATGGAAACGTGGCATTATTGGTATTGTAGCATCGAGATTAACAGAACTATACTATAAGCCTGCTGTGGTTTTAGCATACTCAAACGGGATAGTTACCGGTTCTGCCCGATCGGTTCAAGGATTTGACATATACAAAGCAATAGAATCGTGCCGAGACCTATTAGAGAGTTTTGGAGGGCACACATACGCCGCAGGATTATCTTTGAAAGAGGAAAATATTCCTTTATTTGTTGAACGCTTTGAAGCATATGTCAAAGAGAATATTGAGAAAAAACAAACCGTTCCGCAAATTGACATCGATGCCATACTATCATTTAAGGATATTACTCTTGAGCTACACAAACAGCTTATGAATCTTGCCCCTTTCGGACCGGGTAATTCTAAACCAATTTTTGCCACCCATAATGTAAGGGATTATCAGGATAGCAAATTGGTCGGGAAAGATGGCAAACACATTAAATTGGAGATGATAGATGATAGTTCTGCCAATATTTTGAACGGTATTGCCTTCGACCAAAAAGAGCATTTTGAATATATTAAAGCTAACAAGCCTTTTGATATTTGTTATACATTAGAAGAGATGAAATACAACTTGAAAGGTTATGGCATCGGAAGCATACGCAACCAGCTTCAATTAGCTGTAAAAGATATAAATAGCGACAAATAAAGCTATTCATTGACATAAAAAAAGTTTGGTTTAAAAACCAAACTTTTTTTTACTTTAATAGAGATTTATTCTTCTGAATTCTTTTCTACGAACTCTGTAATTCCTGCATTTACAATAATATTGTACCAATCTACAATTCTTTTAATATCATTGGGATAAACCCTTTCTCTATCATAATCGGGTATTACACTCTCAACATATTTACGATACTCCTCTGCCGATGCTCCTTTGGAAATCTCAATTGCCTTTCCCAACTCTTTCTCTTTAATTGTTTCGAAGACTTCTGCCAAAGGACGATCCTCTTCTTCAGTATAAATTGAGATATCTCCCAACGAGATGATTTTATCATAAGAATATGCCGGAATTCTTTTTCCTGTAACAAGAGATTCTACAACCAACATACCCTTAGCTTGCGATACTAACTTGTACAATCCGGGTTTACCTGAAATAGATAAAATTTCTTTTAACATAGTTATTAGATTTTAATATAGTTCTATTATTATTCTCTTTTTGCTAATTGCGAAGATAGTAAAATTCTACTATATAAATAGCATATATCACAATAATTTTATTATCTGCCTTAATAGAGAAGAATTACCACTATTATCAATTGTATAATCAGATAATCTTATTATATCTTCATCTGGTGTTTGCGAATTAATACGGGATAGAACTTCGCTCCTGCTTAAACCATTACGCTCCATAACCCTATCTATTCTAACCTCTTTATCTGCAATAACACACCAAACTTCATCAACCATATTACCCAAACCCGATTCATGCAGTATAGCCGACTCAATAAATACTATATCTGAATTTTGCTCTAACCTCCACTTATTAAAATGTGCAAATACTTCGGGATGAACAATAGCATTAACTCTATTCCTATTTACTTCTGAGGAGAATATAAATGATGACATTTTTACTCGGTTTATCTCATCGTTTTTATAAACATCTTCTCCTATCAGTGTTTTTAATCTCGATTTTAGAACATCAGACTCAGTCATTAATGTTTTTGCCTGACTATCTGTATCATATATAGGATAGTTTAGAACTTTGAGTATCTTACACACAACACTTTTACCACTACCTATACCTCCGGTTATTCCTATGGTTTTCATATCAATTTTCTAACGAATCTGTAACAATAGTCGAAACCGCTTTTCGTTCCAATATATACTCTACACTATCGGGGATGATTGATATACGCTCTACATAATCGGGAATTTTAGTTAATTCCAATGGTAATTTTTTATTATCATTCTTATAGTGTCTAAAATCAACATTAAGTTGAAATTTGTATTTATCTGTTTTAGGAAATTGCGATATAGGAATCATCACCTCTATATCAGCATTTGCAGGAAACGTTAAAACTGAAATATTTTCAGGGAAATTTATATGTCCGATTGGTAATTTAATTCTTTTCGAAATAAGTTCCTCGACAGGCACCATTATCTCCACCTCATCAGGTTCAATTTTTACGCCATATATCTCTTTTAGTTTCAACTTTACCACAGTTGTATCAGAAATATCCTTCAATGACAAAAACTCTGTTTCGATTTCGTTTATATTTGAAAGAATTGATGAATCGGCATACACAGTTACCAATGATGGAGTTATTAATATTGAATCGTTTTTTATAGAATTATACGAAATGGCTATATGTGAGTTTAACTTTACAGGCTTGCTTACTCCTTTTTTATTAGCATATAAAAGTGTTATCGAATCGGAGTATAATGTTATTAATTCGGTAGAAGATTTTAACCCCTCACTAACTATCGGTATTAAATCTTCACGATGAATAACAACTCTCCCATTTTTTCCCTTAAAAGCCGACAAATCGATAGTTATAGGACTTACCCTGCCAAATGAATAATTTATCAAATTTAATCCTTTATCTCGCAATTGTACATTAATTGAAGTGGGAGGTTCTTTTGCAAATATAACATCGTTAGGAATATTTACATACTCCAAAGGCAATGACACATTTATATTCCCCTTGTCATTGAGTGATTGCAAGAACCAAAACATTGTCGATATAAATAAAAACAGAAGAAAGACCAATATTTGCTTATTACCACCTTTATTATATGGCATCAAAACAGCTTTAACAACTGATACGAATGTTGCTATTGAATTAAATATCTTCTTCATTTTTATTCACTTTTAATACTTTGAAAAAAATAGGGTTTTCGATAATTAATGGTCCAATCCATAATCACACGAAAACCCTTAAATGTGTTTAAAATATCAGCTTATTTTTGAGGTTGCTCTGACGCATCAGGAGCCGATGCATATACCGAAGATTTTTCGATGGTAATATTCATTCCATCAGCTATTTCCAATACAACAGTATTCTCTTTTACATTTTTAATTTTTCCGTGAATACCTCCTGCTGTAATAACTTTATCGCCTTGTTTTAATCCATCACGGAATTTTTTAATTTCTTTTTGACGTTTTGATTGTGGACGTATCATAAAGAAATAGAATATTGCAACTAATGCTACAATAAAGATAATATTAGTCCAAGAGCCTCCTGTACTTTCTGCTGCTGGCGCAGCGTCTTGTAATAAAATTGACATAATTGTACTCATTTTAATTTATTAATTTAGTTTTAAATAATTATTTTATATTATATGGTTCTAAGATAATAAAAGATTTTTAATCTTTATCTATTTTACCCTCTTTTTTCATTTTTTTAATAATAGCATCCAATACTCCGTTAATAAATGTTGCACTTTTGTCGGAGCTATACGATTTTGCAAGTTCGATGTACTCACTTAATGTAACATTAATAGGAATTGAGGGGAACATTCTCGCTTCGGTTAATGCCATACACATTATTACAAAATCCATATTTGCAATACGATCGGCCTCCCAATTCTTAGCCGCCGCAGAGATATGCTTAACATTTGCGTCAAAATCAAGGATTGTATGACTCAATAATTTACCTGGAAAGTCAGAGTCGGCATCAGCATCGAACGAATCGATTAATTTGGCTTCAGAAGTTGAATCCTCATTAAATAACTTAATTGTTTTTAATGCAAAAGTTACAATTATATCTATATCGTTATTCCAATATAGCGACTCTCCCTCTAACACCTCATCAATTTCGGGTTCATCCGCCCAACTTTTAAGAATTTTTTTCCAAAAGTTTTTATCTGTCTCATACGAATCTTCTTGCTCCAAATATTCGGCATATACATCTCCTTGTAAAATAGAGTCGAGAAGAGATTTTATTAATCGGGGATTTAAAACGGCATTAACATCTGGATTTTTCTCTAAATATTCGTTTAACTGAATATTATCAGACAATTGTTTAGCCAATCTGTTTTTAGCAAATCGCCAATCAATATCCTTATCTGCAACCGGATTAATATATCTTCCTCTTAATCTTTCAATCCTCTCATTTTGCTCATCGGTTAATTTAACTATCAACTGTAATAACAAAATATATAAGTCGTATGTTTTTTGGATACTATGAACATACTCCATCTCCGATTGAGCAATTGTTTTATCTCTATCGATAAATGCAGAAAATACTATTTGAAGTATCTTATTTCGTATTAAAACACGGTTTGTCATCTCTAATTTTTATTTGTTTTCATTTCCCTTCCTCTAAAGGTTGCACAAAGATACTAATTTTTTACGAAATATTGAATTAATAATTATATGCTATTTAATTTTATTTATGATGCTACATCGATTAACGGATATAGATACATTATTAATGGCTGTAATATGATTTTAAATATACAAAACAAAAACTTTCAAATGTAAATTTATGGTTAAATAATACGAAAATATTAATTAATGTTAAAATTAAAAATAAAAGATTAGAAAACTTTTTAATTACATATTTTTATATATTATATTTGCAATATAACATTTTTTAAGCAAATGAAGTATGGATACAAAAATTGAGAGCGAAAATAGACCACTTGAGAAGGATATGATGTTTTCAAAAGTTATCAAAGCCGGAAGCAGAGTATATTACATTGATGTAAAAAGGAGCAAAAAGGAGGACCTATACATTACGATTACAGAGAGCAAAAGAGTTTCGGCTAAGGACGAAGAAGTACCCAGATTTGAAAAGCATAAACTATTCTTATACAAAGAGGATTTTGAAAAATTCAAAGAGGCTCTAAACGAAGCTATTGACTATACCAATAAAGATTGATAGTTTGTTTGCTTGTTCATACTCCCAAGTATTTACAAAGAAAGCTTATATTTATATCTCTTCTTTTAAATACTTGGTTGTATGGGTTGTGTAATTTTTACATACCTCTTGCGGAGTACCTACACACAAAATTTTTCCACCACCTACTCCTCCCTCAGGACCCATATCTATAATATAGTCGGCAGATTTTATTATATCAAGATTGTGTTCAATAACCAATATTGTATTTCCTTTATCGGCAAGTTTGTTTAGTACCTTTAACAGAACTCTTATATCTTCAAAATGTAGCCCTGTTGTTGGTTCATCCAATAAATACAGCGTATTACCTGTGTCTTTTTTTGACAATTCGTATGCCAATTTAACTCGTTGACTTTCTCCACCCGATAAGGTTGTTGAAGGTTGTCCTAATTTTATATAACCCAAACCTACATCTTGAAGCACCTTTATTTTATTTAATATTGTTGGAACATTTTCGAAGAATTCTACAGCTCTGTTTATTGTCATATCCAATATATCTGCTATAGATTTTCCTTTGTAACGCACCTCTAAGGTTTCACTGTTATAACGCTTTCCATGACACACATCGCATAAAACCATTACATCGGGTAAAAAATTCATCTCAATAGTTTTATATCCGTTTCCGCCACACGCTTCGCATCTCCCCCCCGATATATTAAACGAAAAACGTCCCGATTTATATCCTCGAATTTTTGATTCTGGCAACTCTGTAAATAGATTTCGAATATCAGAAAACACATTAGTATATGTTGCAGGATTTGAACGTGGCGTACGTCCTAATGGCGATTGATCGATTGTTACAAGTTTGTCGATATTCTCTATTCCCTCTATCGCCTTATATGGCAATGGTGCTTTTAATGAACGATATAACTTAGAACTTATTATGGGTTGTAATGTCGAGTTTATCAATGATGATTTTCCACTTCCCGAAACGCCTGTTAAACAAATAAACTTACCCAGAGGTAATTCTAAATCGACATTTTTAAGATTATTACCCGTAGCCCCTATTAATTTTATAGTTTTTCCATTACCCTCTCTATACTTTTTGGGAGCCTCTATTTTTAGTGTTTCGTTTAAATATTCTGCTGTGATTGTATTTGAACGCAACATCTCTTCGGGCGTTCCGGCAAAAACCACCTCACCACCTTTTCGACCTGCTCCGGGACCCATATCTATAATATAATCAGCAGCAAGCATCATCTCTTTATCGTGTTCAACAACAATAACAGTGTTACCGATATCTCGTAATTTTTTTAATGAGTCAATAAGTTTTATGTTGTCTCGCTGATGCAATCCAATACTTGGCTCATCTAAAATATATAATACGTTAACAAGACGTGTTCCTATTTGCGTTGCCAACCTTATTCGTTGACTCTCTCCTCCAGATAGAGAAACCGATGTCCTATTCAAACTCAAGTATGACAAACCAACATCAATAAGAAACTTCAAACGAGTTTTTATCTCTTTTAGAATTTCTCCTGATATAGATTTTTGTTTTTCTGTTAAATGGGACTCAATATCAGAAAGCCATTGATACAACGAACTAATATCCATATTGGCTAACTCTGCAATATTTTTATCTGCTATTCGATAGTGTAATGCTTCTTTATTTAATCTCATACCATTACACTCGCTACATTGAACGACAGAGACATATTGTCCAGCCCATTTTTGTGCTTGAGATGAGGCATCAGACGAATTCTGCATCTCAATATATTTTATTAGCCCTTCATAAGGGGTGAAGAAGCTTGACGATGAACCCAATACGTGGTCTTTAATTACTAAACGTTCTGTTGTACCATTCAAAATTTCATCTAATGCTTCGTCAGGAATATCTTTTATTGGTGTTTTTAATGTAACGCCATACTTATCACATATTGCCTCGATTTGCCAAAATACCAAACTGTTTTTATACTTACCTAAAGGTTCGATACCGCCTTGGTATATCGAAAGATTTGTATCGGGGATGATTTTTGTTTTATCTATTATATTAACATAACCCAAACCTTTACAACAAGGACAGGCTCCGTTTGGAGAGTTGAAAGAAAAATTATGAGGTGCCGGTTCGGAATACGACAGACCCGTTTTGGGGTCCATTAACATTCTACTGTAATGGCTGACCTCTTGTGTCTCCATATCTAAAATCATAACCAACCCCTCTCCTCGTTTCATTGCATTACGCAAACTCTCTCTCAATCGGCGTTCATCAACAGAAGAGACACGCAATCTATCCACTACAAGTTCAACACTATGATTCTTATACCTATCAAGTTTTAATCCGGGAAGAATTTCTCTTACCTCGCCATCAACTCTTACATATAAATAGCCCTTTTTCCTTACTTGTTCGAAGAGTTCTTTATAATGCCCTTTTCTGTTTCGAACCAATGGTGCTAAAATTGCAATCTTCTTATTGGCAAACTTTTCTAAAACCAATGCTATTATTTGCTCTTCGCCATATTTAACCATCTTTTCTCCCGACAAATAGGAGTATGCTTCTCCGGCTCTTGCAAATAACAGACGCATAAAATCGTAAACCTCAGTCGTTGTCCCTACTGTTGAGCGTGGATTTTTATTTGTAGTTTTTTGTTCTATGGCTATCACGGGCGATAGACCTGTTATCTTATCGACATCGGGACGCTCCAATGCACCTAAAAAATTTCGAGCATAAGATGAAAAGGTTTCAATATATCGACGTTGACCTTCGGCATATATTGTATCAAAAGCCAACGATGATTTACCACTACCACTTAAACCTGTGATAACAGTTAAACTATTTCTCGGAATTACAATATCAACATTCTTCAAATTGTGAACTCTCGAGCCTATAACCTCTATATAACCTTTTGACATATACTCTTCAATTAATCAATTACCCATCTTTTATCATATACTTCCTGAGAATTGGTGCTGTAAAACAGATCGTCAATATATGGAATTAAAATCATATACGAATTGCCCTCTTGAACCGGAAGTTTTTGAGAACGCAACCATAAGTTAAACTCTTTTAATTGAGAAAAAGAGATGCCATTATCGATAGCAAATCGAGGCAAATCCGATATTGTATTTGTTACCTCTATCTCCTTAAATCTTATCGAAGGATAAAGCTGCGATGAGCGTATAGCGAAACCATAATATACAGGATTTTCCATTATCATTTTAATTGCCATAAGACGAAACATATAACGTGATGTCTCGACGTTGAGCCACAAATCAAATGCATGATTCTGTAATTGACGTGTCATCTCTGTAGATATTCGATTTTGACCTGCATTATATGATGCAGCAGCAGTAATCCAGCTACCATACTTTTCGTACGCTTTTTTCAAATACTCACAGGCCGCTCTTGTCGATTTTATAATATTATATCGCTCATCTACATTATCATTAACCTCCAGCCCATACTCTTTTGCTGTTGCAGGCATTATTTGCCATAATCCGACAGCTTTTGCAGGGGATTGAGCTCTTGGATTTAACGAACTCTCTATCGCTGCCAAATATATAAAATCGGCTGGCAACCCCATCTCCTCTATTATGGGTTTAATTATTGGGAAATATCTGTTAGCCCTCTTTATAATCATTAGAGTATTGATATGCCCGTAACAAAAAGATATCATCTCTCTATCAAAACGCTCACGCATATCATACCTGTCCAACATTATCTTCTCCCCTCCCCACTCAACATATTGCGGAATATATGGTGATGCCGATATTGTATTTATTTGAGCTATATTTTTTTGAGAGTAAGAGTCGAACGCAAATAATATAACAAATGAAACGAATAATATATATCTACTCTTCATATGTTTCTTTACCTCTTAAAATGTTTATATGTCCCTTCAACTCATATTTTTTACCGTCAGAACCTTTTGCTTGAATTACATAAAAATATACCCCTGATGGCACATACTTACCTCTATACTTTCCATCCCAACCCGATGCAGGGTCATTAAAATCGAACATTTTAACTCCCCACCTGTCAAATATTGCACACTTAAATTCAACTATCGATTTATATGCCACTTTCCACTCATCATTTACTCCTGGTGATACTCCGGGAGAAAAGACATTTGGAGCATCAATAAATGATTCACTGACGTTAATAGTAAATGTTATATCCTTACTGCAAGTTTCATTCTCGGCGTGCAATCTCACATAAGTTATTCCTGCATCTTTAAATGTGTATTCAAGCGTTTGGTCAAGATATGTTGCATATATCACAGGAGTTGGGTCGTCGGGACCATTCGCACTTTTAAAGAATTGCCAACAAAAATAGTTGTCTTCATTTACATATGCCTCAAAAGTCATATCTACAGGAGCAGAACCTCCGTATGAGCCTGCCTCGGTATCGACCTCAACTTCGTTTGTCGCCTCTCTCTCCGTTTGAGTTACAACAGCCTCCGCAAATATTGCCTTTGGAACAAACTCCTCACTTATTGAAACCTCTCTCTCTTTTTCTCCCCACGCTTTTGGTATTTCATCTATTAGTGTAATTATTGTCGTTTCATAAGGCGATTCAAATACTATCTTGTTATCCGATGAAGGAGTAACTTCAATCTCTTTCTCAACTGAAGTCTCAGGCATTTCTTCGGTTTCATTCCATACCCACGTATAATATTTAACTTTTCTCGGAAAAGATGAAACCGAACCATATATAGTACGATACTCTATCGTAACACCATCACCCATTATCCTTACATTATCGCACATATTGGAATATGAATAATCACATTCGAGCGATGTTATGGGTTTATATGCAGATATCCAAAAATTATATGTTGCAGAACCTTGTTCTATAATATATCCGCAATCCTTCTCTCCCCCCGTATAGGTTAAAAGATTACCTTGTTGGGTAACACCTATTATCTGTTGCTTTTGAGATGAACCATAATCATAAAATCGATAAAGATTCATAGGCTCGTTGCTATTAGATGTAAAGGTAAACGAAAGAGGCATATCGTTTTGAACCACATAGCACCCCATATTCAATCCTGTTGTAGAAACATTAGGTTGATACCTATACGATTTACCACCATTTACAAGCAATGATGTTTGCGAATATATAGTAATTGAGAATAGAAACGAGACTATTATAAATATCAATTTTTTCATTGAAAGCATATAAAATATAATTTAGTGCGAAGATACAATTTTAAATAGTAATTTTATTGAAAATGATATGTAAAATATAATATAAAATAAGTTTATAATATTAAACGTGAAGAGAGTTAAAATATTAGCAGTTGCATTAATAAGGTTTTTTTCATAACTTCGCACTCTGTAATGATATATAAAAATATCGAGTTATGAAACTATTATTAAGCAAAATATCGGTAATAGCCATATTTCTACTATTTATAAGTTTTAATTCTTATAGTACAGAAAACTATAAGAAGACGACCATAAATGGTACAGAATGTTATGTATATTATGTTCAACCGGGAGAAGGTTTTTATAGTATAAGCAAAAAATTTGCAACCACCCGTGATGATGTTGTCAAATTTAACCCTGAGACAAAAAAGGGACTAAATAAAGGGCAAAAAATATATATTCCCATCTCAAGCGAAACAGAAGGAGCCGGTGGTAAAACCGTTAAGGAGCCAATAAAACATATTGTACAAAAAGGAGAAAGCTTATATTCAATATCAAAGCAATACAATATTTCAATTAACGAGCTTAAAGAACTTAATAAGCTGAATTCAAATTCGATAAAAGTAGGGCAACTATTAATAGTTGGAGATTCGAAGTCAAAAGAGATAGAGGCATCTGCTAATAAAATAGAAGAAACGACAAACAAAGAAGAGGAGACAAAACAAGAAGATATTGTAAAATCTGAGAGCAAAGCAGAAGAACAAAAATATACTATACCCGACGACAAAGTAGTTATTGACGGAGTGACATACAATACCGAAAAATATGTTGTAAAAAGGAGAGAGACACTATATAGCATATCTCAAAAATTCAACACTACGGTTGATGCTATAATTGCGTGCAATCCCAACTTAAAAAGTCTTATGAAAGACGACATATTGAATATACCTATGACAAGAGAGGTTTTAAATGTCGTTGACGAATATGAGGCTGAAAACAAACATATCATTATTAATGAACACGAAAGCAATGATGCTACTTCAAAAGAGCTTAATATCGCTGTAATATTGCCATTTAAATTAGAGATTTCAGGATGTCAATCGCCATATGCCGATTATTACAAAGGCCTTCTATTGGCCTTAGACAGTTTAAAAAACAATGGTCTAAATGCCAATGTGTATACTTTTGATACTAATGGCAACACAGAAACTATAAATGAGATTTTACAAAAGCCAGAAATGAAAGACATTGATATTATTTTCGGTTCTGACAAGAACGAAGATATCAAACTTTTAGGCGATTTTGCAAGAGGAAATAAAATATATCTTGTAAACTCTTTCTCGGTAAAAAACAGAGAGTACGAAAACAATCCTTACATAATACAAGGGCACATACCAAGTTCGATATTCTTCTCTGCGGCAAGCAAACATTTAATTGAGGCAACTGCTTACAAGGAGGTTATTTTCCTTATTGACAATCAAGAATCCAACGATAAACAAGAGTTTGTAAATGCAATCTGTACAGGATTAAAACTTAGCGGCAAAGAGTACAAAAGATTTTCATTTAACGACATTACAGACTACGAAGTTCTTAATAGCTCAATAGCGGATAATTCGGACATTGTACTTGTTGCATCTTCATCGAGTAAAATCGGAGTTGCAAAAACTTGTGCAATAGCCACACGTATAAAAGAGAGTAATCCCACGGTAAATGTGTCGGTTTTCGGATATCCCGAATGGCAAACATATATTAAAGATTATTTGGATACTTTTCATTCTCTAAATACTACCATATTTACACGTTTTTATATTCAACCGACAAAAGCAAATTGGAAAGATTTTAATAAAAACTTCAGATATTGGTACGGAGAAGAAAAGAGTTCGATACTACCCTCTCCTAATGTTTTAGGATTTGATACAGGCATCTATTTAATCAATGGTCTGCTTCGCCACAATAACAATTTCGAACAATATTTAGAGACTATAGAATCGCAAAGCATACAAACCGATTTTTCGTTCAACAGAATATCTGACGTTGGCGGTTTAGTAAATACAAATCTCTATTTTGTTACATTTACCCCCGAATACAAAATAGTTAAAGAGAAGGTTAAATAATGAAACGCATATTAGCTATTTTAACTATTATATTATTTACTACATCACTCTCTTTTGCTCAAAAGAAAATTGACAAAGAGTTATGGTTTGGAGCAAAAGGGGGTGTAACATTTTCGCAACTTTCGATAAGCCCCAACATAAAGCAATCGATGCAGATGGGATATTTGGGGGGTGTTTCGATGAGATACGCCGAAGAGCGTTTTTTTGGGATTATATTAGAACTTAATTACGCACAAAAGGGTTGGAAAGAGAAATTTATCGATAACGACGCAAAATATAAATATAGCAGAACTTTAAACTATATTGAACTCCCCTTTTTGGCTCATATATATTTTGGTAAAAAAAGTTTCCGTTTTTTTGTAAACCTTGGTCCACAAATAGGAATATGTGTCGGAGAAAATACCAAATCGAACTTTGACTTGAATGAAATACCCAAGTTTGCCGTAAACAGAGAAACGACTCACTACAATATGGGTGTTGACAAACCTTTTGATTATGGATTAACAGGTGGGTTAGGATGCGAAATTAGAGTTAAAGATAGACACGCTATCATGGTTGAAGGTAGATACTATTTCGGACTTTCCGATATTTTCAATAACAAAAGTGCCGATTATTTTTCAGTATCATCAAACCAATCGATACTTGTCTCACTATCATATATGTATAACATAAAAGGGAAAAAGAGATAATATCTTATTGGTATGCCAAGAACAAGAGGTATTCACCCTCAGCCTTAATTGAAAATCTTTCAGAAGAACATCTATTGAGCGTTCCTTGCCAAAGCGAGGTGAAATCGTATATAGGATACTTCAATCCTTCAGACGAGAACGATTTGGCATTTACATTAAATATTGAGATTTGCATTCCCTCTTTTGACGGCATAGCAATTTCATCTTTACATGGTATAAAATATCCATAATCGGTATAGCTTCTGACATCAACTCCCATTCTCTTATAATCAGAAAGAAGCGATACATTGCCTATCGTATGATCTTCACGTTTCCCTGTTGCACCTACAATTGCTATGGTTTTGTAGCCTTTTGATATTAAGAAGTTAATTGCCTTGGTTTGATCGTTGGTCTCTTGATCGGGAACATAATAGTTTATATTTGAAAAACGCTCACGGTTTTCGGCACTGATAGAATCTCCATCTCCAATTATTGCATCAGGAATAAAACCCTTGTCTATATAGGTATCCGCCCCTCCATCACAACATACCACATACTTTGCATTATGCAATATTTGCAATGGCAATTGATGAGAAGGATAGTCGCCATTAGCCAAAACTACAGCCTCTATATTATCTATGAATTTATCCATTTAATTATAAATCTAGGAGGTTTGCATAATTCTTTTCCACTTAATATATCCAAATATTGCTATTACGGCATACAAGGCATATAAAGCAGCTGTAGGATATAAATCTTTATAGATATACAAGCCTACCGACACTAAATCAACAACTATCCATACCAGCCATTGTTCGACATATTTACGTGCCAACATCCACATTGCCACTATACTAAGCGATGTTGTAAATGAATCGAGACATGGCACATTGCTTGGTGTAAATTTTATCAACACATAAGTTATTGATATTTGCAATAATATATATAAAGCAAAAAGTCTAATCCAAAGATGTTTTGGCGTACGTGTTATTTTTAATTCCTCAACTACTTCCTTATTCTTCTTGCTTGAAAAAAGTTTAAAACCATACTTCCACGCAAACCAACCATATAGAGCTATAAGCAGATAATAAATATTTATGGCAAAATCGGCATATAATCCTGCATCATAAAAGATATAGAGATATATTGCAGGCATTATGATACTTACCACCCAAAGATATATATTTGCTTTGTATTCAAGCCATAAATATATAATACCTACAATAGCACCTAATATTTCGATATATAAGTCCACTTATACTCTAAATCTATTACTTTTTAATGTTTGGAGCCTCCAAACCATACGATTTTGCTCTATCCTCTTTCTTTAACCAATATGCAAACAGCATTGATACAACGCCCAACGATGCAAATACCAACATTGGTGTTGTATAATCATATACCTTAACAAATCTATTATCGACTAAAGCCAAAGATGTAATACAATATTTATCGAGGAGAAATCCTATTAAAAGAGGAAATCCCATAAGTCCCCAATTTTGCACCCAGAATATTAATGAATATCCTGTTCCAAGCTCCTTATCGTTAATGATTTTTGGCACCGAAGGCCACATGGCAGAAGGAACAAGAGAAAATGCTGCTCCCAATACAAACATCAATATTAGAGCAAACCACCAATAATTTAAGATAGGCAATGCAAACAATAAATGAACAATTACTAACAGCAACGAGCCAAAAATCATTATTGATGCACCATAACCTATGCGGTCGTATAAAGTTCCGAACAGAGGTGTAAGAACCATTGTTCCGAAAGGTAATACAGATGGGATTATTCCAGCCAATTCAGGTTCTACATTATATTTGTGAACCATCAAATCGGATGCATACTTTAAAAACGGGAAAACTGCAGAATAGAAGAACACACAAATAATGGCTATCAACCAAAAGCCCTTATTGGTAACAACCTTTTTAACATCTGATATTTTAAATTTCTCCTCATCTCCATCTTCGTTGAGTGCTCCGTTTGTCTCTTTATCTAACTTTTTATCAAAGAATGTATAACCTATAAATCCTACAAAACCTATACATAAGAACAATAAGCACATTAAAATAGGCATTGATTGATTATAATCTACCAACTTGCCACCCTCCATAATACCAAAGTATTCGGCAATAGGCATTGCAAACATAAGTGCCATAATTGTTCCTATTCGGGCAATAGCAACCTGTAAGCCCAACGCAAGAGCTATCTCTTTTCCTTTAAACCATTTAACAATAATTTTAGTTACGGTAATATTCATTATTTCACAACCTACACCAAATATCGCAAATCCAAGTGATGCATAAAATACCTGACTATTTATTCCAAATATCTCAGAAGTAGTAGGAAGTGCATCTATTGCAAAATATTTAATGGCAGCTCCTATTATCATTAACATTGCCGAGGTTAATCCTGTAAAACGAATTCCCAATTTATCAAGAATCAATCCCCCGAAAATAATCATTAATAAGAATACGTTCAGGTATCCGTAGGCACCCGAAAATATTCCATAATCGGTACTATTCCATCTTAATTCATTCTCCAATACCTCCTTCATCGGAGCCATAACATCGGTTAGAATATAACCACACATCATTGTGAATGACACAATTATCATCACACCCCATCTGACCGAAGCTTTATCTATCAATTTTTGCATTTTATTTACTTATTTAATTGTTATTTATCTTTTTTCGAACAACATTACATTCTCAACATGATGAGTATGGGGGAACATATCTACCGGTTGAACTTTGGTAATTTTATATGCACTCTCCAACATTGCTGCATCACGAGCCTGAGTTGCAGGATTACAACTTACATATACTATTTTTTCTGGTGCAGCTGCAAGAATAACATTTACTACATCTTCGTGCATACCAGCCCTTGGAGGGTCGGTAATAATAACATCCGGACGTCCGTTTTTCTCGACAAAATCATTTGTAAGAATATCTTTCATATCTCCGGCTATGAAATATGTATTTTCAATGTTGTTTAATTTCGAATTTACTTTTGCATCCTCAATAGCATCGGGAACATACTCTATACCAATAACCTTTTTTGCCTTTTTTGCCACAAAGTTTGCTATTGTTCCGGTTCCTGTATATAGGTCATACACAAACTCATCTCCCGAAAGATTTGCAAAATCTCTTACAACGCTATACAAACGGTATGCTTGCTCTGAATTTGTTTGGTAAAACGATTTAGGTCCTACTTTAAATTTCAAATCCTCCATCTGCTCTATTATATGGTCTTTCCCGCTCCACGTAAGAATTGGCAAATCGCTTATTATATCGTTGCATTTTTGATTTATAACATACATTAACGATGTTATTTGAGGGAACGATGATGATATATGTTGCATCATATTTACAATTTTATCTTTATCGTCAGTTGCAAAAATAACAATAAGCATAATCTCTCCTGTTGAAGATGTGCGAACTATAATACCACGCATATCTCCCACTTGTGCTCTCAAATCGTAAAACGAATATCCGTTTTCAATGGCAAATTCTCTTATCGAGAGACGTATTTTATTTGAGATATCATCTTGTAAATGACACTCTTTAATATCAAGAACCTTATCGAACATTCCTGGGATGTGAAAACCTAATGCATCCCGTGAAGAGAACTCCTCTTTTGAGTCTAACTCCTCTTTTGTCAACCATGAACGATTTGAAAAGGTAAACTCTAACTTATTTCTATAATAATATTGTTTTTCTGAACCCAATATTGGAGATACCTCAGGAAGCTGAACCTTACCTATACGAGTAAGATTATCTATCACTTGTTGTTGTTTATACTCAATCTGTTTTGAGTAATCGAGGTGCTGCCATTTACAACCTCCGCACACTCCGAAATGACTACATTTTGGTTCTACCCTGAATGGCGAATACTCTTTAACAGTTATAACTTTTCCTTCGGCATAACTGTTTTTTTTACGAGTAAGTTGAATATCCGCTATATCGCCCGGTGCGGCATAAGGTATAAACACCACCAAATCATTAACTCTTGCTATAGCCTTTCCCTCGGCTGCAACTCCTTTTATTTCAACGCCTTCAATTAAAGGCAATTCCTTTTTTTTACGTGCCAATTTATTTATATTTTATTGTAAACAATTTACTATTTTCTACTCAAAAAAACCTTTCAAAGTTACACATAATTAGCCTAATTTCAGCCATAAATTATTTTTTTTATTTTTTTTATCATTTAGCCCTCATCCCTCTTGCAAAATCAGACAGATATTATTACTTTTGTAGTTGGTTTGAGATAGAACAATTACTTAATTTTTTATATATTAACTAAACACATCTTAAAGAATGAAGAGAGTTTATACCTTTGGTAACGGACAAGCAGAAGGCCGTGCCGATATGAAAAATCTTCTTGGAGGTAAAGGTGCTAACCTTGCAGAGATGAACTTAATTGGAGTTCCTGTTCCTCCGGGCTTTACCATTACAACTGAAGTTTGTACTACTTACACAAAAGAGGGTAAAGAGGCAGTTGTTGCAATGATTAAAGAAGAGGTTGAGAATGCAATCGCTTATGTTGAGAGTCTAATGGGAACAAAATTCGGAGATCCCAAGAACCCACTATTGGTGTCAGTTCGTTCAGGAGCACGAGTTTCAATGCCCGGTATGATGGATACAGTACTTAACCTTGGTATTACTGAAGAGGTTGCTGAAGGTATTGCTGAGAAATCAGGCAATCCTCGTTTTGCGTGGGACTCATACCGTCGTTTCGTACAAATGTACGGAGACGTTGTTCTTGGAATGAAACCCAAAAGCAAAACAGACATCGATCCATTCGAGGAAGTAATGGACAAAGTAAAAGAGGCTAAAGGAGTAAAACTAGATACTGAACTTGACGTTGAAGATCTTAAAGAGTTAGTAAAACTTTTCAAGAGTGCAGTAAAAGAGAGAACAGGTAAAGATTTCCCCGATAATCCTTGGGAGCAACTTTGGGGTGCTATCTGTGCAGTATTTGACAGCTGGATGAACGAGCGTGCTATCTACTACCGCCGTATGAACCAAATTCCTGAAGAATGGGGAACTGCTGTTAACGTACAAGCAATGGTATTCGGAAACATGGGAGAAACATCTGCAACAGGTGTAGCATTCACTCGTGATGCTGCTACAGGTGAAGACATCTTCAATGGAGAGTACCTAATCAACGCACAAGGAGAGGACGTTGTTGCAGGTATCCGTACTCCACAACAAATCACTATCGAGGGTTCTCGCCGTTGGGCAAAACTTCAAGGAATAAGCGAAGAAGAGCGTGCTGCTAAATATCCTTCACTTGAAGAGGCTATGCCTGAATGTGCTAAAGACCTTATCGAGACTCAACAAAAATTGGAAGACTACTTTACAGATATGCAAGACCTTGAGTTTACTATCCAAGATGGTAAATTGTGGTTATTGCAAACTCGTAACGGTAAACGTACAGGTGCAGCCATGGTAAAAATCGCTATGGATATGCTTCGTGATGGACAAATCGACGAAAAAACTGTATTGAAACGTATGGAGCCTCAAAAACTTGATGAGTTGCTACACCCAATCTTCGATAAAGTAGCTCTTAAAGAGGCACAAGTAATGGCTAAAGGTCTTCCTGCATCTCCTGGTGCTGCATCTGGTCAAATCGTATTCTTCGCTGACGATGCAGAGGCTTGGGCAGAGAAACGTAAAAAAGTTATCCTTGTTCGTATCGAAACTTCTCCTGAAGACCTTCGTGGTATGAACGTTGCACAAGGTATCCTTACAGCTCGTGGCGGTATGACTTCTCACGCTGCCGTAGTTGCTCGTGGTATGGGTAAATGTTGTGTGTCAGGTGCAGGAGAAATCATTATCGACTACAAAGCTCGTACAATTGAGATGAGCGGTAAAGTATATAAAGAGGGCGATTGGATTTCATTGAACGGATCTACAGGTGAAGTTTATGACGGTCAAGTAAGAACAGTTGAAGCTGACTTGAGCGGAGATTTTGGTGCTATCATGGACATCGCAGAGAAATTTACTCAAATGGATGTTCGTACGAACGCTGATACTCCTCACGATGCTGAGGTTGCTCGTAAATTTGGAGCTAAAGGTATCGGTCTTTGCCGTACAGAGCACATGTTCTTCGAGGGAGATCGTATCAAAGCTATGCGTGAGATGATTCTTTCTAAAGACGAAGAGGGACGCCGCGAAGCACTTAAAAAACTTCTTCCAATGCAACGTCAAGACTTCTACGGAATCTTCAAAGCAATGGATGGATTTGGTGTTACTATCCGTCTTCTTGATCCTCCTCTACACGAATTCGTACCTCATCAATTAGCAACTCAAAAAGAGCTTGCAGAAGAGATGGGATTGACTATCGAAGAGGTTAAAAATGCAGTTGATGCTCTTGCAGAGTTCAACCCAATGCTTGGACACCGTGGTTGCCGTCTAGGATGTACTTATCCTGAGATTACAGAGATGCAAGCTCGCGCTATCATCGAGGCAGCAATGGACGCTCAAGCTGAAGGAACAGTTGTAACTCCTGAGATCATGGTTCCTCTTGTAGGTTCTTTGAACGAGCTTAAAATGCAAGCTGAGGTTATCACAGCTACAGCAGAGCAAGTATTTGCAGAGCGCGGAGCAAAAGTTGACTATAAGATTGGTACAATGATCGAGGTTCCTCGTGCAGCTCTTACTGCTGACGAGATTGCTAAAGTTGCAGACTTCTTCTCATTCGGTACTAACGACCTTACTCAAATGACATTCGGATTCTCTCGCGACGACGCTGGAAAATTCTTGAAAGTTTACCAAGAGAAAGGTATCTTGAAAAACGATCCATTCCAAATCTTAGACCAAGAGGGTGTTGGACAACTTGTTAAGATGGGTACTGAAAAAGGACGTTCAACTAAGAGCCACTTGAAAGTTGGTATCTGCGGTGAGCACGGTGGTGAGCCTTCATCAGTTAAATTCTGTGCTTCACTTGGTATGAACTATGTAAGCTGTAGCCCATTCCGTGTGCCTATCGCACGTGTAGCAGCTGCTCAGGCTGCAGTTGAATAAGTAACAACTTAAACAACTATAAACGTTAAGAGGTCGGTTCAAAAAACCGACCTCTTATTTTTATAAGCAAATTTCTTAAATCATTTAGACATAATAAATCTATAATTAAGGAATACAAACAATCCTAAATCCTATTATAGAAGCTGTAGCTGAGGGATGTTGAAAATTACGAGACACAACCCTGCAACTTGAGGAATAATCTCTCCAACAGCCCCCTCTTATTACTTTTGATTCTCCTCTAAAATTATTATCTTCATTATTAATATACTTATAAGACCTATAAGTATCACTACACCACTCATAAAGATTACCACTCATATCATACACCCCCAATTCATTAGGTTTTTTACTTCCAACAATATGAACCTTTTTTTGGCTATTTGAATTATACCAAGCAACTTTATCTATATTATCATCACCACTATATCTACATATATTACTTTTTATACCACCACGAGCCGCATATTCCCACTGTTCTTCAGTTGGTAATTGATAATTCTTTCCTGTCAACAAACTTAACTTATTACAAAAAGAGTTTGCATCATACCAACTGACATTATTTATAGGCAAATCACCTTCTTCATTATTAAGATCATTTCCTTCCATTATTATATTCCATTGTTTTTGAGTTACCTCAAAGCATCCTATATAATAAGAATTTATTGAGAGTTCTGTTGCAGGACTTTCATCTTTATATCCTTCTACTTTAGAGTCATTTCCAATTTTAAACAAACCTCCCTCCACATATATCATTTTTAAATTAATACCGTTTACATTCTCAATATAATTTTGAACTTTAATAAAAGAGGTACGTTTATTGATATTTTTCTTTGCATTTATTACCAATACTATTGACATTATCATAAGGATAAAAAACAAAACATTTCTCATATTTCTTAATTTTATATAAACTATATCGACTTATTGTGAGTTACAAAAAAGGTGCATTCCTGCATCTCGTACCATACAGATAGAGACACAGAAACACACCTCCATAAATGGGGTGCATTCGCTTGTATTTTCTCTATGTGTATTCTGAAAGGTTGGTCGTTTTCGATTACGAGAAATCAGCGATGCTTAATATCAAAGTTTTATATTATATTCTGATGTTTTTTAGTTTTTATATTTCTTATTATAAAATAAAAAAAGGTGCATTCCTACGCTCGTTCTAAGTAACCGAGGTACGACCAAGCACCCAAACACATATAAAACAAGCTACAGAAATACACCCCATATAGGAGCATACTCGTACTGCTTGTTCATCAGTGTTTCCTCTATTTTGGTCGTTTTCGGCTACTAATGAACAATAACGATAGTATTTATTGCAAAAATAATATTAATTTTTTATTTATTCATTTTACAGATAATTTTTATTACAAAAAAAATACGAGCCACACTTTGTATGGCTCGTATCAAACTTTATGTTTAAATGTTTATTATACTCCAAGTGATGCAGCTACTGCTTTTATCTTATCCTCGGCTTGTGCATTTACTGCTTCATACTCAGCGGGTGATGATAATGTTCCACGTACTTCAACATAGAATTTGATTTTTGGTTCTGTTCCCGAAGGACGTATTGATACTTTTGTTCCATCCTCAGTAAAGTATTGTATCACATTTGCAGTTGTTGGCATATCCAAAGTGAATGTTTCTCCTGCTAATACATCTGTTCCTTTTAGAGTAGCAAAGTCTTTTATTAATACTACTTTTGAACCTGCTATTTCGCTTAATGGATTGGCACGGAAATTTTTCATCATTGCCTCAATCTCCTCTGCTCCACTCTTTCCTTTGCGTACCACTGAAATTCCTTTTTCTTTTGAGAATCCGTATTTAACGTAGATATCTTGTAACATCTCATATACGCTCTTTCCGTTCTCTTTTGCCCACGCTGCTGCCTCTGCCATCATTGGTATTGCAGATACTGCATCTTTATCACGAACGAAATCTTCGACCAAGAAACCGTAGCTCTCTTCTCCTCCTCCGATGTAACGCTCTTTTCCTTCTAACTCACGAATTACTGATGCTATCCATTTAAAACCTGTGTAACAATCGTAGCATTTGATGTCGTTTTTATCTGCAATTGTTTTTATCAATTCGCTTGTTACAATTGTTTTTACTATAAACTCGTTTCCTTTTAATGTTCCCATTTCTCGAGAACGAGTCATAATATAGTTCAATAATAGGATTGCTATTTGGTTTCCGTTTATTAATACAAATTCACCTTTATCGTTTTTAACCGCTACTCCAAGACGGTCGGCATCGGGGTCTGATGCCATAATGATATCTGCATCTACCTCTTTTCCTTTCTCTATTGCCATATTCAATGCAGCGGGTTCCTCTGGGTTGGGAGATGCTACTGTTGGGAAGTTTCCGTCAGGGATATCTTGCTCTGGAACATTGATGATATTTGTAAATCCAAATGCACGAAGTGCAGCAGGTACCAATTTTACTCCTGTTCCGTGAATTGGAGTATAAACTATCTTCATATCACTATTGCGTGCCACCAAGTCGGGAGATAGTGATAGTTCTTTAATTTTGTTTACATAGATGTCATCAATCTCTTGACCAATTACTTCAATCAATTCAGGATTGCCTTGGAATTTTATATCTTCAATTCCTGCAACTTTATTTACCTCTGCTATAGTGTTTTTATCGTGAGGAGATATCATTTGTGCACCATCGTTCCAATATGCTTTGTATCCGTTATACTCTTTTGGATTGTGCGATGCTGTTAAGATAATTCCGCTTTGGCATCCCAACTCACGTATTGCAAACGACATCTCGGGGGTTGGACGCAACGACTCAAACAAATATACTTTAATTCCGTTTGCTGAGAATATATCGGCTGATATTTCAGCAAATTTACGGCTGTTGTTACGGCTGTCGTGGCCAATTACAACTTTAATTTGGTCTAACTCTGCAAACTCTTTTTTTAGATAGTTTGAAAGTCCTTGTGTTGCTGCTCCTACTGTATAAATGTTCATACGATTGGTTCCTACTCCCATTATTCCACGTAGTCCACCTGTTCCAAACTCTAAATCACGATAGAATGCATCTATTAACTCTGTTTTGTCCTCTTGCTCTAAAAGTTTTTTTACTTCGGCACGAGTCTCTGCATCGTAACCTTCGCCCATCCATATTTGAGCTCTTTCGGTTACTTGTTTCAATAATTCGTCGTTTTGCATATATTTTTGTTTTAAAAATTGTCTAATCCACAAATTTAGAGAATTAATTTTTTAATTCAAATATTTTATTGCCATTTTTTAATAGGTTAATTTGAATTTACTCTCATTTTTGTTCCCACAATTGTCGATAGCTACAAATTTTATTGTATGTATGACTCCTTGTTTGAATTTTTCCTTGTCTATTTTGTATCGGGCTATTTTATCTTTTATGTCGTATGTAAACAATACAAATTGTCCGTCTATCTCCCCAATAAAGTATTTTAATCCGCTTTCGCTATCTTTTACAGTAATTCTAATCTCTCCGTCAGCTACTCCATGATATTTAAGATATGGATTTGTCAAATCGGCTTTTACTACATATTTACCAAATGTTTTTACTTGCGTTGTAAGCCATCCCTCTTGATATGTAGATATATACTCTTGAGATATTTTACCTATATTCTTTCCAACACTATGAATTGAGGCTATGTAGTATTTGCTTTTATCGCTCAGGGTATCAACATCGATTTTTATTGAGAGTTTACAATTTTTATCCACACCTGCGTAATATGGTTCGAGTGTGTGTATTACCGAATAGTTATCTTTTAATAATGTATCGGCTTTTGTATATTCAATGGTATAATCGTCATAAAGTGCATATGCCGGTATGGTTATTTTAAATTTCAACTCTTCAATGCTTTGTTCTTTATTATATTTTAGTTTGGGTTGTGATTGGGATATTTTACTCTCCTCGCCCTCTATCTCAAACGAACATATATCTTTATTCCCGAAATAGTCTGCTACTTCGTAACGAAACTTATATATTCGTTCTTCGTCGATTGTTATTATACCCCTGTTTTTTATTTCATCCTCTTCGTAAAAGTTAAGTCTGTTTGCTTGCGATATATAGCTAAGCATAAATAGCGAACGCTCTTTATGCCACTCTTCGGTATCGATATAACTATTAATTTGACGACCTGTTTCAAATGATAATGTATCGATATGAGATGAGTATATTAACTCTTCGTCTTTATATAGTTTTACATAATGTACGCCATATATGTTATTCATTCCAGGCATATAGTCGAAGGCTTTTAATGCAAGTAATATATCGCCCCAAGCTTTTATTTTTGTTTTGATTTTTTTGTTTCCATTCTCTACAACTACCTGTTCAATTGTTTTATTGCTTGAATTATTTACAACTCCGTTATATGGTATCACCGATATTGCTTTTATTTGCGGAGAACGGGTATCTTTTATTTTATCTTTTATATAGTTTATGGGGTCGAGTAGATTTTCTGTTTTTGTATCTCTAATCTCGAAATGAAGATGCGGTCCACCACTACTCCCTCTGTTTCCTGTATATGCTACCACCTCGCCTTGTGCAACTTTTATTTCGTCGAGCGAAAATGTAAGGTTTACTGCATAATATTTTAGTTGATATTGTTTTTCGGTCAGGATCTTCTCTATTTTAGGAGAATAGCTATTTAGGTGTGCATATACGCTTGTTGTCCCTGAAGGGTGCGTTATATAGAGAGCATTCCCATAGCCTCCTGCATCAACAGATATACGAGATACATATCCCGAATCTACTGCATATACAGGTGTTCCGATAGCTGCTCTGAAATCGAGCCCTGTATGAAAATGGTTTGTTCGCAACTCTCCAAAATTACCTGTTAATTGCAGACTCCTTTTCAATGGAGGTATTTGTTGTGCCTTACATATACAATTTACTGCACATAACATTGCTATTATGCACAGTAAACTTATTTTCTTTTTTATCATATTTTTTATTGAAATTTTTACCAACACTCTATATCGGGAGTATCAAGTTCTTTGATATTACTCTTTTTAAAGAGCGGTGTTTTTATTCCTTGCTGCCGTTGTGCTTTGTAATCGTTTAAAAGCATATATACTTTATTACCCAATTTTGTAATTGACAACATATTTATCAGCACAATGAATATCATAAAGAGGTCGGCCATTGCCCATACTACATCTAATGGTATTACCGCTCCTGCCATTACTATCAATATCATCAGCACTCGAAATATGTTTACCAATGTGTCATTATCCTTTATAAAACGAATGTTTGCTTCGCCATAATAGGAGTTGCTCAAGCAGGTACTAAATCCAAAGAAAAAGATTATTATTGCAATAAAATGGTATGCCCATTCCCCTGTCTTCGAACTTAAAGCATATTGTGTAAGAGCTATTCCTTCTAAATCGGCAAGTGCATCTGCTCCTCCAATGAATATTAGAAATGCTGTGCAACTACATATTATCAAAGTATCGACAAATACTCCCATTGCTTGAACGAAACCTTGATTTATTGGGTGCTTTACATCGGCTGTTGCCGCAGCATTCGGAGCCGAACCCATACCTGCCTCGTTACTAAAAAGTCCTCGTTTTACACCCATCATAATTGCCATTCCTACGCCTCCGGCAGCTACCTGTTTTATTCCGAAAGCACTATCGACGATTAAGGAGAATATTGCGGGGATTTGATTAATGTTTGCCAACACTATACACACAACAACCAAGATGTAGGCAAATGCCATTAATGGTACCAACATCGAAGTTACTTTTGCTACACGCTCCACGCCTCCGAATATGGTCAGAGACATTAATACACCTATTATTATTGCACTCCATATAGGAGATATTCCAAATGCCTCTTCTCCTGATATTGCTATGGTGTTTGATTGTACCGAACAGATTATAAAACTGAATGTTAATACAGATAGTATTGCTACTACTATTGCAAGAGATCTGCTCTTTAATCCTTTATTAATATAATATGCAGGACCTCCTATAAAGAAATTTCCGTCTCGAGATTTATATAACTGTGCAAGTGTTGATTCGACAAATGATGTTGCAGCATTCAATATTGCCATTATCCACATCCAGAATATAGCCCCGGGACCTCCTATAGTTATTGCCAATGCGACTCCAGCAAGGTTACCTACTCCTACCCTGCTTGCCAACGAAATTAGAAAGGCTTCAACCGAAGAGATACTTTTACCTTCTCCTGACTGTTTTTGTGTTGTTCCCTTTAATGTTCGCAACATTTCGGGGAACATTGTTATTTGTACGGCTTTGGTTTTGATGGTAAACCATAAGGCTAATACCACCATAACCTCAACCATAATATTATTCCACAAAAAATCGATTATCGATAAAAATAGTTCCATTCGTTGTTTATTCTTTCAAAGCCTTTATTCGCTCCTCAATAGATTTTATTTTACTCTCGGCATCGCTCTGTTTTTTACGCTCCAACTCCACTACTTTTTCGGGTGCATTTGCAACAAATCGCTCATTAGAGAGTTTTCCCATTACTGTTCGCAAGAATCCTTGTTGATATTTTAATTCTTCTTCAAGTTTCTTCAACTCGGCTTCGACATCTATGTTTCCTTCCATTGGCACGGCATACTCTGTTGTGCCTACCATAAAGGTTATTGATGTTGCAGACTTCTCTTGAACAACTTCTATTGATGAAAGGTTTGCCAATTTTGCAATTATTGCATCGGCATAGTTGTTATGCTCACCCAATATTTGCAATGATAATTGGTTTTTATTTGGAATATTTTTTTGTAAACGTATTGTTCTTACTCCTGCAATTATATTCTTTGCCGACTCGATATTTGTTACAATTGTTTGGTTATACTCTGCAACTTCAGGCATTTGTGCAACCATAATCGACTCTCCGTCTTTTCGCTCTGCAATGTGTTGCCACAACTCTTCTGTAATAAATGGCATAAAGGGGTGCAATAATCGCAACAATATATCGAAATATTCTAATGTTTTAGTGTATGTTACACCATCGATAGGCATTCCGTATGCAGGCTTAATCATTTCCAAATACCACGCCGAGAACTCATCCCAGAATAGTTTATATACAGCCATTAATGCTTCAGAAAGGCGGTATTTTGAGAATAGATCGGCTACCTCGGCATTTACTTTTTTCAATTCTGAATCGAACCATTCAACTGCTATTTTTGCACTCTCAGGTTGTTCTATTGTATTATCTACTTGCCAACCATTTACTAAACGGAATGCATTCCATATTTTATTGTTGAAATTACGTCCTTGCTCACATAGTGCATCATCGAAAAGAATATCGTTTCCAGCAGGAGCAGACAACATCATTCCCATACGAACTCCATCGGCTCCGTATTTCTCAATAAGGTCTAAGGGGTCAGGTGAGTTTCCAAGCGATTTTGACATTTTACGTCCTATCTTGTCTCGTACAATTCCTGTGAAATATACGTTTCTGAAAGGCATATCTCCTTTATACTCGTATCCTGCCATAATCATACGTGCAACCCAAAAGAATATAATATCTGGACCTGTTACCAAATCGGCTGTTGGATAGTAGTAATTTATCTCCTCGTTATCGGGGTTGTTTATTCCATCAAATAGAGATATTGGCCACAACCATGATGAGAACCAAGTATCTAAGGCATCGTCATCTTGACGCAACTCATCTTTTGTTATATTCTCATATCCGGGCATTGCTTTTGCCAACTCCAATGCATCATCAATATTCTCTGCAACCACATATTTTTCGTCGCCTTCGGCTGTTGGTAAGAAGTATGCGGGAATACGGTGTCCCCACCACAATTGACGACTGATACACCAATCCTGTATATTTTCCAACCAATTTTGGTAGGTTGTTTTATATTTTGTAGGATAGAATTTCAGTTCGTCATTCATTACCGGTGGTAATGCAATATCTGCAAAATGTTGCATCTTTAAGAACCATTGCATACATAAACGTGGCTCTACTGCTGTATCTGCATTACGTTCTGAATATCCTACTTTATTATCATAATCCTCAACTTTTTCAAGCAAGCCTGCGGCTTCTAAATCTATGGCTATTTGTTTACGAACCTCCATACGATCCATTCCGACGTATAATCCTGCGGCTTCGCTTAATGTTGCATCTGCATTAAATATATCGATGGTCTCAAGATTATGAGTTTTACCTAACATATAGTCATTAGTATCGTGGGCAGGTGTTACCTTCAAACATCCTGTACCAAACTCTATCTCTACATAGCGGTCTTCAATAACAGGTATAACTCTGTTTACTAATGGCACTATTACTTTTTTCCCTTTTAACCAAGAGTTTTTAGGATCTTTGGGATTGATACACATTGCTGTATCTCCCATAATGGTTTCGGGACGAGTGGTTGCGACTACCGCATAACGACGACCATCATTATCACGATGTAGAATTTGATGTTTTACTGTTGCATCGAAAGCATCTGTTGGTGCGAGAGTTACTGCATCACTTTCCTCTCCGTCGGTTGAGCCCGCTACCTCATCTACATAATATCTTAGATAATAAAGTTTACTCTTTTCATCTTTATATATTACCTCTTCATTACTGAGGGCTGTTTGAGCTTTAGGGTCCCAATTGACCATTCTCAATCCACGATATATAAGACCTTTATTGTATAAATCGACAAATACTTTTATTACGCTTTCGCTACGTTTTTCATCCATAGTAAAGGCTGTTCGGTCCCAATCGCAACTTGCTCCCAATTTACGAAGTTGTTTAAGTATTATGCCTCCGTGTTCGTCGGTCCACTCCCACGCATGTTTCAAGAACTCTTCACGTGTTAGATCGCTTTTCTTGATACCTTGCTCAGATAATTTCTTTACAACTTTTGCTTCTGTTGCAATTGATGCGTGATCGGTTCCGGGAACCCAACAAGCGTTTTTCCCTTCCATTCTTGCTCGACGAACCAATATGTCTTGTATGGTATTGTTAAGCATATGTCCCATATGCAATACGCCTGTTACGTTTGGAGGGGGAATTACCACTGTATATGGCTCTCTTCCATCGGGTTTTGATTTAAACATTTGATTGTTTAACCAATACTCATACCATTTCTTCTCTACCTCAGAGGGGTCGTATTTTGATGCTATTTCCATTGTCTTATTTAAAAGCAATAAAAGGAGTTGAGTAAAAAAATTTTTTATTCAACTCCAATATTAGAAATTTTTATTTTTCGTTTGTTTTTTAGTCTTTCTTTATAGTCATCTCCTCGTCAGCATTACGGAAATATACTTCACCTGATTTATACTCCTCTGTTGCTATCAAGGTTGGTTTTGGCATACGCTCGTAGTACTTTGAAATCTCAATTTGTTCACGATTTTCAAATACCTCCTCTAATGAGTTGTCTGATGCCGATGATGCATAATCTTGCAACTTTTTCTCCAAGTCAGTCTTCATCTCTGCGGCAATTTGATTTGCTCTTTTCGAGATTATCGCTACTGTTTCATAAATGTTTTCTGTGTCTTTACACAACTCTATAACATCTCTTGTTACTGTTGATGTAGGAACATTTGCTTTCTTGTAATCCATATCTTATTTATGTTAATCGTTTACGTATTTTTGTGCTGTTTTTAATATCTTTTCTGCCTCTTTAAGGTATTTCCCCTCCGGAAATTCATTTACATAATTATAATACTCGTCTATCACGCCTCTGAAACGTTCTTTCTTTTTCTCTATAACACTTTGTTGTGCCTCTTGATATCGAGAACGTAATATAAACATTTCAAAATCCTCTTTGTGCTTTGTATAAGGATAATCCATTATGGCATTGTTGGCTGTTATTATCGCTGCCTGATAGTTATTACCTCTATAATTTCCTAAATTGTAATAGAGTTTTACTGTTAACAACTCTTTTTCTGCCAACTTCTCTTGCAACTCAAATATAAGAGCTTCTACCTCTTCTACTTTATCACTTTTGGGATAGTAATCTATGAAGTTCTTCAACTCTTCTATCGCCTTATATGTATCTGTTTGATCCAATTTTGGCTCAGGCGATGCTTTTGAATATCCTATACCGGTATAATATCGAGACAACTCGGCATACTCTCCTCTTGGGTAGTTGCGATAATATGCCTCGAAATATGCTCCAGACGCTTGATAATCCTTTTGCATAAATGCACTGCGTGCAAGCAAATATAATGATTCTTCTGCTTTATCAGTTCCTTTATATAGGGTTATAACATCTTTAAGCAAATTGTATGTTCGTGCATATTTACCTTGCTCAAAATATGTTTTGGCATATTCATAACGCAATTCATAATCGGTACTTTTCAATAATTTATTGTACTCGCTACACGATGTTACGAATATACAAATTGCTACTGCTGATAATATTTTTGCTATCTTAGACATAATTCGGTGCAAATTTACAAAAAAATAGCATAATTACGAAATGAGAAATGGATTTTTATCTCTTATTTTTTATATAGTATAAACAATTATATTTTAATAGAGTTTCGATTTTTATACTTATCTATTATTCTATATTTGTGGCTGCCCTCGAATATACTCTCGCTCGCTGTAAAATATACAAGCAAGCTTGATATTATTTTGCTCGCTTATTCGTATATTTGCAATTAATATGGACTTTATTCTTAAATCGGATTTCAAACCCACAGGAGACCAACCCGAAGCTATAAACGAGTTGGTTAATGGTATTGAACAGGGATTGCCTGCTCAAACTTTGTTGGGCGTTACGGGTTCGGGAAAAACATTTACTATGGCAAATGTTATTGAAAGAGTAAAAAAGCCCACTCTTATTTTAAGCCATAATAAAACTCTTGCTGCTCAACTCTATAACGAATTTAAGGGGTTCTTCCCTGATAATGCCGTAGAATATTTTGTCTCGTATTATGATTACTACCAACCCGAAGCTTATATTCCAAGTTCTGATTTATATATTGAAAAAGACCTTGCTATAAACGAAGAGATTGACAGATTAAGGTTATCTACTACATCGGCTCTGCTATCTGGTAGAAGAGATGTGGTGGTGGTTTCGTCTGTTTCGTGTTTATATGGTATTGGTAATCCTCAAGATTTCAACAGCAATTTACTTCACATAAGTTGTGGGGATAAAATGGAACGTAACAACTTTTTAAGGTTGTTGGTAGATTCTCTTTACTCACGTAACGAGATTGAGGTTGTCAGAGGAACTTTCAGGGTCAAAGGCGACACCGTTGATATTTATCTAGCATACGACAATATTATTTTGCGAGTTATGTTCTGGGGTGATGAGATTGACTCAATTGAAACATTAGACCCCTCGACAGGAAGTGTTACAGGTAATTTTTCATCATTCAATATATATCCTGCAAATCTATTTATCACATCGAAAGAGCGTATAAATAATGCTCTTGCTCAAATTGATATTGATTTAAGCAAACAGGTTGTTTTCTTTAATAGTGTTGGTAAAGAGATGGAAGCCAAAAGAATATACGAGCGTGTTTCGTATGATATGGAGATGATTAAGGAGATTGGCTACTGCTCAGGAATTGAAAACTATTCGAGATATTTTGATGGCAGAGAAGAGGGTTCTCGTCCTTTCTGCTTACTCGATTATTTCCCTAAAGACTTTTTACTTATTATTGATGAGAGCCACGTTACTGTTCCTCAAATAAGAGGTATGTACGGCGGAGACCACTCACGTAAATTAAATTTAGTTGAATATGGATTCAGACTCCCCGCAGCCATAGATAACAGACCTCTTAAATTTAATGAGTTTGAATCTCTTACCCCTCAAACCATATATGTTAGTGCTACTCCTGCCGACTACGAATTAGAGAAATCGGAAGGTGTGGTTATTGAACAAATTATACGACCTACCGGTTTGTTGGACCCAATTATCGAAGTCAGACCAAGTCTTAACCAAATTGATGATTTATTAGAGGAAATTCAACTACGTATCGAGCGAGACGAAAGGGTTATGGTTACTACGTTAACTAAAAAAATGGCCGAAGAACTTAACTCTTATCTTCTACGTTTGGGTATTAGAAGTAATTATATTCACTCTGATATTGAAACTTTTGACAGAGTTGAAATTTTAGCTGGTTTAAGGAATGGAGCCTATGATGTTTTAATTGGTGTAAACTTGCTAAGAGAGGGATTGGATTTGCCTGAGGTTTCGCTTATGGTTATATTGGACGCTGACAAAGAGGGATTTTTACGTAACGAACGTTCGCTTACACAAACAACAGGAAGGGTTGCTCGTAATCTTAACGGTATGGTTATTATGTATGCCGACAAGATTACGCCAAGTATGAAAAAGACCATCGACGAAACTAATCGTCGCAGAGAGAAACAGATGAAATACAACAAAGAGCATGGTATTACTCCTCAGGCTATCAAAAAATCTCAAACTTTGGCATTAGCAGGCAATAGTTCTTCGAAACTTAAAAACGAGAACTTACAATATAGCCAAGAGTTTGAATATGACGTAAATATTGCAGCAGATCCTGTTGTTGCGTATATGGACAAAAATTCATTGAAAGCCTCAATCGAGAAGTGTCGTACAGCTATGGCTAATGCAGCCAAAGAGTTGGAATTCATCGAGGCAGCACGTTTAAGAGATGAGTTATTGAAATTAGAAGAATTATTTAAAGAGAAATTCGGAAATATTTAATATGACACCAAATAAGAAACCTGATTTGAAATTATGGTTACCCACCACAAAAAAAGAGATGGAAATTCGTGGGTGGGATTATGTAGATGTTATTATCTTTAGCGGTGATGCATACGTTGATCATCCATCTTTTGGTGCGGCTGTTATTGGCAGGACTCTTGAAGCTGAAGGTTTAAGGGTTGCTATTGTACCTCAGCCTAATTGGAGGGATGATTTACGAGATTTTAAGAAATTAGGTAAGCCTCGTCTCTTTTTTGGTGTATCGGCAGGAGCTATGGACTCTATGGTAAACCATTACACTGCAAATAAAAGATTGAGAAGCGATGACGCATATACTCCTGATGGGAAAGCCGGTATGCGACCCGATTATCCTACTATAGTTTATAGTAATATTTTAAAGGATATTTACCCCGACACGCCAATTATTATAGGTGGCATTGAAGCTTCGATGCGAAGATTGGCTCACTACGACTATTGGCAAGACTCTTTTAGAAAGAGTATTATAATTGACAGCAAAGCCGACATATTGGTTTATGGCATGGGCGAAAAACCTATTATAAAAATTGCCCAAGAATTATCACGAGGCAAAGATGTTTCGGAACTTAAAGATATTCCTCAAACAGCTGTATTATGCAACGTGAATGATGTTAAATCAGATGAAAAAAACATTACGCTTCACTCATTTGATGTTTGCTTAAAAGATAAACGCAAAGAGGCTGAAAACTTTAAAATAATTGACGAGGAGAGTAATAGAGTAACCGACATTACCTTATGGCAGAAATATAGTGATTGTGCCGTTAAGGTTAACCCTCCTTTTGCTCCAATGACAGAAGAGGAGATTGATGCTTCGTTTGACCTGCCATACACAAGACTTCCACACCCTAAATATACAGGGAAAAGCCTTTCGGCATACGAAATGATAAAATTCTCTGTTAATCTTCATCGTGGATGTTTTGGCGGTTGTGCCTTTTGTGCTATCGCCGCTCATCAAGGGAAACAGATAGCCTCTCGTTCGGAACGTTCTATTTTAGAAGAAGTTAAAAAACTAACCTTAATGCCTGATTTCAAAGGTTATCTCTCGGACTTAGGAGGACCTTCTGCCAATATGTATAAAATGGAAGGTAAGAATAAGGAGATGTGTAGAAAATGTAAAAGACCATCGTGTCTTCACCCGAAAATGTGTAAAAATTTAAAATGCGACCATTCTCACCTTATCGAATTATACAAGAAAGTTGATAATATAAAAGGTATTAAAAAGAGTTTTATTGGCAGCGGTATTAGATATGATATGCTTATGTATCGTTATGATGATGAAAATATGAACATCGCCGCAAAGAGATATACCGAAGAGGTAATCCGTAATCACGTTTCGGGCAGATTGAAAGTTGCACCTGAACACACTTCAGAGAAAGTCTTGAATATTATGCGAAAACCTTCATTTTCAATGTTTGGAGAGTTTAGAAAAGTTTTTGACAAAACAAATCTAAAATATGGTTTAAATCAACAACTGATACCATACTTTATTTCGAGCCACCCGGGATGTTCGTTAGTTGATATGGCAGAGCTTGCCGTTATTACCAAAGATTTGAATTTCAGACTCGAACAGGTACAAGACTTTACCCCTACTCCTATGACCCTTTCAACAGAAATATTCTACACAGGAATAAATCCTTATACTGGAGAAGAGGTATATACAGCAAAAAACAGAAACGACAAACTTGCCCAAAGAGAGTTTTTCTTTTGGTACAAACCCGAAAACAAAAACAATATCAGAACAATGTTAAAACGTATTGGAAGAGAAGATTTGGCTAATAAACTTTTAGGTACAAAGAAAATAAAAGAGAAAAGACAATAAGTGTTAGCTGTTAGCTGATAGTTGTAATATTTCAGCTACTTTATCGTCAAGCGACAAGTTATAGTCAATCCAATTTATCTTAAAGCCTCGTCGTTCCATTCCTCTAAACCATGTCATTTGCCGTTTGGCAAATTGGTGTATTGCTATTTCTAACGACGATACCATATCTTCATAGCTCCTTTTTCCGATTATATATTCGGTTAAGTATTTATACTCCAAACCATAATATATCAAATCATCAGGGGATATTCCTTCGTTTAATAATGCTTCGACCTCTGCGACCATTCCTTGTTCTAAACGTTCGTGCAAACGTCTTGTAATATTTGCACGTCGTGTTTCTCTATCAATATCTATTGCTACAAGCAGTGTTTCAATAGGTGTATCTTCCAACTCGGGCTGTGGCAGTGTTTTATAATATTCCGCTATCTCTATTGCCCTTATTGCTCGTTTACAACTATCAACATCGGTAGTATTATGCAGAGTTTTGTATTGCGATAAAATCAATGTAAGTTCTTCTAATGTTTTTTCGGAGAGTCGCTCTCGCAATTCTCTGTTTTCTGGGACTTCGGGCATCGCATATCCTTTTAAAACTGTCTCTACATACAGACCTGTTCCTCCACATATTATAGGCAAACGCCCCCTTACCTGAATATCGTTCATACAAGTTGTAAAATCTCTTTTATACTGATAGAGATTATACTTATATCCCGGCTCGCAAATATCGATGAGATGATATGGCACAGCAATTCCATTATAGGAGTATTCCGATAAATCTTTTCCGGTTCCCAAATCCATACGACGATATACTTGACGTGAATCTGCAGATAGTATTTCACCTGCAGTTTCATACGCCAATTTTACAGCCAAGGATGTTTTTCCTGACGCAGTTACCCCTACAATGGTAATAGACCTTGCTCCAGTATCTTTATTCACATTGAATGTCTAAATCCAAGTTTGGAATTATATTGTCTTTTATAAATGCAATTTCTCCAAACAACATTCTATTATTTAGAATGTCGTCTGTTGCAACTTCACCTGGATATAGAACCACCTCTTTTTGTAGGCTCTTTGCCTCCTCTACACTTTGTCTGACATAATACAAACGAACAACGGTATTGTATTTTCCGCTTTCATTTTTGTACTGAGTTACAAAATGTTTCTCTACTGTTGGAAGTGCGTCATTTATGCGAGCAAATGCAGTTGCATAATCTTCATCATATCTCAATATTGTAGAATACTGAGTATCATACGCACTTTCATCAAAAAATACATCACTAGACAAAATAAACTCCTTGTTTTCAGAGATTGGTAAAACCCTTATACAAAAAACTTTGTAATTTGCAGGATTTTTCACATACTCCGACATTAATACAGAGTCAATCACGTCATTACAATCATTCACTACTGCTAATAAGCAATCTTTATTCGGTTCACTCATCTAAATAAAATCTTATCTAAATAAAATCTTATATAAATAATTAATTTTTATTTTTTTATCAATAATTGTTAACCTATTCCATAGTATGACAAATAGAACTCATCATACATTATCGAGTATTACGACTTATAAACTCACATATTCGAGTATATAAATGTAAACGATTATTATAACCCAAAATTGAATGATTACAATCAGGGTATAATTGCATTTCAAATTGTTTTCCGGCATTAATCAATGCCGTGGTATATTGCATCGTATTTATAAAACGCACATTATCATCCGCAGTTCCGGTTATTAGTAATAGATTACCTTTCAAATCACCGGCTTTCAACAAAGGAGAGGTTATGTTATAACCCTCTTCATTTGCTTGCGGGGTATTCATATATCGCTCTGTATATATTGCATCATATAAACGCCAATCGGTAACGGGGGCCACTGCAACACCATTTTTAAAAATACCGTTGCCGGTTGACATACACATCAAAGTATTGAAACCGCCAAAACTCCAACCATATAATGTTATGTTATCTTTATCGATATATGATTTTGTTGACAAATATTTGGCTGCAGATATTTGATCTTTACTTTCATTTATTCCCATTTGGCGATATATACAATGAGAAAAAGTTTCACCTCTTCCTCCTGTTCCACGAGAATCTACACAAACAACTAAATATCCTTTCTGTACCATATAATGAAGCCAATCTAATGACTCCCAACGATTAAGAACTCTTTGTGATCCAGGCCCACTATATTGCATCATTATTACCGGATACTTTTTATTCTCTGTAAAATCGAGAGGTTTTAATATATACCCGTTTAACTCTGTGCCGCTCTCATTAGTAAATGTAAAAAACTCTTTTTCTACAAACTTTAATCCTTTTAAAGCTTTGTTGTCTGAGAATGTTTTTACCCTCTTTCCTGAAACAGAATTCAATGTTACTTCATAGGGAGTTGTTACATTAGAATATGACATTATAAAGTATGTTGCTGTCGGGTTTAATTCTGCTGTAACATAGCCTCCTTTATTACTTAATGCTGTAGTCTTTCCAGCTGTATCAACTTTATATAATCCACTATATATCGCTCCCTCGGGATTTCCGATATAATAAAAGTTCTTTTTACCATCCGAACCCAAGAACGACAATACATCCCATTTGCCTGATGTTAATTGACGTATAAGTTTTCCTTTTGTTGAATATTGATACAGGTGGCGATTTCCATCTCTCATTGATGGCATTACAAAATATGAGTCAAAAAACACAATATTATTATAGCTTTTCTCATCCACCCATGTTTTACTACTCTCTTTTACTAAAAGTTTTGAGACTCCTGATTTAGGATTTACGCTATATACATTCAATATGTTTTGCTCTCTGTTAAGAGTCATAACTGCAAGAGATGTTGAATCGGGAGTAAATACTATTCGAGGAATATACCCTCCATTTTCAACAGGAACATCCATTTTCTTGACAACTCTTGACTCTACAGAATATGTATATACCTCAGTTACCGAACAATCTTTTCCCGAAACAGGATACTTATAGTTATATTCTTCAGGATATGGATTTGATATATTTTCTCCTTGGTTATAAATTTGCATAGATGTATTATCGACATCTCCCTCATTTGTTCGAAGGAATGCCAATGTTTCGCTATCAGATGACCAAGTCATTGAATTTACAAAGCGAAACTCCTCTTCATATGCCCAAGATGTTATTCCGTACATTAATGTATCTTGTTTTGCACCTCGTGTTACTTCTGATTGAGAATCGTAATCCAACTTTTTAAGATATATATTTCCGTCCATTACAAACGCAACCATACGCCCATTTGGCGATAGCGTGGCAATCTGTTGCTTACAAGTATCCTTTGTTAAAGGTTTTACTAAATTACGTTTAACCTCAACAGTATAGTATTTTGCCTTATACGACAGACGATATATCTTCTCTTTATCTGTATGAAGTAATATATATCTGAAATCACGACTCATTTCAAATCCGTCAAAAGAGCTAAACTTACAATCACGAGCAGTTGCAGTATTAAAAAGAGTATCCACAACTTTTCCTGTCGCATACTCATATTTAAATATCATTGTCTTTTCAGGATTTGCTATAGCAAAATATTTACCATCTGCCGATGATATTAGTTTAGGCATGGTTTCTGCCTTATATTTATTTGACACTATATCTTCTAATGTAAGGGTTGCAGAAAGGTTGAAAACCAATAACATTAGTACAAATAGTGTTGATAATATTCTCTTCATAGTAACGTCTAATTCCTTTCTAACTTACAAATATATAAAATTTTATATATTTAGTAATAATATTCTTGAAATAAAAAGCAAACAAAAATAAAAAATTTATTTACACCCGATAAAAGAGGATAAAATCGACATATTACAAGCTATAAACTAATCTTTTTTTCTTCGATATCTAATTTTTGATTAACTGTCAATAGCAACAATTCTTTTATGATTTTATTTTTTAAGCATTATACCATTAAATATACGACCCGATTTGATACCTAAACGTCGAGCTGAGAAAAATTCTTTATAATTATAATATGTACATATTCCCGAAATATGAATTTTTTCACTTTTAACTCCGCAACTTAACAATTGAATTCGATTTGCCTCCCATAAATCGATATGCCACTTTTCTTGTTGTCGGGCAATCAGATTCATATCAAACCCGGCATCTGAAAAGGCTTTATACACCTCATCCCCCACTTCAAATGATTTTAAGCTAATACCCGGACAGATGACAACTTTTATAAATTGAGCATTACTTGAATACTCTTTTTGTAAAAATTTAATTATCTTTACAACAATATAATTAAGAGTTCCACGCCAACCTGCATGAATGGCGGCAACAACCTTATTAATCTCATCATATAATAAGATTGGGATACAATCTGCAGTTGAAACACCTATACAAACTTGCGGCAGATTAGTTACAACCGCATCGACACCATATAACTTTTGTATGCGTTCTTTATTTGTTAAACTAAAAAAATTCTCATTAATGGAAACAATATTTGTTTGGTGTGTCTGATAAGGCAATATAAGCTTATCATCTGAAATATTAAGTTCACGACACAACTCTTCTCGACATCTGGCAACATGTTCCTCGCTATCTCCGCAATAATGAGTAATATTAAAGGTCGCATAATTACCATTTCCTCCCCCTCTCTTGGTTGAAAATGCTATTATTTCATCTGAAATATTATACTTTAATAAATTCATTATCAAAAGCAATTTGACGTTGTTTTTATTTTTAAGCCTCTTATTAATCAACCTTCTCTAATAAAACATCGGGCTGTTGTTGTATATAATTTATTATATAGGATTCAGTTTCAGAATTGATTGAACGAATAACTATATTTACTCTATACACACTATTCTCGTCCGTTCCTATCTTTTCAGCACTATAACTAACCAAACGTCCGTTACAACGAGAAACCTCTTCATTTATATTTTTAATATTCGAATAGTTTGTTGTTGAATATTGAACCAATAGGGTATGAATTCCTGCATTCTTAAATATCAGAGGGAACAACTCCAACCCCAAAAGAGTTAAAATTGTTGTTACAATACCTATTGCATACATTCCACTTCCGACAGCCAATCCAATTCCTGCCGTTGCCCACAACCCTGCCGCAGTAGTAAGACCTCGAACTATATGTTTCTGTAAAATTATTGTACCTGCTCCTATAAATCCAATTCCGCTTACAACTTGCGCTGCTATTCGTGCAGGATCATAGCGAGTTGTATCCACTCCAACTAAATCTTCAAAACCGTATTGCGATATTATCATTATTAATGCACTTCCTATCGACACCAAAATATGAGTACGAAATCCTGCATCTTTCGCTCTAAACGTTCGGTCAAGTCCTATGATTGCACCTAAAACAAAAGCCACCGAAAGGCGAAGGGTAAATTCCCAAAATTTAGGATGTAGTTCCATAAACAATATATATTAATGTATATTGCGAATATACAAATTATTTATTCATTTATAAAGCATCGGTATTTTTTTGTAATAATTATACAACAAATTACTTTGATAATCGGTCATTACGAACATTATTACAGCAAATGACAATAAGATTATTTAATTTTTTTTAGTAATTTTGCACCCGAAATAACCAAAAGTTGTCAATTGTATGGCAATTGTTTTATAAAATAGGAAAAAATGGGAAAAGAAAAATCAGAAAGAATTCAAACTTCAATTTTAAATAGGCTTGAAAAAAAGGCTCTCGTTTGGTTGGCTAACAGACAACCAAAATGGATGACTTCAGATATGCTAACATATATAGGTGTATTAGGAGCAGTAATATGTGCAGCAGGATTTGCTCTTTCAAGATGCAACATACTATGGTTATGGCTATCATCTTTTGGTTTGGTGGTAAATTGGTATGGAGATAGCTTAGATGGCACACTGGCACGTGTAAGAAATATGCAACGTCCGACATACGGCTTCTTCATCGACCACTCTTTAGATGCCATTACAATTTGTATTATGTGTATAGGTGCAGGATTATCTCCCGTATTTAGAATGGATATTGCAATGTTGCTTCTTGTCGGATACTTGGTATTATCAATATACACCTACATATGCACTATTATCAAAGATGAATTCAGATTAACTTATGGAGGAGGTTTCGGTCCAACCGAATTACGTTTAATCATTATCATCTTAAATACTATCGTTATGTACACACCTTGGATAGAAATCTACATTCCTTGTAATTTATATGGTTTCGATTTAGGTGTCGGTGTATATGATATTGTTGGCTTCGCATTCTCAGTAATTATATTTACTATGTGGTTCCAACAATTCTATAAAGACCGTAAAATGTTGGCAAAAAAAGATCCTGTAAAGAAAGCAAACTAAAGATATTTCGACGTGTTTATTAAATACCTAAAATTTGTATTAACCAGACTGTTAGGAACGGGTGTTGACACGTTGGTCCTATGGATATTTTCTGACTTTATATTTTCATCATCATATTTTGGCAGAAATATAATATCTCCAACTATTTCATTCGAAGCCGCTGTTATTTGTAACTTTTTCTGCTCTTACTATTGGATATGGAAAAATAACACTGATAAAAGAGGTAAAAAATCTTTCTTATTTAAATTTGCGGTGTTTAACCTGTCCGCCATATTAGGGTTCTTAATAAAGATGGGATTCCTACTGCTCTTCGAAGCAATTTTTGGTTGGGACGTTGTTGTTTGTAATTTAGTAGCCCTTCTGATTTCGGGTTTGTTAAATTTTGGTTTCGATATATTGATATTCAAAAAGCCGAAGACCAAAACCAACTAAAAATTTCATACTACATTATATATAATAAAGGAGACTATGTCAAAATAAGAAATTTTGCTTAGTCTCTTTTGTTTTTATGATTAACAAAACATCTTTTTTGTCAATTATAAAACCGTTACTATTAGAAATATGTTTATTAATTATTATCTTCGCACTAAGAAGTTGTTTCTAAGGGAACAGTTAGAAATTTTATATTATGGCAAATAAAATTAAAGTCGATGTTTTAGGCATCTCGTTCAGTAATCACATAGGACAAAACATTCCATACATAGTCATACTTGGCAAGCCGGAAGACAAAGTACGAATTCCTATTATTATAGGTTCGAGCGAAGCACAATCTATTGCTGTTGCATTAGAGAAGGTTCCTGCTCCTCGACCCCTGTCTCACGATGTATTAGCTTCATTTACAAAAGAGTTTAATATATCTGTGATAGAGGTAATAATATATGAATATAACGAAGGGGTATTTTTAGCTAAAATTGTATGTGAAAACGGCAACCACACAAAAGAGATTGAATGCAGACCTTCCGACGGAATTGCCATTGCTTTAAGATTAAATATTCCTATTTTCACATACCAAAATATTTTTGATGAGGCAGGTGTTAATATCGACGATAAAAAAGCAGCCAAAACAAAAAATCAAATAAAAGAAGAAGAAGAAAAACCCATTGAGGAGCTAAATTCAAGCCAACTCCGAAAACGTTTGAATAAAGCCATTGAGGCTGAGGATTATGAGTTAGCTGATGCTATCAATAAAAGGCTCAAACAATTAGGCTCTTAACTTTTAGAGGTTGTTTAATTTTTTAATAGAATTTAAACAACTTCTTAAAGTAATATTATATTTTTACACTATCTTTGTATATTATATTCTTTAGACAAACAATCTTTTGATAAGGATAGAAATATGCAACTCTTTTATGCCCCCGATATAGAATCGACCAATACTCTTCCCGAAGGAGAGTCGCAACATTGCATTAAAGTATTAAGATTAAATCAAGGCGACACAATTAATATAACTAATGGAAAGGGAAAGCTTTTTAAAGCAGAAATTTCGAACCCACATCCAAAACATTGCGAAGTTATTATATTAGAGAGCCAAAAGGTTGATACTTCGTGGGGTTGCAAAATTGAGATTGCAATTGCTCCTACAAAAAACATTGACCGTATCGAATGGTTTACCGAAAAATGTGTCGAAATGGGCATCGACACTATTTCTCCAATTAATTGCAGATACTCCGAACGAAAAGAGATAAAATCGGAAAGAATTGAAAAGGTTATTATTTCAGCGATGAAACAATCTCTAAAATTCACAAAACCCATACTATCAGAAATGGTAAAATTCAATGATTTTGTTAAACGACCTTTCGACGGTAAAAAATATATTGCTCATTGCCACGACGGAGAAAAAACTCTATTAAGGGATGCTTACAAAAAAGGTGATAATTGTCTAATTCTTATTGGTCCTGAAGGAGATTTCAGCGAAGAAGAGGTTATTCTTGCCAAAGAAAATGGTTTTGAGGCAATATCGCTTGGTGAAAGTCGCCTACGAACCGAAACCGCAGGAATTGTTGCTTGCAGTACAATTCAGATAATTAATCAATAATCATAAATTTATGAATGTAAATCTTTATAAATTTAATTTTTGACGATTTTTCTATTATAATTCAATGGAAACAAAAAAATCTCCCCATATTTTAGGAACCGCTCCTATTGGCAAACTATTAGCTGAATATTCTATTCCCGCCATTATCGGTATGACGGTAACATCTCTTTATCATGCTATTGATAGTATATTTATTGGCAAAGGAGTTGGAGCATACGCCTTATCAGGTATTGGTGTTACTCTTCCACTAATGAACTTGATTATAGCATTTTGTATGCTTATCTCAATTGGAGGAGCAACCATATCTTCGATATATATGGGACAAAAGGATATGGAGCGTACAACAGCGGTTTTACACAACGTAACAATTCTTTTAATATTGGTAGGTATTGCTGTTGCTGCTTGCACCATACCTTTCTTGAATGAAATTCTCCTCTATTTTGGAGCAAGTGAACTAACACTTCCATACGCATACGATTTTATGCTGATAATTTTGCTTACCAATCCGATAGCATACGTTTTTGTCGGATTAAATAATGTTATGCGTTCGACCGGTTATTCGCTAAAAGCAATGTATTCTGCCCTATTAAGTGTTATTGTCAACGTCATATTGGCACCTATATTTATATTTACTCTTGATATGGGTATTAAAGGTGCTGCTTGGGCAACTGTTGTATCTCAATTATGCGGTATGATATGGGTGGTAGGACACTTTGTAAATAAAAAGAGTTTTATACATTTTAAAAAAGGATATTTCTCGCTTCAAAACAAAATAATAAAGAGTATTCTTGCTGTTGGATTGGCTCCGTTTTTACTTAACGTATGTGCCTGTATTATGGTAATATTTCTAAACAGCCGTTTAAAAGAGAATGGTGGCGATTTGGCAATTGGTGCATATGGCAGTATAATAAACCGTATGTTAATGCTGATTGTAATGATTGTTGCCGGTCTTAATCAGGGTATGCAACCAATATTGGGATACAACTATGGAGCAAAACAATATTCAAGAATGTGGAAAACTCTATTTGCGGGAATATTTGTTGGAACAATTATTACCACATTGGGCTGGACAATGTTTGTATTCTTCCCCGATCAGGTAGTTAAAATATTCTCAGACGATGCAACACTAAACGAGATTGCATCAAAAGGACTTACCATAACAGGTTTATGCTTCCCGCTTGTAGGAGCACAAATAGTTATTACAAACTTTTTTCAAGCTATCGGAAAATCTAAGATATCAATTCTTTTATCCCTATCGAGACAAATGTTATTCTTAGTTCCAGGAATTATAATCCTACCCCATTTCTTTGGAACAGATGGAGTTTGGATTAGTATGCCAATATCAGACATTGCTGCATTTACATTCAGTATGATTGCTTTTGCATGGATATACAAAAAGATAAAAAGAGAGAATAAAAACATAGATTGTATTATTGAAAGCTGATTATATCAATTAAATTAATTATGAAGAAAGTAAAGAAAATATTAAAAATAACAGGAATATCTATTGGTATATTAGTAGGACTTATCTTTTTATTATTGCTTATCGCCCCCATATTTCTTAAAGAGAAAGCCGGAGATATAGTTAATATGGTTGCCAAAGATTATATCAACGCCAAAGTGGAATTCGCCGATTTGGATATAAGTTTGATAAGACATTTTCCAAATGCATCAATATCTGTTGAAAATTTAAACATAACAGGTTCTAACCCATTCGAGAACACAACATTGGTTTCGGCCGAAGAGATTGATATTGTTGTAAATTTAATGAGTATCTTCAGCGATGAGGGTTATGAGGTAAAACATATAATCTTAGACACGCCAAATATCAATGCTATAGTTAACAGCAATGGCATTGCCAATTGGGATATAATGAAAGAGAGTAATGAAGTTGAGGATATAGAAGAGGGTGATGATGTTGAAGAAGATGATGTTGAAGAAGATGATGTTGAAGATAACAATGAGAGTTCTCCTTTTAAACTACAACTTCGTAAATTCTCTATTGAGAATGCTAATATAACCTATTCTGATAGTGCATCGAATATGAATATTAACGTTAAGGATTTCGATTTATATCTCAGTGGTAATATGGAGGATATGCGTACCGATCTTATTATAGAGAGTAGCATTGACAAACTAACTGCCGCCATCGACGGTATAAGCTATGTAAAGAATGCCACTTTTGATGCAAACATTAATATTGATGCCGATTTAGAAAATCTAAAATTCATATTAAAAGAGAATACCATAAGTTTAAATGCCATTAAATTGGCTGTTGACGGATGGGCTGCCATTGCCGACGATGACGTTATCGAAATGAATATGAGTCTTAACTCATCTACTATTAAGTTCAAAGATATTCTATCGATGATTCCGACCATATATCAAAATTCATTTGAAGATTTGACTGCCACCGGCGACCTTAAATTAAGTGCCGACATTAAAGGTATTATATCGGGAGACTATCTTCCTCAATTTAATGCTATACTTGAGGTTAAAAACGGAAAGATGGCATACAAAGGTCTTCCTAAAACAATTGACAATATTTCACTTAGCACCAATATTTCTCACCCGCAAGGAGATATTGATTTAACAAAAGTTAATGCCGCTTTATCATTCAGCATAGCTAAAAATCCTTTCTCTCTGTCAGCGAAAGTTTCAACCCCGATAAGCGATTTAAATTTTGATGCAGGGGCAAAAGGTATTCTAAACCTTGGTATGATAAAAGAGGTTTATCCTTTGGGCGATAGTATTGATATAAACGGAACTTTTGATGCCGACTTAAATTTTAAAGGTAAACTATCGGATATAGAGAAAGAACATTACGAAAAAATTACAGGAGAGGGTTATTTGAATATAACAGATATGGTATATAATCAACCAGAGCTTCCCGAAGTATTAATCAATAAACTTTCTGTAATGGTAAGCACAAAGGCTCTTGCCATTAACGATATGAAGTTAAAGATAGGTAAAAGCGACCTCTCTGCAAATGGTTCGGTTAGCAACTATATTGCATATTTGTTAAGAGACGAAACATTGAAAGGTTCATTGAATGTAAACTCTTCAATGCTCGACCTTAACGAGTTAATGGGCGAAAGTACTACATCAGAGACAGAAAACGTTACAGAAACCGATACAGAGAAAGATGTAACCATAGAGAATAATGTTGAAAATGAAAGCGAAGCGTTTGAAATTCCCAAAAATCTAAACCTTACCCTTAAATCATCATTCGACAAAGTATTGTTCCAAAAAATTATAATCGACAATCTTAAAGGAACCATATCGGTTAAAGATGGAGTTGCTAAAATGAATTCTCTTAAATTTAACGCCTTTGGAGGAAGTGTTGCAGCAAATGGAGAATTTAATACAGCCATAGACAAGAATAAACCTACAATAAACTTTAATATAGATTTATCGAAAGCTCAATTTAAAACGACCTTTGAGCAACTTGATATGATAAAGAAACTTGTTCCATTATTTGCAAAGACAGGCGGAAATTACTCTGCCGACATTAAACTATCGGCAACATTAGACAAAGATTTCAACCCCGACTTAAACAAATTGACAGCAGTCGGAAGCATTAACTCCAATGAAATAACAATTAGTAATGTTGAAGCATTTAATCTTATAGCAAACAATTTAAAAACCGATGCTCTAAAAGAGATAAAAGCTATTAACGTCGAGATACCTTTTGAGATTAAAGATGGTAAAGTTTACACTAAACCTTTTGATCTAAAAATAAAAAATACAAATATTAACTTAGGAGGTATTACAGGGTTAGACCAAACAATAAATTACAACATCACTGTTACATTGTCCGAAGATGGTAAAGCTTCGCAATATGTAGGTAAAATTCCGGGAAGTATAACCGGAACATTTACAAAACCCATAGTTAAATTAGATTTAGCTTCAATGGCAAAAGAGGTTGCAAAAAACACTATAGTCAATGAACTTCAAAAGGCAACTGGCAAAGATTACACCGAACAGATTGCCAAATTAAGAGAAGAGGCCGACAACGCAGCAAACAAACTTGTTGAAGCAGCAAAAACAGAAGGCGATAAACTTGTTGAAAAGGCTAAAAATCCTATTGCCAAAGTTGCAGCACAAGCAGCCGCAAAAAAATTGGTTGATGAAGCCGAAAAGCAAGGCGACAAACTAAGAGCAAAAGCCGAAGAGGAGATTAAAAAGTTAGAGAGCCTCTAATATAACCATAAATATTACAAATAATTGGATAAGAGAAGCTATGCTTTTTCTTATCCAATTTATATATAATACCAAGATATGAATAGAGATACATTAGACTTTAAAGACGGAAAAATATCCTCAATTTTCAGAAAATTGTTAATTCCTACAATGTTTGGAGCATTGTCGATTTGTGCCGTAACTGCCATTGACGGAATTTTTATTGGTCATGGAGTTGGTGCAGATGGTATTGCCGCCATAAATATATTTGTACCCATATTCCAAATAATGGCAGGATTTGGTCTTATGGTGGGTATGGGTTGTTCTGTTGCCTCATCTATTCATCTGTCACAAAACAATATTAAGGCAGCAAAACTTAACGTTACTCAAGCCATAATAATCGCATCTGCCATTGTTGCCATTTTTGCAACTGCATTGATATTATTCCCAGAATTTTTCGGAAAATTATTGGGCTCGTCCCCCACTCTGTTGCCTCAAGTTATGGATTATATAGTTTGGCTTATGCCAAGTTTCGTATTTCAAATGTGGAGTATGATAGGATTGTTTATAATACGTCTTGATGGTTCGCCTAAATATGCAATGTGGTGTAATATAATTCCTGCATCGCTTAATGTATTATTGGATTGGGTATTTATTTTCCCCCTTGGAATGGGCGTTAAGGGTGCAGCCATTGCAACGGGCATAAGTATTATCTTTGGAGGAATAATGGCTATCTATTATCTGCTATTTAGATATAAAACAGTGGGTATGACAAAACTTAAATGGAGCAGAACCTCTCTTAAACTGTCGCTCCGCAATTTTGCATATCACTGCAAGATAGGCTCTTCAACATTATTGGGAGAGTTGACATTGGCTGTGCTTATATTTGTAGGTAATCTTATTTTTATGCACTATCTTGGCGATGCAGGTGTAGGGGCATTTGGTATTGCCTGCTACTATATGCCTTTCTTTTTTATGGTTGGTAATGCCATTGCTCAATCGGCTCAACCGATTATAAGCTACAACTATGGTATTGAACGTTGGAAAGAGATAAAAGAGGCTCGAGCTTTATTACTTAAATACTCTGTGGTAAGCGGAATATTAGTTTCTGCACTATTTTTTTTCTTCCCCAAAGAGTTGGTTATTTTGTTTGTGGACTCACATAGCCAAGCCGGAGAGATTGCAATAAACGGCTTCCCTTATTTAGCCTCAGGTATTCTCTTTTTTATTTTAAATGTGGCTATTATTGGTTACTACCAAAGCATCGAAGAGATAAAACGAGCCACTTGGTTTGTTCTGTTGCGTGGCTTTATAGTACTTATCCCATCATTTATTCTTCTGCCCATTTTCTTTGGAGAAATTGGTATGTGGCTTGCTATGCCTGTTGCAGAACTTATTACACTCGGGGTTGTGGCAGTTAAGAGAGTTGTTAGTTGTTAGTTGTCGGCTAACGCCGCCCCTACGGGGTAGTTGGTAGTTTTTAGTAACAATTAGGAATTTTGTGTTTTAAATGCCTTTAAAGGCTAAAAGGGATTAGATATAAACATAAAAACCGCCATAGGCTCAAATGAACCTATGGCGTTTGTTATTATGGGTAATTTATTCAAAATTTTCTCCTTTCTACGCTAGGGAGAGATTGGGCTGAGGAGATTTACTCGCAAACCGCACGAACTGATCTCCCGTAAGAACGGTAGTTAGTGAAGAAATCTACGGAACTCGAACAGAAGCTCAAGCCATAAGCATAGTAGCCACTGCCTGGGAGGAGCAAACTCGACCAGTAGTTGCCATTACTACCCGTATCACGAAAATCGTCGTCGTTGCGAACACCCGTAGCAGGAAGAAAGATAATGTTACCGTTCTTTCTACTTATTACTTCGTATCCTTTTACTCCGTTGTGAGTTGTCCATCTCCAAATGCAGTTGCTTCTTAATTCATCCCACTCACTTAATGTTGGCATACGCCATCTTCCCTCCCAATTTACTCTTGCTACATCATCTGTGAGTTCAAGGGAGCTTTTTTTATCAACAATGCCATACTGCGGATCTGAACAATATTTAGTAAGTGTAATCTCTGAACCTTCACTGTATTTATAGGTACTCCAGTTATAAGTAGTTTTTGCGGTAGTTTCACCCCATGCAAAATAGTCTCCGTACTCCTCGGGAGCGGTGGCTCCTACATTATAGGTTGCCCATTTTACAGACAAACCAAGTTCTACATATTCATGTCCATTATGTTTTTGTGTAGGTCCTAAACTTACTCCTCCATTATTTATTAATCCATCTTCATTCCCATCTCCGGTACATGAGGTTATTGTTAGTAAGAACAATGCTATAAGTATACTAAAAATGCTTAAATAATTTTTTAACTGATTCATAATTATATTATTTTATATTAGTAAAAATGTTCCTATATAACTTCAAACACGCACATAAAAAAAGCACGGAACTTTTACAATATTCCCCCTTTGAGGTGTTTGGCGTAACCCAGACAGAAGAACAGATAAAAGCCCGTACCTATATAGTACGAGCATTCTAACCATCAATCTTTTCTGTCTTTTTATAGTCGCCAAACTTTCAAAGGAAAAGAATAATCGCTAAAACGCTTTTTTCAATATGTATTTTAAAATGTGCGTATCAAACGTACGCTATTATTTCATAGGCAATTCTTTTTTTCTCACCACACTCTCTATATTAGAAAGATAGATAATTGATGAGATATTATTAATATATGTATGTTCTAACTCTATTTTTATGTTCTCAATTCTACAAATATATTAATAAAATCTAAATTATCAAAGGATAGATGTTTATTTATTTGTAATGTTGCAGACTCTTTCAATCAAACTCTTTACTTCTGTTTTTTGTTATAGCAAAAAATGATGTTATGACAGAAGATAAAAAATATCGATTACTGAAATATTCGTTTAAGGCTGAGGTTAATATTGCAATTCTGTTTTTAAGGGTATTTGTGGGGATTATGATGATGACTCACGCCATTGATAAAATTGAGAATTTTAGTAACATTGCAGAGGGTTTTCCTACGCCATTTGGCATTAACGCTTGGGTAGGTCTTACGCTTATTACCATTGTTGAGTTTGCTTGCTCAGTTATGTTGATTGTTGGCTTTTTTACCCGTTTAGCAGCTTTTATTTTAATGTTGGGTATGGTTACGGCTGCCTTTTTCACTTTCCCCGAATTTATTCTTAAACAGAGCGAACTTGCAATGATGTATTTGGCTGTTTATATTGTTTTGTTTATTACGGGTGGCGGAAGGTTTACTATTGACCAATTTATTAGACGTATATATTTAAAAAAGAGGATAAACCGTTAATGCTTATCCTCTTATCCTATATATAGTATTGTTTAAAATTTTAAACCGAATGTAAATGTTATTGCATTTTGTTTTGTCTTAATCTCTGAACTTGCAGGAATGAGCGAACCATCACTGGCAAAGATTGGTGAGAATGAAAACATATCTGATTTTTGAGCAAAGTGTTGGTATGCAAAATCGAGATAACATTTGCTGAATTTATACCCTGCTCCGCAACTATAATATGAGCCATTGCCCGGTAACATATAGGTTGTTTGCATTCCTGCGGTGGGTACTTCAACATTTACATCTTTCAACTCTGCTTTTATTGGTGATAACTGCAATGCGTATCCTGCTCTTAACGAAAGTGCATTGGTTGCCCTGAACTCTGCTCCTACTTTTACGGTATGACCGGGTTTGAAACACGCTTTATAGAATGCATTTTCTATCGGGAATTGCTCTCCGTCATACTCGTTCATTTGCATATTGTTATATGCTGTATATTGATAGTCGGCAGATATTATTGCTTTGCCTCCTGCTATATACGATGCTCCTACTTGAAAATTCCAAGGTGTTCGTATTTTTATTGTATTTGTTGCTACTGCAGGGGTTACTTGATACTCGTCTATTACATTCATTACTCCCTCAGCTACAATTTGGTTATCGATTGCAGCATCCATAGTTTGGTCGATAGTGAAGAAGGTTGGTGTATGTATTGTTGCTCCCAATCTTAAATTGTCTGTCAGACGTGCAATAATTCCAATTTTACCGTTAAATCCTACTCCTCGCATATTGTAGAATGTGTATTTTTGAAAATTTGAGGAGGTGATGTTTCTCTCTATACCATTATCGACAAATACTCCGTCGGTATTGTGTAGGTCTTCGGTGTAATATATCTCACGACTTATGCTTACATCACGAATACCTAATGCCAATCCGAAATAGATGCGGTCGTTTATGTTTCCTCCAAAGTTTATGTTGTATTCGTCGTTACGCCCATCCTCTAATATTGTTGTGTATGATGAACCTGTTGTCTTCCCCGGCGTGTACAATCCGTAATATGTCGATGCTCCATCATAGGTTGGAGATATTAGATATGACTGATATCCTAATATCGACAACCAAGGCGAGGAGGTTTCGTAATACGAATCTCTATCTTTTGTTACAACAAGGTCGGTAGAGGGTATTCCGTTTGTTACCATCTCAAGGTAGTTTGTGAACGATGCTCCTAACTCGGGGGTTGCTGCGTTATATTTTCTCTTGTAGGATTGGTTACGGTTGTAAGTTACTCCTAAATTGAAATTTATAAGTCCACTCGATTTCCCTGTAAAAAATGTGGTTACTAACGACATATTATCAAATGTAAAGGTTCCTTTTTTTGCTGTTTCGGCAAATGGCGAAGAGTTTGATGTCCATTGCCCACCCATCGATGCTGAAACCTCAGAGGAGCGATACACTCCTATTCCCGCAGGATTTTGTGCTATTGATGAAGGATCGCCTCCCAAGGATGTGAATGCTCCGCCCATAGAGATATAGCGTGCTGTTCCTTTTATTTGACTTGACGATATACTATATGCATCCATTGCTGTTTGTGCAGTTATTGCAAAAGGCAATGCCATTAACATTGATATTATGGTTAGTTTTTTCATATTTTTTCTCTTTTTATTGTTATCTTGAACCTCTTCCACCTACACTTCTTCCACTTGAACTTCTTACCGATGAACCTGAACTCATTCTGCTTCCGCCACCCGAATTACTTGGTGAATAACTTTGACGTGATGGGGTTGTAGTTGATGGTTTTGATGATGGTCGTGTGTATGAACCTCCGCTTGACGATGTTCCTTTATTTTTACCTCCGCTTGATGTTCTGCCGCCATACGAAGGTGTTGTTTTTTTATCGGGCATATTATTTCGGTTAGGTGCAACGTTTTGGTTATTGCGAGGTTGTTGCGTTGCCCCGTTAAATCGTGTTGCTCCATCGGTACGTCCTCCTGTTCCTACCGAACCTCCGGGGTTATAACGTGGTCCGTGATTACTGTTGGGGCGTGGAGTCTCTGGTTTGTATGTAGGACGATGCGACGGTGCCGGTGGCGTGGGTCGATATCCCGGATATGGTCTTGACGGATAATAACTCGGATAGTAGGGATTATAGGCTGTTGGCCAATACCATGGATCGTATCTCCATGGATTATACCATGAGTTATAGTACCAAGAGTTGTAATACCATGGATTATATGTAACATTCCATCTCCAAGGGGTTAGCCACGGCGTTGTTATAATGTTTACCGATGCTATGTAGGGAGTGTAGTCATCTTCTATCAAATAGATTTCACGATAATCGGGATCGATTACATATATTCCTACCTCGGAATTATGAAAACGTCTGATACGCTCAGCATACTCCATACCCTCAGTTCCTACTCCGTTAACATAGTATGTTTGTGTGGTGGTAGTAGTTGTTGTGGTGGTTTGTTGCAATGGTTCTTGTGTGGCGTAATCAGATGTATAGTCTGATGTGTACCTTCTGTTGTAGGTATCTACATCAATATCTCTTTGCTCTGATTGCGATACTGTTGGTTGCACTGTTGTTGTGGTGGTGGTTGTCTCAACCTTTTTTACCTCCGTTGATACTTTCTTTGCCTTAGGCGTATAGTATATATCATCTTCAAATACTGTTCTCTGTGCCAATACTGAGATTGACAACATTAACATAATTGCTATAAATATATTCCTTGTTTTCATAATATATGTGGTTTTTGTTTCTACCTTATTGACAATTATAAATTGAAATGGTTTAGAAACAATTTTTATTTTTGATGTAAAGATAGTGTTTTTAGCTGAATTTAGGGTGTAATTCTTGTTTTTATAAGCTGTTTCAATCTCAGTTTTAATAGCGAAGCGGGTCTTGCTCACGCAATACCCGCTTCTTCGATAAAGAAAATAGGAAATATATAAAACACAATTGGCTCGCTTCGCTCGCCCAAATTGCTATCGCTCGGCAATATTCAAATAAATTTGATATTGCTCTCGCTTAATCGCAATTTTGGCTCTTTTCTATTTTATCGCAACAGTGACTCGCTTTTACAAAATCGCAATTTTAGTTCAAGTCTTTCTCTCAAATTGCTATCGCTCGGCAATATTCAAATAAATTTGATATTGCTCTCGCTTAATCGCAATTTTGGCTCTTTTCTATTTTATCGCAACAGTGGCTCGCTTTTACAAAATCGCAATTTTAGTTCAAGTCTTTCTCTCAAATTGCTATCGCAGAATTTCTAATTCCTAATTGGCACACAGTGCCGAACTAATTTCTCATTGTGACACAGCCACAAACAACTAACAACTGATAGCTGACAGCTACTTATATAACAATAATAGTTCTAAGATTGTTCATCAGATAGTGATTTCTCAGGCCTTAAATCGAAAGAAAATGCTATTATACTTAGTCCCCAATATATAAAGGTCATAGCACTCAAAAAGATTACTGCATATGAACTCATATATGGCACATAAAAAAACATAAACGATATTAACAACATCAGTATGCCATTAAGCATATACAGCCACCACGGAGTATATATTTTTCGTATTGTCAAAGATGAGACTATGTTATTTACTCCTTTAAATAAAAAGACAAAAGCAAAAAAATATGGTAATACCATTTCACTTAACACTATATTGCTTAAAAGCGTAAAGCCGATAAATATATCTAATACTCCGCCTGCTAACCACCATCCCCAATTGTGGCGGTATCGTTTTGCATCAGAAGATATTAATAGTTGCACCACTCCATATGCCACCAATGCCCAACCTAACAACATTGATACTACTTCGTAACCTATTGCCGGTGAAAATATTATCCATAATCCTAATGGTATGAATAATATTCCTATTATCATAAATACCCACCAGAATTTTGTCTTACCCCAAAAATTAATTATTGATATATCCATAATTGTTTATTTTTTATTCTCTAAACAATATTTGTTACCTTTTTGTTCGATTATAAGTAAAAAAATAAATACTCTCGCTCGCTATTAAGATATTCAAGCAAGCTTGATATATTTTGCTCGCTTATTCGTATCTTTGAGATAAATCTCGAAGATACTCTGCACTCACTGTGAAAAATATCGAAGCAAGCTTCGTATTTCTCACTCGTTTATCGTATCTTTGTAAAATGAAACATTTTCTGAGCGTAGTATTAGTCGCAACGTTGTGTATAGTTTCTCTTAATGCCCAAAAGAAAGAGAAGATAGGAGAACCCTATGCTTGGCGTTTGTCTGAAACTTTAGGGACCCGATACCGTGTTCCTATTGATACGTTACACCTTAATTTCTTCCAAACAGACCAGCCTTACTCATGGGACGATGGGGCGACAGGTGCCGGATACTTAGGTGGTCCGTCGATGTCGAGGATTGTTTTTAACAGATATGAGACTCCGGAATTTATGTTTAAATTCCCTTTTATGCGTAACATCGTTACTCCTCAAACCTATACCTTTTATAATACACGTTTACCTATGACTTTGCTATCGTATATGAGCGGAGCAGGCAAAGAGAATAGGAATGATGATTTAAAGGCAACTTTCTCGGCTAACGTTAATAAAAATCTGGGATTTGAAGGTAATGCCCAATATCTCTACAACAGAGGATATTATGCCCGACAACGTACAAAAAACTTTAATTGGCAATTGGCAGGGAATTATGTGTGCGACAAATATCAACTCGATGTTATGTTTAACGCATATAGTTTGACTATGCAAGAGAATGGTGGTATTAAAGATGATGCATTTATTCTTCGCCCCGATAATGTTGACAATGGCAGGGGTAATGTAGGCAGTAAAGATATTCCTGTTAATCTTAATGGAGCTCTTACTCGTCTGAAAGGTAAAAATGTTTATGCCACTCATCGATATAATATAGGTAGTTATAAGACTAAAATTATTAACGACACTTTATCGGTTGAAGAGTATGTTCCTGTAATGAGCATTATTCATACTTTCGACTTTGAAGATAACCAACGTGGTTTCTCGGATTACAATGCAGACGACAATAAAAACTATTTTAAAAACTCTTATATAAACGATGGTATTACAAACGATACTACTTCGTATTGGAAAATAAGCAATACCATAGGTGTTTCGCTTTTGGAGGGATTCTCGAAACGTGCAAAAATGGGGGTATCGGCTTTTGCAACATACGAAGTACGCCGATTTAAACTTATGCCTACTCCTTCTCCCGAATCGGCAAACACTCCTCCGCAGCTTCCTATGTTACCCGAAGAAGAATATCCTTTTGAGGCTCAAAAAAATATGCTTACTACTACCGACAACATTATTTGGGTTGGTGGAGAACTTTCGAAACGTCAAGGTTCTTTATTGACATATGATGTTAAGGGTAAATGGGGATTAACCGGATCGGAGCTTGGGTCGATGGATATTGAGGGAGGTATTCAATCGAAATTTAAATTCTTGAAAGATTCTCTAACCATAAGAGCATACGGTTTCTTTAAAAACATTGAACCCAATTTTTATACAAAGAGATACAACTCCAACCATTTCGTTTGGAATAACGACTTTGGTAAAATTCGTAAATTCAGAGTTGGAGGAGAGATTTTAATCCCTGGTTGGGGAACATATATTAATGTAGGATTTGAAAATATTCAAAATCACGTATATTTTAATAAAGATAATCTTCCTACACAAGAGAGCGATAATATTCAACTATTTACAGCAACTCTTAAACAGAAGCTTAACGTAAGCGTTGTGCATCTCGATATTGAAGCTATTTATCAGGCTTCGAGCAAACAGAGTGCTATACCTGTTCCTGCTCTATCGGCATACGGAAACCTTTACGTATTATTTAAAATTGCCAAAGTATTAGAGACTCAAATTGGTGTTGATTGTCGCTATAACACCTTGTATTATAGCGAAATTTACAATCCCGCAACCGCCACATTCAGAGTTCAAGACGAATATAAAGTTGGTAACTATCCGTTTATGAACGTTTATGCCAATATGAAACTTAAAATGGTTCGCTTCTACGTTATGTACAGCCACTTCAATAAAGGATTGTTTGGGGGCAACAACTATATGAATATGCCTCACTATCCTATGAATCCAGCTTCGTTTCAGTTTGGAGTAAGTGTCGATTTTGCCAACTAAAACACCATTCATATGAAAAGAGTCATAAAAGGGAATATAATATCATACTTTATTTTGCTTGCCATAACCATAAGTTCAATGGTATTTATAAAAAGGTGTAACATTAATCAGGCATATACTAAAAGAGACTACAACGAAATTGCCAACGATACTCTTAGATTTATTACCAATATATATTTTAACGACACAATTGAAGGCTCTACTCTTATAAATTATGAATTGGCCGAACTTATTGGAGATGAGAGCGGATTGACTTACAAGATTGATACCTTAAATAGTTTAACTGAGAGTATTACTCTTCTGTACAGTAATAAGTACGACATCATAGCCCGTCCTATTTTCGCTACAACTAAAAGCAAAGAGGAACTTTTGTTTAGCAACGAAATAAGTAATAAAGATAACAATTTGGTTGTTGTTCAACGCATCGACGGCAATATAAAGAGCAATTTGGATTTGGCTCGAAAAACTGTAAGCATTATCGACGATGAGAGTATTAATATGATTATTGAAAATATTGCCTACGAAATTGGAGATTCGATATATGCCGATATTAAACATAATTGCAGCGTAGAACAACTTATTACTATGGTTAACGATTCGACAATCGATTATGCAGTATGCGGTATAGCAATGGCTAAACGTATGAAAGAGTTTCTTCCCCAAATTGACATTGACACAAAAATAAGCATACCCATACCTCAAGCTTGGGGCGTAAGACTCTCCTCGCCTATTTTAAGGGATAGTATTAATATTTGGTTAGAGAGGGCAAAAACAAAAGATAAATACAAAAACATAATGAACAAATACGAATTTTAATAGTTATACAATGGAGAGAGAGACTCTCCATTTTTTTTGACTTTTAAATTCTAAATTGTATGAAAAAGATTTTTTATTTGAGTTTGAGTTTATGCTCATTTCTTGTTCTGTTCAGTTGCAGTAAAAAACAAAACAACTATCAAGTTATCGAAACAGTAAGTCAACCCAACGACAGTATGATGATTGTTAGTGGTGTAATTGCCGAGCAAACAGGGCCCAACACTTTGTCGATAATTTCGATGGAGGGCGATACCATTTGGTTTACCCACGATGCTGCTATTGTTGAAGGAAGCGGTATTTATATCGGTGATTCGGCAATTGTATATTACACCGTTAGCGATATTTTACCGAATACCTCTCCTCTTCAAGCTAAAAAAATTGTAACTAAAAAAGCAATTCAACATACTTCGGATATGCATAAGAGTCAACAAAAGTAGAGTACTCTTATAAGAATTGACAGAAAGAGATAGAGTCGTAACAAAAATGTTATGACTTTATTTTTTTAGACAAAAAAATAAAAACACAATAATTTGTATTATAGAGGGTTGCAAAAACAGAAAGAAAAAAAGTAAAAAAACCAAGAAAAAAGTTTATAAAAAATTTGGTTGTTTAATAAAATCATCATATCTTTGCATCGCTTTTGAAAGATAAAGCAACCCGTTTTAAGCGTAAGGCGGTTTTGGAGAGATGGCAGAGTGGTCGATTGCGGCGGTCTTGAAAACCGTTGAACTGAGAGGTTCCGGGGGTTCGAATCCCTCTCTCTCCGCCAACAGATTAAAGAGTTTGAACGATTGTTCAAACTCTTTTTTTATATATCTATTTTAGAATAAACTTGTTTAATAATAAAATTAGGTATATAAAAAAGAGAGGTTATACGAAGTATAAATCTTTAATCTGTTGGCAAGGAGACCTACGGAGTATTGGGATGCACGAACAAAGGTGAGTGAATCCCTTTTTAATGCAAGAAAAGTCTTTAAGACCTAAAAAGATACTACTAATTGCTTGAGCAGCATCTCCAAACAGGGATGCACGAATGAAGGTGTGTTAATCCCTATTTAATACCATAAAAGCCTTTAATTCCTAAAAGGATACTACTAATTGCTTGAACTGTACCTCACCTCCTATCCCTCTATGTATTCATCTTTTTATACTCTTTTGGGGAGATTCCTGTATATAGTTTAAAATATTTTCGGAAGGTGAACTGCTCAGGGAAATTTAGTCCGCTTTGGGTATATAACCAATGGGATAAACTAAAGGGATAAAATAGAAAGCCCCAAAGGTCATAAAGGGGGAAAGGTTTTGTTATTTAAAACTTTTTTAATAGTTTTGCATATAGATTATGGTGTTACATAAAAAGGACACAACAAACATATTACTAATTAAAATAAATTTGCCTATGAAACATTAGCGTATAGTTGATACGCACATTTTAGATATTTTGGAAAAAGCGTTTTTGCTTAATTCTGTCTACTCGAAAGTTTGGCGACTAAAAGACTGACAAGAATAAGGTAAGGATGCTCGTACTGTATTGGTACGGGCTTTTAGTTATTCTGTCAGTCGGGTTACGCCAAACACCTCGAGTAGAGAATCAACTAAGAGTTCCGTGCTTTTTTTATGTGCGTATTTGAAATTGTAATCGGAACGAGGAGGAAACCGAAAAGCCGATAAGTGAGTAGGAAATATTTATTTTAATTTAAAGATTATGAAAAATTTAGTTTTTTTAATGACCATAGCAATTGGTTTACTTATGGGTAGTTGTGCAATGACTAAAGAGGCAGTAGAAAACCAAAACCAATTACAAACACAAGTTGTTTTAGATAAAGCAAACTATAAAATTATTGGAAACGTAACTGGTGAAGCAACTCAAAAATATGTTTTTGGAATGGGAGGTATTTCTAAAAAAGCACTTAGAAGTTCTGCTATGAGCGATATGATGAATAACGCTGATCTTAAAGGTGGAGCACGTGCAATTATTAATGCTAACGTACAATACCAAGTTAAAAATATTTTGGGAATATATACTAAAATAAAGGCTGTTGCTACTGGAGTAATTATAGAATTTACAAAATAGCCTATAGAATCATAAGTTGAATATAATAATTAATCAGACTAATAAAACAATCTGAATTAATAGAGACTGACTAATTTGCTTTACATATTAGTCAGTCTAATTTATAAATTGTAAATGTAAGTTTATTATAAAATTTAATAAAGTTTCATTTATAACGAGTTATTAGGACAATTAGTCAGATTAGACTAATTGGTTTATATAATAAACGCAACATCTCAACTTCTCTACTTTTTCTAAGATGACTACGATAAATAGGATAACTAAGTTAACCATTAATACTAACGCTTAGTGATAGTTAAGAGATAGGAAATAGCTGAGATAAGTTTAGGCTTTTGTGCAGATTTTTTAAGCGGAGTTTAGTTCCCTAAACGAGCATTAAAAAATAAGCGGAAGTCTAAAAAAACTTCCGCTTTATCTTTTAGCTTTATTAGAAAGGTTTAGATACAACTAACTTGGTGGAGAAAACGACGGGAGCATACAAACGTATAAAAACAGTTGTTAGTTTTTAGCTTTTAGTTGTTAGAGAAATAGAGAGGCCGGATCAATTACCTTTGACCCGACCTCTTCATATATTAAAAAGTTTGATAGCTGAGATAAGTTTAGGCTTTTGTGCAGATTTTTTAAGCGGAGTTTAGTTTCCTAAATGAGTATTAAAAAATCAAGCAAAGGACTAAAATTAGCCAGCTTGCAACTTTTTACTAGCCTTTAATTGCTTTTATACCCGGCAAAACCTTACCCTCAATAGCCTCTAACAAAGCACCACCACCTGTTGATACGTAAGATACTTTGTCAGCCAAACCGAATTTGTTTACACAAGCAACTGAGTCACCACCACCAACTAGTGAGAATGCTCCGTTCTCTGTAGCCTCAACGATTGCGTCAGCTATTGCACGTGAACCTGCTGTGAAGTTGTCGAACTCGAATACTCCTGCAGGACCGTTCCAAAGGATTGTTTTTGCATCTTTGATTGCGTTTGCGAACAATACACGAGTATCAGGACCTGCATCAAGACCTTCCCATCCTTCAGGAATTGCTCCAACAGGAACGATTTGTGTGTTTGCATCGTTGCTGAATGAGTCAGCACATACGCAGTCTGTTCCAAGTACAAGGTTTACTCCTTTTTCTTTTGCTTTTGCCATGATGTTTAGAGCAAGGTCAAGTTTATCTGTCTCGCAGATTGAAACACCTACTTCTCCACCCATTGCTTTGGCAAATGTGTATGTCATACCACCGCAAAGGATTAGGTTATCTACTTTGTCCATTAAATTCTCGATGATACCGATTTTTGTAGATACTTTTGATCCTCCCATGATTGCAGTGAAAGGACGTTTGATATTGTTAAGTACGTTCTCTACAGCGTTTACCTCTTTCTCCATTAGGTAACCCAACATTTTGTTATCTGCATCGAAGTAGTCAGCGATAACTGCTGTTGAAGCGTGTTTACGGTGTGCTGTTCCGAAAGCGTCATTTACATAAGCATCGGCATAGCTTGCAAGTGTTTTAGCGAACTCTTTTTGACTTGCTTTCATTGCCTCTTTTGCCTCAGCGTATGCAGGATCTTCTTTATCTATTCCTACAGGTTTTCCCTCCTCCTCTGGATAGAAACGAAGATTCTCAAGCAATAGAACTTCTCCTGGTTTAAGCGCTGCTGCAGCCTCTGCTGCTTTTGCACAGTCAGGTGCAAATTGTACCTCAACACCAAGTTTCTCTGCTACTACATCTTTGATTTGTCCTAAAGAGTATTTAGCATTTACTTTTCCTTTTGGTTTACCCATGTGTGACATGATGATCAATGAACCACCGTCAGCAAGGATTTTTTTAAGTGTAGGAAGTGCACCACGGATACGAGTATCGTCAGTTACTTTTCCATTCTCATCAAGAGGTACATTAAAGTCAACACGAACGATTGCTTTTTTACCTGCAAAATTGTAATTGTCGATTGTTTGCATAGTTTTTTATTTTAATTTGGTTATAGTTTCAATTATATGAGTGCGAAGTTAATAAAAATATTCTGGATTTCAATATTAAACGTAGTTTAATTATGGTATTATTCTTTTATCTGGCGAATATAGGATTGTTTACTCACAAATGCATTACTAAAACAATGGTAAAGTTCTATTTTTCATAATAAAAAAAGAACAAACTTCTCTCGTCGAGAAAAGTTTGTTCTCTATGGTTTTTATAAAAGAGTTTTAGTGTTATACGATTCCTCTCTCTTTCAAAATTGCTTCCATCTCTTTTTGTACCTCTTCGGCTGCTTTTGCTGCTGCCTCGGCAAAGTCCTCGCCTTTTGAAACGTAGATTACTCCACGAGAAGAGTTTACTAATAGTCCGCAATCTTCAATCATTCCGTATTTACATACGTCTTGAAGGCTTCCTCCTTGTGCTCCTACTCCCGGAACCAATAGGAATGATTTGGGTGCCACTTTACGTACGTCAGTAAAACGCTCGCCTTGAGTTGCTCCAACTACGAACATCATCTCATCGGGTGTTGCCCATGTTTGTGCTGTACGCATTACACGCTCAAATAGTTGCTCTCCCACTGTATCTTTTATCATTTGGAAGTCGTGTGAACCTTTATTTGATGTCAAAGCAAGTAGGATTACCCATTTGCCTTCGTATCCTAAGAATGGTTTTACGCTATCCTCTCCCATATAAGGTGCTACAGTTACAGAGTCTATGTTTAGATGATCAAAGAATGAACGTGCATACATCTCTGATGTGTTACCAATATCACCACGTTTTGCATCGGCAATGATAAACATATCAGGGTAGTTTGCTTGGATGTATTTTACTGTTTTTTCAAACGCTATCCATCCCTCTACTCCTAAACTTTCGTAAAACGCCAAGTTTGGTTTGTATGCTACGCAATATTGTGCTGTTGCATCAATTATTGCTTTGTTAAACGCAAATATAGGCTCCTCCTCTGATAATAGGTGTTGAGGTATTTTTTTGATGTCTGTGTCAAGACCTACGCACAAAAATGAGCGTTTACGTTTAATGTTCTCAAAAAGTTCTTTACGTGTCATATTTTTAGTTGCTTTGCAACAATTAGGAATTAGGAATTAGGAATTAGAAATTATAAGACAATTACTAAAACTAATTACTCATTACTAATTGCTAATTACTAATTAATTAAAGTTCACTCTCTTTTAATCTCTCTGCATTTTCAGCAATCATTAGATTGTCGATACAATCTTGAATGTCTCCATCCATAAATGCTGAAAGATTGTAAATGGTATAGTTGATACGGTGGTCGGTTATACGTCCTTGAGGATAGTTGTATGTGCGAATTTTTGCCGAACGGTCACCTGTTGATACCATTGTTTTACGTTTGCTTGATATATCGTCGATATATTTTTGATGCTCTTTGTCGTAGATGAATGTACGCAAACGAGCTAAAGCTCTCTCTTTGTTTTTGGGCTGGTCACGAGTTTCGGTACACTCAATCAAAATCTCTTCTGTTTCGCCTGTATTGGGATTTTTCCACATATAACGCAAACGTACTCCTGACTCCACTTTGTTTACGTTCTGTCCTCCTGCTCCTCCGGAACGGAATGTATCCCATTTGATTTCGCCTTCGTTGATTTCAACATCGAATTGCTCTGCCTCGGGCAATACTGCTACTGATGCTGCTGATGTGTGAACACGTCCTTGTGTTTCGGTTACAGGTACACGTTGTACACGGTGTACTCCTGATTCATATTTAAGTGTTCCGTATACTTTCTCTCCTGATACAGAACAGATAATCTCTTTAAATCCTCCGCTTGAGCCTTCACTTACGCTTGACACCTCTAATCTCCAACCTTTGGTCTCGCAATATTTAGAGTACATTCTAAAGAGGTCTCCTGCAAAGATTGCAGCCTCGTCTCCTCCTGTTCCTCCACGAATCTCAAGGATTGCATTTTTATCATCTTGAGGATCTCCCGGAACAAGAAGAAGTTTTATTTTCTCCTCTATTTCGGGCAATGCGCTGTTATTTAAATCCAACTCCTCTTTTGCCATTTCGCGCATTTCAGGGTCAGACTCATTTTCCAAAATATCTTTTGCCTCAGCTATTGTGTTTAAACAGCCTTCATACTCTTTTTTTGCCTCAACTATTTTCTCAAGGTCTTTATACTCTTTTGTGAGTTTTACGTATCTCCTTTGGTCTGCAATCGTCTCTGGATCTGTTATAAGTGTTGCCACCTCATCGAAACGAAATTGCAATGTTTCTAATTTATCAAGCAATGAATTGTTACTCATAGTTTTTTATATGATTTTCTAATTTGCAAAGATACTCAAAAAAAAGTGAGCAACAAAGTTTTTACGCCTTTGGTTGCTCACTTTTCTATCTTTAAAATTCTATTTCAATTTTTCTCGGATTGCATCTAAGTATTTTATCATACCTGTTGCATCTTTTTTTGATACCATATCTTGTAAAACCGAAAGCTGTTTTTGTATATCCTCCAACTGTTGCGGTGTGTGTGGATTAAACAAAATTTCAGTTAAAAGATAATCATCTTCAGACAACAATCCCCTTGCTATATTCATGTGTTTTTTAAAGGTTGTACCGGGTGCATCCTGATGTTTCATAACACTTGCAAAGACCAATGTTGATGCAAATGGTATTGATAGTGAGTATGCTATGGTTTCGTCATGCTCTTTGAATGAGTATTCAAATATATTGAGATGCAAACGGCTGTAGAGGTCTTTGAAAAAGACTTTTCCCAAGTGATCGCTCTCAGATATTATTATTGTGTTTTGTGTACTTAAATCGCTCAAATTGGCAAACGTGGGGCCAAACATAGGGTGTGTTGAGACAAACGGACGTTTTACCTCTTGATAGAACTCGGGCAGTCCTGTTTTTACCGATGCTATATCTGAAATTATACACCTTTCGGGGAGGTATGGCAATACCTCTTTAAATGCCTGAATTGTATATTTTATTGTTACTGCATTTATCAATAAATCCGGTGCAAATTCCTTTACTTCTTCCAATGAAGAAAATCGTAATGTATTAAAGGTAAATCGTAGGCGATTAGGATCTTTGTCGAACATTGCAACTTCATGTTCGAAGCTTAATACGTCAGCAAAAAATGCTCCCATTTTGCCTGCTCCCATTATTAGTATTTTCATAATATTTTAAGTTACATTACGGGCATAGCAAACCACGCCC
>JAFYPQ010000031.1 GCA_017559955.1 Bacteroidales bacterium
CCAAGGTTAGGGTCGCGGGTTCGAGTCCCGTTTTTCGCTCCAATGGTTTCGCCCGGATGGTGGAATCGGTAGACACGAAGGACTTAAAATCCTTTGGCTATAATACGGCTGTGCGGGTTCAAGTCCCGCTCCGGGTACCGAGAAAAGGTTGGTAATTTCGATTACCAACCTTTTTCTTTTTGTCGTCATTTCCCCCTACAAATATTGTTGTTTTATAATTATACCACTATATGTTAAAAATGACTACCTATTTTTGCCAATAAATAATAATTAGGTAGTTATGGGAAACAATGATTTAGTAAAAGATCCCAACAAATTATATTGGGACGAAGAGAATAATGTGTATATGCAATATTCACCTATCTCTGATAGGTTTTTAGTGAAAAGGATTTCTCCGTTTGATATAGACAAAGACGAATATAATCCCAATAATCTTCCAAGGTACAGAGGCGAATCAGCCAATAAATCGTCTAATACATTCGACAAACAAGAAACAGATAAAAATAACAATCAATATGTTTTGGCTAGTAATTCAATAGATACTACATCAAAGTTATTCCCGGGGTATGACAATATTTTGAAGAATAATATATTGACGGGCAAAGAGAATATGAATAATTCTCAAGGGCCTGTTATCCAAAAATATGAGCCTCTTGATAAAAGAATAACCAAACAATATTCAATAGGATTAAATCCAAATCAATCAAACAAAGTACCTCAAAATATTTTAGGAAATAAAGGATATGGAATAATGACAAATAATTATTACGAAGATATTGATACACTTGCATTGGCAAATAATTCTCCCTATTTAAATAAGGTAAGCAGTTTCAATAACTCAAATAATATTTATAGAGAAACATGGTATTCTATAGCTGATGCAGCTAATAAAATGGGTGCAAATATTTATGGAACAAAAGTTTTTAATACAATCAACCCTAAAAGTATTAATTATAATTATAATAAAAATTTAAGGACAAATGCAAACACTGATAGAGCTAATAGAATGATAAATATAAAAAATAAAAATCCTCTTCCTGGAGATTTAATAGAAGAGTGGACACATATGGCTCAAAATGATTTTTATAAGGAAAATTTTAATGAATACCCTGGTCTAAATATTGAAGCGGAGGCAAAGGTTATCGCCGATTTAATACATTTAAAAAACTTAAAAGCTAATACTCTTGACAATATGACGGAAATTCCAGGAGTTCGAATATTTATGGGAGCAAATGACAAAGATGGAAAATTAAATTTAGAATACTTAGATATGTTAGACAACGTGATAAATAATGATTATTTTACCTCTAATGACTTAGGAACATACTATAAGGTTGGAGAAGCGATGTCCCCTGAAAAATTCTCAAAAGCCAAACGTTCTTTTGAAAGGAAACCCCCCTTATTTTTATTAAAAATTATAGGCGAATTAAGACATTAATTGTATCTTAGCAACATCAACATATAACGTTTTAAAAAATAGACAGAATTTAAAATATATAAAAAGACAAATATGAAATATCTAATATTCCTATTGTTACTTTTCGTTTCGTGTACAAAAGGTAACGAATCAGTATCTTCTATAGAGGGAAAAGACATAGAAGAAACTAATTCATCAGTAGCAATTGCTAAAAAAAGAGAATTAGTGGAATATATTGTTACATATAAAGATTCTACAAAAGGAGAGATTAAGTCTGTTTTTGCAAAATATAACAATGAACTATTTCAAAACCCAAACAGTTCTAAAAAAGAAGTATTATTTCCTGAAGTATATAGAGTAGAAGATTCGATTAGTTATAAAATAGATATTCCAATAAAGAAATTACTACAAGAGTGTATGCCTTCTGTTGTGTCTAATGCAAAAGGGGTATGGCTATATATATTCCCTCATAGTGGAGATGTATTATTAAATTTTGTATGGTTTAAAGATGACATCAATGATAAATATGTAACAGAAAATATAGCATCCTTTGCAAAAAGAGTTTATGAGGATATAAAACTTTCTAAAAAAACAGACCTAAAAGATAAAGAAAATTGTTATACTCAATATGCTGTATATTGGTAATTTTTTAGGATATTTCATTTGTTGAGATAAAACATTCTCTCCATTATAGGTTTTAGCCAAAAGGAGTTGTCTTCAATAAATTCTACAACCTTTTTAAAATCTTTCCAAAGGTTCAATATTTCGAGGGTTGTGTGTACCGAGAAAAAAAGTTCTTTTTTTATCAAGAACCTTTTTCTTTTAGACTATATCAAAACCTTAGGCTACTTGCCTTTTACAGGCTCGGTGTGAATACCCACATGGGTAAACTCTCCGAATCTCTCCTTTATGCGTTTCTCTACAACCGAAGTGATTTGATGTGCCTCATTAAGTGTCATTTCTCCATTCATACGGATATGAACCTCTATTGCATAACGGCTTCCTATGCGACGTGTGCGTAAATGGTGCGGAGCCGAGACTCCCTCCACCGAAAGAATTATAGTGCGTATCTCCTCTTCTAAATCGTAAGGCAAGGAGTGCTCTAAAAGTTCTTGGATACTTGTTCTGAAAATCTTTACCGCAACCTTACATATAAAGACACTTACAACTATGGCAGCGATGGGGTCAAGTACTCGCCATTGCTCTCCTCCTATGATAGCTCCACCAATTCCCAAAAGTGTTCCTATTGATGAGAAGGCATCGCTTCGATGATGCCACGCATTTGCTATTACTGCCTGCGAATTCAACTTTTGCCCTTTGTAAATTGTATATCGATATATTGCCTCTTTAAATATTATCGAAACTGCCGCTGCTACAAATGCGATAGTTCCAGGAGCTTGAAGTGTTCCTCCATTATAAACAGTTATGATATCCCTTACCCCGTTTATGAATATTCCTCCACCTACCACAAAAAGAATAGTGGCAATTATTGTGGTTGCAAGAGTTTCGAACTTACCATGGCCATAGGTGTATGCTATATCGGCAGGTTTATTGGATATCCGTACGAATATTATAACTATTACGTCAGTTATAAAGTCAGAAAGCGAATGTACAGCATCGGCTATCATTGCAGCACTACTTCCCAATACTCCTGCAACAAACTTAAATATCAGCAATAGGAAATTTACTATGCTTCCCAATATGGTTACCCGATATATATCTTTTTCTCTTGTCATTGTTTTTTACTCCCCTACTACGCACAATATTTATACAAATATATATACGTGAGCAAGAAATATCAAGTTTACTTGAATATTTTTCACTGCAAACAAAAGTATATTCGAAGTTTATTTAAATATATAATAATTTATCTTTATCTACATTATTCCGATAATAAAGTTTTGTTTTAAAGTTTATTTGGCTACTTTTGTAGTGCATTAATATAAATGGCAATTTTAACAAGAAAATTTGCCAATAAAACATATTGTGCAACATTGATTTTATTGTAAAAAGAGAAACAGTTTATTTCTTTTTTAATATAACTTGAACATTAAGTAATTATTCTCAAAACTGAAAACCGCCAATTTTTCAAACGATACGAGAATAAGCATACTGAAGTGGTTCATGCCCCTATGCGAGGCGTGGATTGTTTGTGCTTATCTGTATCGGAAGGTGCTTGGCGGTACCTCAGTTTTGGATATGTAACAAACGGTTCCGCCTTTCATTATGATACACATTGGCAAACTGATAGAGGAGGAGATGAAACGTCAAGAACGAACTCCTGTGTGGCTGGCAAAAAAGATTAATTGCGAGCGACCCAACGTCTATTATATCTTCCGCCAAGAATCTATCAATACCGATCTTCTTTTACGTATATCGCGTGCGTTAAATCACAACTTTTTTCTACACTACCTTAAGGCTTACGAAGAGTAAAATTTTTATACTATTCAGTATATATTATTTACCTTCCCCTAATTCCTGCCTTTTTTCACATAATTTAACTTTGCATTAGTTTCACTCGCTTTACTCAAGCAGTGAGGATAGTCACATTGTGCAATCTAACAAATTCAATAGTATATATTATGAAAAAATTTATCTATGCCTTAATGGCATTTGCTGCAGTACTGGTTGGTTGTAGCGACAAAGAAGAGGATAGTGGCTACAAGTTTGGCAACTATCAATGGTTATCTGAAGAGATTCCTTCTGAATTGGGAATAGATTTAAAAGGAGAACTTCTTATTGATGCCGATGTTGATGAGCAAGGAGGAGTGTCGTTTGCTATCATTGCGCAAAAGAATAGCAACATGGGTATTGAAGAGGGCGATATAATCTTATTGCAATCTGCAACCTATAATATTAGCAAAAAGGATGATAGCGGTAAGAGATATAGTCTGCTTGTTAATGAGCAGTTCTACTCAATAGAGTTCATCAATGAGACCACTCTAAAATTCTTCATTACCGAGGAGAGTTACTACATTTTTAATCGCGTAACTAATAACTACTCTCTTTCAAACGCTAAAAAATTTGATGACTTAAATGTCTCTCTTATTCCCTCTAAAGAGTGCGATTGGGCTGGTGGCGAAATAGAATTCTCTCTATCTAACGGTGCCCCTATCAAGAGCATAAAATTTGACGTTGTATCTCAAAATGTTACCGTTTACAACGATATGAATTCAATATTGGAGGATAATGTTATAACACTTGGTTTCTACGAGGCAAACGGAAAGATTGCTAATGCCAGCATGGTTATCACAGCAACCGACTATAACGGCAAAGAGTATTGGTGTACTATAATGTCGAAAGGCTGGCGTCCTGCTTTTTATAAAGAAGTTGGAGAGGAGTTTAAAGAGGTAGATCCATCACAAACTTGGGAAAGAGGAGGAAATTGCTGGATTGGAGTAGAAAGTTACGAAGGAGAGGTTGAGTACACAGGAAACACAGACTCATTTGAAGGTATAAGATACTCTAATACCCTATTCGATGTAGCAGGAAGCAGTAACAACAAAATTTGCTTCGATATTCCTCATACTAACGGATATGATACTTTTTACTTCTGGTATGGAGAAGAGTATTCTTTCGCAACAAAAATTGAAATAACAGATTAATAATAATAGATATGAAACGTAAATTTTTATTATTCTTCTTATTTATAGCAACGTCTATATTTTCTGCTACATTGATTACTTCATGTAGCGCAGAAGACGATAATGAAGTTAAGGAGATTATATTCAGCAATGTTAATAATGGCAAAGTAACTCTTGACGAAGGAGAGGAGTTTGTTGTTAAATACATTATAAACCCCAGCAGTTTGCAAGATGTTGCAAAGATTGCATGGGAGACAACTAACAAAAGTGTTGCAAGGGTAAGAAATGGCAAGATTACGGCATACGGAGAAGGTACTGCTACTATATCTGCATATTCAGGGAATGCTACTGCAAGTGTTAAGGTAGTTGTTAATCCTGTAGCGGTAACATCTTTTAATCTTCCAAGTACTGTAAACGCTTATAAGAACCAAAGAGTTAAGGTTGATGTTACAAATATTCAACCCGAAAATGGTTCTATAGCAAGTATTGAGTGGAAAATAGCAGATGAGGATGTTGCAACTTTAGAGATTGATGGTGGCGAACTATATGTAACTGCTCTTAAAGATGGTTCTACAACCCTAACTGGTATTGCCGAAAACTGCAAAAAGAGCTGCAACATTGTAGTTAAAGAGTATATCGCAGTAAGTTCTATTAGTGTTAGTCTTTCAAAAAGTTCTATTGTGGTTGGCGAAACAACAACTATTAGTGCATCAGTTCTTCCAAATAATGCTTCTGTTAAAGATGTTACATGGTCTTTCTCTCCTTCAAGTTTGGTTGAGTTCAGCGAACAATCCCTAACTGTTAAAGGTGTAAGATCAGGAAACGTTACTGTTAGAGCAACTTCAGTTGATGGTGTAATAGGAGAGAAAACTCTTACTATAACTCCTCCTGTATTACAGTTATCAATAGAGAAAGATGACGAAGGAAACACATCTTCAAGCTTTAATATTATATGTCCTGACCAAAGTGTTGGAAAATTCAAATCATCTCTACAACTTATCTTGTCGTGCAACGATACAGAGATTGACATTGAGGATGCTGTATGGAAATCATCAAACGAATCAGTTGCAACTGTAAATTCAAATGGTTTAGTTACGGCAAAAGGTCATGGATTTTCTGACATCTCTGCTACAATAAATGGTACAACCGTTAATTTCAGAGTTCGCTCAGTTAAAAGTAGTGGATTTAAGTTCTCGGTAGCAAACCCTAACGACTTTAAAACATCTACAACATCTATTGCTACTCCAAGAAAGAAGGTAAATACCAGATATATTGACGAGGTGTTCAAAAATGATACTGAAATATATAATATGGCTGATTTCTGGGATAAGGTAGGGCAAAGTTTCTCAGCATCAAGTAGCAACAGTAATTTAATCTCTGTTGTAAACACAGGTGAGGTTGACGTTCTTTACCTTAAAGCCGATGCTCCAGGAAGTTCAACAATAAGCATTTCTCCTAAATATGGTTCTTCTATCAATGTTGCTGTAAAGATGAGCTTTGAGAGTATGACTTTTATTGGTGTCAACACAGGTAAAGTTTATGGTACTGTTCAAAATAACGGAACTATAAATATTACACAAACAGGTACTTCAGAATCAATATATGCTTATTGCAATGCTGGTAGTTCGTACGATAGCAATAGTTCATGTTTGATATATAGAGACTTGGATTACGACATAACTTGGACTTCAGACAACAAAAGTCGTAAACATCCATTCTATAGTGATTACCTATTCTATACAGGAACATACAACAACTTGACGACTTCAAGTTTTGGAACATTCAATTGTAATCTTACACTTACTAAAAACTAATTTATAAAATATACAGATATGAGAAAAATTTCATTTTTTGGAATCGTTATGGTTCTCCTACTTTCAATGGTGGGATGTTCTAAACAAACAGAGTTAAGTACTGATGTTCTTCCTACAAAGGTTACTGTAATGGGATATGTTCGTTATATCACTCTTAACAAAAACCTTCAAGCTGAAGAACCAGAACTTGTTGAAAAAGGTCATCAAGTAAATATCTTTTATGGTGTTCCCAATGACAAAGGTAATGTTGACGGTTATGCGCTAAAAACTGTGACTGTTGACAACAACGCATTCTTTAAAGTTGAACTTGGATGTCCTGTTGGCAAAACTCTAAAAGTTAGAGTTGCATCTTCGATGTATGGCGACTCATACACCACTAACAAAGAGGGTAAAAAAGTTTCTTGTGAAACTTACTTCTTTGGAGAGCAAGAGGCTTCTGTCCTTTGTGGTTCATCTCACTCATTCACTTTAGATATAACTCCTGCATCTAACTTTGGTGAGGATGGTTTAAAACAACCTTAGTAGTTTAACTGCTCAACTTAAAAGAATATGAAGAAATATATATTAACAATATTGGCAGCTCTATTTGTTTGTGCAAATGGAGTGTGGGCTCAAGGGAACGTCTCTAACCACAAAAAAGGAGATTGGGGTATTAGTATAACATTCAACCCTGCTACTCTTGGATATAAGATGTCTTGCCAACCATCTCCTGGCGATTTCGCTGGTGAGTATATCACCGATTTGGCAGGTAGCCCAAAACAGATGTTTATCCTTTCGCAAGACCCATTGGCTGCGATAAGAGCAAAATACTATACCAATGATAAAACTGCATTCCGAATGGGATTCGGTTTTAATGGTAGCGTTGTTAACTATCGCGAGTATGTGCAAAACGACCTTGCTGTTGCTCTTAATCCTGAGTCTCAAAACAAAGTTACAGATGCTGTGATTTCAAGATTAAACTCTCTTTCACTATCATTTGGTATGGAGCAAAAGGTTGGCTCAGCAAAAATTAAATTTGTTTACGGTTTTGACATCCTTTATGCAGTTGCTGGAGGTAGAATGGTTTTCAACTATGGTAACGCTATGACTGACATTAACCACGTTCCATCTTCAATGCCTATAACTGCTCCTCAAGGAACATTAGATGATTTCCAAAGCAAATTGGGTATCGACTATGCACGCCCAGTTGAGAGATATAATTCAGGATACATTCATGGTTTAGGCCTTCAAGCAGATGCTGGTCTTGAATTCTTCTTAACTCCTAAAATTGCTCTTGGGCTATCAATGACTTTCACTCCTATTATGGCAACATTCCAACCTAAAACCTACGCAACATACGAAGGATTTAGCAAAAACACAGGAAAAGTTGAGAATGTAACCGACATGGTAAGTCCTGGTAGTTGCGCACTTCTATACGGGACTGAAAACCTCGGTTGTAGAATTGCTTTAACTTACTATTTATAAAACTATTTAATACTATAAATTATGAAAAGAATACTAAAATCGTTGTGCCTATTGCTTGTAATATTAAGTGGATTCACTTTTAGCTCGTGCAGCGAAGATGATGCAGGTAAACTACTTATTGTAGGTACTTGGAGAATGGATAAAATAGACTACTATCTAACTGAATATGGTGATACTCACGAGGTTAAAACTCTTGATTTAAGCAATTATAGTTTTGTTACAAAATTCTTTGCTGATGGTACTTTTAAATATTGTGCATTAGAGATCAACCCCGACGGAATGATTACTGAGGATAATGCATTTTTGGAGGGTACTTGGAATTACTCTGACGGTGTTATTACAATCACTAGCTATGGCGAAGAGAAGTACGATATTGTAAAACTAGATGAGATTAACCTTGTTATGCAAATCGTAACAGAAGAGAAAGAGATTGAAACCGTACATAAGTATATTCACTATATGACTCGACTTTCTGAACTTTTCAAAGAGAGTTAACATAACCTTATCTAAAACAACAGACCCTCTCCGGTTTTTTTGGGAGAGGGTCTATTGTTTTATTGGGTTTACATTACCCCTAACAACTCAATTTCAAATATTAGTGTTGAGCCTCCGGGGATATTGCCTGTGGCACGCATTCCATAACCTTGTTCGCAGGGGATATATACTATCCAATGGTCGCCTATGGTCATTTGGGTAAGTGCTACTTGAAATCCTACTATAAGGTCACGCACTCTGAACGCCTCTGGACATTTGCGTTTATAACTATTGTCAAACTCCTTACCATTAACAAGTGTGCCTTTATAGTGTACTGTTACTACATTTCCTGCACGGGGACGAACATTGCTCTTTCCACTCTTTATGACTTTACGTAATACTCCAAGCGAAATCTCCTCTACTCCTGGTTGTCCCTTCATTTGGGCAAGGAACTCACGGTTTTGTTTTATGTAATCCTCTTTCTTAGCCATTGTTCTCCTCTGCTTTGAGTTGTTCTATTGCTCTACATAGTTGGTCGGGGCAAGATGTTGATTTATATCCACAACATATTCCGTTAAGGCGTTCAATTACCTCGTCATACTCCATACCTTTTACCAACGATGCTATACCTTGTAGATTTCCGTTACAGCCACCATAAAAAGCGACATCTACTACTCTTCCGTTTTCGCCACTTACCTCAATCAGTTGTGAACAGGTTCCCTTTGTTCTATATTCTATCTTCTTCATTACAATATTACTTTGGCTATTACAGCATCTCCGTTTTGTGGTGTGCAAACCACTACATATACTCCTTTTGCCAAAGATGTTGCATCTATCTCTTCTCCTGAATTTATATTAGCTTTTGATGCAACCACCACTCCGTTCATAGATAATACTTTTACCTCTTTTAAGGGCTCTTCGGCATCTATTACTATGTTTCCTGCACGTGAGTATATTTTTACCTCCACCTCATCGGCTTGGTTATCTTCAATTCCTGTATCAACGTAGTTTATAGTTACTTTTTCTGAGTCAGATGTCTCGCCAAAGTCGCCAAATGCTCTAACGGTATATAGATGTTCACCGTTTAATGGTGCGTTATCGACAAACTCTGTTGTTTGGCTCTCGCCTATTTTAACTCCGTCACGATATACTGCATATCCTGAAATTGTTGTTGATACCATTGTTGGATATACGTTTATATCGTCGATTTGCCACCAATATGACAAGCCTATGTTTCCATCGTCCCAAGCATGGAAAGCAATCTTCATATTGTCAGAAGTGTATTCCGACAAATCGACTGTTATTAGTGTGTATTGGTTTACAACATCGCAATCGGCCATAAGATTATAGACCGGTGTCCACGATTCGCCTCCGTCAGAACTTACCTCAACATAATAGTGATGAGGATACGTTGGATTTTTCATTGGTGCTGTTGATTTGCTTTGGAATGTAAGCACTTTTCCGTTTGCAAATGTAGGCGAAATAAGAATTTCGTCTTGATGCTCGTCTTCCCATGCACTCTTCATATACATTGAGTAGTTACCACTATATGCAAGGTAATATTTACTACTTTCGGTTAAGTACCAACCTCGGTCGTTATAGTTACTTATTGTCCAATTCATATTGGCTACGTCCTCAAATCCTTCGCTCAATACCGGTGTTCCCTCTTGTGGTGCGGTCCAAGACAATGTTACGCTTCCCTCTCCTGCTTCGGCTTGAAGTTCTGATGGTGGTAATATTATGTTTGATTGTTGCGATACCACCAGCGTTGCCGATACTGTGTCATCTTCGGGAGAAACTACTGTAATTGTTGCCTCTCGTGTTTGTGCTGATGTATTCTCAGACAATGTTTCGAATGTTATTGTGGCTTTTCCTGCAACTCCCTCTGTTGCCGAAACGGTAAGCCATTCGGGAAGGGGTGATAATTGCCATGCTACGTCGCTCTCAATTGTTATCTCGCCTTTATCGCCTTTTTTACCATTAAACGATACACTCTCTTTTGAAACAGATATTTGGTGACCCAGAGTCTCGAATGTAAACGATATTGTTTCGCCACATGTAGTTATGTTGGTTAGGGCAAAGCGTGCTTCGCTTCCATCGCTATAAAATGGTTTTACTGCTGCTCCGGCTCCTCCGAATGTTGCACGTCCGTTATCAACGCTGAATGCTGCTTTTTCTACATCACCATCAGCTGTGGTTGATCCTCCGGGACGGAAGATATATACCTCATCTAATCGGCTTGTTCCGTTGTAATTTACGTTACCTCCTGTATATGCAGGATTGATTCGATATACCAACAATCCCGATTGTGGCAAGCCTGCATCAAAAGTGCCATCTTTTTTACGATACTCAACAACAAAATACTCATCAGAGCCAATCATTTTTATTTTGTATGCAATGTTCTCTTTTGTTGCTCCTCCCACCGGGTTAAGGGTATATGTCCCGGGCTCGGTTATTTCGGGTATTTCATCAACCCAACCACAATAACGATATTTTGTGTATGCCGACATCTGTTGAGGCACCAATAGGTTATCGCTCATCAAATCCCATACTCCAACAGGATTAAGATTGTCGGATACGTGATATAGGTCGTATGTGCCTAATGAGTGCGACATCTCGTGGCAAATAACTCCGGTGTTGAATGGCACCGGCTCGAGCGATGCCCAACCGTTTGCATCATCAAATACCATCAAAAATCCTATAAGTTTCTTATCCTTTATATATACGGCTTTTTCATCGGGCAATGCCAAATCGGTACGGTGTGGCCATAATAGGTGACGGTTGCTTATCTCGCTACGTCCACTCAATACGATACACATGTTATCTACGATTCCATCGTTATTGGCATCAAGGACTACATCATCGGGCAAGTTGGCAGACAGATATGATGCTATCTCCTTTACCAATGCCTGTTCTCGAGCAGCACGATCAACCTCATCTTCGTATCCGTTTGGAGCAATACTACTCTTCTCTTTATAGTAAGTACGTTCGTTTTTTGCACTATACGACATTACTACATCTCCCTCTGGAAGAGGGAACAGTGTACTTTTCCATTGCAACTGCCCGTATGAAGCCTCATAGAAATAGTTATATACCGAATTTGCCCCTTGTGTTTCATCATTAAACATTTGATTATATGTAGTTGCCGACAACTCAAACGCATCAGAGTTATCTTCGCCCACAAAGCGAACAAAGCATACAATATTTGCCAACTCCCCTTTATTCTTCTCCGCTGCCTTCATAGGCAAAATTGTTACAATACCCATTAATAAAAGTGTTGTAAAAGTGTAAAATCTTCTCATATATACATTTTTTAATTTATAATCATTCTAATTTAGAAGCTGTTTAAAATTTATTGAAAAGCTTCTTAATTATGCGAAGATAATATAATATCAAATGAATATAAAATTTTTTCAGTCTATTTATTGCATTTTTACAATCATAAACAATTCTTAAATAACATCCTTACAGCATTGTTAATATTTTTAGTTAAATATGTATAACTTTTTTAAGAATAAAGAGCATATTGCAATATTTTTACTTACTTTTTTATATATTTGCGAATTATATTGGCAATATTATATTAAAAAAATTAATCAATACATACTATGAAACACATATCACTATTGGCTATCGCTATGGCAATTTTTGTAATTTTGCCTAACGTTGAAGCTAAGAAGAAAAGCAAAGAGACTAAAAGTGCTTTGGAGATTGTAAAAAAGGACAGCATCAGTGCCGACTACAAAAAGGTAACCAAAGATGCCATAACGCAAGAGGGATTATTTACAACCCTATATAATGCAAAAGAGGGCAAACTATATTTCGAAATGCCCGACTCGGTTTTCTGCAAAACATATATTCTTGCCAACCGTATTGCAGCAACAAGTAACACAAAAGATTTTGTTGCAGGTCAGATGGCAACCACTCCGTTACTCATAAAATTCACAAAAGACGAACGTAAAGTTTATCTTCACGAAATACAAAGCGATGAACTTGTATCGGAGAATGACCCCATAAAATCATCATACGATAAGAACTTTTACGATCCTGTAATAAAAGGGTTCAAAATTGTGGCAGAAAACAAAGGTAATGTGGTTATTGATGTTACCGAGTTTTTTGGGACAAACGAAAAGTGCATCAGCCCCATAAAACAAGAAAATCCCGTAAGCAAACTTTTGGGTGGTGGTAATGCCCTTAAAGGTACATTCGTTTCAGATGCATCAGGAATTATGAGCAACAAGGTTTTCCCCAATAACATTGAGATAAAGAGCCGACTTTCTTTCACTTTGTCGCTTATGAATCAACCTTACTCGGTTATTATGCACCGTTCGTTGTTTGCTCTACCCGAGGACGAGATGAAAATGCGTCTTCAAGATAATCGTGTAGGATTCTTCACTTCTTACAAAAATATATATTCGACAGAGGAGGATGGCGTTGAGGAAAAAACATTTATTCATCGTTGGAGATTAGAGCCCAAAGAGGAGGATATGGAGCGTTATTTCAACGGAGAACTTGTTGAACCTGTAAAACCAATTGTGTTTTATGTCGATAACGCCTTCCCCGAAAAATGGAGAGGTTCTATTAAACAAGGTATAGAGGATTGGAATATTGCCTTCGAGGCTGCAGGTTTCAAAAATGCCATTAAAGCAGTCGATTATCCTGAAAACGATTCTACATTTGACCCCGACGATATGAGGTACAGTTGCTTCAAATATGCAGCAACAGCAACGCCTAATGCAATGGGACCAAGCTATGTCGATCCTCGCACAGGCGAGATTTTGACAGGCGATGTTATCTGGTATCACAATATCTTATCGTTATTACACAATTGGCGTTTTGTTCAAACAGCAACCGTTGACGAAAAAGTTCGCACACGTGTTTTTGATGATGAGACAATGAACGAATCGATTCGTTATGCCGCAGCTCACGAAATTGGACACACCTTGGGATTAATGCACAACATGGGAGCAAGCTACTCTTACCCTGTCGATTCGTTGAGAAGTGCATCGTTTACTCAAAAATATGGAACTACCCCAAGTATTATGGACTACGCCCGTAATAATTTCATTGCTCAACCGGGCGATGTTGAGAAGGGAGTAAAACTTACACCCCCTGTTTTAGGAGTATATGACATATACGCCATTAACTGGGGTTACAGATTAATTCCCGGGGCAGATACTCCCGAAGCAGAGAAATCTACTCTCGACAAATGGATTGCAGAGAAAGAGGGAGACAAAATGTTTGAGTTTGGAGCTCAACAATTCTTGGGAATGGTCGATCCTACCGATCAAACAGAGGATTTAGGAGATAACCACATCAAAGCAAGCAATTATGGTATAGAAAACCTTAAATTGTTAATTCAAAATTTAGAGGAGTGGAACAAACGAGAAGGCGAACGCTACGACAATATGGAGGAGATGTATTTGCAAATTGTAACCCAATATACTCGCTATATTCGCCACGTAGCACCTTACATCGGAGGTATAAGATTTGAGGAGATAAGACAAGGCGATGGCAAAGCTACAGGAAAACACTATATCGATAAAGCAACTCAAAAAGAGTCGATGGAGTGGTTATTAAATCAAGCTCGCACTTATAGCGAGTGGCTAACTGCTCCTGAGTTGATAAACAAATTGGAGATACACCTAAACAATAATGATAAAATTCAATCAACCATAATTACATCTCTTATAAACTCTGCCGCTCTATATCGTATTCAAGAGGGAGGTATTGTAGATAGCAAAAACAATTACACATTAGACGAGTATGTAAAAGATGTTACAAAAGCAATCTTTATTGCTCCCAAAGGAGGCAAACTTTCGGATGTGGAACAAAACCTTCAAGCTCTTGCCATCGATGTAATGATTAAAACATCGGGATTGCAAAAAAGTAGCGGTAGCAGCAAATCTCTTGCCGAGGTTGAGGCAAACATCGACGAGAGCGGTATTACTTGTTCACACTGCATTAACGAGATGAAAGAGTTTGCCCGCTTAAACTTTGGACTGCCAACTCTATCGGCAAATCAACTTGGTGCAATTATGACAGGACGTCTTAACGAGGTACTCAAATTATACAAGAGCAGAGTAAATTCGGCTACCGGCACAACAAAAGATTTCTACAACTATCAAATAATTAAGATAGAGCGTATTTTTAAGGATTAATACAAAACTTTATATAAATGAAAAGTAGGATATATATATTAATAGTATCGCTTTTATGCATGGCATCAGCGGTTACAGCACAAACTACAACAGCTGTTCTTAAAGGTAAAGTTACCGACCGCAGTGGCGAGCCACTTATCGGAGCTCATATTTTGTGGAAAGATGCCAACAATGCAACTATCAGCGACATGGACGGAAACTTTACTCTTCCTAAAACAGGAAAAGAGCTTTCTGTATCTTATTTGGGATATAAAACCAAAACAACAAAGGTTGCCGACGGGACAAAGAGCGTAGTTGTTGTACTTGAAGATGACGCTCAAAACCTTGATGAATTGGTTGTTGTTGGTTATGGTGTTCAAAAGAAATCGTCAATTACCGGTTCGGTTGAGACAATCAAGAGTGAAGAGCTTTTGAAAATCCCGACTGCCAACATCGACGAAGCCCTCTATGGCCAAGTTTCTGGTTTGAGCGTTATGCAAGGCACAGGAGACCCAAGTAGTGCAAAAGAGGCAGAATTAAATATTCGTGGTATTAATGGTACTCCCCTATTGGTTATCGACGGAGTTCCACGTTTTGGTACAAACACAAGCGATGGAGAGATGCGTCTATCGGACCTTAACCCCGATGATATTGAGAGTATATCAATATTGAAAGATGCTGCAGCTGCAGCTGTTTATGGAGCTCGTGCCGCAAATGGAGTCATCTTGGTTCAGACAAAACGAGCACAAGGCAATCAAAAGGTATCTATCAACTACCGAGGGCAGATGAATGTGCAACAAGCTACCCAACTTCCTAAATTCTTAGATGCATATTCATTTGCCAATATGTTTAATCAAGCGGTTGAAAATACACCGGGAACATTAATATTACCATACACCCCCGAGCAATTGGAACAAATCAGATTAGGATCTAACCCCAATGTATATGGTGATGAAAATCTTTTAGACTACCTCGATAAAACGGGATATACCACAACTCACAGTTTATCTCTTAACGGAGGTAACCAATGGGTTAAATACTATATCTCGGGAGGTTATACTCATAGCAAAGGTTTATATAGCGGTGTAGGCAGAGACCGTTTTAACTACTCGGCAAAGATAGATGCGACATTGACAGAAGGATTAACCCTATCGTTGGATGTTACAGGTTCGAGAAATGACAGCAAAAACTCAAGCTATGCAACTCTTGATGCGGCATACGCATTTGCTCCTACCCAAGTATTACGTTTTACAAACGACAAATTGGCAAGTATCGATGGAGCAAACCCCCTTATTAATGTTTATGGAATGGGCGGATACCTTCACGATAAGGCCAATATGAACACCATTACAGCAAACTTACGTTGGGAGTTGCCTTGGGTTAAAGGTTTATCGTTGTATGCTCGTGCCACATTCGATAATAATACACGTATCGAAAAGACATACGACAAACCTGTTGAGCTATTTACATACGATGAAACAACAGGCGATTACGAAACAGACCCTAATACTGTTTATCCGACAGCAAAAGTTTCACTCGAACAGATTGACCGTTTTACAAATAATCAACTTTACGAGGTTGGTTTAAACTACAACAGAACATTTAACGAAAAACACAATTTAAGCGGATTATTGGTTGCAAACTATCAACGTATGCATAACCAATATATGATTGGCGAGAACCAAAACGCATCGGTATATCCCGAAATTATTGGAACTGCCGTTGATGCTCGTCTTGTTGGCAGTGAAACAAAAAACCAACGTGCATCATTGATTGGTCGTGCAAGCTACGGATATGACCAACGATATTTCTTAGAGGCAAGTTTCCGTCTTGACGGTTCGACATACTTCCACCCCGACAATCGTTGGGGATTCTTCCCCTCTGTATCAGCATCGTGGGTACTATCAAACGAGGCGTTTTTCAAGGATTGGGGACAAAAAGTATTATCTAACGTTAAATTCAGAGCATCAACCGGTATTCTTGGTAATGATGGTTTGGTTGGAGAATACTCATACTTGTTAAGCTATATCGAATCGACAAGACAAGGATATAACATCGGAGGAAATTATCGTCCCGGTATAATGATGTCAACCGGCAACTACCCCAATCCTGAGTTAACATGGGGTAAATCGCACGACTATAATATTGCTGCCGACTTAGGCTTCTGGGATAATCGCTTTGGTATTACTTTCGAATACTTTTGGAGATTTGAAACTAACAAAATTACATCGGCTCCTTCATACCTATATCCACCCTCAACAGGTGTTGACGGAAGCGTGCCAAGTATAAACTTTGCAAAACTTAAAGGTTGGGGTTGGGATTTAACTCTTAACCACCGCAATACAATCCGCAAAGTTAAATACGATATTGCATTTACAATGTCGCAACAAGACGACAAATGGTTAGATTATGGCGATGAATCGACAGTTAATCCCAATCTTCGCAGATATGGCAGAAGCAGTATGGTATGGACAATGTATCAAGCTGACGGATTATTCACATCACAAGAGGAGATTGATAACTACCCTCTAAACCAAGACGGACAAGGTAATGCGACATTGGCTCCCGGTGATATAAAATATGTTGACCAAAATGGGGATGGTGTACTTGACACTAATGACTTGACTTACGTAAAGAATTCTTCAAACCCTAAATTTAACTTTGGTCTTAAATTGGGATTAAGTTGGAAAGGTTTATTTGTTAATGCTCTATTCCAAGGAGCAACCGGATACCAACAAAACATTAAAGAGATGTACACTCTAAACAGTGGATCGTTACAACGTTTCCAAGAGTATCATATGGAAGAGTGCTGGAGCGAAGAAAATCCCGACGGAACCCTACCTCGTGTAAAATTTGCATCAGCAAACGACAACAACAGAAGAGAGTCAACATTCTGGGTAAGAGATTGTAACTTCTTACGCCTTAAATCATTATCGTTAGGATACTCTTTCCAACCAAAGGTTCTAAAAAAGATGAAACTAAGTTCGTTCAGCATTGCCCTTCAAGGAAGCAACCTTGTAACTTGGTCAAGTTTATCTGATTTGGGAATGGACCCTGAATCATTACGTGGATACCCTGTTCAACGCTCGTTCGGAGTATCATTAAGTATTGGATATTAATCTCTTAACCTCTAAATTTAGAATTATGAATATTAAAAAATATATTATATACGGAGTTGTGGCAATATTGCCATTTACATCGACAAGTTGTTTGTTTGACGATGCTCCTGTTGATAAAATTACAGACAACTACATTTGGGAGACTCCAATGTTATTAGATGAGTACGCCTTACCCTGGTATAGAAATATGAACGATGGTTTCTCAACATTTGTGCCAACTTCTATAGCTTTGGTTAAGAGCTCTTCTCGATACTATATGCAATGGTTCTCCGACCAAATAGTTCCATCAAATACCAACTATTACAATGCAGGTTATGGAGATTTGCTAAAAGGCAATAACCAAGAGATAACCAATTGGGCTACGGTTAAGTGGTCGAACTACTATACACAAATACAATCTATAAATCGTCTGTTTGAGAATGAAGCAAATATCGCATCGGGCGAACAAAAAGAGCGTATATTGGGAGAGGCTCATTTCTTTAGAGCTTACTACTACTATATATTATGGAGACAATGGGGTGGAGTTATGCTAATCAAGAACACTTTCGACCCTCTTACTGATAATACTAAATTTCCAAGAGCATCATACGTTCAAATGGTTGATGCCATAGTAAGCGATGCCAAAGAGGCAGCAAAACGTCTGCCCGTTTCGTTTGATGCCTCTAATGCCGGAAGGGTTACCAAAGGAGCTGCACTTATGCTGATTGCCAAAACATACCTTTGGGCATCGAGCGAATACTACCAAAACAAATCGAACGACTACTTAGGTTTTACCGACGACCAATCGCAAGCTATGCTTGAAAAGGCAAAAGAGGCATACGAAGATTTATTCGACCTTAATCAATATCAATTGGTGCAAATTGCCGGAACTACACAAGAGGATATTAAAAACGAATACCGTAAAATATTCCTGACAAAAAACAGTGTTGAGTCTATTTTAGAAGTTCAACACTCTAACGACGGAAACTACGATACCGGCAATGGTCATAAACTCGACCGAGATGCCGCATCTCCTTTCTTCACAGGAACAACCGCAGCATATACTCCAACCCAAAACCACGTTGACGAGTACGGAATGAGAGAGGGACTTACTTACGATGCAAAAAATCCTTACGAAGGACGAGACTTCCGTTTCTATGCAAATATATTGTATAATGGCTCAACATATAACGGACACATTATGGACCTACAATATATACGCACAGGAAATAACGAAGTTGCCGGTGTAGATATAACAAAATATGGAGAGAGCGAGACTGCTGCATATAGCCGTACCGGATACTATATGGGAAAATTTGTTGACGAGACTCAAAAAATAGATAAGGACGACACATATGCCAGCAAGCAAAACTATATTATATGGAGATACGCAGAGGCTCTGTTAGACTATGCCGAAGTGATGTTCCGTTTGGGAAGTGAAGGAATTGCTCTGGATAAAGTTAATGAAATTAGAAACAGAGCTAAAATGCACTCATTGTCATCGCTTACTTGGGAGGAGTTGGTAAATGAGCGTCGCATAGAGTTAGCATTTGAAGAGACTACATATTGGGATATGTTCCGTTGGGGTGTAGCTGTTGAAAAGATGAATGGAGAGACAAACCCCATTAAAGCTATGAAAATTGTAGAAAATAGTGCAAACGGACAAAAAAGATATACTATCTCGAATATGAACCGTTTCCCGAAACGTGTACGATTCTTTGAAGAGAAACAATACTATCTTCCAATTCCATGGGATGAAATCCGCTACCACGGAGTACCTCAAAATCCAGAGTGGAGGGAGATGTAATTTTCAATTAGGAATGAGGAATTAGGTCAGCACTACGTGCTAATTAGGAATTAATTTCTCATTTCTAATTCCTAATTTCTAATTTGAAATAAAATTAATTATTAACTAAATATGAAATGCTTATGAAAAAAATTTTTACTTTAATGCTTTTAGCTGTAGCTTGCTCGGTTAATATGCAAGCTCAAGAATACAACCTATTTGATGCTGAAGATGTTGATGCTGACGGTTGGTTATGGTTTGATACTGACGAAAAAATTGAGAAATACGTAGGTCTTTGTAATGAAGATGATTACAAAATTGACCCTAACGGAAAACTAATTCAATTAGTTTATGCTGACATTGTGCCAGATTACCCTGCAGCTTACGCTGACTCATGGTTCGTTGGTGCTGGTACTGATGGAGAAATTGAGGGAGAAGGAGCAAAAACAGGAACAATCGTTCTTCCCGTATCAAGTGGATCAATGTCTGAAAATGGAGGAGGTATAGCATTGATGTTGCCATCATGTAAAAGTGTAAGTTTTTGCATATCTGCTGTAGGACAAATGACAGCAGCAGTTAAAGCATCAAAAGACATTAATACAACTTTCACAAACTACAATACATTAAAAGCATACCTAACTGGATTTATGAAATTATGTAGTGCAGGAGTACATAATTGGACAGGAATTGAAACATTCCATAATAAACAGGGCGATGAGACAGATTATACTCTACAATCTGACGAGCCAATTTATGCATATATCATTAACACAACTGCATATAGAGAGTTAATGATACATGGTATTAAAGTTATGACTACAACTAATCCTGCCGGTATCGAAGAGGAAACTGTTGCCGGTAAAGATAAAATCTTCTTCTTCAACAATACTATTTCTCTAAACGAGGAGGCTCAAATTGATGTTTACAACGTAGCAGGAGTATTGGTTGAGAGTGCTTTTGCAACTCAACTATCGTTAGAGGATATGAGCAAAGGTATCTACATTGTTAAAGTTGGTAACAACACTCGCAAAGTTGCAGTAAAATAGTTGCTAGATATTAGTTGTTTGATAAACAAAGGTTTGCACGAAATGCAAACCTTTGTTGTTGTTAAGGGCTAATTAGATAAAAAATGGTTGCAGACCTTTGGGGAGGGCAGAACGTGCTCTGTCCCTACTTGCTTTTGATGCTCTTTTCTTATTGTATTTTAATGTATTTATCTTAAATGGGGAGTGCAGTGTATTGCACGACGGAAGACGTGACATGTCACGTCCCTACTATTTAACTAACCTTAAAAATAAAAAAGTCGCATTGATAAAACGACGGCAAGGTAGTCGCAAACGAGGAATAAGGCGAGGACTGTTTGAGCGAAGCGAGTTCCGCAGTCCCGAGTTAAGACGTCAACCGTAAGGAAGTTTTATCACCAGCGACGAGCTTCTTTTGTTTCGTTTTCTTTGCGGAAAAGAAAATGAAAATAAAAATGGATTACTTTTCTGAAAAGTAATCCATTTTTAATTGATTGCTGATTGCTAAATCAAACCACTCCTTGAGCCATCATCGCACGGGCTACTTTCATAAATCCTGCAATGTTAGCACCTTTTAGATAATTAATGTATCCGTCGGGTTGAGTTCCGAACTTAACACAATTTTGGTGTATATCTTTCATAATAGTACGTAAACGGGCATCTACCTCCTCAGCACTCCACGATATGTGAGCCGAATTTTGACTCATCTCCAAGCCCGATACAGATACTCCTCCTGCATTGGCTGCTTTACCTGGTGCATACAATAGTTTATGTTCGGTAAATAGTTCGATAGCCTCGGGTGTGCAACCCATATTTGAAACCTCGCCAACACACATTACTCCGTTATTGATTAGGTTTTGAGCATCGTCGCCATCCAACTCGTTTTGTGTTGCACAGGGCAACGCTATATCGCAAGGAACCTCCCAAGGACGTTTGCCTTCAACAAATTTTGCATTGGGGAACTTCTCTGCGTATGGTTGACATATATCATTTCCACTTGCACGAAGTGTAAGCATATAATCTATCTTCTCTCCTGATATACCCTCCTCATCAAGAATATATCCATCGGGACCAGAAATAGTTATTACCTTTGCACCCATCTCAACTGCTTTACGTGCCGCTCCCCACGCAACATTTCCAAATCCACTTATGGCTACTCGTTTGCCTTCGATACTTAATCCTTTATTTGTTAGCATTTCCGAGACAAAATACAATGCCCCATATCCTGTTGCTTCGGGACGTACAAGAGAGCCTCCATACTCAAGACCTTTACCTGTTAGCACTCCATTAAAGGTACGTGTAAGTTTTTTGTATTGCCCAAACAGGTACCCAATCTCTCTTGCTCCTACTCCTATATCTCCTGCAGGGATATCGGTTTCGGGACCAATATAACGGAACAACTCATTCATAAAGGCTTGACAGAAACGCATTATCTCGCCATCGCTTTTTCCTCTTGGTGAAAAATCTGATCCTCCTTTTCCTCCTCCCATAGGAAGAGTTGTAAGGGCATTCTTAAAGGTCTGTTCAAAGCCAAGGAACTTCAAGATTGAAAGGTTTACCGATGCATGAAAACGCAATCCTCCTTTATAGGGACCTATTGCACTATTAAATTGCACACGATAACCGGTATTCACCTGTACCTCGCCTTTGTCATCGACCCAGGGTACTCTGAAAATTATTACCCTCTCAGGCTCTACTAATCTCTCAATCAACTTTGCTCGTTCAAACTCGGGGTGTTGGTTATACACCTCTTCAATAGAACTTAGTACCTCACGTACTGCTTGAAGGTACTCTCTCTCACCCGAATGCTTGGCTTCGAGTTGAGCCATCAATCTCTCCAAATTCATAGTATAAGTTTAAAAGAGTTTAGAATTATTAGACCAATAAGTCTAATTAGCCCTATTGGCCTAATTTCAGTATATTTTAGTGTGAAAAATTACTCTTCGTCAGCAAACATAGGATCCCATGCGGGAAGCATAATTGGTTTTTGTTTCAATAGTTCCATTACGTCGGCAGGCACATATTTTTTCTCTACTACCAAACGGAACATATATTCGTTAAACCACTCATCTGTCATAATCAAGTTTCCTTTGTATCCCGATTTCTCACCCCAACTGTTCTCTACCATCCATTTTTTAGGAGTGCCTTGCTCGTCAAGATCAACTGCAATAAGTGTCATTGCGTGAGTTGAGCCACTTGCAAATGTTTGAATACGCTCCTTCTTAGTCATAGGGAACGATGTGCGGAACAACGATGCATAATCGGTATTATTCAAATCGAGCGTTCCTTTATCTTTACTCCAAAACTTACGAACATCGCATGAGAAGTACATTGCTGTATTGTCTTTGATTGATGCAATAGCCATCTCTTTGATTTTCTCTATTGGAAGGTTTATATAGAGCCAGTTCTCTCCGTCGTAAACGTGGCGATCGAGATCTATCTCATATACTTTGTAATATTCACGAGAGGGGTCGTTCATTACCATTATATAGTTATTCTCCAAATCCTCCCCAATATACTCGTCATAGAAGCTCTTCGGAGTATATGTTTTTGTATTTACCGGGTTTCCGTCTTTATCATAGCGAGTCCACTCAAATTCTGTTGGAGGAACACCAACACACTCAGTCAAAATTCGGTAAATCTCAGTTAGCATTTGTGTTTTTAAAGCCATTGCCTCTTTCTCGGTTTTTTGAGCACGCAATACCAAGGCAAACTCACGTAATTTTAGTTTTATGATGTTACGCATTTCATCGGTATTGTTGCTTTGATATGTTTCGGGCATTACACTTTTGGGAACAACTCCATATTTCATTATAAGGTTTGAAACTCCTGTAAATTGTCCTCCGTCTCCAATAGGGCTTTTCAATAACCATTCAACTTGACGAGAGTCTATCGCCTCACTTTTGGTATCAATAATTGCTTGAAGGAAAAGATTCGACTTCTCTAATAGGTCATAAAACGAAAGATAGTTGTGCGAGAATACCATTTCAGGTAAATCATATTTATCAATCATCTTTGCTCTCAACACATTCAATCCTGTAAACAACCAGCAACGTCCCGATGATAATTGATTTGTTATACCTTTTGTTTTAACTCGGTGCGAAAAATATGTATCACACATTGCAAGATTTTCTGAATTTATACTCAACTCCGATATAGGGTTTATTGCAAGAGCATTTCGAACAGCCTTTTGTTCGGCACTTCCTGTATAACCCTTTCTTATCTCTTGAAGCATATCTTCACTTATCCCTCCTTTACTATTTTGAGATGATACTCCAAACACCGATGCACATATAAAAATTGTGCCAATAAAAAATCTTTTCATATTCTATTGTTTTATTAAATATTTCGTCTCTATCTTGTCTTGCGAAGATAGCAAATTTACCATACAGATACTATTTTTAATAGTAAAAAAAATATAAAAGCAACAAGGGGTATCAAAAGCGTGTCTTTATGGTTATTTTATTTATAATTTATAGAAGTACGCAACAGAAATATCAATTTTTATAACTAATTTTGCACCAACTAATTTTACGACTATAAGTAGAAAACTAAAATAATGGATAAAATAACAGAAATTACCGCTTCGGCACTCAATGCTCTATACGGTATCGACAAAGAAAATCCTGCAATACAGTTGCAAAAAACAAAAAAAGAGTTTGAAGGAAACCTAACTCTTGTTGTATTCCCTTTCTTAAAGGTTTCAAAAAAATCACCTGAGGCAACTGCTACCGAGATTGGAGAATATATGGTGGCTAATTCTGATTTGGTTTCGGGATTTAATGTAGTTAAAGGATTCTTAAACCTATCTATTGCAGGAGACTCATGGATTGAGCAACTCAATGCAATTGCCAAAGAGGATAAATATGGATTTACTCCTGTAACAGAGAACTCTCCCTTGGTTATGATTGAGTACTCTTCTCCAAATACGAACAAACCCCTACACTTGGGACACGTCAGAAACAACCTTTTGGGATTCAGCCTTTCGCAAATTCTTGAGGCTGACGGTAACCGTGTTGTTAAAACAAACATTGTAAACGACCGAGGTATCCACATCTGCAAATCGATGTTGGCTTGGCAAAAGTGGGGAGAGGGAATTACTCCCGAAAAGGCTGGGAAAAAAGGCGACCACTTGATTGGAGACTTTTATGTGTTGTTTGATAAACACTACAAAGCCGAAGTTAAAGAGCTTGAAGAGAAAGGTATGTCGAAAGAGGAGGCAGAAGCTGCATCTCCTTTAATGGCCGAGGCTCGTGAAATGTTGCGTAAATGGGAAGCCGGAGATGAAGAGGTTCGTTCAACTTGGCGTATGATGAACGAATGGGTATATGCCGGATTTGACGAGACATATAAACGTATGGGTGTTGATTTTGACAAAATATATTACGAATCAGAAACATACCTTGAAGGTAAGGACAAAGTTCTTGAAGGATTGGAGAAAGGAATAATGTATCGCCGTCCCGATGGTTCGGTGTGGGCAGATCTTACAGGCGAAGGATTGGACGAAAAACTATTGCTTCGTGCCGACGGAACTTCGGTTTATATGACTCAAGATATAGGTACTGCAAAACTTCGTTTCATCGACTACCCTATCGATAAGATGATTTATGTTGTAGGTAACGAGCAGAACTACCACTTCCAAGTGCTATCTATATTATTAGATAAACTTGGTTTCTCATGGGGAAAAGATCTTGTTCACTTCTCGTACGGAATGGTGGAGTTACCCGAGGGTAAAATGAAATCACGTGAGGGTACTGTTGTTGACGCCGACGACCTTATGAACGAAATGGTTGCCACTGCTCGTGAAACATCTGCCGAACTTGGCAAATTAGACGGATGCACTCAACAAGAGGCTGAGGCTATATCAGAGATGACAGGTTTGGGTGCTTTGAAATACTTTATCTTAAAGGTTGATCCCCGCAAGAATATGACATTCAACCCCAAAGAGTCGATCGACTTTAACGGAAATACAGGACCTTTTATTCAATATACTCACGCTCGTATCTGCTCGGTAATGCGTAAAGCAACAGATAGCGGAATTGAAATTCCTTCTCAAATTAACGGAGAGGTGGAGATTTCAGAAAAGGAGATTTCATTAATTCAACGTCTTACAGAGTTCAAAAACGTGCTTAAAGAGGCTGCTGCAACTTACAGCCCGGCACTTATCGCAAACTATACTTACGATTTGGTTAAAGAGTATAACCAATTCTACCACGACTACTCTATCCTTCGTGAAGAGAATGAGGATAAAAGAGGTTTCCGCCTGTTACTTTCGGTAAATACTGCAAAAATAATCAAGAACGGTATGAAATTGTTAGGAATAGATGTTCCTGAAAGAATGTAATATAAAATACTGAAAATAAATCCCATAAGCGAGAGAGGCATTGATTGCTTCTTTCGCTTATTTTATACAATGAAGGGATTTTAAATAAAATTATAATATTAATTAGAGAAATTTTTCTGCAATTATTTGTTTAATCAAATATGCAAATCTATATTTGTGTCATATTAACCTAAATCTATTAATAACTCCATAAAAGAAAGGAGTACATTATGAATAAAAAACTAAAAATTCGTGATTTAACTCTTCGTGACGGACAACAATCACTATTCGCTACCCGTATGACAGGGGAGCAAATCAATCAAGTTATAGATATATACAAAGAGGCTGGATTTTATGCCATGGAGGTATGGGGTGGAGCCGTACCCGACTCGGTTATGCGTTACCTCGACGAAAGTCCTTGGGTAAGATTAAGCTCTATAAGCAAGGTTATTGAGGGACGTTCATATTTGACAGCCCTTTCTCGTGGACGTAATCTTTTTGGCTACGCTCCCTATCCTAACTCTATAATTGATGGTTTCTACAAAGAGGCTGTTAAACAAGGTTTGGGCATTATGCGTGTATTTGATGCACTAAACGACCTTAACAACGTTAAAAGTTCGATTGAAAAAATAAACGAAGTGGGAGGTATTGCCGATGGTGCAGTTTGTTATACCGTTGACCCCAAACCTGCTCAAAAAGATGAACCCGAGAAATGTTGTTTCTTTGCTCGCATATTTGGCAAGAAACCTGCCAAAGTTGTTGAGGAAAAGATATTTACTGACGAATATTTCGTTGAGAAGGCAAAAGGGATGGAGGCAATGGGTGCAAAAATTATCACCCTTAAAGATATGGCAGGATTGGTTAACCCTGCTCGTATTGCAACTCTTATACCCAAGCTTAAAGCAGCAGTAAACGTTCCTATCGACTTCCACACACATTGTACTCCGGGTTATGGATTGGCATCTTCTTTGATGGCAGTTATAAACGGAGTGGATATTTTGGATACAAATATATGGTATTTCGGCGGAGGTTCGGCAGCTCCCGCTTTGGAGTTGATATATATCTTCTGTAAAAAATTAGGAGTTGAGGTTGAGGTTAACATGGAGGCTGTTGGCAAAATACGAACCAAACTTGAAGGAATACGTAAAGAGTTGGCTGCATACGACCTTGTAAAGAGCTTCCCAATTGCTTTCGACCCATTGAAAGATACAATACCTGCCGAAATTGATGCTCAATTCGACAAAGCCATAGAGGCTGCAAAAGCTAACAACGAAGAGGAGTTGCTTAATGCCTGCCACGCAATCGAAGCATATTTCAACTTCCCTAAACCAAATGAGATTGTTAAACACGCCGAGGTTCCAGGCGGTATGTATAGCAATATGGTTGCTCAACTTCGCAGCCTTGGAGCAGAAGATATCTTAAACGATGCAATGGCTCTTATACCAGAGGTACGTCGTGCAGCAGGTCTTGTACCTTTGGTAACACCTACATCTCAAATCGTGGGAAGTCAGGCTGTAAACCTTGCTCTCGACCGTAAGAAAGGAAACCCCGACTATACAATGGTTACAAACCAATTTGTAAATCTTATTAAAGGAGAATATGGAAAAACTCCTGTTGCCATTTCTCCTGAGTTCAGAGAGAAGATTACCGGAAATGCCGAAGAGATACCATACGATATAGCATCATATAAAGCACCTGAAAATCCTGTGTTAGCTGAATTTGGAGGCGTTAAACTTGCAAAAGATGATAACGATTACCTTCTTCTTCAACTATTCCCTGCTGTTGGAGCTACATTCTTAAAGAACCGTCGTGCAGAGGAGTTTGAAGCAAACAAACCCAAAGTCGAAGAGGTTACTATCGAGGAGGAGATTGTTGAAGAGGAGCCTATCACCGGACCTACCGTTACAATTCCAATGGGAGGAACTGTATTAACAGTAGCAGTTAAACCCGGTGACACTGTAAAACGTGGTGATGAGTTGTTTGTTTTTGAGGCAATGAAGATGGAGAACAGCATTATTGCTGAACGCAATGGTGTTATTAAACGTGTTTTCATTGCTCCGGGACAGGTTATTGCTACAAATGCAGTTCTTATCGAATACGAAAAATAGGTGAGAGAGATTGAGATAACCAATGATGGTTCGGCTACACTCTACGTTAAAGAGCTTGACGAACACTATCACTCAGTTAAGGGTGCACTAACCGAGTCGGAACATATCTTCAGAGATTGTGCTTTTCTTTACCGAAGTAAAGGAGAGGTAGCAAGAGTTCTTGAAGTTGGTTTTGGGACAGGTTTGAATGCAGTTGTTACAGCAATGGCAGCAGATGCAGAACACCCTGTACACTACATCTCAATCGAAAAGTATCCTGTTGATGCAGATACTCTCTCGCAACTTAAATATGGCGAAATTGTAGATGAAAAGCTATACAACGGTATAATAAATGCCGAGTGGAACAGAGTGGTGGAGATTACACCATTCTTTTCCCTCGAAAAAATAGAGGGAGATTATCTAACCGATAATCTCCCTTCTAATATAGATGTTATATACTTTGATGCCTTTGCCCCCGAGAAACAGCCTGAAATGTGGAGCAGAGAGGCTTTTGAAAGACTTTATGCCACTACCAACTCTGGTGCTGTTCTTACAACATATTGTTCAAAAGGCGTTATACGCAGAATGCTTATGGATATTGGTTTCGAGGTTGAACGAATTGCAGGACCACCAAATGGTAAACGTGAAATTTTAAGAGCTATAAAGAGATAGTAATATATCTTTTATAAAGTTATTTTACCACCTTAAATGATTTATCGCCCACACGCACAATAAATACCCCTCCTGCAGGAGTGTCAATCACGACCTCTCCTCCATTGGTATATGATTGTGCAATAACAACACCCATACTATTATAAACAATTATGGGAAGAAAAAGTTCAGTCGAATTACAAATATTTATTGAATTTTCTGTTGTATAGACCTTAATATTATCTGTTTCAGTATCTTCGAGCGAAGAGCCTACCGATTTCACTGTAAATTCAAAATCGTAATACCCCCCCTCTGTATAATTATCGCAAGCCCATTGGTTCTTTTCGTTACTTCCTGCAACATACATCACCCTTATAAGGTAATCTCCCTCAACAATATTTGAAGATAACGTAAAGGATTGCGAAATGGAAGTTGTACGATTTCTATCGGCATCAGCGAATATCTGCTCGTTTGAGTCAAAGGTGAAGTTCCCATTCAAATCGGCATAGACACGAACCAATCCCCATGTAGTGTTCTTATCAGAAATATTTAGTGTTATGCTTTGTCCGGGGTGAGCTGTAAAAGTATTCTCTATAGGTTGCAAACAACCATTATAACTCTCTGTTTTAGGATTTGTCCAAGATGCATTTACATCTGCTCCCGTAGTTGTCAAGGTAACAATCTGCCCAACATATTGTTTTGAAGTTCCTTGAGTTGCTACATTTGGAGTGCAATACTCCTCCTCTTCTTCAACATCTCCTCCTGATGAGGGGGTATTGTATAGATAAAACTCCGAACAAGCCGAGAATTTGGTATTGTTAGCTGTTGACTTACACAACAAGAAAAGATACCTTGCAGAGTAATTTGCACCCAACTCGGTATAGTGCTCACGTGAGTTATTATATGTAAATGTTCCACTTTTTATCTTTGTTCCACCGGTTGGCACATATCCTGAGCCTAAAGAGGTGGTCATATCGCTGTTTGAAATATATATCTCATAGTTTGCCACATCTCCGTTTTGGCTACCGTTGGCAGTACGAGATACATAGTTAAATGCACTGAACTCTTGCACGCTTCCCAAATCAAATTGAATATAGTGAGGCAACTCATAGTTGGTGCTTCCTCCTCCGCTTGAATCGTAACGAGAATGCCAATGAGTATCCAAACTACCATCAAAGGCATAGCTTGGAGAGCCATCGTATCCACTCGAAGCATATCCGTCAGCCTTTGCACTCCAACCACTACGAGATAGCATTAGAGACTCTTCTGTTGAGGAGCCTCCACCCTCTTCAGTGGTTTTCATAAAATCAAACGATATTGTACCATCGCTGTTCTCTTTTATGTTGGTTATGGGTTTACCAAGATAGTATGATCCCGATTTAGTAGGCTCATAGAATTTTGATGCAGGAACTGAGGTGTCAGTGAACGATGTATTTCCACTTGTGCCAGGATATGGGTCTCCTGCAAGTCCTGCGGCTGTTGTAGAGAACTCGTTATCAGCAGGCATAATGGTAAAGCGTTGGCGTGAGGGGTCGGTATTAATATGATCATACGCCCATGAGTAACCATCATAGTCGAGGTGAGTAATCAATAAACCATGACCCGAGCAACCACTATCCCAACCTGTTTGCTGACGGTTTTCAAGAATGAAACACTCGTTCCAACTACTTGCATCGTTATATATCTTGTAAGCCTCACCCGAGAACTCCGAGAGAGGTTTCATATTTGCAACCGATGTTTCGGTTTTAAGCGTAACCAAAGTGTTTGAGGTCATCCAACCTGCATAGTTTCTTTCAAATGCTGTGTATCCACAAGGTATTTTTCCATTGGCATTATAACAACCTCTATCCATTATACTCCAGGTGTTCATACCAAAGTTGTTATTTCCCGAAGTGTCATAGAGGTCGCATAAACCAAAACAGTGCGACAACTCATGGCAAGGAGTTCCTATACCACTAAGAGTAGAGCCCGATGTACCCGAAAGCTCGCTACTACAAGCATAGGTATTAACTACAACACCATCAAGAGTTAATTCTGAGCCATAATCAGATCCCGACAACAACGAAGCGTGAGGCCAGATTGTATTGCTATTTGCTCCAGCCGATTGTGCATAACCTGCATATATCACATATACCAATTCAACTTCTCCGTCGCTATACCAATCGTACGAAGAGAAATCGACTTGCGAGTTTACAAGCTGGCACGCTTCGGCAACCATCGCCCCTGCACGGACATCACGTTTAGAGCCACTGACAGCTCCATAGTACGACATATTCTGACTCAAAGTAACAGGTCCCACAACATCGAGTTGAAGGTTCATGGCACCGTAAGATTGGTCGTAGAAATAGTCATGCACACTGCCTATATGCCCATTACGGCTATAACCCTGTTCGTTCATCATTGCCGAAATCTCTGAGTTAGTACTTGAAGACTTAAAAGATTGGTCCTTAAAGTTTACAAGAATAACCAAAGCCTTACGACTTGAAGCAGAGGCTTTAAGCTGTTTCTTAGAAGAGTTGTTCGATGTTTTTGTTTGTTTTGCACTATGCAACTTATTTGCCATTTGCAACTTCTCGCCCCAAGCTGAAGCAATTTGATTACGTACCGCCATAACCTTGTCGGCAACAAAGGTTTGTTCTAATTCGCCTCTCTCGCTCACTTCGTGAGCCAAAACAGCAGTAGCAGAAAGTTCACCCTCTATCCACTCAGCCAGATAGTAACTGCCGTTATTCTCAATTACTGGCACACCGTCAGTAGTGGTGTAATAGGCAAAGTTTTCATCACCATTTAAAACAATAGTAAGAAGAGAGCCATCCTCCTGCACAACTCTCTTTTCAACACGCTCGGCAGGCACGCCGAAGGATTGTATTACACAAAAAAATGTTGCAACAAGGGCAAAAAGCACTCTTCTCATATATGTTTTTCTTTAAATTGTTACTCCTTTACAGGGTTGAGAATAAACTTAACCGATACATTCTCCTCTATCTCAATCTCCTCAAAATTTATTTGAGGCAAAACAGGTGCAGCCTCTTCAGTTACAGCCATAGCATCCAACGAGGTTGCTTTAAGAGCTACGTTACGATAAACAACAGCAGGACGAGATGGGTAATAGTTTATATAAGTTGCACTCCCTACACTCTGCCCAATAGCCTCCGCCAAAACCGAAGCATCATGTTTTGCCTTCTTTATAGCCTCTATTTTAAGGCTGTCGGCAACCGCATCCCTGTTTGCAAGCCAAACTTTTGTTAAGCGACCGCTTGAAATATCGTTTGCTACAAGCTCGTCCATAACATTCTGGGCCTCCTCTGCTGTATAAACCTCAAGTTTAAATGTTTTGTATTGATTTATTGTTTTACGTTTTGCTGATGCAGTATATTGTCGATATAACGACAACTGTTTTTTAGCATCCACCCCTGCATTCGACAAAGCCAAAGCAAGTTTATCCTCCCACTCTTTTAGGGTATATTTACCTTTTAAATCAGCCTCTCGCAGAGTTATTTCTATCTCTGCTCTATCTGGAATAACTTTAACTTTTGCACTTCCATTAATCTCAACATACGCCGAATTTTTCTCTTGTGCTACTGCAAAACCTAATGATATAGCCACAAAAGCAATGGCAAAAAATAATTTTTTCATAATTTTTTAATTTTTAGTGAACAAAAATCTCTCTTTATTTGTTAAGACTATTGAAAGGAATAAAAGTTTAAAATTATTTATTCAATTTCCATTCGACACCCTCTTTGGTATCTTTAACCTCAAAGCCAATTTCAGCCAAACGATTACGTATAAAATCGGCAGTAGCCCAATCTTTTCGAGCCTTTGCCTCTTTACGCAACTCCATAATCAAATCGACAGCCTCTTTGTAAGCTTCGTTACCCTCAGAAGATGAGTCGCCACCTTCAACCACAAGACCCAAAACATCAAACATAAATATTTTGAATGTATCTTTCAACTCCTCTAAATCCTCTGCTGTAATTGTTGCACCGCCTGCCAAAATAGTATTTATTTGGCGAACTGCATCAAAAAGGTGCGATATCACAATAGGCGACGACAAGTCGTCATTCATTGCCTCATAACATTTAGCACGAAGTTCCTTAACATCGCAAGTTGTAGTTTCAGCAGGAGTAATCTTTGAAAGATTATCCCAACCTTGACACAAACGGAGGTAAGCCTTCTCGGCAGCCACCAAAGCATCACTGCTGAAATCGAGCGTGCTGCGATAGTGTGCTTGAAGTATAAAGAAACGGATTGTCATGGGCGAGAATGGTTGAGTCAACAACTCGTGAGTACCTGTAAAGAATTGGTCGAGAGTAATGAAGTTACCCAACGATTTACCCATCTTTTGTCCGTTAATAGTAATCATATTGTTGTGCATCCAATAATGAACACACTCTTTGCCTTGAGCTGCAACAGATTGTGCAATTTCGCACTCATGGTGAGGGAACATAAGGTCCATACCTCCTCCGTGAATATCAAACTCTTCGCCCAAATATTTTGTTCCCATTACCGAACACTCCAAGTGCCATCCGGGGAAACCATCGCTCCAAGGCGAGGGCCAACGCATAATATGTTCGGGCGAAGCCTTTTTCCATAGAGCGAAATCAACAGGATTGCGTTTTTCGCTTTGTCCGTCCAATTGACGTGTAGTATTCAAAAGTTCGTCAATGTTTCTTCCCGATAGCTTACCATAGTGGTAGCTTTTGCTATACTTCTCAACATCAAAATATACCGAGCCCTCGCTCTCGTAGGCAAAACCTGCTTCGAGAATTTTTTTGATATACTCGATTTGTTCGATGATATGTCCCGATGCGTGAGGTTCGATACTTGGTGGCAACACATTTAAACGCTCCATTGCCTTGTGGTAACGATTTAGATAAAATTGTACCACTTCCATAGGTTCAAGAGCATCGAGGCGGGCCTTTTTTGCTATCTTATCTTCACCCTCGTCAGCATCATGCTCAAGGTGTCCCACATCGGTAATATTACGAACATAACGCACCTTATAACCTATGTGTTGAAGGTAGCGGAATAATAGGTCGAAAGTAATTGCCGGACGTGCATGCCCCAAGTGTCCATCTCCATATACGGTAGGACCGCAAACATACATACCTGCTTTACCTTCGGTAATAGATTTGAATACCTCTTTTTTACGAGATACTGTATTATATATAACCAATGGTTGTGTCATATTCATATTTATTTAAAATGTTTCATAAATTAGTTTGCAAACGGAGTGGCTGCACCACCTTGACCGTTGGTTGTAATCTTTCCGTTTTGACCCTCATAACGGGCAATATTATCTTGCAGAGCATACAATAAACGTTTTGCATGTTCGGGGGTAAGAATAATTCTCGACTTTACATTAGCCTTATTAACACCCGGCATTATACGGGCAAAATCTATTATAAACTCAGACGATGAGTGTGCTATTATTGCAAGATTTGAATATACACCCTCAGCCACTTCGGGAGATAGTTCTATCTCTAAACCTTTCTTTTTATCTTCCATAATTTTATATTTTTATATTCTTTTTATTTGTCAAACAATACCGACGAGGTGTTATCAACCACTCCGTCTTTCATATATATAACTCTGTCGGCACTACGAGCCAGACCCATATCGTGAGTAACAATGACAAAGGTTTGTCCCATCTCTCGGCGTAAGCGATGAAACAGAGAGTGCAGTTCTTCCTTTTGTATTGTATCTAAACTTCCCGACGGCTCATCAGCAAAAATTATATCGGGATTATTTATCAAAGCCCTTGCAACAGCCACACGCTGTTTCTCTCCGCCCGACAGTTGTGCCGGTTTATGCTTCAAACGTTCACTTAAATTCAAGAAATCAAGCAACTCTTTTGCTCTTGCTTCAGCCTTACTATGTTGTGTTTTTGCAATAAGAGCAGGCAACATTACATTCTCCAAAGCCGAAAATTCGGGTAAGAGTTGATGAAACTGAAATACAAAACCTATATGGCGGTTGCGAAAAGCGGCCAACTCATCACCTCTTAAAGCCGACACCTCTACTCCGTTTATCCATACAGAGCCTTTATCGGTACAATCGAGAGTTCCCAATATTTGTAACAAGGTTGTTTTGCCTGCACCGCTTTTACCCGCAATAGCTACAACTTCACTTTTGGCAATCTCAATATCCACGCCTTTAAGCACCTGAAGCGAGTCGAAACTCTTATAAATATCTTTTGCTTTTAACATACTCCTGATAATTTTCTTATAGCATAAGATGCCAAGTAACAACCAAATACCGCCGGTATATACGATACCGTGCCAACTGTAAAGCGTTTACCCTTTTCGTTGGTTGGGATTACCGAGTTTGGCACAACCGTTTCGGTCGAAAACACAGTCATAACCCCACTTTTAATACCCTTCTCTCTCAAATTTTTACGAACCATACGAGCCAAAGAGCAGTTTTCGGTTTTAGATATATCGGCATACTTCACTGCCGAAACATCAAGCCTGCCTCCCGCTCCCATCGAAGAGATTAATTGCACGCCACACTCAACACAGGCTACAATCAAAGCTGTTTTTGAGGGGATAGTATCAATGGCATCTATCACAAACGAAAAGCCACCCTCTGCAATAAAGCTCTTAATCTCGTCAGGAGATAAATACCTATGCTCTGCGTGCAACTTAATATTCGGGTTAATATCCAATATTCGTTGTCGCATAACCTCAGCCTTACTCTCGTTCAAAGTTTTTGTGGTTGCAGGCAATTGTCTGTTAAGATTGGTTACTCCGACAGTATCGCCATCGATAATTGTCATCTCGCCAACACCGGCACGGGCGGCAAGTTCGGCGGCATAAGCACCAACTCCGCCAAGCCCCACAACTAAAAGATGCGAAGAGAAAAGACTCTTCAGACCCTCCTCTCCTAACAATAACTCACTGCGCGATAACCACTCAGGCGTCATATATAATGTTTGTAAATTATACTATAACGAGTTGTTCAAGATAGCCTCGTCCATAGCCTTCGCAGCACGACGACCATCTCCCATTGCAAGAATAACGGTTGCACCACCACGGACAATATCACCACCGGCATAAAGGTCGTTAATATTCGAACGCATACTATCCTCATTAACAACAATAGTCCCTTTTCTGCTTATCTCCAAACCACTGATGGCATTAGGGATAAGAGGATTTGGCGAAACACCAACACTAACGATAACCTCGTCAACTTCGATAGTTTCGATAGCTCCCGGAATCGGTTCGGGCGAACGACGGCCCGAAGCATCAGCCTCTCCAAGTTGCATCTTTTGCAAACGAACCGCAGTAACTCGTCCCTTTTCGTTTCCTATATACTCGATAGGGTTGTGCAAAGTCAAAAACTCGACTCCTTCTTGTTTTGCGTGGTGAATCTCCTCACGACGTGCGGGCATTTCATCCTCGCCACGACGATAAATAATCATTGCACGCTCGGCACCTACACGACGAGCCGTACGAACAGAGTCCATAGCTGTATTACCTCCACCAATAACCGCAACACGTTTTCCTTTGATAACAGGGGTATCGCAATCGTCCTTGGCTGCACCCATAAGGTTTACACGTGTAAGATACTCGTTGCTCGACATAACTCCGATAAGGTTCTCACCGGGAATGTTCATAAAGCGAGGCAAACCTGCACCGCTTGCTACAAAAATTCCACGGAAGCCCATTTCGTGCATATCATCGTACGAGATTGTTTTACCAACTATGCAGTCGGCAATAAACTCAACACCTAAGGCACGAAGGTTGTTTATCTCAACATCTACAATGCTGTTTGGCAAACGGAACTCAGGGATACCATACTTTAACACACCTCCAATTTCGTGAAGTGCCTCAAATACTGTAACCGAATATCCGAGTTTCGCCATCTCACCTGCAAACGACAAACCTGCAGGACCCGATCCCACAACAGCAATCTTAATACCGTTTTTCTCTTTCACCTCGGGCATTGCCATCTTGCCGCTTTCACGTTCGTAATCGGCAGCGAAACGCTCCAAATAACCGATTGCAACAGGTTCCTTACCTAATTTAAGTTTATAGAAGCACTTTGACTCGCATTGTTTCTCTTGCGGACACACACGACCGCAAACAGCCGGCAAAGCACTTGTCATCTTCAAGGTTTTTGCAGCCTCCAAAAACTCTCCACGCTCAATATTTTTTATAAATGTGGGAATAAAAATACTTACTGGACAACCTTGCATACATTGAGGGTCGGGACAATCCAAACAACGTGAAGCCTCAAGCTGTGCCTGCTCCATAGTCAAGCCGCAGTTAACCTCTTCGTTGTTTGTAATACGATACTCGGGGGCGAGTTCTGTCATTCTGACACGCTCAATCTCTATTCTGTCTTTGTTTTTTTTCTCTTTACGCAAAGCCTCACGCCACTCGGTGGCACGTTGAGCTGCTATATCTTCTTTACTCATAACAATCAAAATAATTATTCAACCTCTTTATATGAAGAGAGTCTCATTAACATCTCATCGAAATCAACTTGATGTGCATCAAACTCGGGACCATCGACACAGACAAATTTTGTTTTGCCTCCGACGGTAATACGACACGCACCGCACATACCGGTTCCGTCAACCATAATTGTATTAAGCGAAACCACAGTTGGTATTTCATATTTTTTTGTCAACAGCGACACAAACTTCATCATAATTGCCGGACCAATGGTTACACACATATCAACCTTTTCTCGTTGAATAACCTCTTCGGCGCCATTTGTAACCAATCCTTGCTTGCCATACGAACCATCGTCGGTCATAACAATAACCTCATCGGCCGAAGCACGCATCTGCTCTTCAAGAATAATCAAATCTTTGGTACGTGCAGCCAAAATAACCACAACACGATTACCTGCCTCTTTCATTGCCTGAACAATAGGCAAAAGAGGAGCAACACCAACACCACCGCCACAACATAGAACAGTTCCTACTTTTTCGATGTGAGTAGCTTGTCCCAACGGACCCACAACATCACAAATGTAGTCGCCCACGTTAAGGGCACATATCTTCTTAGTTGATTTACCAACTGCCTGAATAACCAAAGTAATAGTACCTTTTTCAACATCTGCCTCGGCAATAGTCAAAGGGATACGCTCGCCCTTATCGCATGCTCTAACAATTACAAAGTGTCCTGCTTTTCTCGATTTGGCAATTAGCGGAGCCTCTATCACCAATCTAACAACGTTCTCCGAGAAATACTCTTTTTCTACAATTTTATTCATAATAACTCTATATATTATTAGTCTAATTAGACTAATTAGACTAATTGTCTTAACTTTAAATATTATAATCATACAAAGATAAAAATAATTTTTTAGTTTTTAGTTGTTATAAACACACATATTTAGGATTATCTTTGTGAAGATTTATCACAATATTGGTTTCGGCAATGAAAAGTATCACAGAAAACGATAAAGACCCCATGGGAAATGCAATTGCAGAATACCATAAAAAGGGAAAAGCAGCCAAGTTAAGGGTATTCTCTTCGCAATTTTACGAAGATGAAATTCCCGTAAAAACCCTTTTCAGGACATTCAACGAAATGCCTATACCCGAACAGATGGCATTAGATTTATGTCGTGGAAGAGTGTTGGATGTAGGTGCTGGCTCGGGATGCCACTCGTTAGAACTTATTAATCGAGGAATGGATGTAATGGCAATAGACATCTCGGAACTTTCGGTAGAGGTAATGAAAGAGCGTGGAGTAAATGCAAAAGTGATAAACTTCTTCGATGATACATTCAACGAAAAGTTCGACACAATACTAATGGCAATGAACGGCATAGGCATAGTAGGCACAATAGATAATCTGCCCAACTTCTTTGCACGCATAAAAGAGTTACTTGCCGATGGAGGACAGGTACTGCTCGACTCCTCCGATATAAGATATGTTTTCGAAAATGAAGACGGCACTTTCGATATAAACCTCAACAGCGGATACTACGGCGAGATAGATTATAGTATGCAATATCGCAATATAAAGGGCGTGGAGTTTGATTGGTTATATATCGACTTTGACACACTTACGATGTATGCCGAACGATATGGCTTTAAATGCGAGAAGTGCGTAAACGGTGAACATTACAACTATCTTGCGAAATTAAGTTTTTAGTTAAAAGACAAGGCTAATTGGTCATATTGGGCTGATTAGTCTTTTTAGATTATAAAGGTTGTCTGAAAACATTTTAGAAATGCCTTCGTTCCAAAAAGACAAAAAAGAGGAGCAGATCAAATGACTGCTCCTCTTAAAATATGTTTGTTATTTATGTTGCCTAACAACTACCCCAAAGGCATTTTAAGGTAATTACGGTTAAGATTGACTAAATGCAATTGTACCCTAAAATGGTGAACACAATGCTCTGTGCGATGAGGACTTTACGTCGAAGTTGACAACTAAAAACTAACAACTCTAAATTAGTCTTTCAATTTTGCCCAAATGAATTCACGGTTTAGGCGTGCAATGTTTGTGATTGATACGCCTTTGGGACACTCTGCCTCACACGCTCCGGTGTTTGTACAGTTACCAAATCCTAATTCGTCCATTTTTGCAAGCATCGATTTTGCACGGCGTGCTGCCTCTACTTTTCCTTGTGGCAATAGTGCCAATTGGCTTACTTTTGCTGATACGAATAGCATTGCCGATCCGTTTTTACATGCTGCTACACATGCTCCACATCCGATACATGATGCTGCATCCATTGCTAAGTCGGCATCACGTTTTGGAATGGGTATTGCATTTGCATCTTGTGCTCCTCCTGCGTTAACAGATACAAATCCTCCTGCTTGGATGATTTTATCGTACGCTGTACGGTCAACCATAAGGTCTCGGATTACAGGGAATCCTGCCGAACGCCATGGCTCGATTGTGATTGTATCACCATCTTTAAAACGACGCATATGCAACTGACATGTTGTTATCTCTGAGTCGGGTCCATGTGGGTGTCCGTTGATATACAATGAACACATACCGCAAATTCCCTCACGACAGTCGTTGTCGAATACTACCGGCTCTTTGTCCTCGTTAACAAGTTGTTCGTTAAGGATGTCGAGCATTTCAAGGAATGAACTGTCGGTGGATATGTTGTTTAGTTTGTATGTCTCAAATTTACCAGCCTCTTTGGGACCTCTTTGACGCCATACTTTTAGTGTTATATTTATTGTCTTGTCCATACCTGATTATTGTTTATAGTTACGTTGTTGTACTTTGATAGCCTCGTATTTTAACTCCTCTTTTAGTAGTGTTGGCTCTGCATCTTCGCCTTCGTACTTCCAGCAGCTTACATACATATATTTGTCGTCTTGACGCATTGCCTCGCCCTCGGGTGTTTGGAACTCTTCACGGAAGTGTCCTCCACATGACTCGTTACGATTTAGTGCATCCATTGCCATAAGCTCGCCAATTTCAATAAAGTCGGCTACACGCAATGCTTTCTCCAACTCTGTATTTAGTGAGTCTGCTGCTCCGGGTATTTTTACATTGCTCCAGAACTCTTTCTTGATTGCTTTTAGTTTTACCAAAGCTGTCTCAAGGCTCTCTTTTGTACGTGCCATTCCCACGAAATCCCACATGATTAATCCTAACTCTTTGTGGATTGAATCGACTGAGCGTTTTCCTTTGATTGACATCAATTTTTCGATACGTACTTTTACATCTTTTTCTGCTGCATCGAACTCAGGTGCGTCAGTTTTTATGCGTGGTACTGAGATTTGATCTGATAGGTAGTTTTGAATTGTGTAAGGCAATACGAAATATCCGTCAGCCAATCCTTGCATCAAGGCTGATGCTCCAAGACGGTTTGCTCCGTGGTCTGAGAAGTTTGCCTCTCCGATTGCGAACAATCCCGGGATTGATGTGCTTAGTTCGTAATCTACCCAAATTCCTCCCATTGTGTAGTGGATTGCAGGGTAAATCATCATTGGAGTTTCGTATGGGTTATCATCAACGATTTTCTCGTACATTTGGAATAGGTTTCCGTAACGTGCTGCTACTACATCTTTTCCAAGACGTTGAATTGCTGATGAGAAGTCAAGATATACAGCCAATCCTGTTGCTCCTACTCCGTATCCTGCATCGCAACGCTCTTTTGCTGCACGTGATGCTACGTCACGTGGCACCAAGTTACCAAATGCGGGATAACGACGCTCCAAGTAGTAATCACGATCCTCTTCTGCTATTTGTGTCGGTTTTAGTTTTCCTGCACGAATTGCCTCTGCATCCTCTTTCTTTTTAGGAGTCCAAATACGTCCGTCGTTACGCAACGACTCTGACATCAATGTTAGTTTTGATTGGAACTCTCCGTGTACAGGGATACATGTCGGGTGGATTTGTGCAAATGCAGGGTTTGCAAAATATGCTCCTTTGCGGTAGCATTGCATTGCAGCCGATCCGTTACTTCCCATTGCGTTTGTTGATAGGAAGTAAGTGTTTCCATATCCTCCAGTAGCAATTACAACTGCGTGTGCTCCGAAACGCTCAATCTCACCTGTTACCAAGTTACGAGCGATGATTCCTCTTGCACGTCCGTCGATAACTACAAGGTCTAACATCTCATAACGAGTATATAGTTTTACTGTTCCTTTTGCTACTTGACGACTCAATGAAGAGTATGCTCCTAACAATAGTTGTTGTCCTGTTTGTCCTTTTGCGTAGAATGTACGAGATACTTGAGCTCCACCAAATGAACGGTTATCCAACAAACCTCCGTACTCACGTGCGAAAGGTACTCCTTGAGCTACACATTGGTCGATGATGTTATTTGACACCTCAGCCAAACGATATACGTTTGCCTCACGTGCACGGTAGTCTCCTCCTTTGATTGTGTCGTAGAACAAACGATATACGCTATCTCCATCGTTTTGATAGTTTTTTGCTGCGTTGATACCTCCTTGTGCTGCGATTGAGTGTGCACGACGTGGTGAGTCTTGAATACAGAAGTTCAATACGTTAAAGCCCATTTCGCCAAGTGTTGCAGCTGCTGAGCCTCCTGCAAGTCCTGTTCCTACAACGATAATGTCCAAACGACGTTTGTTGGCAGGGTTGACAAGTTTTTGATGAGCTTTATAGTTGCTCCATTTCTCTGCCAATGGCCCTTCGGGTATTTTTGAATCTATTTTTATATTTGCCATATCTGTTGTTTTTTATGTTATTGTAGTGTGAAGTAGAACCATATTGCCATAAATGCAAATCCTAAACAAACTAATGTTGTGTAGATGTTTGAGATTGTTTTCCAACGTTTAAGCCATACAAGGTTTGTCCATCCGATTGTTTGTATTGCACTCCAGAATCCGTGTGTTAGATGGAACCAAATTGCAGCAAACCATACTAAGTAAAGAACTACAAAGATAGGATTTGTGAAAACTTGTGCAATGTGATATGAACCATAAGCCGCATTGCTTAGAACGTTTTCATCGATACACATTCCGAATTGATGTGCTAACTCAGGTAATTGCATTTTTGCCCAGAATTGATAACCGTGAAGACCTAAGCCCAATACCACAATGATACCAAGCACCAACATATTTTGTGATGCCCACTCTACTCCCTTGGGACGTGCTGTTACTGCGTAACGGTTGTTTCCGCGTGCTTTACGGTTTTGAAGTGTTAGGATGAACGCATATAGAATATGCACCAAAAATCCTACCGCCAACACCAATGTTCCTGCTACTGCATACCAATTTGCTCCTAAAAATCCGCAAATTGCATCATATGCTCCGCCTTTCTCGGGGCTGAACACCATAGCAAAGTTCATTACCAAGTGGAAGGTTAGGAACAACACAAGGAAAAGCCCTGAAATACTCATTAGCAGCTTTCGCCCGATAGATGAATCTTTTAACCACATAGAAATTTTAGTTTAGTTAATATAATTGATAAAATGTTTCGAATATGCAAATGTAGTGTATTTATTCCATTATTTTAGCAAATAAATAGAGATTTTTTTCTTTATTATGATGCTATTCTGCCAAATTGTTTTAATTTTGCGATTGTTATGTTCGATTTCTGCCTGTTTATTATTTTTTTCGTGGCAGTTATTAAACTTTTTTATTTGTATAATTGTTTACATTTATTTTATAGATTATGAAAGTTGCTATTGTTGGTGCAAGCGGTGCAGTTGGTCAAGAGTTTTTGCGTGTGCTTGCCGATAGAGATTTCCCCATTGATGAATTGGTTTTGTTTGGTTCTGCCCGCAGTGCAGGAAAAGAATATACGTTTAGAGGTAAAGAATACACCGTAAAGGAACTACAACACAACGACGATTTTAAAGGTATTGATATTGCCTTTACTTCGGCAGGTGCAGGTATTTCGAAAGAGTTTGAGAAAACCATCACTAAACATGGTGCCGTGATGATTGACAACTCAAGTGCATTCCGTATGGATGACGATGTACCTTTGGTGGTTCCCGAGGTAAACGGAGAGGATGCAAAAATCCGCCCAAGAAATGTTATCGCCAACCCAAACTGTACTACTATTCAAATGGTAGTGGCTTTGAAAGCTATCGAAGACCTTTCGCATATTAAGCGTGTAAGGGTTTCTACATATCAAGCAGCGAGTGGTGCTGGAGCAGCTGCAATGGCTGAACTTCAAGAACAATATGCTCAATTGGTTCGTGGCGAGGAGCCTACCATTAGCAAATTCTACTATCAACTTGCCTACAATGTTATTCCTCAAGTTGATGTTTACACAGATAACCTTTATACCAAAGAGGAGATGAAGATGTTTAACGAAACTCGCAAAATTATGCACTCTGACGTTAAAACAAGTGCTATGTGTGTAAGAGTTCCGGTTATGCGTGCTCACTCTGAGAGTATTTGGGTTGAAACAGAACGTCCTATTTCGGTAGAGGAGGCTCGTAATGCTTTTGAAAACGCCGAAGGTGTTATTGTTATGGACAATCTAAACGAGAAACTTTACCCAATGCCTTTGGATATGGCGGGTAAGGATGCTGTTTATGTTGGTCGTATAAGAAAAGACCTTGCCGACGAAAATGGTTTGACTTTCTGGACCGTGAGCGACCAAATCAGAAAAGGTGCCGCATTGAACGCTGTTCAAATTGCTGAATACCTTGTTAAGAATAATGCCTTATAAAAAATTAGAAATTAGAAATGAGGAATGAGGGATTAACCCAATTGGTCTAATTGGACTGATTGGGCTAATTCGTGTTTAATAAATATTTTTTATGGCTATATTACCTCCTAAAATTAAGGATATTTTTACTGAATGTGAGAGCTTTAAGTTTTCGCAAAAGCCGGTTGTCGGGGTGAGTACCAACAGAACAGAGGGTACTTCAAGGGTGGCAGACGCATACATAAACTCCATCATTAACGCAGGTGGTGTGCCTTTGATGATTCCGGGATTTGCAAACCTGCAACTACTACCCCAGATTGCCGATTTGTGCGACGCTATTTTGCTTACAGGTGGCGGTGATATTTCGCCCGATTTGTTAGGAGAAGAGGCTCTGCCCGAAGTAGGGACTCCTTGCGAGGAACGAGACCGTCAAGAGATAGCCTTGGCATATATTGCCATGCAACGTCAAATTCCGCTGTTGGGTATTTGTCGAGGGCATCAGGTTATTAACGTAACTTGCGGAGGTAAAAACTACCAGGATATTGCCAAACAACACAGCTCGACTCCTCTCAACCACTCGCAAGAGGAGGCAAGAAATGTTGCTACTCACGAGGTTAAGGTTGTTAAAGATACTCTGCTCGCTAAGATTTTGGAAGAGGAGAGTGTTATGACTAACTCGTTTCATCATCAGGCTATTAAGGAGGTTGCTGAGGGCTTTATTGCCAATGCCTCTACCATTGATAGTGTAAACGAGGGTATTGAAAAACCTTTTTATCCCATTTTGGGAGTGCAGTGGCATCCCGAACCTATGGCTGCAGAGATGAACAAAAAACAGCTTGCCATTTTTGAATGGCTTGTAAATGAAGCTGCCATATACAAAAGGGCCAAGAAGTTTCATAAAACCGAATTGTCGATAGACTCTCATTGCGATACCCCTATGTTTTTTGACGAAGGGGTAAACATTGCCGACAACGACGAGAGGGTGCAGACCAATATTCCTAAAATGGTAAATGGAGGTTTGGACGCTTCGTGTATGGTGGCTTACATTAAACAAGAGAGTCGCTCGGTGGAGGGCTTGAATAAGGCTGTCGAGAAATGCAAAGGGATTATAAATACCCTTATAAACCAAATCGAGGCGTCGAAAAGTGCCATTCAGGTTCGCAGCCATGAGGACCTTTTAAAGGCTAAAAGATGCGGTAAAAAGGGGATTTTCATAGGTATTGAAAACGGCTACGGCATTGGTAAAGATATTTCGCTTTTAAAATATTATAAAGAGTTGGGAGTCATATATCTGACTCTATGCCACAACGGCGATAACGATATTTGCGACTCGGCGAAAGGTAACCACGAACATAATGGTTTGAGCGATTTTGGCAAAGAGGTTGTTAAGGAGCTAAACCGCTTGGGGATTATGGTGGATTTGTCGCACGCCGGAGACAAATCGTTTTATGACGCTTTGGAACTGAGCAAAAGCCCTATTATTGCTTCGCACTCATCGTGCAGGGCTATCTGCAATCATCCCCGTAATTTGACGGACGAACAGATTGTGGCTCTTGCCCGTAAAGGCGGCGTAATGCAGATTTGCATTTACGACCACTTTTTAAACAACGACGGGGCGGCTTCGGTTAAAACGATTGCCGACCACATTGACCACGTTGTTAATCTTGTGGGAGTGGATTATGTCGGTATCGGTACCGACTTTGACGGTGGCGGTGGTGTTCCGGGTTGCAACGGCGTGAACGAAATCATAAACCTCACTTGCGAACTTATTCGCAGAGGATATGGCGACGGAGACCTTAAAAAAATATGGGGCGAAAATTTCTTGCGTGTTTTAGACGAGGTAAAAAAAGTTGCAAATTTTTAATCTTATGATGAACAAATTATATATTGTTTTTGTTATTATTTGTTTGGGCTTTTGTTGTTGCAAACAAAAAACGGTGGAGGCAAAAGAACAAAAGAGTTCTGTTTCGGCTCCTCAATTTGTTGCCGACAGTGCATATGCTTATACTCAAAGCCAGTTGGACTTCGGTTATAGAATTCCTGGGACTAAGGCTCACAATGAGTGTGCTATGTTTTTAGCAGAGAAGCTTCGTAGTTTTGGAGCAGATACTCTCCTTCAACGAGGTAAGGTTATGGCATACGATGGCAGCTATTTGAATATTACCAATATTATTGGTAGCTTTGCACCTGAAAAACAACGTCGTATATTACTGTTTGCCCATTGGGACAGCAGACCTTATGCCGACCACGACCCCGATAAGAGGAACCACAGAAAGCCTGTCACAGGTGCTGACGATGGTGCTGCTTCGGTTGCAGTTCTACTGGAGATTGCAAGACAAATCGGTTTGCAAAGCACTAATGTGGGTATTGATGTAATATTCTTTGATGCAGAGGATTACGGTACTCCATATTTTTATGAAGGCGAGCCAAAAGTGGAACACGATTGGGCTTTAGGTTCGCAATTCTGGGCAACGAATCCTCACATAATGGGTTACAAAGCCGAATATGGTATTTTGCTTGATATGGTTAGTGGCAAAGCGAGTTCATTCCCTATTGAACAGGTTTCGAAACACTTTGCTCCACATATCGTGAAAAAGGTTTGGGACAAAGCCGAGAGTTTGGGCTATGGTAATATTTTTCCAAAGAGCAATGGCGGAAGTGTTATTGATGACCACTTCTATATTAATATGTATGGTATCCCATGTGTGGATATTATTGCTTACCATCCAAACACTGCTACTGGCTTTCCGCCTCATTGGCACACTGTAAATGACGATATGAGTAATATCGACAAAAACAACATGAAGGCTGTAGGACAGACTGTTTTGGAGGTTATTTATAATGAATAGACTAATTTAGAGATGAAAACAATTAACGATATACAAAACGAAATTATTGACGAATTCGATGGTTTTGAGGATTGGATGGATAAGTATTCATTGATTATGGATATGGCTTCATCTCTTGAACCTCTTGAAGAGGAGTATAAAAACGACAGTAATTTAATTGAGGGGTGCCAAAGCAGAGTGTGGCTGCAAGCTGACTTTGTAGATGGTAACATCATTTTTAAAGGAGATAGCGATGCGCTTATTGTAAAGGGTATTGTGGCTATGCTTATTAATACTCTGTCGGGACACTCGCCAAAAGAGATTTTGGATAGCGACCTCTATTTTATTGAAAAGATTGGTTTGAAAGAAAATCTTTCACCTACTCGTTCAAACGGCTTGGCTTCGATGGTTAAACAGATGAAGCTCTACGCCTTGGCTTTTGAAACAAAAAATAATAATTAAATATTTTATTAACTTAAAAATCAATTAACTATGTTCAACAATCAACCCAAAGGGCTTTTTGCCCTTGCTCTTGCTAACACCGGTGAACGTTTTGGTTACTACACTATGTTGGCAGTATTTGCTCTCTTCCTGCGCGAGAACTTTGGTTTGGACGCCGGTGTTGCCGGAGCTATTTACAGTACATTCCTTGGCTTAGTCTATTTAATGCCTCTTATCGGTGGTATAATGGCAGACAAGTTTGGTTTCGGGAAAATGGTTACCATAGGTATTAGTATTATGTTCCTTGGGTATTTGCTTCTTTCATTCCCTCTTGGTGGCGACACAGTTGCTATGGTTGTAATGTTAGCTGCCTTAATTCTTATAAGTCTTGGTACCGGTCTGTTTAAAGGAAACCTTCAGGTTATGGTTGGTAACCTTTATGATGATCCTAAATATGCAGATAAACGTGATGCTGCCTTCTCAATCTTCTACATGGCTATCAATATTGGTGCTTTGTTTGCTCCTACTGCTGCCGTTGAGATTAAAGACTGGGCTGAGAATAATTTAGGTTATTCATCGAACGATGCTTACCACTTCTCATTTGCTGTTGCTTGTGCAGCGTTGGTATTATCAATTGCAATTTACTATGTTTTCCGTCCTACTTTCCGCCATGTTGAAGGTGGTGTTCGTAAAGTTGGAGATACAAAAGTTGAGAATAATCTTACTCCACAAGAGACTAAATCTCGCGTAATTGCTCTTTGCTTGGTATTTGCTGTTGTTATCTTCTTCTGGATGGCGTTCCACCAAAATGGCTTAGCCCTTACATTCTTTGCTAACGAATTTACTTTCCCTATATCGGAGGGTATTCAAAGCTTATCGTTTAATGTTTGGAACTTGGTGGCTATCATTGTTGCTGTATATGCTACGTTCTCTGTTTTCCAAAGCAAAAAAGCAAAAGGTAAACTTATTTCAGGTGTTATAGGATCTGCGGCTTTGGCTTTCATTGTTTATAATGCAAACCATATATCTGGTAGTGAAAATATCAGTGCTCCTATTTTCCAACAATTTAACCCATTCTATGTAGTTGCATTGACTCCCGTTTCAATGGCAATATTTGGAGTTCTTGCTAAAAAGGGAAAAGAACCTTCTGCCCCTCGTAAAATTGCATACGGTATGTTAGTTGCTGCTGCAGGTTTTGCTATTCTTGCTTTTGGTTCAAATGGCCTTAATACTCCCGATGTTCAAGCTGAATATCTTACTAAGGTTAAAGCTGAATCATTTGCTGCTCAATGTGTTGTATATGCTAATGACAGCACAGCTTTGGCAAAAATTAATGAGAAAAAAGCTGAAGAGATTAAAAAACTTAAAGGAAATAGAGAAACTATCTTTAATGAAGTGTATAATATTTCTCAAACCAATCTTTCGGCTATTGCCAATGACATAACAAAGAGTGTTGAGAGTGAAGAGAGTATTAAGATTATCAATAACGCAAAATTATATGCTGCTAAATTATACTTGTCTTCAGACAGTATAAACACTCGCTTTATTGAGAACGAGAAATTAGCTTATATCGGAACTCTTAAAACTGATAAAGATAAAAATATTTTTGACAAAGCTTACGACTCAACATTCAAAACTCTTAATAGTAGTGCCACAGCTAAAATTGAGCCTAAGGTTACAATTGAAGACCCAACTTTCTGCTCAGCCAACTGGCTTATCTTTACATATCTAATTCTAACATTTGCTGAGTTATTGCTATCTCCTATGGGAATTTCGTTTGTATCGAAAGTGGCTCCTCCGAAACTTAAAGGAATGATGATGGGTGGTTGGTTTGTTGCTACTGCTATCGGTAACTGGTTAGTTATGGTTGGTGGATTCCTTTGGGGCAACATTCCTTTGTGGATTGTATGGAGTGTATTTATTGCTCTATGCTTAATATCAGCGTTGTTCATGTTTGCTATGATGAAACGCTTGGAGAGTGCTACAAAATAAGAGTTGTTAGTTTTTAGTTGTTAGTTGTTTGCTATTAATAACAACAAAAAAACATAATTATAAAACAATATGGGGTTGCTTTGAAGCAACCCCATATTGTTTTTATGAATAACAACAAACGGTATTAAATACCCCTATAAAAGAAAGAGGTTACTCCTAAATGGAGCAACCTCTTCTTGTAGTTTAATGCTAATGACTGATTATTTTACTTTCTCAGCAAGCTCAGCACCAGCTTTGAATTTAACTACTTTTTTAGCAGCGATTGTGATAGCCTCTTTAGTTTTAGGATTGATACCTGTTCTCTCGCCTTTAGCGTTGATTGAGAATGTTCCGAAACCTACTAACGCTACTTTGTCTCCTGCTACAAGAGCCTCTTCAACTGCACCTGTAAATGCCTCTAATGCTTTTTTAGCATCTGCTTTTGATAAGCCTGCTTTCTCAGCAATAGCATTGATTAATTCTGATTTGTTCATAAAGCTTTACGTTTTTAAAAATAATTATTTATATTTTGGAGTAATATCTCTCCTTTAACATCTGCAAATATAGATATATAAAATTAATTAGCAATGTTTTAGATGATATTTTTTAAAATTTTTTTTTATTTTTTTCACTATGATAATATAGGGCTTTACGTTATAAGAAAAAAAATAGTTACTTTTGTCGTCGCATTTAAAATTTACTTATAATATGTTTAAAGGAAATTCATTCTTTTCTTCGATACCTCCCGTTACAAAGAACTTGATTATCATCAATTTCTTATTGTGGTTGGCTTCATTTGTTATACTAAGAAGGTTCGATTTTGACCTTAACAACTACTTAGGTCTTCACTATATCACTTCTGACAACTTTAACGTTGCCCAATTTATTACATATATGTTTATGCATGACACAAGTTCAATTGGTCATGTGTTCTTTAATATGTTCTCGGTATTTATCTTCGGGCGTACCTTAGAGATGGTTTGGGGACCTAAAAGATTTTTATTCTACTACCTTACCACAGGTATTGGTGCAGGTTTTATTCAAGAGCTCGTTTGGTTCTTGTCGGTTGCAGGAGAGAGTGCTATCCCTATGATCGACCCAATAACAAGTGCCGTTATTGAAATCCCTGTGGAATATTACACTTCATGGTTCAATACGGTTGGTGCATCGGGGGCTGTATTTGGAATTTTGCTTGCTTTCGGTATGCTGTTCCCAAATGCTCAAATGTTCCTTATGTTTATTCCTATCCCCATTAAAGCCAAATATTTTGTGGCTTTCTATGGACTTATCGAACTTTTCTTTGGCGTGGCAAGCGTATCGGGGGACAATGTTGCTCACTTTGCTCACCTCGGAGGTATGTTGTTTGGTTTATTGCTTATCTTATATTGGCGTAAAAAAGGTATAGGAGGCGGAGGACCTTTCTTTTAATATCTGAAAATTGAAACTTCTAAAACTTATATATAAGTATATAGGAATTATTATTACCTCTATTGCAGGTATTGTTTTAATTCTGTCGGCATATAGCAATCATATATCACCAAACGATATGCACTATGCCGTGTATCTCTCTTTGATTTTTCATTTCGTTCTTTGGGCAAACATTGCTATTCTTATATTTTGGGCTGTACAACGAAACAGAATTGTTTTTATATCGATTGTAGCTCTGCTTATTTCGGGCGGTGCAATATATCGTTATTCTCCCCTTAATGTTTTTGACAACAAATATTGCGGAGGCGATACTATTAAGGTTATGTCGTTTAATACCTGTATTTTTGCAAAGATGCACCCTCACTCTGACGATAACCCCAACCCAATTGTGGAGTATATAAAGAGATGTGATGCCGACGTTGTATGTTTACAGGAGTATGCAATAGGAAGGTCGATGAACTCTCTTAAAGAGAAAGAGTTGAATTGTGCTTTTCAAGAACAATATCCTTATAAAAAGATTTTCTTAAACGACAACAGCTACTACGAATCGGGATTGGCTTGCCTTTCGAAATATCCCATTGTGGAGTATGATGCCATTATATACCCAAAGAGTGCGAATGGTTCTATTTTATACAGCATCGATGTTAAAGGCAAAATAATTAAGTTTGTTGTCAACCATTTAGAGTCAAACAAATTGTCTCAGGATGATAGAGGCTTGTTTAATTATGTTACTTCAAATATTGCTAAATCGGACTCGCTGATTAGCGATGTTAAACGACAAATTGTATGGAAGATTGCCAACGCTTCTCGCAGAAGGGCTAAACAAGCCGATTCGATTGCTTCGTATATCAGAGGGATAGATGATTATATTGTTGTTTGCGGAGATTTTAATGATACTCAACAGTCATATACTTATAACACTATCAGAGGCGATTTAGATGATGCTTATATCGATAACTGTTTTGGTCCAAACATCACCTATCATGCCGATAAGTTTTTATTTAGAATAGACCATATTTTATATGGCAAAGGCCTTACTCCCTTAAATACGAAAATTGACAAAAGCATTAAGGCTTCGGACCACTACCCTATTATAACTACCTTCGAAATTAAGTGATTAAAATAGTCTGTATAATAAGAAAGAGTTTCTAATTCCCCCCTCTCTACCGGAGAGGGGTTAGGGGTGAGGACACTCTTTTATCTTTTCTCTTTTATCTCTAAAAGGGAGTTGTACTCCTCTTCGTTTGCAATAATCTCCAATGCTCGTGTAAGTGCTTCGTTTGCTTTGGTATTTATCACCTTGTAATAGGTCGATTGCTCATAGAGGTCTCGTCCTATTAATGCTTTCATTTGCAATGCCATCAGCTCTTTCGATTTTTGATACTCCTCATCATTGTATTCAACCCCCTCTTGTGCTGCAAAATTTGTTAGTTGCGTCATTAACGAATCGCTTACCTGGTACTCCTCCACAAATTTATTTTCACGTTTGTATTGCGACAATATCTCTTTTTTGTTCTTCTCGCTATACTCTGCCGCCAACTGAGGCATTACTCCTTTTGCTACTATACTGCGATGATACTCGGTGAAGTTTGTTGTATCGAGAGGGATAAAACAGTCGGGCATTATACCTCCTCCTCCAAATACAGTACGATTGTTTTTAAGTGTGGTATATTTTAAAGAATCGACAAAATGGATGCTATCGGCACTTATCATCTCTCCTCTCTTATAACGTTCAAGTATATCGTTTCGGTATGCTTTGTTGCCCTCGGAATATGAACGTTGTATTGAGCGTCCTGTGGGGGTATAATATTTTGCCACGGTCAAACGCAACATAGAGCCATCGGGCATTTGCAAAGGACGTTGAACCAATCCTTTTCCAAAAGTGCGACGTCCGACTATTACTCCTCTGTCCCAATCTTGTACGGCTCCTGCAAGGATTTCTGATGCCGATGCCGATGCTTCATCCACCAACACTATAAGCTTGCCTTCACGAAATACTCCTTTCTCTCCGCTTCGCTCCTCTTGTCGTGGTGCGTTACGTCCTTCGGTATATACTATAAGGTTTCCTTCATCCAAGAGCATATTACACAATCCTACTGCCGCCGACAGATATCCTCCACCATTTCCTTGAAGGTCGATTATAAGATTTTTCATTCGGTTTAATCTTATCATCGGAACTATTGCCTCAACAAACTCGTCGAATGTAGTTGCCGCAAATCGACTTAACTTGACATAGCCTGTGTTTTTTGCCACCATATACGAGGCATCTACACTATGGACAGGAATTTGATCACGTGTTATACGAAATGGCAACAGCCCCTGAACTCCATTACGTTTTACCAATACATCTACTGTTGTTCCACGTACTCCACGAAGACGTTTCTTTATGTCGTTTGCCGTCATCTTTACTCCTGCAACTATTGTGTCATTTATAAAGATTATGCGGTCGCCTGCCAAAACTCCAACCTTCTCGCAAGGTCCTCCTGCTATGGTTTGAACTATATAGCAGGTATCTTTTTGCATCATAAACGATATGCCTACTCCATCGAAGTTCCCGTTCAGCTCTTCATTGCTCTCTTGTACCTCTTCGGCTGTGAGATATGCCGAGTGAGGGTCCAACTCCTCCAACATTGCCCTGATTCCCGCTTCTACTATTCTCGACTCGTTTACTGTATCGACATATAGATGAGTTATTGCATAGTTTATCAACGATAGTTTCTTTGAACCTTCGGTTTGATTTAATTGTGCAAATATGCTTTGTGTCGCTATCAATAGCAATATTGGTAATAGTATCTTTTTCATAATCTCTGTTAGGGTATGTATTTTGTTACATCGTAACCAAAATGTTTTAACTCTCTGACCATCGACGAACTTACATGTGAAATTGCAGGATGTGTAAACAAAAGAATTGTCTCTATTCCTGATAGTTCTCGATTTGTGTCGGCTATCGCCTTCTCATATTCAAAATCTATTGTTGAACGAACTCCACGAACTATCGCATCGGCACCGACCTCGTTTGCTATATCAATGGTTAACCCTTTGTATGACACAACCTCAACGTTTGGGTTTAATTCATAAACTCTTTTTACCATCTGCTCTACCTCTTCAACAGGAAACAAACGTCTCTTGTTTTCATTTATCCCTATGGCTATAACAACTCTGTCAGCAAGAGATAAAGCTTTGTCAACTATCCATTTATGCCCTATTGTAAAGGGGTCAAAGCTTCCGGGGAAAAGCAACGTTTTATGAGAGTTCTTCATCGGTTACCAGATTATCGATTATAAAGTTTTGACGCTCCATTGTGTTTTTGCCCATATAAAACTCCAACATTCCCGATACAGAGTCTTGTTTGTTCAACGACACAGGGTCGAGTCGCATATCGGGGCCTATGAAGTTTGCAAACTCCGATGCCGATATCTCTCCAAGACCTTTAAATCGGGTTATCTCGGGGTGTGCTCCAACTTTCTCGATTGCAGCCAAACGCTCCTCCTCTGTATAACAATAGTATGTCTCCTTTTTGTTACGGACACGGAAGAGTGGTGTTTGCAATATATATACGTGGCCCTTCTTTACAAGTTCGGGGAAGAATTGTAAGAAAAAGGTTAGAAGCAACATTCTGATATGCATTCCGTCAACATCGGCATCGGTAGCTATCACAATTTTATTGTATCGTAACCCTTCAAGCCCGTCTTCTATATCGAGTGCCGCTTGCAATAGATTGAACTCTTCGTTCTCATACACAACTTTACGGGTTAAGCCGTATGAGTTTAGAGGTTTTCCTCTTAAACTGAAAACCGCTTGTGTCTCGGCATTGCGACTCTTGGTTATTGAACCCGATGCCGAATCACCCTCGGTTATGAACAGTGTTGATTTATCTCTATCTTCGCCTTTTGCATCGCTTAGGTGTATACGACAATCTCTCAATTTTTTATTATGGAGGTTCGCCTTCTTTGAGCGTTCACGTGCCAACTTAGTTACTCCTGCTATTGCCTTGCGTTCCTTCTCCGACTCTTGTACTTTTTTAAGCATAAGTTCGGCAGTTTCAGGTTCACGATGCAGGAAGTTATCCAACTCTTTTTTCAAAAAGTCGTTTAAGAACTTTCCTATTGTGGGTCCATCGGGTCCCATATCCTTTGAACCCAATTTGGTCTTTGTTTGCGACTCAAATACAGGCTCTTCTACTTTTATACTTACAGCAGCAACCATTCCATTGCGAATATCAGAGAACTCGAAGTTTTTATTGAAAAACTCCTTTATGGTGCGTGTTGCCGCCTCACGAAATGCAGAAAGGTGCGTTCCTCCTTGTGTAGTATGCTGACCATTAACAAATGAATAGTACTCCTCCCCATATTGGTCGCAGTGAGTTATTACCACCTCTATATCATCTCCCTTTAAATGAATTATAGGATATAAGGGGTCTGCTGTCATCTTATCGTTCAAAAGATCTAACAAACCTCCTTTTGAATAGAACCTGCGTCCATTAAAATATATTGAGAGCCCGCTATTTAGATAAGAATAGTTTTTTAGCAGATTCTCTACATACTCCTCGTTAAAAGAGTAGCCGGCAAATATCTTTGCATCATTATCGGGAGTGAACTGAACCAATGTTCCGTTTTTCTCTGTTGTTGCAGTTATTGGGGCATCGAGTACGACAGAGCCTTTTTCATATACCACCTCTTTACATTGTCCGTCTCGATATGCTACTATTCTGAAGTTTGTTGACAATGCATTTACCGCCTTTATACCAACTCCGTTTAATCCTACCGATTTTTTAAAGGCCTTTGAGTCGTATTTCGCTCCGGTGTTCATCTTTGACGACACATCTTTAACCTTATCAAGGGGTATGCCTCGTCCATAATCTCGCACCTCAACGCTGTTTTCTACGATGTTCACATCCACCTGCGAACCAAATCCCATCATATACTCGTCAATGGCGTTATCCATAACCTCTTTTAGTAGGACATATATTCCGTCATCGGCATGGGAGCCATCCCCTAATTTTCCGATATACATTCCCGGACGAAGGCGTATATGCTCTTTCCAATCGAGAGTTTTTATATCTTCTCCGTCGTAATTGACCTCTTGTTTTTTAAGTTCTATATCTTCTGCCATATCGAGTTTAAATGTGTTCGTTTTTAGCTGTCTGCGAAGATACTAATTTTTTATCGTATTTACTTTAATTATCTTAAGTAAAATATTTATGTTCTTATTAAAAATAATACCTCAACTCCTGCTATGGAATTGAGGTATGGTATTTAAACTATTATCTCTACTCTTTTATCTTTTCCAATTTGGGATAATCAATGGTATAGTGTAGTCCCACACTCTCTTTACGGGCCATTGCTTGTTTAATTATAAGATAGCCAACGTTTATTTTGTTCCGCAATTCACATATCTGACTTGTTACAACCGAACGTTGAAAGAGGTTTTCTGTCTCTTTGTATAATATATTCAGACGGTCTAATGCTCTTTGCAGACGAAGATCGGAACGCACGATTCCTACATATGCCGACATCAGTTGTTCTACCTCACGAACACTTTGCGTTATAAGAACCATCTCCTCAGGTTGAGTTGTTCCCTCATCGTTCCATTCGGGAATATCTTCTCGAAGCTCTATGTCTTTTATTGCATCTACTGCGTGGCGTGCTGCGGCATCGGCATAAACGACAGCTTCGATAAGGGAGTTTGAAGCCAAGCGGTTTCCTCCATGAAGACCAGTACAGGCACACTCTCCGAATGCATAGAGATTTATTATGGATGAACGTGCGTTTAAGTCAACCTTTATTCCGCCACATAGGTAGTGTGCCGCAGGAGCTACAGGTATATACTCCTTTGTTATGTCTATTCCTAACGACATACACTTATTGTATATGTTGGGGAAATGAGTTTTTGTCTCTTCCGGATCTTTATGCGTTACATCGAGATATACACAATCATCGCCTCGTGTCTTCATCTCATTGTCAATTGCACGGGCCACGATATCCCGTGGAGCCAAAGATTTACGCTCATCGTATTTATGCATAAACTCTTTGCCATCTTTTGTTCGCAAAACACCTCCATATCCTCGCATTGCCTCTGTTATCAAGAAACTTGGTCGCTCACCGGGATTATACAATGCCGTTGGGTGAAATTGGATGAATTCCATATCACTGACCTCTCCCTTTGCACGATATACCATAGCTATTCCGTCGCCTGTGGCTACTGTCGGGTTTGTGGTTGTTTTATATACATTTCCCACTCCGCCTGTGGCTATAATTGTGGTTTTTGAGAGGAAAGTCTCTACCCTGTTTGTTTTTTGATTTAAGACATATACTCCGTAACAGGTTATGTCGGGGGTTTGACGTGTTACCTCAACTCCCAAATGGTGTTGAGTTATAAGTTCTACAGCAAAATGGTTTTCAAAAACTTCAATCTTAGGGTGGTGTTTTATTGCTCTTATAAGGCTATCTTGTATCTCTTGTCCGGTATTGTCACGATGGTGTAATATACGAAACTCCGAGTGTCCGCCTTCACGATGGAGATCAAATCGTCCCTTCTCGTCTCGGTCAAAATTTACACCCCAATTTACCAACTCCTCAATCTGGGCGGGAGCTTCTCGCACAACTTTCTCGACGGCATCACGATTACATAATCCTCCTCCGCAAATAAGTGTGTCTTCAATATGTTTCTCGAAGTTATCGGTTGGCTTTGTTACCGATGCTATTCCTCCTTGAGCATAAAAGGTATTCGCCTCCTCAATCCCTGTCTTACATATTATTCCTACCCTGCCTTTTTCTGCTACTTTTAAGGCAAAACTCATTCCGGCTATTCCGGAACCTATCACCAAAAAATCATATTTGTAAACCATATCGCATATTTTATGCGGCAACCTTTTTTATAATCTCAAAAGATTACTTTAACCAGCCTTTCTCCTTATACCACGCTATGCACTCGTTTATTCCTTTTGCAAGGTCATAGTCGGCAACATAACCAAGATGGGCTTTGGCTTTTGATGTGTCGCAGGTCCAATTTCGCTGTTTTAGTATTTGAAATTTATCCCTGTTTAATACAGGTACTTTTTTGCTGCTTGCAAATTTCTCAGATAGATTACACACCATTTTACACAAGCCTATTGGCACCGTTATCGGCAATATCATTTTTTTACCAAGAGCCTTTGCCACTAATTGCCTAAAATCTTTTTGTGTGTAATACTCAACTCCATCGGTAAGGAAGTATCCCTCGCCATCGTGTCCTTTTTCGAGGGCAAGGAATACTGCTTTTACCAAATCTTTTACATATATGAATGTCAAATATTGCTGTTCAAATCCGACAGTAATATCTAATCCTCGCTTGATGAGTTTAATCATTTCAAAATAGTCTTTCTCTCGTGGTCCATATACCCCTGTCGGTCGCATTGCCACAAAGGGAAAGTCTTTTAAAGAGCGTAAATAGAGTTCGCCTCTAAATTTACTCCTTCCGTATGCCGAAGAGGGATATGGATGCTCTTTGTCATCTATGTAGTACAACTCTTTCGTATCAGACCTCCATGCACTCAAGCTACTCATATAGACAAACTTTTTAGGTACACTGTCGGTTGCAATGAGAGTATCTACAAATGTCTTCAGATATACATAGTTTATTTTGTCGAACATAAAATGGTCTAACGTTTTTGTTATTCCCATATTGTGAACAATATAGTCCCATTTCCCGTTTGTTTTGACAAAATCAGTTATCTGGCTTGCAAGCTGCTTGCTATCTGCAAAATTAAGAGTTATGAAGTTTATTCTTTCGTCTTGCAAATATTCAAGGTTTGTCGAAGAACGCACTCCTGCATACACTTCAAAACCTTGTTTAAGAGCCTCCTCCACCAGATAGCTTCCTATAAATCCTCCGGCTCCGGTTATTAAAATTTTTTTACTCATCTATCAGTTTTGAACTACTCCTTTTTTATTATGCCATTATAGCATTGAATCGGGATTTAAGTTCTCCTTCTCAATATCTTTGAAATATTTATATGTTCCTACTGTTATTTCAGCTGTTGCATCTTCGTCGCACACGATTATACTCTTTTCGTGTTGTTGCAATGCACTGATTGTCCACATTTGCGATACGCTTCCTTCAACACCATGTTTAAGAGCACGAGCTTTGTTGTGTCCGTTTACAATAATCAATACACTTTTAGCAGACATAATTGTTCCTACTCCCACTGTCAATGCTGTTTTGGGAACTTTGTTTACGTCGTTCTCAAAGAAACGAGAGTTTGCTATGATTGTATCTGTTGTAAGTGTTTTTATTCTTGTACGAGAAGTTAACGAAGAACCTGGCTCGTTAAATGCTATGTGTCCGTCAGGTCCGATACCTCCTAAGAACAAATCGATACCTCCCAGTTTAGCTATTTTCTCCTCGTATGCTTTGCACTCTGCCTCAGGATCAGCAGCATTTCCGTTAAGGATGTTTACATTCTCAGGATTAATATCGATGTGATTGAAGAAGTTGTTCCACATAAATGAGTGGTAACTTTGTGGATGCTCTTTTGGAAGACCTATATACTCATCCATATTAAATGTTATCACGTTTTTAAAAGATACTACTCCTTTTTTGTTCAACTCTATAAGAGCTTTGTACATTCCTAATGGAGATGATCCTGTTGGCAATCCTAATATAAAAGGTTTATCCGCTGTGGGATTAAATGCATTGATACGAGATGCAACATAGTTTGCAGCCCAACGTGATACGTTCTCGTAATCGGGTTGAATAATAAGTCTCATAATCGTTTAATTTTTTATGTTTGTTATTAAAAAAGTTTATCCTTATTTTTTTAATACCGTCTGCCCAAATCAAATTAGGCATAGTTGAAATACAAAGGTATAAATTTAAATTATAAAGAGAGAGAATTTTTGAGCCATTTTTTTGTTTTGTTTTTTTTTAATTGTTTGTTTAATTTTATGAGAAAAAAGTTTTGAATTAAAAACTTTAAGGTATAACTTTGTTTTTGGCAATAGAATAATTGTCCGGATTAAACAAATAATATCACGACTAAATATTAAAATTATGAAAACCAATTTGAGTTCTCAAATAAAATTAGACAGAGTTCCAAAGAGATATTATGCCCCTGATAATGTTCTCGAACTTACTGCTTTAACCAGATTTGAGAAAGTTTTTACAGAAGTTTTTGAGAGTGCAGACGGCGGAGCCGCTCATGTGGCAAAAAAAATTGCTGCAATTATTGAGAAGTGTAATGCAGAGAACCGCAAGTGTGTTATGGCTTTAGGATGGGGATTAGGCACTCATGCGGTATATAATGAATTGGTAGAGATGCATAAAGCTAACGGCTTTAGCTTTGCAAACACCGTAATTTTTAATGTCAGTGAATTTTATCCTGCTACCAAAGGCGAGAAAAGTTCATTAAGCGTATTAAAGGAGATATTCTTGGAAAAAGTTGATATTAACCCTGAGAATATATTCTCTCCCGAAGCTACTGATAATGTTTTTGAGTTTTGCAAACAATACGAAGAGACTATCTCTAAATTAGGAGGTTTGGATATTACTCTTCTTGAACTTGGACGTGCAGGAGCTCTCTCTTTCAACGAACCTGGATCTCAATTAAGTTCGACAACCCGCTTAATGTTATTAAGCAAAGATTCTCAAAATCTTATATCAAAGGTTTTCCAAACCAACGATAAAGGGGTAACAAGTGCTATAACAATGGGTATATCTACATTGTTAAATGCAAAAGAGACTTTCGTTGTCGGTTGGGGTGAAGAGGTTGCGTCAAGCCTTAAAAAAGCAGTAGAGGGGCCCATCTCAGATGCCGTTCCTGCAAGCTTCTTACAAACAGTCAAACGTGCCCGCTTTGTTGTCGATCTTGCTGCAGCAGAGAAACTTACCCGTATAAGCAAGCCATGGTTGGTATCTTCGTGCGAATGGACCGACCAACTAATACGCCGAGCTATCGTTTGGTTATGCAATGTAACCAACAAGCCTATCCTTAAACTTACAAACAAGGATTATAACGACCACGGGCTTAGTGAGTTATTGGCTCTATATAAATCGGCTTACGAAGTGAATATAAAAATCTTCAACGATTTACAACATACAATTACGGGTTGGCCGGGAGGAAAACCCAATGCCGACGATACTTATCGTCCCGAACGTGCCAAACCATATCCCAAAAAAGTTATAGTTTTCAGCCCTCACCCCGACGATGATGTTATCTCTATGGGAGGAACGCTTCAACGCTTAGTAAATCAGAAACACGATGTTCATGTTGCCTACGAAACATCAGGCAATATTGCCGTAGGCGATGAGGATATGATGCGATACGTTTTACTTATGAACAGTATTGCCGAAGAGTTTGAATTTGCGACTCCCGGAATTAAAGAGCGTCTTGATGCAATCACTGCATCTGTGGCTGCAAAGAAAGACGGCGATATGGATATTCCTGAGGCTCGCTATATGAAAGGTATGATTCGTAGAGCAGAGGCTCGCACTGCTTGTGCATACGTTGGTGTCAAACCCGAAAATGTTCACTTCTTGGCTCTTCCCTTCTACGAGACAGGTACTATTAAAAAAGGCACCTTAGGCAGAGCTGATGTTGATATTGTCAAGAAACTTCTTCTTGATGTTAAACCCGACCAAATGTTTGTTGCAGGAGACCTTGCTGACCCTCACGGAACTCATCGTGTATGTTTGGATGCTGTTCTCGCTGCTATTGACGAGGTTAAGGACGAAGAGTGGATGAAAAACTGCAAAGTATGGATGTACCGTGGAGCTTGGGCAGAATGGGATATTGACTATATTGAGATGGCAGTACCTATCAGCCCTGAAGAACTTCGTCAGAAACGCAACTCTATTCTTAAACACCAATCACAAATGGAGAATGCTCCATTCCTTGGAAACGACGAGCGTTTGTTCTGGCAACGTGCCGAAGACAGAAACAAAGCAACTGCCGAACTTTATTCAAAATTAGGATTGGCTTCGTATGAGGCAATTGAGGCTTTTGTTGAATATCATCCTATAAGATAACAATAAAACAATTTATTAATACGAAAGGGGTTGTCTTCATGTATTATCGACAACCCCTTTTTATTCAAAAGAGTTATGAAATTCTCAATTAAAGGGAAATTTGTTGATATATTTCGGCGAGATATTTATCCTGCCGAAATATCTATATTAGATGGCAAAATAGAATCTGTTAAACAAATTGAAGAGAGTCTCTTAAATGGAGAGAGCAATTATATAATGCCGGGATTTATAGATTCTCATTGTCATATCGAAAGCTCTATGCTAAATCCTATTGAATTTGGTCGTAACGCAATTAAACACGGAACTATTGCATCGGTAAGCGATCCCCACGAAATTGCAAACGTATGTGGCATTGATGGATTGGAATATATGAATGAATGTGCAAAACTATCACCAATGAAGATATTCTTCTCTCTCCCCTCGTGTGTCCCTGCGGTTGATTTTGAGGTTACAGGTGCAAAAATCGATGCTGAAATTACAAAATCACTTATAAGTGATGACCGCTATATTGCTTTAAGCGAGATGATGAATGTTCCGGGCGTTCTATTTAAGGATCCTGGAGTTATTGCGAAACTTGAAGCAGCAAAAGGCGTTGGCAAACCTATCGACGGGCACGCTCCGGGAACAACAGGAGATGCTCTTAAACAATATATTTCAGAGGGCATATCAACCGACCACGAGGTTACTACCCTTGAAGAGGCAGAAGAGAAAATTGCTCTCGGTATGAAAATTCAAATCAGAGAGGGTAGCTCTGCGAAATCACTTGCTACCTTAATGCCCCTGATAGATAAATATCCCAGATCGGTTTTACTATGTACCGATGACTATAAAGCCTTTGATTTAAGGAGTGGGTATATAAACAAATTGGTTGCTTGTGCCGTTAAAGGAGGATGTAATATTTATAATGTAATAAGAGCCGCTTCTGCCAATGTTGTTGAGCACTACAACATACCTGTCGGTTTACTGAGAGAAGGAGACGATGCCGACTTTATTATTGTAAACAATCTTGACGAGTTTGATATTAAAGCAGCATATATTAAAGGGAAAGAGTGCAGTAATATTAATTACTTAAAATACGAAAAGTGTATAAACAGATTTGAAGCTGAGGCTATTAATGCCAATGATATTCCCAATCCTGATAAAGAACATATCATCGGATTGATAAAAGACTCTTTATGCACAAAACATTTAACCTCTTACGACGAGAGCGATAATATTTCAACTCTTGTTTGTTATAACCGCTATCAAAAAGGGACAATACCTGCCTCAGCCGTAGTAAAAGGCTTTAACCTAAGTAAAGGGGCATTTGGCTCAACTGTTGGACACGACAGCCATAACATTACTGTCGTAGGCAAAAATAATAGAGCCATAGCAAAAGTTATTGAAACTTTAGTTAATATGAAGGGAGGTATGGTGGTATATGACGAAGAGAATGTGTTATCCCTTCCTCTACCCATTGGAGGTTTAATGTCGAATAAATCGATTGATGAAGTATCGGCAGGATACAAGATTTTACACGATAAAATAAAAGAGTTGGGGTGCGACCTTCCCTCTCCCCTTATGACTCTCGCCTTTATGTCTCTGCCCGTTATACCCTCTCTTAAAATAACTACAAAGGGACTCTTTGATGTTGATAAATTTGAGTTTGTAAAACAGTAAATTTTTCTCTTAAAACAACGAAAAGCGGATTGCATAAAGCAATCCGCTTTTCGTTTGGGATTTCAATAAACAAATTACGCATCGATATTTGCGTAAGTTGCATTTTTCTCTATAAACTCTTTACGAGGTAATACATCCTCACCCATTAACATTGAGAAGATACGATCTGCCTCAGCCGCATTCTCAATTGTAACTTGGCGAAGTGTGCGAGTCTCGGGGTCCATAGTTGTCTCCCAAAGTTGTGTCGCATCCATCTCTCCAAGACCTTTGTAACGTTGAGTTGTTATCTCTCCATTATGCTTCAATGAGAATTGTTCACGTTGGAACTCATTCCAACAATACTCCTGTACTTTTCCTGCTTTTGCCTTACACAAGTATAGAGGAGGAGTTGCAATATATAGGTGTCCGTTCTCAATCAATGGTCGCATATGGCGGAAGAAGAATGTCATAATTAGCGTTGCTATGTGGCTTCCGTCAACATCGGCATCGGTCATAATTATTATCTTGTGATAACGTAGCTTACTGATGTTTGCCTCTTTCGAGTCCTCCTCGGTTCCTATGGTTACACCCAATGCTGTATATATGTTACGTATCTCTTGACTCTCCAACACCTTATGGTGCATTGCTTTCTCCACGTTCAATATTTTACCACGAAGAGGAAGAATTGCTTGGAAGTTACGATCACGTCCGCTCTTAGCTGTACCTCCCGCAGAGTCTCCCTCTACTAAGAATATTTCGCATAATTCGGGATTGCGTTTTGAGCAGTCCGATAATTTACCTGGCAAACCACCTCCTGAAAGAGGAGATTTACGTTGTACCATCTCTCTTGCATGACGTGCTGCATGGCGTGCTGTTGCAGCAAGCACAACTTTATCCACAATCATTTTCGCTTGCTTGGGATTCTCCTCCAAGAAATTACCCAAAGCCTCTGCTACCGCTACCTCTACGGCTCCTGAAACCTCACTGTTTCCTAATTTGGTTTTTGTCTGTCCCTCAAATTGAGGCTCCATCACCTTAACAGATATTACAGCTGTCAATCCTTCTCGGAAGTCTTCTGCACTGATCTCTACTTTTACCTTGTCAAGCATTTTCGAGTCCTCGGCATATTTTTTAAGCGTACGAGTTAATGCTCTACGAAATCCTGATACGTGCGTTCCTCCTTCAATGGTATTGATGTTATTTACATACGAGAAGAGGTTTTCGTTATATGATGTGTTATAGGTCATTGCAACCTCTACAGGCACCCCTTGACGTTCGGTATTGATATGAATAATATCTTCAAACAGATGCTCCTTTGAGCTATCTACATATTTTACAAACTCTTTTAATCCGTCTGCCGAGTAGTAATGTTCGCTTCTTGGATTTCCCTCCTCATCTTTTTCTCTGTTATCAGTCAATGTCAGATGTATTCCTGCATTCAAAAATGCCAAGTCTCTTAAACGTCCTGATAATATTTGAAATTGATATACTGTATCGGTAAAGATGCTATCATCAGGCAAGAATGTTACCATTGTTCCTGTTTTATCTGTATCGCCTACAATCTTAACCTCTGTTTGGGGATGACCTTTTGAATACTCTTGAACGTGAATTTTTCCGTTGCGACGAACCTCTGCACGCAAATATGTTGAGAGGGCATTCACACACGATACTCCCACTCCGTGCAAACCTCCTGACACCTTGTATGAGTCTTTGTTGAATTTACCTCCGGCGTGCAACACTGTCAATACAACTTCAAGGGCCGATTTCCCCTCTTTCTCGTGCATATCGACAGGAATACCACGTCCGTCATCCTCAACCGTAATAGAGTTGTCTTCATTTATTGTTACATATATGTTGTTTGCATATCCTGCAAGAGCTTCGTCTATTGAGTTATCCACAACCTCATAAACAAGGTGGTGCAAACCTTTTGTGCTTATATCGCCAATATACATTGCGGGGCGTTTACGCACAGCTTCCAATCCTTCAAGTACCTGAATACTACTCGCCGAATAGCTTTCGTTGTTATCAATTTTTTCTTCTGACATTTTATTCAAAATTTTTAGTTTCTTTTTAAAGCCTCCCTCAATGCTTTCAAGAGAGTAGTTGTACATATTTAAGCCTATCACTTAGGCACAAAATAGACAATTACAAAGATAGAAATTTTCCTTCAAAATAACAAGAAAAAAGGTGCTGTTTTTTTATAAAAACAAACACCTTTTTTATCTGATTTTTAATGGCTACGCTCTCAAAATTTTCACTTCTTATATTTTAGAAATTTATTTTCGGAGAGTGCTATTTTAGATATTAAAATCCAAACGAATAACGTATTAATAAGCCTATCGCAAAAGTTCCTATTTTATCGTTTGTTATAGCCACTCGTCCATCTCCATTAACCACATCAGCATTCCAAACAGGAGTATATTCAAAGCCATTTTCGGTATATACCAATTGAGGTGTAAGATTGGTTCGTTTGTACAGATTTGCAAAACCGTATTCTCCATGAACTCCTATGTAGAGCATATACTGCTCGTTCCAATCCCAAGTCCAACCCATTTCGGCACAAATAGAGACATTCATAGCCATATTATACCTCTTTGTAATCTCCCTATCGTAATAGGTTCCAAAACCATGTTGTGGTAAATCTTTGTACGTTACGTTTTCAAGAGCAAAATATCCTTCGGTTTTAAGCTCCTCAAAATATATTTCACTTTTGCTCTTGGTCGGCATACCCAATTTTGCTCCTAATCTTATGTATATTCCGTTATCAAAACGATATTGGGTAAATATAGGGATGTTTATATATAAAGCTCTTTGACGCTCTTCTAAATTTGTGTAGCTGTATGAAAATCTCATCTCATCGGCTTTCCCTGATATTAATGAATTTGCTTCGGTTATATAATAATCAGAGAAGGTATCGAAACGTGTACTTGATTGATACATTTTCAACTCAACACCTAAACCGGCACTCCAATTCCAATCGATATTATATTGATATTTAATTGCCGCCGAGGTGCCTGGCATTCCTCTCCTGTCGCCGATATTTGTTTTGTATGTAAAGGGTGAAAGCCCTCCTGTTAATTCCAAAGTTATATTATTGCGTATGTTTTGGGCAATTGCTCCAGGGACAAAGAGCATTGCAAATATTGCGAATATCAGTTTCTTTTTCATCATAAACTATTTTACAATAAATTTAAGGCTCCTTGTTTCTCCGTTCGAAAGAACAAGATTTATTATATAAGTACCCGACACTTGAGGTGCATTTATAATGTTATCTCCCACCGATAGAGATAATGGCATAACCTGACCCGTCAGGTGGCTGAGAGTTGCTGTTACGGTGCAAGGCTGAGGGTAAGATATGGATAAGTTTATCTTCTCTCCTCTTCTTACAATTGTCGGATATAGCAATATAGAACCCTCTATATCCTCAAAATTTATATCACAACTTTTAAGTTCAATTCCCTCCTCTGTAACAACTTTAACCGAAAACATATCGTTACTTCCGATATTTGATGGAAGAGTTATGTATGGTTCGGTATCAGGCAATTTTTCTCCGTTCATATACCAATTGTATTCAACGAAACTCAACGACCCGTTATTATTCGGATTATTCATTATTGTTAATACATCATCCCAACGTTTTAACAATATATCGTCAGGAAGTTTATATATGTTTAGCTCATATTCCGCCTTGCTCTCGCCACTCTCTGAGATTATGGTAATAGGCAAGATATATTTGCCTCCGGGCGATATATCCTCACTATATTTCTCCCCTTCCCTTCCATTGATAATAACCCTGCCGTTCTCTTTAGCTTTAACAACCACATCGGCGTAATCGTTTAAACAAGTTGCAGAATAGTTATATCTATAACCCTTCTCTTCATCAAGCTTGATACCGTTTACTGTTACATCCTCAATTTTTGAGATAAAGCTCTTATCGCTTAGATAGTAATCATATGGAATACTTGAACAAATCTCTCCATTATTATACTCTGCCTCAATTCTATATTCATAAGAAACACCTCTAAGTAGATTTTTATCGGTATATTTACTTGTCAAGGACGACAAGGTTGTCAACAACTCCCCGTTACGATATAATCGATACTGCTTTGGCAGGTTAAACTCAACAGGCAGCGACGAAGAGGGCTTTATCGTTCCAAATCTACTTACATCTTCAACCCCTTTGGATGAAGTTAAAGGCGGAGATATTACGGCTTTGATATATACATTGCCTTTTGTATCTGCATCGAACCATTCGTAACCATCCTTAGAGGCTTTATTTCCTTTACCTCTGACCATTTCGCCATTATCGACCAATATTATATTACCCTCTCCACTATTTATCCTCAACGAACAATAGAGCGGTGCTGAATTACTTATTACAAACTCCTTATCCAAAGTTATTTCCACCTCTTTGTCGATGTCGGTTATAGGCAATTGTTGAGTATAAATATTTGTTCCCTGTCTGAGGTATAGTGTATAATTTATATTGTCGAAACACTTTGTTACGACACGTTTTATTACATATCCATCCACATCCGCCAAATCAGAACTGTTCCACATCTGACCAAGATATATGGGGCGTGCAGCATCGGTCGATAAAGCTATTACAGAAGGAGTACCGCTTCCCCAAAATATTGTCTGTTCGCTTTGAGAGAGACTCCAACTTAGTACTACATCCTTATCTGAAATTCTCACTACTGTATCTATCGCCGGAGTTACAACAGGCGATTTAACCAATATGGTTTGGTTACTTTTGGGTGTCTCTGTTTTAGTATCGGCATAATAGCCCGATACCTGATATATATGTTTTCCTGTATAGATGTTATCATCTACAAAGCTATTTGAAAGGGGACGCCCCACTATTACCCCATTCCTATATACTATATAATTTGAGGGCTGCTCGCTCAATGGCAACCATGATAGTTGAGACTTTGTTGCATTTTCGATAAATTTCGCATTTAAAGCTTTGGGCGATTGCACCACCTCCCCTTTTCTTTTCCCTGTTAATTTATCGACTCCGCTGTTTATAGGATCGAGATACTTCGATACATAGCTCCAAAAACGTTGAAATTTAGCATAATAATTTGAGCCCGAAGGGTTTGAACAAGAAGAACTTCCTCCCGTCAATGCTCCTGTTACCAATTTTTCTTGATTAAAGAGTGGCGAACCCGACGAACCTCCCTCGGTTGCAGAGAACCCGTTTGCAGTTCGTGTAAATTTGACAACCCAGTGAGCATTAACCCCATTGCCTGTGGTTATTGACGGCCACGTTTCGCTTACAGCAGGAGTTATATATGTGGATATCTTCTTGACAGAGCCTTTGGGATGATGAATGGAGACTCCATTTTCGGGAGGTTTTACACCTCTGTTCCAACCATTAAAGTAGGGAGTTAATGAGGCAGGCATATCAGAATTTAGTAACAATAGCGTTTGGTCCAAACCCTCATTGCTATCCAAGCTTTTACCCTCTAAGAAGGTGCAACCGATAAGAGTTGTTGTCTCTTTCACCTCATCACTTCCGCACTCGGTTGCTTCATAATTAAAATAAAAAATCGATTGTTTTAAATCTATAGCCGATGCCACTCGTTCATCATCTTCCAAACAGTGGAATGCACTATATATGTATGGTGTAAAATCTTCAGAAGTATTGTTTAAAAGCGTTGCCGAACACAAAAAAGAGTAGTTGCCTATTATTGTTACCATTTTCACAACTCCGTCTTTTTCATTTTGCCAATCATCTCCCTCTTCGCATACGACATCAACCATACAGCCTGTCAGTTCGCTCGAAGATACTTTTATATTTTTATATCCGTAACATATCTTTTCTATGTCTATTTCTGGAGTTTCTGATAAGCCATTAGCCACATACTCCAATATCAGATTATCTCCTGCCACAAATTCAGAGGCAAAAGTCGCTGCCTCAGGGTTGGTTTTAGAGGTATATGCACCCAACAGATGGCTTCTCTCTCCGTTATAAATATAGAGTTCCCCTCCTTCCGGTATTTTAAACTGAGAATAGTATAGAGCTATCGCCAAAGCCCCCGAAGACTCTATTTTCAAACGGCATATTTTTTCTCCCGTCGATAACTCTTCCCACTCTCCGTCTTCTGCAAGAGAGAGACTTGTCGAGAGGTTTATTCCTACTCTCTCGGGTAAATTATCGCTCTTCTCTTCATCTTCTATAAGTTGCTCGATGGTAAAAGGATTTGATATTATATGAGATTTTAGCTCTTCATCCGATTTCAGATTTTTCGGTTTTTGATTCCAGCTCGGCGGGGTCCCGCCAAAGCCTATTTGTGCCGACAGAGGGGCACATATCATTAATGATATTAAAATAAGTGTAATTTGTATAAGATTTCTCATATATTGCATTATTACAACTCACCTGCCCGAGAAGACTTAAACAACGATGACAAATATTTTCTTATACGATTGGTGTATGCGTGATTTTGATGAACCGTTATCGACAAAGGATCGCTGAAATAGGTAACATCCCCAACCTCCCCAAATTGTTCGGGGTACAATATTACAAGATTATTATTTGCAAAATATTTCGACAAGAACGAAGGCAACTTGTCTAAATTTGCCGTATATGATACCGATGCTTGTCGTGCAGAAACTATTATGAAGAGGTCATCCTCCAGAACCACTCCGGTAAGCATTAAAATATCGTTCCACTTATCCATTATATGGTACTCGACACGAATATTTCGCTTCTCTTTGATTAAACGCCCCTTTATCTGACCCAACGTATCGTGGTGGCCGTAAAAAATAGTTTTGCATCCCAATTGTGCAGCCATATTGGCTATTCGACTAACCCAAGTCCCAAATCCTGTTTCATATTCGGCTTTTTCAGGGATATATACAATTATACGGTTAAGGGTGTTGGTAGGTATTATTGTTTTAGCTATAAAAACCGTTTTATTTGTTCCTTTCAGTATAGCTTCAGTTGTCGATCCAAAGAAAGAGTCGGCGATGTTTGCTTTATGGTGAATACCGATAAGCAATTCCGATATTCCTTTCTCTTTCATTGTATGCACAATTCCACTCGCCACATTCATCGAAAAACGTGTGATTGTCTCAACCTTAATGTCGGCAGATGCCGCTATTTTGGAGGCGTGCGTTAAAAGATTGTTCGAAATTTTCGCAGAAGCAGGATTGTCGTGGCGTGCCTCATTCACAACATTTAAAAAATACAACGGCAATTTTACTTTTGGATTTTTCATCACCATCGCCATATTTACCAATAGGTCGGCTGTCATAGGATTTGAAACAGACACCAATATCTTTTGCGGAAGTTTTTCGGTTTTTGTGGTCTCCTCATCGTTTACCGACGATAAGGCTATCTCTTTGGCAGCTCGCTCGGTAAATAAAGCACTTACCGTACACGATATCAATATCATAAGAATTGCACCATTAAGAATAGAACTGTCAAAAAGTTTCAATTCATAACCTATAAGAACAACCGCCAAAGTTGCAGCTGCTTTTGCCGTACTTAAACCAAACAACATACGACCTTCGGAAGATGTCAAACGGAATGATTTTTGCATTATATATGCCGACAACCATTTCGAAAATATGGCAACTGCCGTTATAGCCAAAGCAACCCATATACTATGCCACGATGTAAATCCTCGCAAGTTTATCATCATTCCCACCCCTATAAGGAAGTAGGGAATAAAAAGAGCATTACCCACAAATTCCAATCGGTTCATAAGGGGCGATACCGCAGGAATATAACGTGTTAATATAATTCCTGCAAAGAATGCTCCTATAATTCCAACCAATCCTACCAACTCGGCAAGATAAGCCGCAGCAAAAACAAGCGACAATATAAATATGAATTGCGAAACATTATCGCTATATTTCTTAAAGAACCATCGGGTAAGTCGTGGATATATATATATTATTGCAGTTCCGTAAAGAATAACCCCTGTCGCAAATTTTATCCAATATAGCGGACCTGCTCCGCCTCCGGCAATACCCACCACCACAGCCATTGTGGTCAAAGCGACTATTACGGCTATGACCGTTCCGGCAATAGCAGTTGAAACCGAACGTGATTTTACCACGCCGTAACGAGACACTATAGGAAACGATATAAGTGTATGAGAGGCATATATGGTGGAAAGCAGTGCAGACGCCACCCAATTAAGGCCTAAGGCATAGTACGACACTGCAAATCCTGCAAAAAACGGAATAATAAAGGTTGTTATTCCAAAAGTTATACCCCGTTTTTTATTCTTTTTAAAATCAGAGATGCTCATCTCCAATCCCACCAGAAACATTAAATAGAGCAGACCGACATTGCCAAATATCTCAAAACTTGCATCATAGGCAAGCAGATTAAACCCATGCGGACCTATTAACATCCCTGAAAATATCAAGCCTATTATATGCGGAATATGCAAGCGATCTAAAATTATCGGAGCAAAAAGGATTATGGTCAGCACAATAAAAAATATCAGTGCCGAGTTTGTTAATGGAAGTTGCGATGTTATAAAACTCCAATCCATATCCTTTGAGAATTAAGATAAAAGATAAAAGAGTTAAAGTTGAGACAACTTTTTCTCTTTTATCTATTCTCTTTTATCTATATATTAAATGCTTTTTTGATTATATCTACATAATCAAGTTTTTCCCAAGTAAAGAGTTCTACCTCTTTAATAATCTCTTGTGTATAACGAGATGAGAATTTCTTAATAACGATTTTAGGCTCACGACCCATATGTCCGTATGCTGCTGTCTCTTCATAAATTGGGTTACGAAGTTTTAAACGCTCTTCTATTGCGTATGGACGAAGGTCGAAAATCTCATTAACTTTTTCTGCAATTTCTGAATCTTTCAATCCATTTTTCGCTGTTCCGTATGTATTTACATATATACTTATCGGCTCGGCAACTCCAATTGCATACGATAATTGGATTAATGCCTCATCGGCAACTCCTGCCGCCACAAGATTTTTTGCAATATGGCGAGCCGCATAGGCTGCCGAACGGTCAACTTTCGAGGGGTCTTTACCCGAGAATGCTCCGCCTCCGTGAGCACCTTTACCTCCATAAGTATCAACAATTATTTTACGACCTGTCAAGCCTGTATCTCCGTGAGGACCTCCGATTACAAATTTTCCCGTTGGGTTTACAAACAGTTTATAATCATCTTTAAACAAAAGTTTTATACGCTCGGGAAGAGTTGCTATAACACGAGGGATTAATATCTCGGCAACATCTTTGCGAATTTGAGCCAACATCTCTGTATCGGCTTGCTCCTGGGTTATGGTTTGTCCGGGTTTAACAAAATCGTCGTGTTGTGTCGATACCACAATAGTATCTATTCTTAATGGCGTATTATTGTCATCGTACTCAATAGTTACCTGACTCTTTGCATCGGGACGCAGATATTTCATCTCCTTCCCTTCACGGCGAATTGCCGCCAATTCAATCAACAATTTGTGCGAAAGGTCTAACGACAAAGGCATATAGTTATCGGTCTCGTTGCTGGCATAGCCAAACATCATTCCTTGGTCGCCTGCTCCTTGCTCTATATCATTGCTTCGCTCCACACCTCTGTTTATATCGGCACTCTGCTCGTGAATTGCAGAAAAAACACCGCAAGAGTCGCCATCGAAATTATACTCGCTTTTTGTATATCCTATACGATTTATAACTCGACGTGCAACATCCATTAAATCGATGTAAGCATTTGATTTTACTTCGCCTGCTATCACAACCTGCCCGGTTGTAACCAATGTTTCACAAGCTACTTTTGAATTTTTATCTTGAGCCAAAAACTCATCAAGAAGTGCATCTGATATTTGATCCGCCACCTTGTCGGGATGCCCTTCTGATACTGATTCAGATGTAAATAGATAACCCATTTTTTATATTGTTTTTTTTGGGAAATTCTCCGACTTGCAGCAATATCTTTTTAGCATTTTTTCGAGTGGTTGCAAGCAATCAAATCTCTCCACGTTATACATATAGTCATTGATATTCAGTGGCTCCGCACGAGAAGCCCTTCAATACTTTGCAAAGGTAGTTATTTTTTTATGATTTATCACTATATGAATTACTTAAAAAATAAGAAGGTGTTTAAATTTTATTGAAAATAAGTGTATATTTGTGCATAATAAAGAGAAACAAATATGAAAAATTGTGTTACCATAAAATTTATACTGCTACTAACCCTTATCCTATCTTATACATCATTAAAGGGAGAAGGGTTATACGAGAGAAACTATTTTAATCGTTTGGCAAACGATGGAGAAAATATCTGGATTGCAACAAGCAAAGGAGTTGTAAGATATAATAAAACCGAAGAGAAAGTCTATAATGCGAATAAGAGATTAGGACTTGAAGATGACGATATTGTAAATTGTATAAAAACCGACAAGAACAATAATCTATGGTTTTCAGTAGAAAAGAAAGGCGTATTTTGCTACAACGGAGAAGAACTTTCGAAGCGAAACGATTCCTATATCAACACTCTTTTAAGGCTCTCGTTTGCTTTCGACTCGAACGACTCTATTTGGATATCGGCAGGCGGATATTACATCTCGCCTCAAATTGACGATATACAAATAGGATACACAACTCCCGACAACTATTCAATCAAACAAAACGCCTATATTATGGATATGGAGTTTGATAGCAAAGATAATTTGTGGATATCAATCTTTGGAGAGTATAACTCTATTTTGTTGCACAAAAAAGAGAACACCTTTTGCGAAAGTATTATTGCCGAAGGGAATATGGTTATACCTTCGCTGACAATTGACAAAGATGATAATATTTGGTATAGCATTGAGAGGAGTATCATTCATTACAATACCACTACAAACAGCAAAACCCGATATTGGAACGACACCGACAGCAACATTCCTGCCGCCCATTTCTTTGCAAGCGACATTGATAAAGAGGAAAACGTATGGTTTACATCATCGCATTACCTGCTACGATATAACGGAGAAAATTTCAAATGGTGGAATTGCTACGGATACCACAAAGCCCGAGCAATATTGTGCGACGACGACTGTGTATGGATACTAATGGAAAGCGATGAGCTTTTTAAATTCGAAGACGAAAAGTTCTCATACATCGACCTTGAAGCTGAGGTGATGAACATCAAAGAGAATATTGTTTCAGATAACAAAACAAAAGCGTATATTGCAAACGGAGTGCTTAATGTTGAAAACGAAGAAGGCATAACCTCGGTAGAGGTTTATAACTCTCTTGGCACCCCTCTCTTCCGGAGAGAGGCAGGGGGAGAGGATACCTCTATCCAAATTCCTCTTCCTGCAACATTAAATGGTGTGATAATCGTTAAGGTAAACAACGAAGTTGTAAAGGTTGTATGTAAATAATTACTGAAAGCTAAGAAGATATAAGCTCTTTAAGAATTACAAACCTCTATATAAATGTAAAATAGTGTTAAAAGCTGAAAAATATATTTGTATTTTATAAATAATAATTTTACATTTACTGCAAAATGTAATTAACAAATAAAATAGGAGCTAATACTATGAAAAATATTGTATTAGAATATAATTTGCTGTTAATCCTTATTTTGTTTCCTTTCACTATAAGCTATGCTGATCAATTTAGTAAATTCAAAAATGAGTTACATACAAATAGATTAACGTTAAGGGATAATGCTGTATGGATTGTTGCGAGTAAGGGGTTAGTAAAATATGATAAAACTGCAGAAAAAGTTTCTTCTGTTTCGGGAGAGTTGGGGATAAGGCCAGACATAGAATACTTATCAATAGCTTCAACATCCGACAACTCATTATGGTTTGCTTCTGAGTATTATGGAGTTATAAAATATGATGGAAAGATGTATGATTATGCCGATAGCTATATTGCTGAGCAGATAGGCCAAAGATATATGTACGCTTTTATAGAAGACTCCGACGGTAGGGTATTTGTTGGTGATTTGGATAATATATTCTATGTTGATAATTTAACTCCTTTTGATAGTAATAAATCTTATTATCATTGTTTGCAAATGTATCAGCTATCTAATGTTGCAGACGGAGCGACTGGAGGAGGATTTCTGATTATGGATATGGAATTTGATAGTAAGGGTAATTTATGGATTGTATCGGATAATAGTAATGCAAATATTAACGATAGCGAGAGAGAATTGGCTACATTGATAAAAAAGAGCAAGGATGGTCTTAATGAAATATTGGAAACAACAAATATGTTTCCATATTCATTCTTTGATGCCGAACCTATATTGAATTTTGAAAATATAAATGCGACCTCGTTAGTGCTTGATAAAGAAGACAACATTTGGTTTACCTCTGAAGAAGGAATTCATTGTTACAACCAAATATCGCTTAAAGATAGTATCATGACAAATGCTACCAACCCAAATATACCTGCTACTCAATTTTATGCTAACGACACTGATGATATAGGTAATATATGGTTCTCATCATCTACAACATTGATGAAGTATGATGGAACTGATTTTATCACATACACTTGCCCGGATTATAACGAAGCCCGTTCAATTCTATGCGATGGAGATATTGTTTGGGTATTATTAAAGGACGACAAGTTGTTGAAATTCCAAAACAATGAATTTGAGACAATCGACCTTACTCCCGCAGTAATGGGAATTAGCGAAACTGTTATTGAAGCAAACAAAACAAAAGCGTATATTGCCAACGGAGTGCTTAATGTTGAAAACGAAGAAGGCATAACCTCAGTAGAGGTTTATAACTCTCTTGGCACCCCTCTCTTCCGGAGAGAGACAGGGGGTGAGGATACCTCTATCCAAATTCCTCTTCCTGCAACATTAAATGGTGTGATAATCGTTAAGGTAAACAACGAAGTTGTAAAGGTAATTTGTAATTAATTACTGAAAACTAAGAAGATATAAACTCTTTAAGAATTACAAGCCTCTCGGTTCGAGGCTGTGCCGAAATTAAAAATTATGGCACAGTCTCGTTATTTTTTATTATTTTCATAAAAGTTTGTTGTTTTATTTTGAACGAAAAAGACAATTATTTTTTATTTTTGCAAAAAATTTGGGTAAGTATGCCCTTTTGGATAATCTTATTTTTTATTTAGTTAATAATGAGCCAAGACAATAACAAACACCATATATCGTTTTTCAACGCCAGAGTAACCTCTATTATAAGTATTTCTCTTGTATTATTTCTTTTAGGTATTGTTGTTTCTCTCTCAATTTTAGGTACTCAACTCACCAAACATATTAAAGAGAATATGGGTTTTACTATTGTCATTAAAGATTCGGCGAGCAAACGAGGAATTGAAAGCGTTAAAAAGGAATTGGATAAAGCTCCATACGTTAAGGCTGTTCAATTTATATCGAAAGATGATGCATTAAAAGAGTTGGAACTCGAACTTGGTGAAAATCCTATGGACCTTTTAGGTTTTAACCCCCTTCAATCATCGATAGAGATTAAACTTTTAGCAGAATATGCATCTACCGACTCTCTTGCTTGGATTGAGGCTGATATTAAAGAGTATAACGAGGTTGTTTCGGAGGTTATTTGCCAAAAAGATGTTATTCAGGTTATAAATGATAATCTGCGTAAGGCTGAAATAATTTTGCTTTCAATATCGGCAGTTTTAATGATTATATCATTTGCTCTTATAAGCAACACCATTCGCCTGATGGCATATTCGAGACGTTTTCTTATTCATACGATGAAACTTGTTGGTGCGACACCTGCATTTATCAGACGTCCGTTTATTATAAGAAATGTTGTTGAAGGTCTTGTGGCGGCTGTAATTGCAATACTTCTGCTTTCGGGATGTGCATACTATTTGGTTAGCGAGTTTGAAAATCTCGCTGTTTTAATAAACTTTTTCACCCTCATTCAAGTTTTCGGTATTGTTTTGGTGTTAGGCGTTGTTCTTACATCAATCTCGGCATTCTTCGCCATAAACCGATATATTTCAATGAACAGAGACGATCTTTACTACTTATAACAAATAAATTTACAACAATATGGCAATTAAAAACAACGATAATAACGAAGTGAGTAATTTTGCTTTAGCAAAGACAAACTATATCCTTATTGCTATTGCATTTGCTTTTGTTATTTTAGGTTTTATTCTTATGGCAGGGGATAGCTCTACCCCTGAGAATTATAACCCCGACGTGTTCAGCTGGCGTCGCATAGTTTTAGGTCCCACCATCTCATTTATTGGTTTTGTAGCCATTGTATTTGCTATTATGTACAAAGGTGAAAAAAGAGAAGAGGAGAATAGATAATGGAATGGTTTGAAGCTTTAATATTGGGTTTGATACAAGGTCTTACAGAGTACCTTCCCATAAGCAGCAGCGGTCATTTAACCATTGCATCTAATTTTATGGAATTTACGAAACCCGAAGAGATACTTCCATTTACTGTATTACTTCACGTTGCAACAGTTTTAAGCACCGTGGTTATTCTATACAAAGAGATTGGTTGGATTTTCAAGGGTTTGTTTCAATGTCCGAACAATGAATGTAACAACACAACAAAATGTTGCGGGTTAAGACTTAATACACAACAACAATATGTTCTTGCCATTATAGTATCTATGATTCCTGTTGGCATTGCAGGACTATTTTTTAAAGATGCCGTTGAGGCAACTTTCGAGGGGTTGACAATTGTCGGTTGTTGCCTATTGGTTACTGCCGCTCTATTGGCTTTCTCGTACTATGCAAAGCCCCGCCAAAAAGATAAAATCTCTTTAAAGGATGCTTTTATTATCGGTTTGGGACAAGCTTTCGCAGTACTTCCCGGGCTTTCTCGCTCAGGTACTACCATTGCTACCGGACTTATATTGGGCAACAGAAAAGAGAATATGGCTCAATTCTCGTTTCTTATGGTAATCCCCCCCATATTGGGTGAAGCTCTTTTGGAGAGTATCGATATTGTAAAGGGAGGTATCAGTGCATCATTTGGAAATATAAGTGCCTCGGCTCTTATAATTGGATTTTTGACAGCTTTCGTCTCAGGTTGTATCGCTTGCAAATGGATGATTTCAATTGTAAGAAGAGGTAAATTGATATACTTTGCATACTACTGCTTAGCAGCAGGATTATTTACTTTGATTTATTCATTTTTTTAATATATAGAAAGTGGGAAGAGAAATCGATAGAGATTTTGACTTTATAGGAGGAGAGATATTGCATTTCAATAAACCTCTGCATTGGACCTCGTTTAAACTTGTTAAGAAGTTAAGGGGGCATATACACCAACACTACGGTATTAAAAAGTTTAAAGTTGGACATGCCGGAACTCTTGACCCTCTTGCAACAGGGGTTATGACAATATGCACAGGAAAGGCAACAAAACTTATCGAATCGCTGCAAGGCGAAGATAAAGAGTATATCACAACCATTGCCTTGGGGGCAACTACTCCCTCGTTCGATTTAGAAACCGAGATTGACCAAACCTATCCCACCCAGCACATTACTCGTGAAAGAGTAGAAGAGGTATTAACCTCTTTTGTAGGAGAGATAGAGCAAGTTCCTCCAATATTTTCAGCTTGTAAAATAGATGGAGAGAGAGCTTATAAACTTGCTCGTAAAGGAGATGATGTTGAGCTTAAAGCCAAAGTTATAAGAATAGATGAAATTGAACTGTTAGAGTTCTCTCAAACATCAATAAGAATAAGGGTCGCTTGTGGCAAAGGTACCTACATTCGCTCTCTTGCGAGAGATATAGGTTTTGCATTAGAGAGCGGAGGACATCTTACCGAATTGATAAGGACCCGTGTAGGCAAAACAAAATTGGAAGATTGCTACTCGGTTGACGATATTGCCGATATTGTTTCGAGAGGAATAGCCCTTAAAAGAGAATAATAAAAGAAATTAGGAAAATTTTTAATCAAAAAAACAGATATGAAACTTTCAAAATTCAAATTTAAATTACCGGAGGAGTTGATAGCTCAATATCCTACCACACATCGAGACGAAGCTCGTATGTTGGTTCTTCATCGTAAAACAGGAGAAATTGAGCATCTTGTTTTTAAAGATATTATTAAATTCTTTGACGAAGGCGACCTTTTTGTTTTTAACGACACTCAAGTATTTCCTGCTCGCCTTTATGGCAATAAAGAGAAAACAGGAGCTCAAATAGAGGTGTTCCTTCTTCGTGAATTAAACAGAACAAACCGTCTATGGGATGTTTTGGTTGACCCCGCCCGAAAAATAAGGATTGGTAATAAATTGTATTTTGGAGATGATGACTCGGTAGTGGCAGAGGTTATCGACAATACAACTTCTCGTGGAAGAACTCTACGATTTTTATATGATGGAGAACACGAAGAGTTTAAGAGTTCTCTTCTTGCTCTTGGAGAGACTCCTCTCCCCGACTACATTAAACGTAAACCTGAGCCGGAAGATGCTGAGAGATACCAAACAATATTTGCCAAAAACGAGGGTGCAGTAGTTGCTCCTGCCGCAGGATTACACTTCAGCCGAGAAATGATGAAGAGACTTGAAATCAGAGGTATCGATACCGCTTTCTTAACCCTTCACATAGGTTTAGGCAGCTTTAAAGATATTGATGTTGAAGACTTGACAAAACATAAAATGGACTCGGAGCCTATGATTGTAACCGACGAATTTGCAAAAACAGTCAATGCGGTTAAGGATGCCGAACGTAAGGTTTGTGTTGTTGGAACATCGACAATGCGAGCTATAGAAACAGCGGTATGCACAGGTTCTCATATTAACGAGTTTGAGGGATGGACAAACAAATTTATATTCCCTCCATACGATTTTTCTATTGCCAATGCAATGCTTACAAACTTCCATATGCCTCTATCAACAATGCTTATGATGACAGCATCTTTTGGAGGATATGAGCAAACCATGGAGGCTTACAAAGAGGCAGTTAAAGAGGAATACCGCTTTGGTGCATACGGAGATGCAATGTTAATTGTTGACTAACTGATGAATTAATATGAGCATTGTTTATCTGTCGTTAGGCTCAAATATGGGCAATAGAGAAGAGATACTTGAAGTCGCTATTAAAGAGATAGATAAACGTATTGGTAAAATCTCAAAAAGTTCGAGCAAATACGAAACCGAACCCTGGGGTTTTACCTCTCCCAATAAATTTATAAATATGGCAATAGAGGTTGAGACTCAGCTATCGCCAACACTTGTGTCGGAGATAGCTCACTCTATTGAGGATGATTTGGGCAGAATAAGGAACAAGGGTATAGAAGGATACGAGGACAGAGTTATTGATATTGATATTTTGATGATCGATAATATTATATCGAACGATAAAGGGCTCACTCTTCCTCATCCCAAAATGCATTTAAGGGAGTTTGTCATACTCCCATTATGCGAAATCGCACCTAAAACTATTCATCCTCTATTGCAAAAAACAATTGAAGAGATAAAAAATAATATAACAACACAAAACTCTATATGAAAAGAATAACACCATACCAAGGGATTCTACGCTTACTAAAAAAAAGATTACCTGAAAAATATTGGAAAAGTTTAGGCAAATCAAGTACAAATGGCTTTTTCGGGCTTATTCTCTTCTTCTTAATATTTGGGTTCGTACGTATTATGTGGTGGGGAGCAGGAGATCATCCGGCATTTTATACAGGATGGAACGGGGAATATGACCCCAAACCGATAGAGTTTGTTGATTTCTCGGAATACAACCAATGGATATCTCTCCGTACTGCCGACGGAGTAGAGTTCTTTAACAAATATGCATTTATGCAAAATATCGAGAGGAAACGTGAAAGCATCATAATCAGAGATGACGACGGCAAGTATCTTGGAGGTGTAAAAATATTCCCCAGCTGTGCCGGAAACCGAGAGATGATGATTATATTGCTTTTAATGCTCCTTATTCCGGGTCCGTCAAAACCCAAAATATGGTATATACCATCAGCACTTCTGCTGTTTTACATAATAAATTGTTTCCGTCTGGCATTAGTAAATCTTTCAACCATGGCAGAAGACGGCAGAGTATTTCAAGCCGCTCACGACTATTCGGGTATGGCAATGTCGGTATTTGTATTCTTTATATGGCTCTACTGGGAGAAAAAATATGCAGAAAAATATCGCTTGGAGAGATGGAAGAAGATAGATAAACTTGAAAAATAGTTATTCTCTAACAACTAAAAACTAACAACTGAAAACTGATGATAATATACCTAATCGGCTACATGTGTTCGGGCAAAACCACACTTGGAGGCTTGCTTAAAGATATTGCAAAGGTTACTTTTACCGACCTCGATCAATATATCGAAGAGAAAGAGGGTTGTTCGATAAATGAGATATTCTCTCGTAAAGGCGAAGAGGAGTTTAGAAAGATTGAGAGAGCATCACTCCGAGAGGTTAGTGAGAATATCGGTGGCATTATAGCAACAGGAGGAGGCACTCCTTGTTTCTTTGACAATATGGAATATATGAAAAGTAACGGTTGTGCGATATACCTCAGTTGTAGCAGGGAAGAGTTGGTGGAACGCATGAAAATATACAAAGCAACTCGACCTCTATTAAAAGATAAAAGTGATAGAGAATTAAAAGAGTTTATTGAAAACTCTCTTCCCAAACGAGAACATTTCTATAATAAAGCAACCATAATTATCGATGCCGACCCCCTATCGACAGAAAAAGGAGCAATAGAGACAGCAAAAAAGGTTATTGAAATAATAGACTCGATAAATAACTGACAAAACAGAGAGCGGAGAGACAGTGAAATATCTTTCCGCTATCTGTTTATTAATGTTTTGTAATATTAAAATTATATTATATATTGCAATCGAAAAGTTTAACTCTATTGAAAAGGAGGCTATTATGAAAAAGTTCTACATTTTGTTAGCACTGCTAATATCGTTATCTCTATCATTGGAGATAGTTGCATCAAACCTAAAAGTGGCTTCAAAAGCTTTAGGTTGTTCTTCGATCGATGGCAAAGGTGTTGCAACA
>JAFYPQ010000032.1 GCA_017559955.1 Bacteroidales bacterium
ATTGCAGTTACCCGATGAGCGACCAATTGTCGATTTAGGCAATATGACTCTTATGGAGTATAACGCATTGTCTCCACAATTGCGAGCCGCATTGCGAGATTACTATCTTCCCCGCCCGCAACAAGGCGAAGATAGCAGACCTCCGCATTATAAGTTGCAATTGCCCGACGAAAAACCCTTAGTCGATTTAGAGGGGCTTTCATTAAGAGAATGGATGGAGAGAGAAAATCGCATAAAAGAGATATTAAAAGAAAATTATAAACCCTCTTTTTTAGAAAATATTAAAGAGAATGAGTCTCGTAATTTTATTTATCCTTCGGGATATAATATCTCAAACTCTGTGGAGGCTGAGAATATGGCGAAAGCAATGAATTTAAAAATTCGTAGAGTCAACGACATAAACGATCTTACACAGCAAGAGAAGAAGTATTTGGATGACCATTCTCGAGGTAAAGGATTTTATAACCCAGAAACCAATGAGGTAGTTGTAATTGATAAAAATATAGAAAGCGATGTTGATTTTCAAAACACTTTTATTCAAAAAGGAGTTGGCGAGAAGGGCTTACAATCTATATTAGGAGATGATATGGACGGTTTCTTAGATGATGTCTATAATAATATGACTCACAGAGAGAGTGAGAAATATTCTGCAAATGGAGGTTCGTCAAGAGAGATAGCGTTATCATATATCTCAGATTTAGTAAAGAATCCAAGTATAAATCCAGGAGAGTGGCAACGACTATCGGCGTATGTCAGAAATTTGTTCCGAAACAGATATAATGTTCAAAATCTTTCAGACGAAACCGTTCAGAATCTTCTTTGGCGAACAGCTAATCAAATTACGGGCGACGATTCAATAGAGGAGATGATTAGGAAGTCAGCAGGTTTAGCAATTCTTAGAAATAGAGACAACTTCTATCTTAAAGATGTAATACCTGAAAGCCCCTTTAAGCATACAAGAATGCAAAATATATACAAAAACATCAAAAGACCTATAGATTTTGGTAATAGTGCCAATAAAGCATATTTGTATAAAAATATTGATTATGGAAATTACAAGTTATTAGATGCGTTTGATATTGAGGGTAATAATGATTTTATAAGAATATTGCAAAAAGCAATAAATGATGGAGAGATAAAAACTTATTTCGATTATTTAAGGTTTTTATCTAATCTATATAACAAGTAATATTTATTCATTTAATAGAATGGCAGGGTCCCTGCCATTCTGTTATTTAAATGATATGGATAAAAAATAAAAAAATTGTATCTTTATTGCGTTAATCTTTTTAATCTTTTAGCTTATGGGTACACCTATTAGAATATTCGGTAAAAGCTTTACCGACAAAATAGAGGATAAGGCTTTTTATGGATTTCATATGACTTCTATTGAGATTCCGGAAGGGATAACAGAAATTGGGGAACAATCTTTTGCCGACTGCAAAATAGAGAGAATAAAACTCCCTTCAACTCTTAAAAAAATTGGCAAAGAGGCATTTTATCATTGTTCTCGCCTAACTGATATTTATATTCCCGACTCGGTTACAGAAATTGGAGAATATGCCTTCTCGTCGTGTAAAAACCTAAAAAGTATCAAACTTTCATCATCTCTAAAAAAGATAGATTCTCAAACTTTTGCCTATTGTAATAATCTTAAAGCTATATCTATCCCAGACTCGGTTACAGAAATTGGAGAAATGGCATTCTTCTTTTGTAAAAGTTTAGAGGAAGTAAAACTTTCAAAATCATTACAGGAATTAAAGAGTGATACTTTTCATTCTTGCCCATTCAAAGAGTTCATACTCCCTGATTCCTTAAAATTGATAGAAGCTTATTCTATAAGATTTTGTAATGAATTAGAGACTCTATATATACCTAAATCGGTAGAGATGATTGAAGGTCCTATAACCCAAGAGTGTTGCAAACTAAAAGAGATTAAGGTTGATGTTGAAAATAGATTTTACGACTCGCGAGAGAATTGCAATGCTATAATAGAAACTGCTACAAACACTTTAATTCAAAGTTGCACTCCTAACATAGTACCCTCTGTAACTGCTATAAGAGGCGGTGCTTTAGTGGGTTTTGACAATATTGAGAAGATAGATATTCCTCCAACAATAGAGAACATCGGTTTTTTCATATTTTCGGGATGCAAAAATCTTAAATCTGTTTTTATCCCTGCTTCTGTTAAAGAGATAGGTTTTTATTCATTTTTATATTGCCCAAATATTGTATCTATTGAAGTTGATAAGGAGAATAGATTTTACGACTCGCGAGAGAATTGCAATGCTATAATAGAAACTGCTACAAACACTTTGATAAAGGGTTGCCCTACAACCATAATTCCAAAAGGAGTTGAAAGAATAGCAAATAATGCTTTCGACAACTACGATAGTTTGTATGAATTGACTATTCCTGAAAGTGTTACATTTTTAGCGGAAAATTTTGTTCTCTATTGCAACAACTTAAAGAGAATTAATGTAGCAAAGGGTGAGGCGGACTTTTATAGAGAAATGGTATCAGACCTACTTAAACCCTTAATAGTTGAAGAGTAAAAAGCCGGTAACAACACAAGTGCTATAAGTGGTGTCAATCAAGGTCTGAATAGAACCCCAAAGTTTAAACAAAAAACTTTGGGGTTCTATTCATTGTTTATAAAAATTTGTTTTTTAGAACTCGGCGTTGCGTGGTGTACGCGGGAAAGGAATAACGTCACGGATATTGCTCATTCCTGTTACGAATAATAATAGACGCTCAAATCCCAATCCAAAGCCTGAGTGGGGAGCAGTTCCGAAGCGACGAGTATCCAAGTACCACCAAATATCTTTTTCGGGAACACCCATTTCGTTTGCACGTTGGGCAAGTTTCTCGTAGTTCTCTTCACGTTGCGAACCTCCGATAATCTCTCCGATTTTTGGGAATAGAATATCCATTGCACGAACGGTTTTACCATCGTCGTTTTGTTTCATATAGAACGATTTAATCTCTTTCGGATAGTCCGTTAGGATTACAGGGCGTTTGAAATACTCTTCAACTAAATAGCGCTCGTGCTCAGCAGCAAGGTCTGCTCCCCAGAAAATTGGGAACTCAAATTTTTTGCCATTAGCAACAGCTTCCTCCAAAATGCTGATACCTTCAGTGTATGTTAAACGTTTGAACTCAACATCAATAACAGAACGTAAGCGAGTCAATAGCTCTTTGTCGAACATATCGTTAAGGAATTGCAAATCATCAGCACAATTGTCCAAAGCCCAGCGAACGCAATATTTAATAAAGTCTTCAGCCAACTCCATGTTGTCTTCAATTTCGTTGAAAGCAACCTCTGGCTCAATCATCCAGAACTCTGCCAAGTGGCGAGGAGTGTTAGAATTTTCGGCACGGAAAGTGGGACCAAAAGTATAAACAGCACCAAGAGCCATTGCAGCCAGCTCAGCCTCTAACTGTCCCGAAACGGTTAATGAAGCTTGACGTCCGAAGAAGTCGTTGTCGTACATAATAGAACCGTTTTCATCTTTTTTCAAGTCGTAAAGGTTCATTGTAGTTACTTGGAACATTTGTCCGGCACCCTCACAATCCGAAGCAGTAATTAATGGAGTGTGAAAGTAGAAGAAACCTCTTTCGTGGAAGAAGTTATGTATTGCCATAGCCATATTGTGGCGAATACGAAATACCGCACCAAAAGTATTTGTGCGTGGACGCAAGTGTGCAATCTCACGAAGATACTCCATAGTGTGTCCCTTCTTTTGAAGAGGATAAGTTTGAGGATCGGCTGTTCCGTAAACCTCAAATTCGCTACATTGTATCTCTATCTCTTGACCACCTCCTTGCGAAGCCACCAATTCTCCTACAACCGATAAACACGCACCTGTGGTAACAAGTTTCATTTGTTCCTCATCTGCTGTAGCAAGATCTACAACTATCTGTATGTTTTTTATGGTTGTACCGTCGTTTAGTGCAATAAACGCAACTTGTTTGTTTCCTCGTTTAGTTCTAACCCAACCTTTAACATTTACCTTTTCGCCAATAGGCTTTTGAGTAAATAGGTCTGTAATTCTAATTCTTTTCATATTGTAATTTTATATATTTCTCTTTTAAGTTATAAAGTTAAAAGCCGAAGCCTTTGCTGTTTAAGCTATTCGAAAGCCCCCATGTGCAACATATTTACCTCCTCTTTGGTGAGGTAACGCCAACGTCCCCGAGGTAGGTCTTTTTTTGTTAATCCTGCAAAATATACTCTGTCGAGTTTCTTTACTTTGTATCCTAATGTTTCAAATATGCGGCGGACAATACGGTTGCGTCCCGAGTGAATTTCAAGGCCAACTTGGTCTTTATCCGTTTCGGTGGCATAGCTGATGGCGTCGGCGTGTATCGGACCATCGCTAAGTTCAATACCGTCGGCGATGCGTTGCATATCCTCTTCTGTTACGTCCTTGTCGGTGAATACGTGGTATATCTTCTTTTTAACATATTGTGGGTGAGTAAGTTTCGATGCTAACTCTCCGTCATTTGTCAAAAGTAAAACTCCTGTGGTATTTCTGTCAAGGCGACCAACCGGGAAAATTCTTTCGGGACAAGCCTTGCGTATAATATCCAATACGGTTAAACGACCTTCGGGGTCTTTTGTTGTGGTAACACAATTTTTAGGTTTATTCAACAAAACATAAACCTTATGTTCGGGAGTAATCACCTTGTCTTTTATCGAAACTACGTCGCCAAATAGAATTTTAGTACCGAGCTCCAATATAACCTTACCATTAACCATAACCTCGCCACGTTGTATCATTTCGTCAGCCTCTCTGCGAGAACAAACCCCTGCTGTCGAAAGATATTTATTTAGACGAATAGGCTCGTCGGGGCTGTAAGGAGCCTTATACAAGATAGGTTCTGGAATAATTCTCTTTTTCTTCTTGTTTTTCGCTGTCGGAGCAGGTATGGGTTGCGTTGGAGTATTAATCTGAGAAGGTCTCTCAAATCTTTTACCACCTGCATTATATCCCTCTCTGTTGTTATTAAACGATCTGCTCGAATTACCATTGCCATATCTTTTTAACACATTCGAGCGACGTTGTTGTGGGCGATCGCTTTCGTTATAAGAATCGTATCTGTTCGATTCGTATCGTTTCCCCTCGTCGTTACGAGAATAGTAATCGTTGTTGTATGATTTTGTACGGTAATCCGAACCGTAAGAGTAGTTGGGGCGATTGTTGTTGTAACTCTTTTTAAATCCGTTCTCTGAGTTGCCACGCCCAAAGCTATCTCGTCTTTCGCCTATCCTTGGGCGACGAGGCTTTTGTTTTTCGTCCATTGATTTATTTGTTTGTTTTTTATATTTGGCAAAACTGAATAACTATATTTGCCATTTGTTAATTCAACTTTAAATATTACAAGCCTCACGGCTCTATAATATTTAAACGTCTCTAAAACTAAAAGTTTTAAGAGTTGTTTGCAAAGTTATCATTTTTTATGCTAATAAACAATCACGTGCGTAAAAAAGTTTAGAAGTTGTTCTGAATTGTTCTATTTTTTGTAACTTCGCATCTGATAAAAATAAATAACTATGGATATTATAAAAGACGGAAAATATGTTGAAGCCTGCTATGTTCTTACAGTAGGCGAAGAGGAGGAGGTTATGGAGACAGTACCCCAAAACCGCCCATTGTCATTTATATTTGGAGCCGACCAAATGTTAGAGGCATTCGAAAAAAATGTAGCAGGGCTTAAAGCCGGCGATAAGTTCGATTTCAGAATAGCATGTGCCGATGCTTTCGGAGAGTATGAAGAGCAACGAGTACAAGAGTTATCGAAAGAGATATTCAGTCCTAACGGACAATTCGATGCCGAGAATGTGGTTCCCGGAAAAACATTTCAAATGATAAACTCTGATGGTGATCGTTTTAATGGCTCGGTATTAGAGGTTCGAGAAAACACTGTTATAATGGATTTCAACCATCCTCTTGCCGGTGAAGAGTTACACTTTGTCGGAGAAGTTTTGTTGGTTAGAGATGCAACAGAAGAGGAGTTAAACCCAAAACACGCTTGCGGATGTTGCAGTGGTTGCCACGGCGGAGATTGCAGCGACAGCGGTTGTGGCGGATGCAGCGGTGGATGCGAATAGTTATTAATAATATCTGAATGACTCTAAAAGCACGTCCACTCGTTAAAGACTTTGAACAGATGACCTTTAAGATGCCTCGTTTGATTGAAACCGAACGGGGCATACCTCTGTATCTATACACAGGCAGTGTGCAAGATGTGTCAAGAGTCGATTTGATATTCTCGTCGGGAACATATCACGAGCCTGCTCCCCTGGTGGCTCAGGCTGCGGCAGAGGCTTTGGTAGAAGCTTCTCAAAAAAAGAGTTACGACAGAGTATCTGAACTATTCGATTTTTATGGTGGTTGGGTTCGTAAAACAGTATCGTTGCACTATACAATATTTACCCTCTACTCGCCAAACCGCACATATAAAAAACTATTGCCTCTGTTTTTTGAAGTAATAACCACTCCTCGATTTAGCAAACGTGATTTAGAACGTTTTAAAAGGCAGGGTGCCGAAAGCTTAAAAGTTGCACAAAAAAAAGTCGAGAGTATCTCTTCTACGATATTCAAACAACAAATGTTCGGAGAACACCCATACGGAGTAACGCCTAAGGTTGAAGATTATGAAGATCTACAAATAGAAGAGGTAAAACAATATGCTCGAGAGAGATATGTTGCAGAAAAATGTAAGGTGTTGTTGTCGGGAGATGTTAACGACGAGATGTTAAATCTTTTAGTCGAAAACATCCGAAAGATAAACTCCTCAGATGAAATCGTATCTCATCTCCATTCGATAAATATTGGCTCGCCACAAGGTATGGTGGTAGAAGATGTAAAAAATGCACTGCAAAGTTCTGTGCGAATTGGAGCAAGAACAATAAACCGCAACAATGATAACTATATGAATCTTCATATATTAAACAGTGCATTGGGCGGATACTTCGGAAGTCGATTAAATAAGAATATTAGAGAGGAAAAAGGTTATACCTACGGAATAAATTCGTGGTTGATAGGTCTGCCTGATGCAGCCTACTTTACTATATCTACCCATACTGCAACGCATTTTACTAAGCCCTTGATAGAGGAGGTAAGAAAAGAGATAGAAAAAATAAAAAGTACCCCAATTACAAACCAAGAGATGCACTCTTTAAAAGGCTATTTGTTGGGCGATTTTGCCAGAATGTTTGATAATAGTTTTACCCTTGCCGATAATTTTATAGCAATATTGACAAACGGAGTGCCATTAAACTACTACGATACCCGTATCGAATATATCAATAATGCAACCCCCGAGGTATTACTCCAAACAGCACAAAACTATCTTCCCTCATTTGAGGATATGTTGTTGGTGGTGGCAGGGAATTATTAGTTGTCTGCTGTCAGTTTCGGTTGTTATAAAAACAAGAAGGAATATATCCCGTATATTCCCTCTTTATCTTTTATCGTAAGAATAAAACTATATTCTTCCTTTTTATAAGTTTGATTAGGTGAAATTAGAACTTATAAGAGCCACCAATACTCCATCCAAAGCGAGAGCCATGGTTGTGAACCAATTGTCCTTTAACTTCAGAGTAAATAGCCCAGCTATCGTTAATATCATATTGAGCGCCACCGCCGAGGTTCATACCAACGCAAGTAGTGTTACCTAAAGATTGATAGCCCAAAACAGTGAAACCGGCTAATGGATAGGCTCTAAATCCTTTCCCAAAGAAGAATTGATAGTGAGCATCTACGTTAATATCCCATGTTGCCACTGATTTATTTCTAAATCCATAGTCAAACGATGCAGCAACACGCCAAGGATCGGTAATACTATAAGAGAATTTTGCTCCCAATCCGGCATTAGTAATTCCTTGACCTGCACCAAGCATAAATTGTGCACTTGCCGTCATTTCACCTTTTTGAGCATAGCCTGCAAAAGCAAATACACAAAGCATAATAGTTAACAATAATTTTTTCATAGATATATCTGTTTTAAACTTGTAAATGTATTCTCTCTTTAATAGTACAAAGTAAATAAAAATATTTCATAAGGCATTAAATGTTTTTAACAAAAAAAAAGGCACAAAAATAAAACCAAATAAAAAATAATTAATAATTTAGCATCTGCATAAAACATAGCATTGAAATAGGTGTTGTTATAAGAAGATAATATTTAAACAATTTTAAAACTAACGAATATGGAACTAAAAGGATCTAAAACAGAGCAAAATCTAATGACTGCATTTGCAGGAGAATCACAAGCCCGCAACAAATACACATACTATGCTTCAAAGGCAAAAAAAGAGGGATATGTGCAAATAGCAGAGTTGTTTGAGGCAACAGCAAACAATGAAAAAGAGCATGCAAAGATTTGGTTTAAGCTATTGCACGGTGGTTCAATTGCCGATACGGCAACAAACTTGGCAGATGCAGCCGCAGGCGAAAACTATGAGTGGACCGATATGTATGCAACCTTTGCAAAAGAGGCTAAAGAAGAGGGCTTCGATCATATAGCATTCTTGTTTGAAGAGGTTGCTAAAATAGAAAAAGAGCACGAGGAGCGTTATCGTAAATTGTTGGATAATATTGAGAGAAAGATTGTATTCTCTCGTGATGGCGATTCTATTTGGGAGTGTGGTAACTGCGGACATATAGTAATAGGCAAGGATGCTCCTGAAATATGCCCTGTGTGCGATCACCCCAAAGCTCACTTCCGTTTGAGAGCAACAAACTACTAATGTAGTTTCTTAAACAACTACAAAAAGATAATCCCTCGAAAAGTAAGAACTCTTCGAGGGATTATTTTTTTTGTTAGGATGGAATTATAATGCAGCAGCCACGCCTCCTATAAATACCAACATAATGATAAAAGGAATAACTGAAATTATCAATCCTGCGATAGCACATCCTTTAGGACGTTTGAATACTCCGATGAAAGAGAACAATACTCCTAAGAACCAAAGAATCCAGTTCAAAATAGGAAGCCAGCAAAATACCAAAGCACAAATTGATAATACCAATCCTGCAACGCCTAATCCGTTAGATTTTTTTTCCATAATAATTAATATTTAATAAGTGATTGTTTTTATGAGGTTCTATATTATCTCTTTATCATCATGAAGCAGTCAGAACCTCTTAAACCACAAATGATGAATTCAACTTTGCAAATGTATGAAAAAAATATAACATTTTACAAATAATTTAACATTATTTTACTTGGGGGAGGGCGAATGCTTATGATTCAACAAGATAGGTCCTGAATTGCTTTTGCAAATCTTTCTTTGAAATATTTTATGCGAAATGGTGGCAACGGTCAAAAATAATATGTATCTTTGAAAATTGTAAAGATTATGTCTTTGCCTAAAAGATAAAGAATAAACAAAATAAAAAATTGAATAAAATGAAAGTGTTAAGTTTAAAGAGAGTCTTATTGATTGTTGCCGTAATCTGCTCGGCTTCTCTATTTGCAGGGGAGAAAGGATTTGCAATATTTATTGACAAAACAAGTTTTAAAGAGGCAAAAGCCGAGGTGGAGGCTTATGCTCAATCAATTGAAAAGCAGGGCTTGAAAACATATATCATAGAGGATATATGGTATAATCCCGATTCGATAAAAGCAAAAATAAAGAGTCTTGCAACTCAAAAGGAGGCTCCTATCGAGGGTGTGGTATTTATAGGAGATATTCCGGTTCCTATGCTATTCGATGCACAACACTTTGCTTCTGGATTCAAGCCAAAACAATCAAAGAAGTCGATGAGGAGTATGGAGAAGAGTTCGTGTCCATCCGATCGTTTCTATGATGATTTGGATTTGGAGTTTAAATATATTGGTCAGAATGAAGATAAACCCAATCTCTTCTTCTATTCTTTGCCGGCAACATCAACACAAGTTTGTGCTCCCGAGTTATACTCAGGACGCATTAAAACTTGCGATAAAGGCGACAAAACAAAATATGATCGTTTGAAAGCATACCTTAAAAAGGTTGTAGCACAAAAAGAGAAAAACGAGACACTTTCAAATGTATTCTATTTCTCGGGTCATGGTTATAACTCAGAGTCGATACTTGCACGTATGGACGAAAAAATTGCATACCGAGAACACTTCCCATGGCTAAAACGTCAAGCTAACGGAATTGTCTTTATGGATCACCTCGACAATGAGTTTTGCAAATTCCCGTTAATGACCGAGATGCAACGCAAAGACCTATCATTGGCAGTGTTACACCACCACGGATATCCCGATGAGGAGTATTTAAATGGTTATCCTTTGCCAAAGAATGCGTCAGATGAGATAAAATCGGCAAATCGTTTCTTCCGCTCAAAAATTCGCAAAGCAGTAGAGGGAGGCGAAGACAAAGATGCTGCACGTGAGCGTTGGGCAAAAAAATATGATGTCCCTGTACATTGGTTCGACTCAATATTTACACGTGCCTCAATATTGGAAGATTCTCTTTATAACGATAAACTCGACCTTCACATAACCGACCTTGGAAAATATAAACCCAATGCCAAAGTGGTATTCTTGGATGCTTGTTTCAATGGAGCATTCAACTATGATGAGTATATGGCAGAGGAGTACATATTTGAAGATGGAGAGTGTGTTGTTACAATAGCAAACAGCGTAAACTCATTGCAAGACAAATGGTGCGACCGCCATATCGGTATGTTGGGCTATGGAATGCGTGTCGGGAATATGGTAAAATACAATCCATACTTAGGAGCTCACGTTTTTGGCGACCCAACATTTGCTTTTGCATCGGGTAAAGAACTTTCGTTCGATGTAAACGAGGCTATATTCAAAAATAATAAATTCTGGAAAAAACAACTTAAAAACTCTTCTGAGGCGGCAGTAAAATGTTTTGCGATGGAGATGTTGACAAAAAATAAAGGTATAACATCGGAGGAGTTATTGAATGTATTTAAAACAGCTTCGGAAAATACAGTTCGTTTATATGCCTTTATGATGCTGACAACATTCAAAGACGATAACTTTGTAGAGGCTATTTCGCTTGCAATAAATGATTCATATGAGATTGTTCAACGCTTTGGTGCATTGTATGCCGGAAAATGTGGCGACGAAAGAATTATCCCTGCATTAGTATCGGCAATATCAAGAGTGGCAAATGGATCTCGTGTCGATTTTCAATTAAGAGGTGCCTTAGAGTTGTTCCCCAACGAAAAACTTGTTGCAGAGTTTGAACGTCAAGACCCTTGTAAAAACTATTACGACAAAGAAAAAGAGGAGCGACGAGTAATGGGCTACTTCAAACGATATTCAAACTTGCCAATGGAAAAAGAGTTGGATACGCCTAATGCAACAACAAAAGAGAAGATTAATATGATGCGTAACTTCCGAAACAAAAACTTGCATACCGCAACTGATAAGATGATGCAAATGTTCTCGGAAGAGACAGATGATGATTTACGTGTTGCCATAATTGAGGCATTCGGTTGGTTTAACTACTCATACAAACGCAACGAAATAATAAACTTCTGCGAGCAAGTATGGGCAAGCGAAGCTTATAGCGAAAGTGTTCGGAACGAGGCCCTTAAAACTGTAAAACGATTAAAAGGAATTTAAGATTCTCACCCTCAACCCCTCTCCCGAAGAGAGGGAGAATAGAAAGGATTTAGGGGATACTATCCTTAATGACTCTAAAGACCTTACAGATAAAATAAAAATGGAGATAGTTATAGGTTTAATAATAGGAGTTATAATTAGTTTGTTTTTGCTGTTAATAGTGGTAAAAGCAAAAAACACTCTTGTAAAAAAACAGGAGCGTGAAATTATAGTCTTAACCCAACAACTATCTGAAGCAAATCAACTAAAGTCGGAAATTGAGATAGAGAATGTCAAAATAGAGACTGAACGAGAGGCAAAGCAACAACTCTTTCACGAAAAAATAAACGAGTTGCAGCAACTAAAAGAGGAGCTGTTCTCTATAAACAACGAGCGTGAAAGATTACTTAAAGTGACAAGTTCACTTAAAGCCGAAAACGAGGCAAAGGCACAGATGCTTGCAGAGAAAGAGGCGGAGGTCGAAAAACGACTTAAACAACAAGAAACTCAATTTTCAGAGCAGATAAAAACTTTGAAATTGGAGTTTTCTGAATTAAGCGAAAAACTCTTAAAGGAGAAGACGCAAGAACTTGGCAACAGCAACAAAGAGCAACTCTCACCCTTTATCGAAAACCTTAAACAGGAGATGAAGAAGGTGGGTGACGAGATAAAGGAGACACGAGAAAAGAGTGTCGAACAAAAATCGTCATTAGATACTGCGATAAGAGAGATGATGTCTCGTACAAATGAGATTGGAGACGAGGCAAACCGCTTGGCAGAAGCTCTTAAAGGAAAATCGAAAACGCAAGGTATGTATGGCGAGTTGGTTTTAACCGATATCCTTAAAAGGTGCGGATTAAAGGAGGGAGAGCATTTCGATTGTCAGACTACCATTCGTGATGAGCAGGGAAATACCATTCTCCACGAAGAGACTCAAAAGCGAATGATTCCCGACGTTATAGTTCACTATCCCGACAAAGATTTAATTATCGACTCGAAAGTATCGCTGACAGCCTACTTGGAGTGGTGCAATGCTGAAAACGAAGAGGAGAGAGCTTTGGCTCAAAAGAGACATATACAAAGCATAAAATCTCATATAAAAGAGATTGTAACAAAATCGTATGCTACATACCAGAAGAGCAGTCGCAGAGATACAATAGATTGCGTTGTAATGTTTATCCCAAACGAAAACGCTTTGCAGTTGATGCGTGAAACGGAGCCGTCGTTATGGTACGAGGCATACGATAGGAAGGTTATCATAACAAGCGAATTATCACTATTCTCTCTGTTGAAGATGATCGAAAATTATTGGGCTCAAGTAGAACAACAACGCAATCAAGATAAGATTGTGAGAGCAGCAGAAAATATGCTTGAACGCTTGGAGGCTCTCTACGAAATGATAAATGATGTTGAAAAGGCATTTAGGGGTGTCGAAACAAAATTTGAGGCAGTAAAAGGTAAAATGCTTACAGGCAAACAAAGTGTTGCAACTTCGGCACGACAAGTGATAGAGTCGGGAGTAAAATCTGTTAAAATAGAGAAGAGACTCTTAGAGTCGGACGACCTATATATTGATAAGAATTAAAACATAAAAATAACCGTATTAAACGATAAAGAGGATATGAAGTACAATTTTGATGAGATGATCGATCGCCACGGAACACAATCCGTAAAGTACGATTCAACAAAAGAGTTATGGGGCAGAGAAGATGTGCTCCCCTTGTGGATTGCCGATATGGACTTCAAAACGCCATCGTTTATAACGGATGTAATAAAAGAGCGTCTGTCGCACGAGATATTGGGCTATCCTCAACCTCACGACGGATATTTCGAATCATTTATTCGTTGGGCAGATCGTCGTTATGGATTAACTGTAAAGAAAGAGGAGATACATCACGTTCCGGGTATAGTTCCGGGTATATATATGATGATTAACCATTTCTCAAATCCAGGCGACAAAGTGATGGTACAGCCACCGGTATATCATCCGTTCCATAACGTAATAGCTGCAACAGGACGTAAAGCTGTTCACAACTCTCTTATAATAGAGAACGGACGCTATGTAATAGATTTTGATGCGATGCGTCGTGATATAAAAGGGTGTAAAATATTTGTTTTGTGTAACCCTCACAATCCCGGCGGACGTCGTTGGAGTAACGAGGAACTAACAACTATGGCAGAGATTTGTGCCGAAGAGGGAACACTTGTGTTGAGCGATGAGATACATGCCGATATGACATATGCTCCACATCGCCACCTCCCCTTTGCTGCATCATGCGAAAAGGCACGACAAAACTCAATAACATTTATGGCTCCTTCAAAAACATTCAATATGCCTGGTGTCGTAACATCGCAAATATTGATATTCAATGAAGAGATTCGTAAGAGTGCATTCCCATATCTTGACAATAACCATATATCGGGAGGAAACGTATTTGCCTTTGTAACAGCCGAAGCAGCATACAACCAAGGTGAGGAGTGGTTAAATCAAATGCTTACCTATGTATTTGCCAATATGGATTATGTAAACGACCGACTAAATGCAGAAATGCCAAAAATCAAAGCAATGAAACCCGAGGCATCATTCTTGATGTTCTTTGATTGTCGAGAGTTGGGCTTCGCTACACAAAAAGAGTTGGACGATTTCTTTGTAAACGAAGCACGATTGGCTCTTAACTCAGGAGATATGTTCGGCCCCGGCGGAGAAGGGTGGATGCGATTTAATGCAGCCTCTCCACGTCCTGTTATGGAGGAGGCAATGAATCGCCTAAAAGCAGCATACGATAAACGAGGATTTTAATAAGCTGGTTTTAAACAATCGTAAAACGTTGGGAATATTACATTGCAATTGTACAAAGAGATAAATATATTAAAGGGAATTGCAATAATTCTTGTAGTATTTGGGCATATAGAACTACTATATGCCTTTAATGCATATGGTTTTATCCGAAATTTCATATACACCTTCCATATGCCGTTGTTTATGTCAATATCGGGATATTTATATGCAAAACATCACAACTCTTCAAATAATTATCTCTCTTTTATAAAGGGTAAAGCAAAACGACTTTTGTTGCCATATATATCTGTTATGGGTATATATTATATAATCAAATACCTGTCGAGTATTACAATAGGAGTAAATACTCCAATTGAGATAGAATCGTTTCTTTACACTCTGTTTGTAAACCCTTATGGCGGATTTGTTTCGTTTCTTTGGTATGTATATGTACTGTTTTTAATATTTCTTATAGTCCCATTTTTTAAAAATTTACCATTGTTGTTGAGTGTAAGCTTTATAATATATTTTATACCATTTCCCTCTCTGTTTTGTTTAAATATGCTATCAGAACATTTGGTATATTTTGTATTAGGCTTACTTTTATATAAACACCTTTCAAAAGGGAAGAAGTTTAAGATAAGCTTTCTGTTTATACCATCATTTGTATTGCAGATACTGCTTTATCTTTTAAGTAAGCAGGCTCCCAATATTATGTTTGATTTTACTTTGGCTATATTGGGAATATTAACAACATACTCTTTTGCGAAGACAATAACAGATAGAAAATTGTCGCTATTACGATATCTCGGTAAATATTCGTCAGAGATATATTTTATGCACATAATATTTATACTTGGAGTAGTTACATTTTCTAAAACGTTTCCATTTAATTTCAATGGGCAATGTTATGTGCAATTAATTATTGAGTTAGTGGCAGGTATTGCAGGTCCATTGCTTTTTGCTCTGTTGTTAAGGTATTTAAATATAAAAAAATTATATCTGATATTCTTTGGTAAGAATATAGAGTAACAACTTCAATAGGAGTGCCAAAAAATCGGGACGACTTAAAATAGCTTCCATGAATTATATATAATGAAAGAGGATAATCCTTATTGATTTGGATTATCCTCTTTCCCAGAATTTGTATTAAATGACGACTATCTACTATTTTTTGTAACGAGCATTTAAGCCCTTAATCGCTTCGTTGGTTATGTCAAATTTTTTGTCAACGTGAAGAGTTCCTGCGTTGTTCAAAACAATATCGTATGCTTTGCTCAATACCTCATCGATGTAATTTTGAACAGAATCGTTAATGCGTATCATCATTTTTTGGCTGTTTTGTAGCGATTCTAATTCAAGTTTTTGAACATACTCTTGAAGTTTAGCCTCTTCATTTGATATGCGTTGGTACTCTTGTTGAACACGGTCGGGACTAAGGAAAGCATTGTTTTCATATTTGCGTTGAAAATCAGCCATCTCTTTTTCTAATGCTTTTGTACGCTCATTAACATTAGCACGCATACTCTCTTGTTGTTTCAACATCTCATCGTTTAATTCCTTAGCTAATGTGTAGTTTTTTAATAGCGAATCGGTGTTTATGTATGCAATTTTTATTGAACAACTTCCGGTGCTATCGTTAGTCGATATAATAGAGCTATCAGACTCGGTATTTTTACATTGGGTAAAAGTTGCAACAACAAGAAAAGTTGCAATAATAAGTGATAATGTTTTGCCTAAATTTCTCATAAATAAGTAAAGTGAATATAATTATTAATTTTTTTTATTTTGCTCGTCTAAAATCTCTTTAAGATTTCTTTTTGCTCTATCCTTTGCGTCGGTCGAAACTGCACAAGTAATACCTCTCTCTCGCATATGCTTGCTTTTGCCTATATGACCATTGGGAAATTTGCCTCCCTTCTTAAACAAAATTTTAACAGCCATTGCGAATAATGCAAAAGTAAGGATAAGAAATGTAAAAAGCAATACTATATACCACATTTTTGTTATATATTTGAGAAAACTTGAATATCCTTTACGCTCGCAGTAAAAAATATTGAAGTAAACTTCATATTTCTCGCTCGTTTATTCGTATATTTGTATGTTATAAATATATTAACGGCATTAATTATTAAATCCGATGCAAATATAGTGAAAGGAGTGAGAATAAAAACAATTTATTGTAATTTTATTTTTAGATTATTTGAGGAGAGCTTCTAAAATTATATTTTTGAATTATTAATATTAAAATCATATATATATGAAAATCACAGAACTAAAACCACAAGCAATTTGGACAATCTTCGATGAGATAACTCAAGTTCCTCGTCCTTCAAAAAAAGAGGAGAAGATACGCCAATACTTAAAAGATTGGGCGGCTAAAAATAACATAGATGTAAAAGAAGACGAAGCAGGGAATATTCTTATGAGCAAACCTGCAACTCCCGGGTGTGAAAATGCTCCTATATTAACTATGCAGGCACATATGGATATGGTATGTGAAAAGAATGGTGGTGTGGATTTTAACTTCGAAACCGACTCGATAAAGACCGTGATAGATGGCGAATGGGTTCGTGCCGAAGGTACAACACTTGGTGCAGATAACGGAATAGGTATGGCAGGAGCAATGGCAATACTTGTTGATGATACAATTAAACATGGTCCTTTAGAAGCTCTCTTTACTGTTGATGAGGAGACAGGACTTACAGGTGCTTTTGCTCTAAAAGAGGGTTTTATGCAAGGTAAATATCTTATAAACCTCGACTCGGAGGATGAAGGCGAAGTGTTTGTCGGATGTGCCGGAGGTGTTGATACAGTTGCAACATTACCATATACACTTGAGCAAGTCCCAGAAGGTTATCACTTCTTAAAGATATATGTAGAGGGACTTCGAGGAGGACACTCGGGTTGCGACATCCATTTAGGATTGGGTAACTCTATTAAGATATTAACACGTTTCTTGATGAAGTGGATGCGTAAAAACCCATTATATTTGGTTCGCTTTGAGGGCGGAAACCTTCGTAATGCAATTCCACGTGAGGCATCAGCAATTGTAGCAGTTCGCAAAGAGGACAAAGAACCAATAACCATCGAACTAAATATGTTTGCGGCAGAAGTTGCCAATGAGTTAAAAGGGGTTGACGATAGCTTTAAAATGCGTTGGGAGACAACTGATTCTGCCGAGGCGATAGCTAAAGATACAGCAGCTAAATTAATAAATGCACTTAACGGATGCGTTCAAGGCGTAATGGCAATGAGCCGTGATATAGAGGGGTTGGTTGAAACATCGACAAACCTTGCATCGGTTAAAATGCCGGGAGATAATAAAATAGTTATATCAACAAGTCAAAGAAGCAGTGTCGAGTCGGCAAAGTATGCAACAGCATTTAGTGTCGAGAGTATTTTCACTCTTGCAGGAGCTTCGGTAACACATAGTGAAGGATATCCCGGATGGAAACCTAAAATGGACTCTTCGATTTTAAAAACAACAGTCGATACATACGAACAATTGTTTGGAGAGAAGCCTGCAATAAAAGCAATACACGCAGGATTAGAGTGTGGATTGTTCTTAGAAAAATATCCATACTTAGAGATGGTATCGTTTGGTCCGACACTACGTGGAGTGCACTCTCCTGATGAGAAAATGCATATACCTGCCGTGGCAAACTTTTACAAACATTTGGTTGCAATAATAGAAAAAGTAGCAGAGGAAAAGTAATATGTTACAACAAGAGCCAACATTGGAAGAGAAGGTCGTAAAGATGCTTCGCACCGTTTACGACCCCGAAATTCCTGTAAATATATACGATTTAGGTTTGATATACCTTATCGATTTTGACGAGGAGAATAATTTAAAAGTGGAGATGACATTTACAGCCCCGAATTGTCCTGCGGCAGAATATATCTTAGAGGATGTAAGAATGAAGCTTGAAGGCATTGAGGGGGTAAAGAGTCTCGATTTACAGGTAGTCTTTGAACCTGAGTGGAATAAAGATATGATGAGCGAGGAGGCAAAACTCGATTTAGGATTTTTGTAGAAATTACAAAACTCCGATATTAAACAAGAATGATGGATAAGAAAATATATTTTATATCTGATTTGCATTTAGGAGCCAAAACGCTCAAATCTCCCCAAAATGCAGAAAAACGTGTAGTGGCGTGGCTCGACTCTGTAAAAGAGTCGGCCTCTGCCATATATCTTCTTGGTGATATATTAGACTATTGGTTTGAGTATCGCTGTGTAGTCCCTCGTGGATTTACACGCTTCTTTGGTAAGATTGCCGAGCTAACCGATAGAGGAGTAGAGGTGCATTGGTTTATTGGGAATCATGATATATGGATATTTGATTATCTGCCTACGGAGTTAGGAGTAATAGTTCATAAAGAGTCGTATATGGCAGAGCTATGTGGTAAACGTTTTTATATGGGTCATGGCGACGGAGAGGGCAAACGCCCTTTGGGCTATTTGTTTATCCGTTGGCTATTCCGTAATAAGTTGTGCCAAAAGCTCTACTCGGCAATTCATCCATGGTGGACAGTGCCATTTGCATATGGTTGGTCATCGAACAGTCGCAAAGCAGGCGGATATACTCCGAAATTCGGAAACGACGAAAGCAATCCTCTTGTAGTATGGGCGACGGAGTTTAATGCTGCCGCAACCGACAAGATAGACTATTTCGTTTTCGGGCATCAGCACCTATTGTTTAAACGCCCCCTTAATAGTGGGGGAGAGATAGTGCTTACCGGAGATTGGATAAACCATAACTCTTACATTGAGTTTGATGGAGAGAAACTTGAATTAAAGCAATATTAAAAAACAGGCTTTTGCCTGTTTTTTAATATTATAACATCGTTATTCTACTCCCCGTCAATGCTCTCTAAAAGTTTTTTAACCTCTTCGTCAGTTTGTGTAAGATGTGTTTTACAAAACTTAATAAGTTCAACACTACGCTGGGCATAACCTTTTAGTTCGTCAATCTTACACTTGTCGCTTTGTAGCATTGTAACAATATTCTCAAGTTCTTCAACAGCCTCGCTGTAACTCTTTATACTACTATCCATATCTTGTTTTTATTTATAAATTCTTTACTACTGCATCAATTTCGCCGTCGGTAAAAATAACCTTTATATTGTCATTCTCTTTAACTTCTGTTACGCTTTTAATAGGGTATCCGTCTTTAACCGAAATGGAGTATCCCCGTTTTAAAATCTTATCGGGCGAAAGGAGATCGATGTTGGTTGCTATGTTTGTTATGCGATTTTCTTCTCGCTCAATGGACCTTTGAAAATTACTTTTCAGAGTGGCAAACGAAGTTGCAACCTTTATCCGCTCGTTGCTTACTTTTCTTTGAAGTTCCATTACTACTCGGCTTTGTCGTTGAGATAACAAACCTTTTTCTCTCTCTAATTTATTGGTAATTAAAGCAGGGGCTTTATTCTCAATGGTCGATAGCTTTAACTTCGCATCATTTAAAAGATTTTTAATCCTATCTATAATCTCCCCGCTCAGTTCATTTATGTATCCGTCGCTTGATACAATCGACGAAATTAAAAACTCAGCAACAGCGGTAGGGGTTTTAACACTTTTGTATGCAACATAGTCCAAAACTGTGGTATCACGTTCGTGCCCGATACCTACGATGACGGGTAACGGAAATTGAGTAATATTTAGGGCAAGCTCGTAATCGTCAAAGCAGTTGAGTTCTGAAGTAGCACCACCACCCCTGATAATCACCACGCAATCGAACATATTTGCATTATCATATATCCGATTAAGGGCTGCAATAATACTTTCAGCCGATTGTTCGCCCTGCATAAGTGCTTTAAACAGTATCGGATAAAAAACGTATCCTTGAGAGTTGTTTTCTATTTGATTGCAAAAATCTCCAAATCCGGCAGCGGTAGCCGACGAAATGACGGCAATTTTTTGAGGAATGGCTGAAAGCGTAAGACTTTTATTATCATTGATTACCCCCTCTTCTGAGAGACGATTAAGAATTTGTGTGCGACGCATAGCCATATCGCCTATGGTGTATGCTGGGTCGATATCCCACACCGTCAGAGAGTAGTGGTAAAGAGGGTCGAAACTAACCTTTACCGTAATCAAAATCTTAATACCGGCTTTAAGAGTAATACCGGTTGAGTATTCAAAGAAAGGTTGTAGCTTGCGAAAGGTTGCAGCCCATATATTTGCACGAGCCTTAGCAACGGTGTTGCCTTGATCATCTTTCTCAACAAGCTCCATATAGCAGTGTCCCGAGCTGTTAACTCTCAGTTCGCTAATCTCTGCTGCCACTTTGTATTGCTTTTGGAAAGCATTTCCAACAACAATACTCAGCATATTATTTAGTTCATATAGCGTAATATTCTCAGCCATTTTAATAACTCTTTTTTATAGCAATAGCTCCCGTAACTGCTGGGGCTGCAAACGATGTACCATAAGCGCTCATAATCTTGCCACTGCCATCTATTATCGGAACGTCTTCGGCAAGAGCCCTCGTTTTTGGGGCAACATATTTGCCACGAATAAACTCTTTCGATGTAAAATCTGCAAGTCGTCCACGTTTGTCCACGCCACCAACAGCAATAACGCCATTGGCATCGGCAGGGTGAGTAAATCCGGCATTACCTTTGTTGCCACAACTAGAAACAATGACAATGCCCTTGTTTGAAGCAATCTCCGAAGCAATGCACGAAACTGCAGTAATATCACCTACCTGTTCGTAGCCTAACGATACATTCACAATGTCAACCCCAATGCTGTCGGCAATCTCCAGCCCCCTAACAAAAAAATCCTCTTCGTACGGAGTCTCAATGCTAATATCCTCTGTGCGAATAAGAGCATAATCGCTTTCGGGAGCAACTCCAACAAATTCACCCTTACGGTTTGCAAGCATGATTGACAAAACGGCCGTTCCGTGGTCATCTTCACTATAAATATCCCCTTCAGGGTTAACCACATCACAAGTAAACTTAATTCTGTTTAAATCAAACCATTGGTTAAGTGTGTCAACTCCACCAAAACCATCGTCAAGCACAGCAATAAAAACGCCGTTGCCCCAATGCCCTTTTTTGTGCATACGTGTAACGTCAGCACTCTTTGATAAGGGTTGAGCCACACCATATAGAGGGTGGAGATTTATATCCCCAAAATTATAAAAATCCGATTTTGTACTCTTTCTAATATCATCGCCTTTCGAAAGAATTTCAATCCTCTCAACAAAAGGCATAAATTCAATCTCTCCAACCTTGGCAGAGTCGCACTCAACAACCAATGTGTTTAGCCAGTTAGAGTGGCACACTTCTCGTTTGGCAACCGACATAACCCTCTCTCTATACAATTTCGAAACAGGAAGGTCGCAAACCGAAAAAACTATATCATCTCTCTTATGTCTCTCAATCGCTCTTTGGCTCAAAAACTCTTCGGGGTGAAGAAGCGAAAATTCACACCCCTCCTTGTCCGAAAGCCATACCCTTAAGGTAAATAACTCCTCTGCGCACAAGCTAAAGCACCAAATGGAGAGAATAAGAGAAGTAAAAAATCTTAGCATACAATTTCATGTTCCGATAGTGGCGACTCAATAAAACCACCACCAACAACCCTGTTCCCAATATAGAATACAGCCGATTGCCCTGGGGCAACAGCCGAGGCCGAACTATTTAGAATAACCTTCATACCTTTTTCATCTGAGACCAAACACCTGACACCATACGGAGTGCCACGATATCTGATGCGTACAACCAACTCGGGCGACGACATCAAACTCTCATCAACAAACTTGCAAGAACTCAAACGCATACCATTGCATAAAAGCTCATCTTCAAAACCAAGCTTAACAGTATTTTTCAATGGATTTATTTTTGTAACATAAGCAGGGCGTCCCAAAGCTATTTCAAGACCTTTTCTCTGTCCTATGGTATAGAAAGGGAAACCTTTATGTTGGCCCAATCTTTTCCCTATTTTATCAACAAAAAAACCGCCTGAGTAACGTTCGTCAATACCATCTACATTCTCACGGAGGAAGGTGCGATAATCTTTCTCTATAAAGCAAATCTCCATGCTCTCGCTCTTGTCGGCACTAGCCGCAAAGCCACGTTCACGCATCATCTCTTTGACCTCACGTTTAACCAATTTGCCCAACGGAAAAACCGTGCGGGAGAGTTGCTCTTGAGTCAAGCCCCAAAGAAAATACGATTGGTCTTTACTATCATCTCCACCCTCTTCAATAAAGAAATAACCATTATCTTCAACAATATTCACGTAGTGTCCCGTAGCAATCTTTTCGCACCCAAGAGAGTCGGCACACTCAAGCAGAGCTCTCCATTTAAAACCGGGGTTGCATACAACACAAGGGTTTGGGGTTCTACCACTCATATACTCGTTAATAAACGATGCAATAACCCCCTCTTTAAACTCTTTGCGAATATCAATGGTATGGTGCTCAATACCCAAACGTTCAGCCAAGTTACGTGCATCAGTAATAAACGAAGGCTCTTCGTCGCTTTCGCCACGCTCCCACATACGAAGAGTAGCACCAACAACCTCATAACCTTGCTCTTGTAGCAAAATACAAACAGCCGAGCTGTCCACTCCGCCACTCATGCCAACCAAAATTCTCTTGTTGCTCATAATCTAAAATTCACGAATACGAAAATACAATAAAAATACCCTTTCCCGAAACTTTTTAATAAATATTATCTTTATACGGTTATAATTCGTATTATATAATTATAATTAGTATATTTGTCCCTAGTTTAAAAAGAAAATTACTAACCAAAATTATAAAAAACGAGATTGCAATGGCAAGAGTATTAGTTATTGGAGCAGGCGGTGTCAGCACCGTAGCAGTGAAAAAAATGGCGATGAATGCCGATGTCTTTACCGATATTATGTTGGCAAGCCGCACCAAAAGCAAATGCGATAAGATAGCAGCAGACATCAAAAACATTAAAATTCAAACAGCGCAAGTTGATGCAGACAATGTTTCAGAGTTGGTGGCACTATTCAATGAGTTTAAACCCGAATTGGTAGTAAACTTGGCACTTCCATACCAAGACCTTACAATCATGGACGCATGTTTGGAGTATGGCGTAAGTTATTTGGATACAGCAAACTATGAACCATTAGACGAAGCAAAATATCAATATAGCTGGCAATGGGCATACAAACAACGTTTCGAGGAGGCAGGTCTGACAGCAATTCTAGGTTGTGGATTTGACCCGGGAGTAACAGGCGTATACACAGCATATGCTGCAAAACACCACTTCAGCGAAATACAATATCTTGATATTGTTGACTGCAATGCAGGAGATCACCATAAAGCATTTGCAACAAACTTCAATCCCGAGATTAATATTCGTGAAATCACTCAACGTGGAAAATACTATGAGAATGGCGAGTGGAAAGAGACAGATCCTCTATCAGTACACCAACCATTGAACTATCCCGAGGTAGGACCACGTGAATCATATTTGATGTACCACGAGGAGTTGGAGAGTTTGGTTAAAAACTTCCCATCAATCAAACGTGCACGTTTTTGGATGACATTCGGACAAGAGTATCTAACACACCTTCGAGTAATCCAAAACATAGGAATGGATAGCATCAAACCAATAATGTATAACGGAGTAGAGATTGTACCTATTCAATTCTTGAAAGCCGTGTTGCCTAACCCCGGAGACCTTGGTGAGAACTACACAGGACAAACATCAATCGGTTGTCGCATAAAAGGACTTGACAAAGAGGGTAAAGATATAACTTACTACGTATATAACAACTGTAGCCACGAGGAGGCATATCGTGAAACAGGAGCACAAGGAGTAAGCTACACAACAGGAGTACCTGCAATGATTGGAGCAAAAATGTTCTTGAAAGGCGAGTGGCGTAAACCTGGAGTATGGAATGTAGAGGAGTTCAATCCCGATCCATTTATGAAAGAGCTAAACGAGCAAGGATTACCTTGGCACGAAATGTTTAATGTAGATTTAGAACTATAAAAATGAACATAGGAGATAAAGCTCCCGACTTTTTAGGACTAGACCAAGAGGGCAATGAGGTGCGTTTAAGCAACTATCCCGGTAAAAAAGTAGCCCTCTACTTCTATCCAAAAGACAACACATCGGGTTGTACAGCCGAAGCGTGTTCATTGCGTGACGGGTATGCACAACTCCTCTCTGCAGGCTACCAAGTAATAGGGGTGAGCAAAGATAGTGCAAAGTCGCACCAAGGCTTTATAGCAAAGCACTCATTGCCATTTCCTCTAATTGCCGATACCGACACCCAATTGCAACAACAATTCGGTGTGTGGGCAGAGAAAAAGCTATATGGAAGAACCTATATGGGAACACTCCGACAAACATTTATTATAGATGCAGATACAGCAGTAGTTGAACGAGTAATAGAGAAGGTAAAAACATCCGACTCGGCAAATCAAATACTTTCATAGACCATCACAATAGAGCATATACTTTAAGAGCGTACAAGCATAGCTGTACGCTCTTTTTTGTATAATTATAACACAATCTCTCAGAAACTAAAATCTATTTTTGCCAATAAAAAATAGGTAGATATGAAAAATAATAATTTGCTAAAGGATTCCAAGATTTGGATTTATACAAAGAAATAGGAGTATCTCTTCCTCGTGAGAAAAGCAATCACGATACCAGACCATTTGACGATTCTATTTCTCCTGAATATCTATTGCATATCTTAAAAAAATAAGATACTTTTATCCCCATATATTATATAAATTACATAATTATGAAAAGGCTTCTCTTTATCGCAACTTTATTATTAATAGTCGCAACTCAGAACACATTTTCAGAGTCTTATAAAAGTATTGATATTCTTGCAAAAGGTGATTTGCAATATATGGTAGATTATACCGACTCATTAAAACAAGATGTAAAGTCTTTTTGGGTATGGTATACACCCTCAAAAAACGAAGAATTATTTAAGGATATAGAAATAATAAGTCATGTACCGATAAGCAGTTTAAATAAGGCCAATGTGAACGCAGTGATTGAGTATCTTGCTAATAAACATTTTGGTGCAGATAAAGTATTTGATAGTGAAGGCAAAAGCAATATTTTTAACATTTCATATATGGTACATATTCACTCAGGCAAAGTATATTTTTTAAATATCTTTTTTTATGGTAATGTATATAAGTTAATTACTGATGAAGAAATTTTGAGTTTTATTGAGGATTTTAATCTTATGAAGATTAATGTTGATAATATTGAGAAATATGATGAGAATGTATATGCTTCATATGAATATGGAGGATTTAATAAAATATTTGGCTTAGAATAAAGTCTTTGATAAGTATCGAAAGAGACAAATCATCATTTTCGATGGTTTGTCTTTCTTTTTTTATCTTCACATTCCTCTGATTTAAAATCGAATAAGAACATAAAACTATTATTTGATAGAGGTTCAATATTTAGCTCCTTTATTTCTTTCTCTGACAATTATTGTTACGGATTCAGCATTGCCCTACAAATATTGTTGTTTTATAATTATACCACTATATATTAAAAATGGCTACCTATTTTTGCCAATAAATAATAATTAGGTAGTTATGAAAAACAATGATTTGGTAAAAGATCCAAATATTTGGATTTATACAAAGAAATCGGCATTTTTCTACCACAAGAGAAAAGCAATCACGATACTAGACCATTTGACGATTCTATTCCACCTGAATATCTATTGCATATCTTAAATAAATAAGATACTTTTATCGTAATAAATAAACTGTATAATAATGAAACGCTATCTTTTTGTTTTAATGTTATTATTGATGGCAATATCTCAAACCATCTTTGCTTCATCAGTATCAGGGGATAACGAAATTTTAAGAAGAGATGTTTTAGAATATGATATAAATTATACTGATTCACTAAAACATGAGGTAAAAGATTTTTGGGTATGGTATAACCCAGAAGAATATAAGGATTTTTTAGCCGATAAAGTTGCATACAGAGAAAACTTAAAAATTACAAATCAAGAAGCAAAAAACTTTATCGAAAAGATTGAGAGTCTATTTTTAGAGAGATTTGGTTATACCAAAGTCTTTAATAAAGATGGGCATAGTAATGTAAAAGGTATAACATATAGCCTACACATATCAACAGGGCAAGTCTATTTAAGAGCTATTGTTTTTACTGGCGATGCATACAATTTAATTACAGATGAGGATATTTTGTCGTTTGCAAGAGAGTTTAATAAAAACATCACATTGTATTTAAATGACAAAGATGAGGTTGAGGAAAATGTAATGTGCTTTTATCAAGGTGTTTATATTTTTACATCATGGAAAAAGAATTAGAAGATACTTTTATTCCCATATATTTATAAATTAACGTGAGTTCTATAATAAATTTAGAATAAATAAAGTTGTCCGTCGTTGATGAATTCTAAATCAAAGACGGGTTTATTTTAAAAGAAACGATATGCCGCAATAGTACTCAAAGCATTTGCAATAAAGTTATTAAAAGTGCGATGACGAGAATACATATATCGTATAGAATGTATAAAGCGACAGGGTTGCCAAATGGCAACCCTGTGATTATGTCTAACAACTAACAACTACCCGTAGGGCGGCGTTAGCCGACAACTAACAACTATATTATAGTCCCAACAATCTCTTATAAGTTTTAAGAGCCTCGTTTCTAACTGCAGTCTCGTATTTGTCGTTCTCTGAAACAGCTTTGAAGTATTCAGCTATTTGAGTACGTTTGTACGACATATTAAACCAACCCATAGTCTCTATCAAGGCGATTTGAAGGTTGGGTTCTTCAATAGTCTCAAAAGCAGCAAGGATTTCATCTACTGCAGGGTGAAGAGGACGGTTACGGAACGCACGTATAACTTTTAGTTTGTCTTTTGCCGATACCTCAGGTTTAGTGATTTGCTCAATATCGCCCTCAAACGATTTGTCCGAGAAGTTTACAAACGATTTCAACATCTTCTCACTCTCTTGCTCTGCGTTATAGAAATCTTTGCAAGGATCTTGTTTTTTGAACTCATTAACCAACTCGTTGTATGGGAACAAAGCCAAAGCCATTTTCAATTGGAAATCAACTCTTGCGCCAATCGATGTTTTAGAAGCCAACGAAACAAGAGCAGGAATCAATCTCAAATCACCACATTTGCCGGCTTGAATAGCTGCAAAACGACGGATTAACTCATAGTTGTCGTTCAATCCCAAAGCCAAAGCCTCAATGTAGTTATCGTCTTTATACAATGCAAGAGTGTTCATTGCCATAAGGCGAACAGTTTGGTAGGGCGACGATTTGAATACATCTAAAATCTCTGCCGAAGAGATAGCATCACGAAGAGTCAACTCGTTAATAGCAAACGCCTGAAGGGCAGGGTATTTAGAGTTTAATTGTTTTTTCCACCACTTGTTGCTTTTGTAAATAGCCTCATTTACATCAAACCCAAGTTTTTCGTAGGGAGCAAATGTGAATGTTGGATCTCCAAAAACATGTGACTCAAAATAGGGGTTATACTTAACAAAGTTACCAACTCGCAAGCCTAAACCAAACATACCTATATTGCGGTCGCACCATTTATCTTGAAGCGAGTTTACGCTGTTTGCAATAGTAACCACGCAGTCGCCACCTTCAAAAATATACTCTTCAGCAATATACTCGTCGTTATTGAAAGCACCATTGTAGCAAGCGTCCAAGATAACCACCTTGGCATTAGGCTTATATTTGCCAAGATCTGTTAGGTGAAGGTCTAACTGATCGGTAAATATTGAGTCAGCCTTAGTAATTTCTTCGTTAAACAGTGCTTCGTGAGTAAACCAATGCTCAGGAGCATCATAGCCATTCTTATAGTAGTTAATAGTTTCTGTAGTATCTTTGCCTCTGCTTACAGCAGTTCTGATTTTAGCACGGAAAAACCATTTAGCAGCCTCAAGATTATCTGTTGCACTAACAGGGTTTGGATTATCATCAAGATACTCAGTATCGGGATAACCATGGTGGTGAAGCAGAGCCAATGAAAGATCTTTGCGTTGCATTTGGCTCATCAAAGGGTATTTACTGAAAACATGGTCAGCGTGGTTTTGATAAGTAACAGCCCATGTTTGTCCCATCATATTTGGGAACATCTCATAGAATGAATTTTTCTCATCAACACGAGCCAATCCACAATCAGAGTTGTATCCTTGTCCGGCAAAGTAGAACATTTGCGAAAGAGTTTGAGCCTTCTCTTTCTCTCTAACCACTTTTTTAAGATAAGCTTTTAATCTCTCATATTTAGACACTCCACCTTTATCGCAAGTTTTCATACGGGCCGAATAGATGTCAGGTTGGCAAACTTGAGAAGAGTTTGCAGTTAGAGAATAGTAGAAATGACCTTGTTTGCCATCGTTAAGATCAAGAGCCTCAAACTCCAAATCAAAGTCATCATAAAAACGGTCAGAAGGAACTGATGAGAACTCTAACTTTTTAAGATCTTGTTTAGCTTTAAAAGCCGAAGTGAAGTGTTGAGCATCACGAATCATCGCTACAGGAATATCACCAATAAAAACAACACCCTCAATAGGAGCATCTTTTTTAGTAGCTAATGCCTTGATGCAAGTACGAATAGAGTCGGGGTTATTCCAAACGTCCTTAACAATATAGGTTTTCAAACCTTGTTTCTCCACCGATTGAGCATAAGCCTCAACCTCAGCTTTAGCCTCTTTGTAGCTTACAGGGTCTATAATAATAGCGAAACCCTTTTTAGCCGCCGATATTGTTAGCGAACTGCAAACAAAAGCAGTAGCAATAAATAGTTTAAAAATTTTGTTCATAATATTTAGTTAGTTTGTTGTTCTTTGAGTTAGGAATTAGTTTTATGTCCCTGTAATTTATTTATAAAATTAGCCTAATTCGACTAATTGGTCCAATTAGGCTAATCTTTTATCGTAATGGGGTGTTGATGTTAGAATGTGAAATTCACACCACCGCCAAATTGGTTAAAAGCAGTTTTGTCGTATCTAATACTTCCGTAATAGATTTGGTCTCCTGTGTAGCGTTGAGTAGAAGCCTCAGCAAACACTCCAATGTATGAAGTGAAACGTTTGCTTACGATAGGAATTCTTGTCTCAATTTTACCGTAAACATCATAGTAATCGGTAGCTATGAAGTCTAACATTGGGAGAGTATATTTTTCTAACAATCTCTCAGATGGAGCCATATAGATTGAATTTGATAAATTCATTTTGTAGTCACCACCTACAGAAAGTGATAGTATTGATTTCTTAATTTGGAAAGTCTTTTTAACGAAGGCACCGGCCTTAACGTTCATATATTTTTGGTAGTATTTGCTTGGATTGTTTTTCATGTCAGAGTTAACGAAGTCGGCGTTAACACCAGCAGTCCAAGAAGATTGTCCGTTGCTTGCAAGAACATCCATGCGGTATTGGAAGTTACCACTCATTCTGTTCTCTAAGTGTTTATTGTCATCTTGGTCCATTACTACCCATTGTGAAGAACCAGTTTTTGGGTCCACAACATTTTTTTGATAGAACCAAGTACCTTTAATATTCTCCATAGCGGCAGCAAGAGTAAAGTTGTGAACAAATTTACCTTTAGTAAATGTAAAGCGCTCGCTAGCAGATATTTTCATGTTGTTGTATTGTCCACCGAGGAATTGGTAAGAGCTACCACCATCGGTTGCTTTTTCATACTCTTTTTCGAAACCAATATTCAAAAGGTTTCCATATTCAGGACGTTGCCAGAACACTTGAAGGTCGGCGAAGTAGCCCATACCTTTAACTTCGCGTTGGTACGAAGTTCCACCCATGTCCATACAAGTACCCATACCGCTCATTACAAAGAACGAAGCGTTTTTACCAACCTCAACAGTGCTATATTTAGAGTTTTCGCTGAATAGGCGAATACCACCGGTTGCACCAATTTTTACATATTCTGAAACTTTAAAATCGATACCAGGGTTGATAGTAAAACGCATACCCTTAGTCTCCAAACGAGGGTCTTGCTCATCAGAAGTTGTACCAACCAAGTAGTCGGCATTTACTCCAAAGCGAATTAATTCGATTGGTTCCCATGAGAATCTTCCATCAAGAGTAAACTCTTCGGTAGAGTAGTTACTATTAAGTGAGTCGGCAAGAATAAAAGGGTTTAGGTCCGATTGATATAGAGTAGCATTCCATTTGCGTTGTCCCTCTTTGCCGTTACGATACGACATCCCTCCTTCAAACGACACATCTGTTAGTTTTCTAACACCATACACGCCAACCATAAGGTCGCTTGTTTTGCCCGATTTGTCAATTTGGTGAAAATCGCCGTTGCCAACTCCATAGCTCACCTCTAACGTTGCAAAAGCATCTATAGGAAGGTCTTTAATAAAGGTTGGGTTAATATTGCCGTATGCCACATTGTTAAGGTACATACAATCTTTATACTGCAATATTGCAGCAGTTGTATCTGACTCAGTTGCATTCAATGCAAAAGGAGCAGCCATTAACGATAATACGAATGCTATCTTTTTAAGTTTCAACATATATCTCTTATTTCTTATAGTATTTTTTGAGTAAACTACTCAGGGTAGGGGAGTTGATAAAAGTTTTAGTATCCCCAGTTTTTCCCTATTGGGAAAAGAGCGCCGATCAACGATCGGCAACTCTTTTTATTAAATGAATATAATTTAAAATTATGCTCCGGGAGTTGGTTTAGCTTCTGGCTCGAAGTCCTCTGCAGAGTTGTTAGTGTCTTTGTAAACAACACGACCGTTAACAGTCTCAGCAACTTTACGAGTAAATCCTTTTCCGTTGTACATAGCTGAAGTGTAGATCATACCAGCGTCAACTTGAGCAGGAAGAGCGCAAGTTCTTTGAGTCTCAGTTACACAAACAACATTGATAGCGTCTTGGATATCTTTGTATCTAATCATCAAGTATGGAGTTACGTCAGTTCCCTCTGGTTTAGCAACCCAGTTAGCTTCGTTGTTAACGTCGCAGTAAGCCTCAATGTCGTTAACTTTAGCCAATACCAATCCTGCACCGAATGCTGGAAGAACAGCGAAGTTTACAGATTGAGTTCCTGATTTAGCAACGATTGTTAGGTTAGGAACGTCTGGGTTAGCAACGTATGTTGGTTTGTACTCAGTGATATCGATCTCGTAGTCAGCTTTGCTCAAGTCGATAGTGTTTGTGTTTACCTCAACCTCTTCAGTTGCAGGATCATCGCTCATGATAGTGTGGTTTTGAGCTTGGAAAGCAACAACTACGCTTTGACCTGGCTCGATAGGATAAGTTTTACCGTCACCAACCCAACCAGCGATGTATGAAGATACAGCAACAGCTTTCATCTCCTCAGGAGTTGAACCCCACAAAACAGTTTTTGTGTTAGCTGCAATCTCAGTACGAGCGATCAAGCAGTTGTCAAGGTATTGAGTAAATGCTGAGTTGTTGTAGATCTCAACGAATTGGTCATACATATAGTTTTTGTTAGCAGGAGTTTTACACATAGCAGAGTAGAACTCTTTGATAACCAATGGAGAAGTCAATGACTCTTCAGCAGCAATAGTAGTTACGGCAATGGGAGAGTAAACACTAACGTTCATTTTTTGACCGCTAAGGTTCATGTCAGCAGTTTCGAACAATGCGTTAACATTGTAGTCACCTGGCTCAAGAAGGACAGTGTAAACACCATCAGTTAATTTCAAACCAGTGTACTCAACACCAGTCAATTGGTTTCTAGCAATTATAGTCTCGCTAGTTACATCTTCCCATGCGTAAGCCTCAGGAATAGTTACGTTTACAGTAAGTGTATAGACTTTATCGCCGTCACCGTCGCCGTCTCCACTACATGCTCCCATAAATAGCGCTGCTACTAAGGGAAGGATTGTTAAAAGAAATTTTTTCATAATAGTTTTTTGTTTAAAAGTGTGTTTAAATTAATTATGTGATTATTAAATCTTTATTTTCAACTCAGCACCAAAGTAAATAGGTGAGTACATTTCGCGGTAACCACCTTGTTTGTCTTTGTGGAACATTTTAGAGAATTTCAAGATGTTGTTTGCCACGAACGACAACTCAACATATTTCTTAAACTCTTTAGTCATCTTGAAGTTAAGCATACAAGTCATTGGGAACTTTTGCTTGTCGTAGTAGAACATGTTTGTAGTATAGTTTACTAAATCAACATATTCGCGGTTGTAAGGCATAGTGTTTTTGTTCCACTCTGTGTAGTTACCCTCGCCATCGTAGAAACCTAGAGGGTGAACCATATAAACCTCTTTACCGTTGAAGTTTCGGATGTGTTCAAACATTGAGTTTCCGTTCTCATCCTCATAAATAGTTTGAGCGCTCTCATACCAAACAACTTGAGCAGTAGTAGTGAACACAAGTTTTAGAGCAGGAATGTGAGTAACAAAACGGAAGTTAGTGTTAACACGTTGAGTGATTGAACCGCTACCAGTAGGCATTACAGCCAAATAAGTGTTGAAACCTTGAATTTTGTTGCCATTCAAAGCAGTTGTCATATTTGGGTTCTCA
>JAFYPQ010000033.1 GCA_017559955.1 Bacteroidales bacterium
CGACCCTCAGCTTGGAAGGCTGATGCTCTATCAACTGAGCTATTCCCGCAAATGTTGTGGGCGAAGATGGATTCGAACCACCGAAGTCGTAAGACAGCAGATTTACAGTCTGCCCCATTTGGCCACTCTGGTATTCGCCCTTAATTGAGGCGGCCTCGTATTTAATATATTAAAACCGCCTTAATATACTAGTTTCAATTTCTTACCCCGACCGGAAGGATCTCTTCGCTGGCGCACCAAGGTTTCGAAATCGGTTGCAAAGATATGTATAGTTTTTTAAATAGAAAAATTTTTTTGCAACTTTTTTACTTGCAACCTGATTTTTCTTTTTTCTTTTGCAACTGCTTTATTAACGCATCTATCACATTATCAATTGCTTCCTCAAACGTATCAGCCACTTTTTGAGAATAAATATCATCTGCTTTTGGTAGTAATATTTTTATAGATGCCTCTTTATTTAGCGCTGTTTCAGGTTTTACCACTCGTAAAATTACTTCGGCTGATGTTATTCCGTCGCAATATTTTTCAAGTTTACTTACCTTCTTCTCGATAAACGATTGTAATTGCGATGTTGCATCGAAATGTACTGATTGAATTTTAATCTCCATATAAACCTCCTTTTTTTATTGCCCGTGGATGGGCTTGGTTATAACTATGTTTTAATTCCTCAAATGTTATATGCGTATAAACTTGCGTTGACATTAATGAGGCATGTCCTAATAGCTCCTTTACACTATCCATATCTGCCCCATTGTTCAACATAGCCGAAGCAAAAGTATGGCGCAATGCGTGAGGGCTCAATTTTGTCAATGTCGATATTTTTGAAAGATTACTCTTTACTATTCTATAAACCAATACCGGATATAAAGGTTCTCCATTCTCTCTAACAAAGAACGTAGGCGTACTTTCAGATACCTCTTTATTGCGAATTTTAATATAGGCTTCTATTCGAGACAACAGATTTACTCCGAAAGGGATTATCCTTTGTTTATTCCTTTTTCCCGTTACCTTTATTGTTCTCGCTTGCAAATCTATATCTCTATCTCTTAATTGCAACAGCTCAGCCCTACGCATCCCTGTTTGATAGAACATATCAAGAATTAGGTTATCTCGGACAGACTCAAAATCATCACCCTCCTCCATATCGAAAGCATTAAAGAGCAAATTCATTTCGGACTGCTTTACAAACGAAGGCAGAGGTTTGGGCTCTTTGGGCTTAGACACCATTGAAACAGGAGAACTCTCTATAATATTCAACTTTAGCAAATATTTATAGAAGGTTCGCAACGCAGAAAGCTTTCGTCCCACCGAGCGAGAAGAGAGACCTTGTTCCATGAGCCACACTACATAGCGTCGAACAATATCAGCATCAATCGCAGTATGATCTATCTCCCCTACCTCCTTAATAAGAAACTCTTCGAATTGAGACAAATCGTTATTATAAGACAATACGGTATGAGAGGAATAACCCTTCTCATACCGTATATATTTTATAAACTTCTGCAACATCGTAGCCTCCTCCAATGGTCTTGGCTACAAATTTAATACAAAAAAATAATTCTGCAAGAAAAAAAGTAATTTTTACTCCTCTACTTGTTGTAATTTTTGTACATAAACCGCACGCATCATTTTTTTGCGGTTTGCTACAGATGGTTTTTCAAAAGCTTGACGAGCACGGAGTTCTTTTACGATTCCTGTTTTCTCGTATTTTCTTTTGAATTTTTTAAGCGCTCTTTCAATATTGTCGCCTTCTTTTACGGGTACTACTATCATAATATTTAGTTTTTAGAATTTTCACGAAAATTGCGGTGCAAAGTTACACAACTTTTGCAACATACAAAATCTTTTTGCTCTTTTTTTTGCAATTTTCTGTAAATCAAATGCTATTTTTTGTTTCGGAAGCCTCTTTTCTGTGTTTTCATCCCCCATATAGGACTTATTTTACCTCCAAAATTTTAAATTTAGCAATAAAGAAACAACTTCAGTAATATTTTTTGTATCTTCGCATTTGATATAGATATATAATGTATATAGTTCTTTTTTCAAAAAAATATTATGAGTAATTCTGTTATAAACGAACGTTTAGAAGCTATACGCTCTCAAATGAGAGAAAAAGGTATTAATGTTTATATTGTTCCTAACTTCGACCCCCATTTAAGCGAATACCCTCCCGAAAGATGGAATACAAGGAAATGGGCTTCAGGATTTACAGGTTCAGCAGGTTCTGCCGCCATATCCCTAAACGAAGCGGCACTTTGGAGCGACTCAAGATATTTCATTCAAGCTGAAAACGAACTTCAAGGAACCGGGTTCTCTTTTTACAAAGACGGTCTACCCGAAACTATTTCTTTAAATGATTGGGCTTGCCAACAAGCCGGCGTTGGCGGAACTATTGCCGCCGACGATACAACCTTCTCGTATAACGAAGGAGTAAAGATGAAAGCTATGTTTGCTCAAAAGGGAGTAAATTTAACTTTCGATTTTAATCCTATTGACGAACTATGGAAGGACAGACCTTCAATCCCCGACAACAAAATATTTATTCACGACATCAAATATGCAGGAGAAGACTTCAGTAGCAAATATTCTCGAATAATAACTGCAGCCCAAGAGAAAGGTGCCAATGGAGTTCTATTAAGTGCCTTAGATGATATTGCTTGGGCATTCAATATCAGAGGTTGCGATGTTAAGTTCAACCCTGTTGTTGTAGCATACGCATATTTAAGCTGTGATGCAAGAATTATTTTCATTGAGAAATGCAAGCTCACAGAAGATGTTGAGAAATACTTTAACGATAACAATATTGAGGTAAAAGATTATAGCGAAATTCAAAACTATTTAGAAAATCTTAAAGAGGAGACAAAAGTTATAGCCGACCCTGCGAGAGTCAACTTCCGCTTGTGCAATATTCTTAACACCAAAGGTGCATTAATTGCCGAGACATCTCCCATAGCATTAATGAAGAGCATAAAAAACAGCATAGAGATTGAAGGCACAAAAAATGCGTTAATCAGAGACGGTGTAGCAATGGTAAATTTCTTATGCTGGATAGACAACAATATTGGCAAAACAGAGATGAGCGAAATCTCCATTGCAGAAAAACTTCGTTCGTTCCGAGCCGAGCAACCTATGTTTATAGGAGAGAGCTTTGGCACGATTGCTGGTTACGGAGGACATGGAGCAATAGTGCACTATCGTGCAACAGAAGAGAGCAATGCAAAACTACAACCCAAAGGATTTGTATTGGTTGATAGCGGTGGTCAATATCTTGACGGCACTACCGATATAACTCGAACAATCCCCTTAGGAGAACTTTCCGACGAAGAGAAAAAATGCTTCACTCTTGTATTAAAAGGACACATTGCCATAGCCCAATCACAATTTCCCAAAGGAACCCGAGGTGCTCAAATCGATGCGTTTGCAAGAATTGCCTTATGGAGAGAGGGCTATACATATATGCACGGAACAGGACACGGAATAGGGCACTTCCTTAATGTCCATGAAGGACCTCAAAACATACGTCTTGAAGAGAACCCCACTCCCCTCACACCCGGAATGATGACATCAAACGAACCCGGAGTATATTTGAGCGAACGTTTCGGAATTAGAACAGAGAATATAATTCTTACCACCGAGAAGGGAGAAACCGAGTTTGGGAAATTCTATGAATTTGAAACTCTTACCCTTTGTCCCATTGATACTCGGGCGATTAACACAGCATTAATGACTGACGGGGAAATTGAATGGCTTAACCAATATCATAACAAAGTTTACACCACCCTATCTCCAATGCTAAACTGCACAGAGAATATGTGGCTTAAAGAGCGTTGTAAAACAATAAAAAAAGAGAATTAAAGAAGCAATCATATTATCATATGGCACTTATAAAAGAGGTAAGAGGATTTACTCCTAAAATTGGCAAAGAGTGTTATTTAGCTGAGAACGCCACAATTGTTGGCGACGTTGTAATAGGCGATGAGTGTAGCATTTGGTTTAACACCGTATTGCGTGGCGATGTAAACTCTATTAGAGTGGGCAACCGTGTAAACATTCAAGATGGTTCTGTACTACACACTTTATACGAAAAATCGACTATAAATATAGGCAACGATGTTTCTATTGGACATAACGTTACTATTCATGGAGCCGACATTTGCGACGGAGCGTTAATAGGAATGGGGGCAGTTGTTCTCGATCACGCAGTTGTAGGTGAAGGAGCTATTGTTGCGGCAGGCTCGGTAGTTTTAAGCAAGACTATAATTAAACCTGGAGAACTTTGGGGAGGAGCTCCTGCAAAATTTATAAAGATGGTTGACATCGAGCAATCTAAAGAGATAAATCAAAAGATTGCAAAAAACTACCTTATGTATTCAAAGTGGTATAAGTAAGAGTAGAGCTACAATGAAAAACAAACTTGCAATAACCGATTGGGCATTAGAAGATCGTCCACGAGAGAAGATGATGATGCACGGCATACGAACACTCACTGACGCCGAGCTTATGGCCATACTCATAGGCTCGGGCAATCGTAATGAGAGTGCCGTTGAGTTATCGCAAAGAATTTTAAATAGCGTTGAAGGCAAATTCTCGCAGCTTGGCAAAAAGAGTGTCAATGAACTAATTTGCGAATTTGATGGCATCGGCGAAGCAAAAGCCATTACCATTCTTGCAGCAATCGAATTAGGCAGAAGGCGAAAGAGCGAAGAGATAGAACGTTCTCAAGTAATCTCTTCGAGCCAAGATGCTTTCAATTACATATATCCACGATTAACAGATTTACACCAAGAGGAGTTTTGGGTTATACTCTTGAATAATGGCAACCATATTTTAGATTGCGTTCGCATAAGTCAAGGCTCAACAAAATCGACACTTGTTGACATCAAACTAATCATGAAGAGTGCCATTAATCGCCTTGCCCGTGGAATAATAGCTTGTCATAACCACCCATCCGGAACCCCATACCCAAGCGATGCAGACATAAAACTAACCCAAAAGATAAAGGATGCTGCAAATATTATGGATATTCAACTTCTCGACCACATCATTGTAGCAGGAGAAAATTATTATAGTTTTCTTGATAAAAGTATGCTTTAACCGTATATAGAGAGAATAATAATATAATAGGAGTCCCATTTTTTGAGACTCCTATTTATGTTATGGAGATACAGGCCGAACCGCCCTTCCATAGTATCGATATCCATAATCACTATACCATTTCGGGACATCAAACTCATTGAAGTAAATATAATAGGCACGGCTTGTGTATTTATATGTTGCAGGCAAAGCATATAATGAAGAAGAATAGTAACAACCTATCGAACCGTCGTTAAACCTTTTATCTCCTTCGCAAAAACCAGTAGCAGGCATAAATATAGAATTGCCATTTATATTACTTCTGAACAAAGCTCCTTCTACACCATTTTTACTAACCCACTCTTTGGTGCAATTTTCCAAAAGTTCAAGTACCTCAAAAATCGTAGGCATACGCCAACTTCCTCCCCAATAGATATGAGCGACATCATCTTCTGGCTCAAGAGTTGTTTTGTTATCAACAGTTCCGGAATGTTCTTGTATGCAATATTTGGTAAATGATTTAAAGTTTCCTTCACACCATTTATAATTCTCAATAGTATAACTATTTTTGGGTACTATTTCTCCCCAAGCAAAATAGTAGCCATACTCCTCTGGAGAATCCGCACCAACATTACATGTAGCCCATTTTACACTCAAACCCATATCAACATAATCGTAGTCCAAAGTGTTGGAGTACTCTTTTTTCTTAAAATTTGCCACAATCTTCGAATTGGCAGTTATTACCAATAAACAGGGATTCTCCTCTGAAACCACAACACCATCAATTGTCCAACTCACAAATTCATAACCCTCTTCGGGTGTCGCTTCGAGCGTTACCTTGTCGCCCGACATAACATCTTTGTCCGAAACCTTAACCGAACCTCCTTCGCTACTTATCACAGTAACTTCACACACATCGTCATCTCCCTCCTCAACACAAGAGGTTATCACAAACGAAAACAATAAAAAGAGTATCAAACTAACTCCACTAACATATTTACTCTTCATAAAATTCATATTTAAACAACTTTTCTTTCCGTTACATACCAAATATAACCCTCTACATTAAAGTAGCCCATTTTTTTCAACAGCAGCATATACGACTCTACCTGTTTTATGTATGAAGCAGACTCTTTACCAAATTTATAATCGACAACCGTAACCTTATCGCCATTGATAATAACCCTATCGGGGCGATAACTTAATTTCCCATCGGGAGAATAATTTAAAACGCTGCTCTCATTAAGCACTTTGTTGCCAACAGCAAACCACTCTCCTATTTTAGAATCCGCCTCAATTTGAGACAATATCTCAGATACAAAATTCTCTGCTTCATCGGCATTTATAACTCCCAATCTCTCATATTTTTTTGCTACCCGCTTAACATCGTCAGGTATTATAATCTCACTCATCATCTCATGCTTTATCTTTCCCAAAGATAGATTTGAGCGTTCATCAAAATATGACTCACCTTTAAGTTTTAAACGCAATTTAGAGCCAATAGGAGATATGTCGTATCTCGAAATTTCAGCTACATTATCGTTATGCTTTATCTCCTTATCAGGCAGATAAAGAGAGCCTAATTCATAATCTTCACCATCAAATACAGCTTTATTATCTTTATCGGCTATCATCAACGACAGAGTATTATACATAAAAGCATTAAAACTATGTTGCGATTTTAAAGCACTATCTTTAGACTCCTGAGCATATATAATCAAATTGTCTTCTGCTCTCGTAAATGCCACATATGCCACATTCAAGTTATCTATAATAGATAGCGACTTCTCTTCAAGATAATCATCTGCATATGGAGATTGCATCATAGCTTTTGATACAGATAGTGGAAATTTCCACTTTTCAGCACCCTCAATATATGGCTCTTTCCATATAATATCAGAGCCTTTCTCAATATCCCAATCACAAAAAGGCAAAAATATTGTCGGAAACTCCAACCCTTTTGATTTATGAATTGTTAAAATTCTTATCGCATTATCAGTCTCCGGAGTAGATATTGACAAATCAACACCATTTAAATCCCACCACTCCAAAAATTGCGACAACGTACTTCCGTTTTGCCTCATATACGATAAGATGGCATCCTGAAATGCTTGAAGGTATGGTATTTGGTCAATATTATCACGACCATTAATCAAATCGACTATACCCTCACACATTTCATATAACGATTTTGTTGAAAGATAAGCAATCTTATCTCTGCTATTATCAAATATTTTTTCTTCTCTTAATCGTGATATAGCCTCTTCAACAACACTTATCTCCTGAGGAGATGATGAATTTAAAACCTCATAATTCATCATTAACCTATTTATGTCGTCTTCGGGCGAATTTATATATCGCATAATAGCAAGAACAGACTTTACCACAGGCGAATTTTTAATCTTTAATGCCTCATTTGATATAACATAAAATTTTGCATCACCCTCCTTCTGTTCCGACATAAGATATTGTGCAATCATTGACGCCTCCCGATTCCATCGAGTCAGAATAGCTATATTTTCAGCCCCATAACCTGCTTTGAGCATAGTCTGAATGTCGGAGTATAGTTTTTTTAATATCTCGTTATCATATTCATCGCTCTGAGGCACAAAACTTACTTTTACATATCCTGTATCCCTATCTTTTTTATCATTTGGTCTCTGTTCGTTTTTGCTATATGCTGTTGCTACCTTATCCTTCAAATAACAATTCTCCTCTCCTTTAGAGGATGACAAGTTTTTAACCGCATACGAAAAGAACTTATTATTAAATTCAATGATATTTGGAGTACTACGCCAATTCACCTCCATTGATAACGATACCGCCCCACTATCTTCAAAATATTTTTCGCTTGATGGCAGACCATTAAGCATACTCCAATCAGAGTTTCTCCAACGATATATGCTCTGCTTAACATCTCCAACGATAAGGTTATGACCACCCTTTGAAATACTCTCCTTTAAAAGAGGTAAGAAATTTTTCCATTGCGAATGTGAGGTATCCTGAAACTCATCAATCATATAGTGATGAATATTAATGCCTGTTTTTTCATAAATAAAAGGAGTCTCCGTCCCATTTATGATCTTCGACAACAAATCTGTTGTATCTGACAATAGCATAACATTACGCTCCTTTATTATATCTCTTAAATGAGAATCAACATCACTCAATATTCCAAATGAATACAGATTTGCCTGTAAAATATTATACATACAGTAAAGAGGATATTTTTTCTCAAAAAAATCTTTAAGTTTTGGGACATATCCACCCCTTTCAAATGCATCAAGCATAGCATTGGTTTGGTCAGAGACTTCATTCTTCTTATGCCCCCAATCTTTCCTCTCACTATTTAGCAACGAGGAAGAGGGTGGAACAAACTTTCCAGTTGGAGATATAAAATATTTCAATACTGTTTTACTCCCCATTCCGTGCAATTCGTCAACCTTGACATCCTTCAATATTTGATGACCCTCATCAACTATCTTCTTCCACTCTTCTTTAATTTTTGAAGATTGGGTTTTTATATATTTATTAAACTCCTCAATATCTTTTTTGGTTGGCAAATCCTCTTCCGTCAAATTATCACGCCACCTTTTATAGTCTTCTTTAAAAAGTTCCGAAGATAATTTTTGTATTTGTCTCTCTGCCGAATTCCATTTTTTACCCTCCTCTATTTGATGTATATCATACTCCAAAAGCCATTTTCTAAGAGTAGTATTATCACCATCGTCCGACAACGAGAGATACATCCTGTCGATCGCCTCTTTAGCCATCGACTCCGAGTCGAGTTCAACATTATAACCGCCCTGCACGCCAATATCTCTTACAAAGGCACGCATTGTCTTTTGAAAAAAGGTATCAATTGTCGAAACATTAAAATTCGTATAGTCGTGTAAAAGGGTATACAAAATCTCCCTCGCACGTTCTTGCAACTCTTGATAATCTTTTACACAACCTGTTACAATAAGTTCATCAGCATATATCTTACTGTTACCATCCTCAACTCCCGAAGCAAGATTATATAACGATTTAATAATACGAGCCTTCATCTCTCCTGTAGCCTTATTCGTAAAGGTTACGGCAAGAATATGTCTGTAACTCTTATTCTTTTCAGAAGGCAAAGACTCCTCAAATCTACTCTTCGAAAACAACAGCCATAAATAATATAAGGTCAGGGTAAAAGTCTTACCCGAACCGGCAGATGCCTTATATATCACCAAAGGAGAGTCGGTTATTAATTTTCTTTTTGCAGATGCCATTACACAATTTATTAATGGAGTTTTATATTAGTTGTGATTTAAAGATATGTTTTGATTTTATTTCGTGATTAAATCTTTTTTGCCGAAGCATATCCCTGCTTCTCAAGAATCGACAAGACCTTATCTCTCAAATCACCTTGCAAAACTATCTCGCAATCCTTTACCGAACCTCCCGTTCCAAGTTTGGTTTTGATTATTTTAGCAAGAGCCGAAGCAGACTCCTCGTCATCAAAACCGGTAACAACAGTTACGGTTTTCCCAGAGCGATTCTTTTTATCAATTGCCACACGCAATTTCATCTTTGCTTTCTCTGTAACTTTTCTCTCTTGCTCAACCTCTTTCTCTATATCTTCGGTTGAAATTGAGTATGCCTTACCAAGCAACTCTTTCCAATCATTCGGAGTACTCATAAACTTCTCTTTTTTCTTTACAAAAATAAGAAATTCCCAACGATATATATCAAAAACAGTTCTAAAATAAATTCGAAATAAAATTTTAAATAATCTCTTAATGAAAACAAAAAAATTCAACAAAAAACAAGATAATGAAAAGCAAGATAAATATCGTCAATATGATTGATTTAATGATTTTTGGCATTTAATACAAAAACATTTATCTATTTTTTTGTAACTTTGAAACCGATTACAGAGAATTATAATATTAAACTTCAAACTCAAATGATACTTCCCGAACCATCACTTCGCCGACTCCCTTGGTACTTGGCTCATGTTAAGTTATTAATGGAAAACGACGTTGAATTTGTATCTTCAACACAAATTGCGACAGCTACAAATGTAGATGCTTCTCAAGTAGCAAAAGATTTATCTATGCTTGAGATTTCGGGCAAAACCAGAGTTGGTTATGAAGTAAAATCATTAGTTGAGGTATTGGAAGATTTTTTAGGATTTACCAAATGCCACAAAGCTTGCATATTCGGAGTCGGAAGTTTAGGCGGAGCATTAATGCACGATGGAGGTTTGGAACAATATGGACTTAAACTTGTTGCTGGTTTTGATGTAAGAGCCGATATTATAGGCAAAGAGATAAACGGAATAAAAATCCATAACATAAACGATTTCAAAAAAATTCAAGAGACAGAACAGATGGTCATTGGCATCATCACTGTTCCTGTTGACAAAGCCCAGGAGAGTGCCGACATTATGGTTTCAGGAGGCATTGGAGCTATTTGGAACTTTACCCCATACAAAATAAAAGTTGAAGAAAATATAGTTGTTCAGGAGACTTCGCTGTATGCTCATTTAGCTGTTATGTTTAATAGATTGAACGAAAAATAGATAAAATTTTATAAAATGAAGATATTTGCTGTTGGTTGGAACTACAACTCTCACAATAAAGAGATGGATAATACGTTAGTATTAAACGAACCTGTGATCTTTCTCAAACCTGAATCGGCTATTTTAAAAGACGGAAAACCCTTTTTCTATCCCGATTGGTCATCGCAGATAGAGTATGAGGCAGAGATTGTGGTACGCATCGACAGACTTGGTAAAAATATCCAATCTAAATTTGCATATCGCTACTACAACTCATACACTATAGGTATCGACTTCACAGCCAGAGACTATCAAGCCAAAGCCCGTGCCAACGGAAATCCTTGGGATATAAGCAAAGGCTTTGACGGATCAGCGGTTGTAGGAGAATTCATTCCTACCAACGGAGAGAAACTGGGAGAAAAAGAGTTCTACTTGAACATCAACGGCAAAGAGGTGCAACGTGGAAATAGTAAAGATATGATCTTCTCTATCGATGATATTGTTGCATACATTAGCAAATTCTACACTCTTAAAAAAGGCGATTTAATTTATACCGGAACTCCCGCAGGTGTTGGAGGCGTTAAAATAGGCGATAGGTTGGAAGGTTTCATAGGTGATGAAAAATTACTCGACTTTCACGTTAGATAGTTGAAGTATAGAACATACACCTTTACGTAATGAGATTAAAACTTCTTAAACATATCATTTTCGTTGTGGCGTTAATAGTAACGCCGCCTATGTATGCAACATCGTCGCTATGCGACAGATATACCACAAAATCAAAACTTGCATCAGGGAGATGGGTTAAAATTGAAATTGCAGAAAGCGGAATATATCAAATACCATACTCTACTTTGCAAAACTTAGGTTTCGACCCGTCAAAGGTAAAAGTATATGGTTATGGAGGGAATATGTTACCTGAAAATTTTTCGGAACCATATATCGACGATCTTCCCGAGATACCAATACTAAGGAGTAAAAACAGAATTCTTTTTTACGGAGAGGGAACAATAAAATGGACAAACAACGGTTCGTCTTTTACCCATAAACAAAACCCTTATTCTCTCTCTTCATACTATTTTATATCTCAAAACGATTCTCCTGATATTGCAATAGAAGAGATAGCCGACAACACATCTGAAACAGCAACAGATATTGCATCTTTCGACGACTACGCTATACACGAAAGCGAATTATGCAACGTAGGCAATATGGGTAGAAATCTTTATGGTGAAGATTTCTTATACAAAACCATTCAAAACTTCTCATTTAATATACCCGGGATTGAAGGAGAGATAAAAATGCAGATAAATTTCATCTCCAAAATGCAAACAAAAGGCTCTCTTTCAATTAAACACAATGGGAAAAGCCTTACAACAAATGGAGAAAAAAACATTAATGCATTTACCTCAGTTGATGATTGGTATTACACTGCCGCAAAACTATCGACAATTAATAAAACCTTCACCCCAAGCGGGACAGAGACCATTACATTGCAATTTTCAGGCAACGATGTCAAGGTTGCCCGATTGGATTTTATACGTCTGCAAATGGTTCGTAAATTAATGCTGTACAACGGAGTTCTAAAATTCCGTTCACTTCAAGCATCTCAAGACTTTGTAAGATATAATATAAGTTCAACAAACTCATCCACCCAAATTTGGGATATAACAGAGGCTCATAAACCCAAAAAGATATTGGCAAGCTCTTCTGCCAGTACACTCTCCTTTACCCCCCACACAATAGGAGTAAGAGAGTACATTGCCTTTGATTTTAACTCTACATTTAATGAGCCCAACATTGTCGGAGAGGTTGAAAATCAAAATCTACATAGTTTAGAGCGTGCCGATTTGGTTATTATTGTACCGCAACAATTTTATCAAGAAGCTAAACGATTGGCAGAATTCCATCTTAACCACGACAATCTATCATCAATAATTGTGCGACCCGAACTAATATATAACGAGTTCGCCTCAGGAAAACCTGATGCCACTGCATATAGAAGATTTATGAAAATGTTCTATGACAGAGCCGAATGTTCAGGTGATAAAGAATTATACCCACGTTATCTCCTACTATTTGGGGACGGTTCATGCGACAATAAGCATACAACTTCAGAGTGGCAAGGATATAAATACCCATTTCTTTTAACATTTCAATCAGAGAGCAGTATCGACGAAAGAAGTTCGTATGTCACCGACGACTACTTTGCATTCTTAAAGGATAGCGACGGCGAAAATCTTCTTGCCGACAAACCCGTCATCGGTGTCGGTCGCTTCCCTGTCAGAACAATTAATGAGGCAACCATTGCTGTAGATAAAGTAATCAACTACACAAAAAACACCGACTATGGCATTTGGAAAAACAACTTATGTTTTATTGCAGATGACGGGAACCATTCAGGACATATGGAATTGGCTGACGATTTAATAAAAATTATACAAAAAAACAATCCTGAATTTTTTGAGAACAAAGTATTTATCGATGCATACAACAAAGTTGGAGGATCGAGCGGAGGAACATATCCCGATGCTAAAGCCGATATGATGAACTACTTTGAAAATGGGCAATTACTTGTCAACTATATCGGACACGGAAGTGCCGTAGGATGGACCAAAGAGAAAATACTGACAATTCAAGACATCAAGAAACTATACCTTAACAGGTTGCCATTCTTCATAACAGCAACTTGCGATTTCAGCCGTTTCGATGCACCTACCACGTCGGCAGGAGAAGAGATGTTCTTAAATTCAAAAGGTGGCGGAGTAGGACTTATATCCACAACACGTGTTGTATATATGGATAAAAACGAGACATTCAACAAAGAGTTGATTTCTCATATGTTTGACAGAGATGAAAACGGCAAACGCTATCGAATAGGCGATGTCGTGAGAATGTCAAAAAGTGCCGTAACCGAACACTATGGACAAGACTTAAACAAATTAAACTTTATTCTTCTCGGTGATCCTGCCATGAAATTGGCATTTCCCGAATACAAAATAAAGATTTCCGAAATCAATGGCACAGCCGTTACAGGCGACCCCGACGACATTATTCTTAAAGCCCGTTCTCAAGCTACATTCAAAGGTATAATTCTTAATCCTCAAGGAGAGAAAGACGAGACCTTTAACGGATACATTCAACAAAGGCTGTATGACTCTGAAAGAGAGATAACCACTCACGGCAACGACGAAGGAGGAGAACCCTATACATTTAAAATTCGGGACAGCAGGTTATACGAAGGCAAAGATGAAGTGAAAAATGGAGAGTTTGAGTTTACGTTTAAACTACCCAAAGAGTTGAATTACGTAAATGAGCCTGCCCTAATGAATCTATATGCTTACGATCCATCACAAAAAGTTGAGGCACAAGGTACAACACAAGAATTTATAGTAAACGGCTACGATAACGAGGCAGAGTCAGATGAAATCGGGCCCACTATCGAGCACTTCTACCTAAACAAATCGGATTTCTCTTACGGAGCCACAGTTAATGAAACTCCCGTGTTTATAGCACAAGTTTATGACAAATCAGGAATTAACGTATCGGGAATAGGATTGGGACACGACCTTACAATCAGAATAGACAATAACCCTAATATGGAGTATATCATAAACGACTACTTTACACCAGCATCGGGCGATTTTGGAAGAGGAACCATAATGTACCAAATACCTGAAATACAGGAAGGGGAACATACACTTACAATAAAAGTTTGGGACACAGAAGGCAACTCCTCGGAAAAAACTACCAAATTCGTTGTAGAAAAAGGGCTTGAGCCAAACATATATCAACTATACACAACCCAAAACCCTGTCAGAGATGAGGCCAAATTTTATCTAAATCACAACCGCCCGAATATGGTTATGCATGTAACAATAGCAGTATATGACCTTTGGGGCAACGAGTTGTGGAGAGAAGAAAACGAAGGCAAATCGGATATGTGGAAAACAGAACCGATAATATGGAATTTAACCGATGCATCAGGCAAAAGAGTTCCTCCCGGCATATACATTTATAAGGCATACATATCTACCGAAAATAGCAAAACAGCTACCGAAGCTAAAAAAATTGCCGTGTTAGGACAATAAACCGTATGTTTTAGAGTTTATTATATTGTTAATATAAGATTGATTTGATATGAAATACAGAATTATTATAATTTCCTTGATTCTTTCGACACTATGCGGTTCGCTATATGCACAAAATGGGAAAAAAGAATTTGCAAATCAGTTCAACCCTGTTACAACAGGAGTAACATCTCTTAACATTGCCCCTGATGCTAGAGGTGGAGGTTTGGGAGATTTAGGAGTTGCTTCGGACCCCGATGTAAACTCTCAATTCTGGAATCCTGCGAAGTATGCCTTTACCGTAAGTCGAGGAGGTTTGGCAGTATCATATACTCCATGGCTAAGGAAATTGGTTAACGACATTAACCTTGCATACGTTGCCGGATATTGGAAGTTCGGCCGCTACGGAAACGACCCGCAAGCACTAAGTGCCACTTTAAGATATTTCTCATTAGGTTCAATTCAAACCACTGATGAAGGAGGAAATGTTTTAAGTTCGGTAAACCCTTACGAGATGGCATTAGACCTTGCATACTCTCGCAAACTTACTAACAGCTTTTCAATGGCTGTAGCACTACGCTTTATATACTCTGACTTAGGATATTCGACAGATGGAAGCAGTGATGTTAAAGGAGCCGCAGCATTTGCCGCCGACATTGCAGGTTACCAAACATTATACCCAATCGTGGGTAGAAGCGAGTGCCAATGGTCGTGGGGATTCAACATATCTAATATCGGAACAAAGGTTTCATACGACGGAGGGGCTAACACAGCATTCCTACCCGCCAACCTTCGTTTGGGAACAACATTTAAATTCCCTGTTGCCGATTACCACACATTAGCCCTTAACTTGGATTTGAACAAACTTATGGTACCAACTGCACCTCGTCAACAAGACTATTTGGATGCCGAAGGAAATTACGATCAAATTGCCTACCAAAAGGCTTTGGAAGATTTTAACAATATGAGTTCGTTCAAAGGAATATTCAAGTCGTTTGCCGATGCTCCTGGAGGTTTCAAAGAGGAGTTACAAGAGATTCAAATATCTACGGGATTGGAGTACTCATACAATCAACAATTCTTTGCACGTGTGGGCTATTATTACGAGAACAAATATAAAGGTAATCGTCAATATTTAACATTTGGAGCCGGATTCTCGTTAAGCGTATTCACTCTTGATGCTGCATACGTTTTGGCAACAGCACAAAGCAGCCCCTTGGACCAAACACTTCGTTTCACTCTCGGATTTGATATGGCGGGATTGAAAGATCTTGTGGGTAGCAAACGAGGAAGAAGATAAACTTCAATACTATGAAGATAAGAGTTGGATTAGGATACGATGTTCATCGCCTTGTTGAAGGCAGAGAGCTATGGTTGGGAGGTGTAAAAATAGAACACACCTTGGGACTTGACGGACACTCTGACGCAGACGTTGCAATTCATGCTCTCTGCGATGCCATATTGGGAGCTGCCGCTCTCCGTGATATAGGTTATCATTTCCCTCCAAACGACAATAAGTTTAAAGGGATAGATAGCAAACTTCTATTAAAAGAGGTAATAAGAATTTTAAAAGAAAAAGGGTATAAAGTTGGTAATGCAGACATTACAATATGTGCCGAACGACCAAAAATAAACCCTCACATCCCCTCTATGATAAAAACTCTTGCTCCAATAATGGAGGTTGATGAGGAAGAGGTATCAATAAAAGCCACCACTACCGAAAAACTCGGTTTTGTTGGCAAGGAAGAAGGCATTGCAGCTCACGCAGTTGTTCTTATTGAAAAGATATAGACTATGAAGAAAAAAAACATATTTAATGTGCTATTGTCAATGACAATAGCCATTTTTGCATTTACACTTAACAGTTGCAACAAGGAGAGCAAAGAAGTTAAAGTAAAAAATATAATTATGCTTATAGGTGACGGAATGGGTCCCACCCATATTCCTTCGCTTATGCTCGAGGAGCAATATGCACCCACAAATTTTGAACGTGCAAAACGAGCAGCATTTGTAACAACATACTCAAGCAACAACAGAGTTACCGACTCGGCTGCCGCAGGAACAGCTCTTGCTTGTGGAGAGAAGACAAATAACAGCATCATAGGACTGAATGCCGATGGTGATACCATCTACTCAAACATAACTCTTGCCGAAAGCTTAGGAATGGAAACTGCAATAGTTGTAAGTTGCGATATTACACATGCTACTCCTGCAGCATTTTATGCTCACGCTCAACACCGTAATGAAAGAGAAAACATTGCATCATGGTTACCAAATTCCGGAATTGACGTAATATTTGGTGGTGGACTTACCGCATTTACAAACAGAGACGACAGCATAAACCTTATGACCAAATTTAAAGAGAGTGGATACTTAGTAATTGACTCTCTATCTCAAGCCGATGACATTACAAAGGGCAAAGTTATTGGATTGTTTGCTGATGAACATTTACCAAGCATAGTTAATGGCAGAGGTGATGCTCTACCCAAAGCCACACAAAAGGCATTAGATATATTAACTGCCAATTCAGAGAAGAGCGGAAAAGGTTTTTTTATGATGGTTGAGGGCTCACAAATTGATTTTGAGTCGCACGCAAATAATGCCAAAGGCATATACGGCGAGATGAAAGACTTTGACAATGTTGTAGGTGTTGCTTTCGATTATGCCGACTCACACCCCGGCACTCTTGTTGTTGTATGTGCCGACCACGATACAGGAGGGATGTCAATACCTTCATGCAAAACAGACTTCACACTTGGAGAGAGTGGTGTTGAATACAGTTTTGGTTCTACAAGCCACACAGCCACTATGACTCCTGCCCTATTCTACGGCACAGGCGCCGATGAGTTTGGAGCAATAATTGACAACACCGATATCGCTAAAAAGGTCAGAGAGCTTTTGCAAAATAGTTTTTAGATAAAAAGGATAAAAAAGGTCGCATTGAGAAAACGACGGTAAGGTAGTCGCAAACGAGGAATAAGGCGAGGACTGTTTGAACGAAGTGAGTTCCGCAGCCCCGAGTTAAGACGTCAACCGTGAGGAAGTTTTCTCACCAGCGACGAGCTTTCTTTTGTTTCGTTTTCTTTTGCGGAAAAAGAAAATGAAAATACAGTTAAGAACGAGGCAAAATCACAACTAACGCAAATAAAGAGACCGCTGAAATTTCAGCGGTCTCTTTTATCTATATTTGTATTCTAAAAATACCCCACAGGGGCAACGAAGTTGACAACTAAGGACTACATATTCGCAGCAATTGCAGCAGCAACCTCTGCCATTTCTTCAGGAGTGAATTTCATCTTCTCTTTTGTAAATGACATATCGCCCTCGCTGTTCATTGGCACAAGGTGTACGTGAGTATGAGGAACCTCCATCCCCAATACTGCAACGCCTACTCTTTTGCAAGGTACTGCTTTTTTAAGAGCAAGAGCAACCTGTTTTACAAACAACATATACTCTGCATAATCTTCATCCTCTATATCAAAGATGTAATCACCCTCTTTTTTAGGAATTACCAAAGTGTGTCCTTTTGCCAAAGGGTTTATATCAAGGAATGCAAAAAACTTTTCGCTCTCTGCTACTTTATAGCAAGGTATCTCTCCCTCTACTATGCGTGTGAATATTGTTGCCATGATGTTTATTAGATTAAAATCTCAACAATCTCAAATTTCATTAGGCCTGCAGGCACTTTTACCTCAACCACATCACCTACGTGGTGGCCCAACAAACCTTGTGCAATAGGAGTTGATACTGAAATTTTACGCTCTGCCAAGTTTGCCTCACTATCGGCAACCAACATATACTCCATTACTGCTCCGTTTTGGCAATTTTTGATTTTTACCTTATTAAGCATTTGAACGGTATGTGTGTTTAGATTTGCGTCGCTTATGATACGTGCACTTGCCACTTGACTTTTTAGATGAGCAATTTTCATCTCCAATAATCCTTGTGCCTCTTTTGCCGCATCATACTCTGCGTTCTCCGAAAGATCGCCTTTATCACGAGCCTCTGCTATTTGTGCAGAGATTCTTGGACGCTCAACACTCTCAAGATAGTTGATTTCGTCCATCATCTTATGATAACCTTCATCGGTTAAATAAACTACTGCCATAAAATCTTATCTTTTTTATTATTAATTTCTAAAAAACATATAAAAAAGAATCCCCGTACCGTGTCGGTACCGGAACCCTCCTACTATCTTTCTCAATTTCTTTTGCGAAGATAAGCAATAAAACGTTGCAAACCAAATTTTTTGCTCTTATTCGCTCTTATAATTTATTTATTTAAATTTAAGACGCTTCATTTCTCGCTCTTTATCAGGGTTAATCTTAAACATAACCTCTTTAATATACGAGCGTAAAAAACCAATTGAGTATCCCCACAACTGAATGGTTGCTGTTACTTGTGCTAACAACGATACTTTTACGGAACGGGTCTTTACGAGAGCCTCAAATAGCAGTGCCAAATAATATATTGCCAACGGAACTATTGCCCACGGGCAGAAAATAGTAGAAATAAGTAAAAATATCGACCCTAACATAAAGGCTGTCGGCAACAGATGCACCAACTTCATTGAACCGGGATGCAACAGATGCAACTCCACTCGAGAACGACCAAACACCAACATTTGACGAGAGAAACTACGAATTGTATTACGACGCTTATGATACACAAAAGCATCAGGCATAAGCACTGTCGTAAACCCTGCCTTACGTATGCGAAGGCTTAAATCTATATCCTCTCCAAATACATCTCTGAAATCTCCTGCTTTTTTATACACCTCTTGGGTAAATCCCATATTAAAAGTGCGAGGCAAGAATTTCTCCATTCCTTTTTTACGTCCTCGTATTCCTCCTGTGGTAAGAAATGAGGTCATAGAGTAGTTGATAGCCTTTTGTAGAGTTGTAAAGTTATCTGCAGCAGCATCGGGACCACCAAAGCAGTCAAAGCCACCTTTTTCTACCTCTCGCTTAACAATCTCAAAATATGTTTCAGGGATTACACAATCGGAGTCAAAGAATATGAGCCACTCGCCCTCGGCACGTTCCATTCCGTAATTTCGTGCGGCACTGCGGCCCTCGTTTGGTTTCATAAAGTAACGCACGTTGGCACTCTCGGCATATCGCTCAGCAATATCCCTACTATCCTCTACCGAGCCATCCTCTACGATTATGGTCTCAAAATCTTTCATCGTCTGCTTCGAAAGGCTCTCTAAAAGCTCCTCTACCTCCGAACGACGATTATATACGGGAACTATGATTGAAAATTTCATTGTAAGTTTTTAGTTGTTAGTTTTAGTTGTTAGTTGAGAAACTTTCGTTCTGGTTGTCAATTATATTCTAAAAACTACCCCAAAGGGGCAGCTTTAGCTGACAACTAACGACTAACAACTTTTTTGTACACTTCCATTGTCAGGCGAATATCATACAAAGCATCGTGCAACGACTCTTCACACACTTCAACTCCGCATTGACTTGCTACAGTTGAAAGTTTGAAATTTTTCATGGATGGTCTCTCCTTTGCAAAATATTGCGATGCCAATACCATTACGTCAAGACTATTACCCCAGAACCAACTTCCGAAATAGTCATCACCATTTTGTTTAAACCAGGCACGAAAGAAATTATCGTCGAACGAAGCATTGTTATACCCTGCAAGAAAAAATTTATCGGTTCTGTCGTATTTATCGACATATTTTCCCAACATCTCAACAACCTTACGGTATATCTCATTCATAGGAGGATATGCCATAACCTGCTCACGAGTAACTCCTGCAACCTGCAAAGCCTCATCATCAATTAATGCCTTCGGATTTGGCTGAACACGCAAGTCAAAACTCTCTTTTACTTCTCCGTCAATTACAATTGCTCCACTTATCTGATGTATTCCGTTTTTCCAGAACATTGTTCCGGTTGTCTCCAGGTCGTAAAAAAATATCTTCATCTTATATTTTCATTTTATTGCAAATATACAATTTAAATATAAAAATAAAAAGTGAGCCAAATTTCTTTGACCCACTTCGTATTTGATATTCTAATGAATATTATTAGCGAACACGCTCAACATACTCACCTGTGCGAGTATCTACACGTATTTTATCACCGGTGTTGATGAACAAAGGAACACGAACCTCTGCTCCAGTCTCAACTGTTGCTGGTTTAAGAGTGTTAGTTGCAGTATCGCCTTTGATACCGGGCTCAGTGTAAGTTACCTCCAACTCAACTTTAACTGGCATCTCAGCATAAAGGATAGTTTCAGTTGATGCATCAGATACAACCTCAACAATCATCTCCTCTTTCATAAAGTCAACTCCTGTAATAAGGTCTTTTGCAATGGGAAGTTGCTCATATGTCTCTTGGTTCATAAAGATATACTCCTCTCCCTCTTTATATAGGAATTGGTAAGGACGACGCTCAACACGTACATCTTCAAGTTTCTCACCAATGTTAAAACGACGCTCCAATACATAGCCGTTTACAACATCTTTAAGTTTTGTACGCATAAATGTGTTTCCTTTACCTGGTTTTACGTGTAAGAATTCGATACAGAAATAAAGCTTTCCGTCCATACGGATACAAGTTCCGTTTTTAATGTCTTGAGCGTTAATCATAAAATATATGGTATTTGTTATTGTTTTCGGGGCACAAAATTAATGGAATTTAAACAAAAAAGCAAAAAGTTTTGTATAAAAATGAATTATAACTCTCTATCTTTTGGAAAATTGATAAAACATAACTATCTTTGCACCCTGATTTTGGAATATAATATAAACAAATATAAAATACACGAATTATGAAAAGAACATTTCAACCTTCAAACAGGAAGAGAAAAAACAAACACGGCTTCCGTTCTCGTATGGCTACTGCCAACGGACGTAGAGTATTAGCTGCTCGTCGTGCTAAAGGTAGAGCAAAACTTACTGTATCTGACGAGTACAACGGATAATACAAGTGTTTTAAACTACAAAAGAGCAATCCTAACGGTTGCTCTTTTTTTTACGCTTAAACGATTAGATTCGCAATTGATATAAGTTTAGTATTGTCGGTGTGAATGGGACTATAGAGGTCAGCTACACCTATCAATTCTGAACTTTTTCTTTACCTCACAAGCAACGTTGTTTCATAAATCCTATACTTATTCCGCTCTTTAGATAAATCCCTTCAAGAAAGGATACTAAAAAAAATCGGAGCGCCTAAGCACCCCGATTTATCATTTATCTAATTTCAGATATTACAATTTTGGACCAGCCTCAACTAGAGATTTACCTAGATCGTTACCTGTAAATTTAGCGAAGTTTTTGATGAAACGCTCAGCAAGATCTTTTGCTTTAACATCCCACTCTGCTGCATCAGCATAAGTGTCACGAGGATCAAGGATGTTAGGATCTACTCCATTCAATGCTGTTGGAACCTCGAAATCGAAGTATGGGATTTTTTTAGTTTCTGCTTTGTCGATTGATCCGTCAAGGATTGCGTCAATGATACCACGAGTATCTTTGATTGAGATACGCTTTCCTGTTCCGTTCCAACCAGTGTTAACCAAGTATGCACGAGCGCCTGTTTGCTCCATTCTCTTAACTAGCTCCTCACCATATTTTGTTGGGTGCAATGAAAGGAATGCAGCACCGAAACATGCAGAGAATGTTGGAGTAGGCTCTGTAATACCACGCTCAGTTCCTGCTAATTTAGCAGTAAATCCAGATAGGAAGTAGTATTGAGTTTGCTCAGGAGTCAAGATTGAAACTGGAGGCAATACTCCAAATGCATCAGCACTCAAGAAGATTACTTGTTGAGCGTGAGGTCCTTTAGATACTGGTTTAACGATGTTCTCGATGTGGTTGATAGGATATGATACACGAGTGTTCTCAGTTACGCTCTTATCAGTAAAGTCAATTTTACCATTCTCATCAACTGTTACGTTCTCTAACAAAGCATCACGTTTGATAGCGTTGAAGATATCGGGCTCGCTCTCTTTATCAAGATTGATAACTTTAGCGTAGCATCCACCCTCGTAGTTGAATACACCTTCGTCATCCCATCCGTGCTCATCATCACCAATCAAAAGACGTTTTGGATCTGTTGAAAGAGTTGTTTTTCCTGTTCCTGACAATCCGAAGAATACAGCTGAGCTTTTTCCTTCTTTGTCTGTGTTAGCTGAACAGTGCATTGAAGCGATACCTTTAAGAGGGTTCAAGTAGTTCATGATTGAGAACATACCTTTTTTCATCTCACCACCATACCAAGTGTTGATGATTACTTGCTCTTTTGTAGTTAGGTTGAATACTACTGCAGTCTCAGAGTTCAATCCAAGCTCTTTGTAGTTTTCAACTTTTGCTTTTGATGCGTTGTAAACAACGAAATCGGGTTCTCCGTAGTTAGCCAACTCCTCAGCTGTAGGAAGGATGAACATATTTGACACGAAGTGTGCTTGCCATGCAACCTCTACAATGAAACGAACTTTAAGACGAGTAGCCTCGTTTGCTCCACAGAAAGTATCTACTACGAAAAGTTTTTTATTTGAAAGCTCATTAACAGCTATCTCTTTCAAAGTTTTCCAAGTCTCTTCAGTTACAGGCTTGTTATCGTTTTTGTACTCATCAGATGTCCACCAAATTGTATTTTCGCTTGTAGCGTCTTTTACAAAGAATTTGTCTTTAGGTGAACGACCTGTGTAAACACCTGTCATTACATTTACAGCACCAAGCTCTGTTACTTGACCTTTCTCAAAACCTTCCAAACCCGGTTTTGTCTCCTCTGCGAAGAGAACATCATAAGACGGATTGTGAAGAACCTCAGTTACTCCATTAATTCCGTACTTGCTTAAATCTAATGTTGCCATTTTCTTTAAAAAATTAAAAGTTTATATATCAAAATTATCTCCTAATTATACCAATGCAATACTTAAAAATATTGCCTGTTCAAGATTGATTTCAAATAAATCAATCCTTAACCGCATACAAAGGTAATACAAATTTTGAAAGTAGAGCGTTTGATTAAAGAAATTTTTCACCAATCAATTTAAAAAAAAGATTATTTAACTATAATTTTTCATTTTACTAAAGTAAAAAACGTGTTTAATCCTATTTTTTAGTTTGATTTTGCATAAAAAACGCTACTTTTGCAGAAAGGTATTTCGCAAAATAAAATCAGTATAGTAAGATAAAGATATTTTAATTACCATGGCGATAGATATTAAAATAGTTTCCTCTACATGGGGTTACATAAAATACACGAATTTTAAAAACAAACTTTATAAAAACTCACAATACGCCATACCTCCTCTGTTAATGGATGAATTGAACACTTTTAACAGAAAGAAAAACCCTGCTTTCGACTTTTGTGATGCTGTAAGCATTATGGCATATCGCAACGACAAAGCAGTAGGAAGAGCCACAGGAATCATAAACCATGCCGTAAACAAACGTACCGGCAAAAAATGTGCTCGTTTTGGCTGGATCGATTTTATTGATGACAAAGAGGTTAGTATTGCACTGACAGAATGGATTGAAAATTGGGCCATTCACAATGGGATGAATGAGATTGAAGGTCCTCTCGGATTTACAGATATGGACCCGGAAGGTTGCTTAATCGAAGGATTTGACCAACTCGGAACAATGGCAACAATATACAACTACCCATACTATGCCACTCACCTGCAAGAATTGGGATATGAGAAGGCTCAAGATTGGGTTGAGTTTAAAATCAACATTCCCGACGACCTACCCGAAAAGCACTACCGTATTGCAAAAATAGTGAAAGAGAAATACGGAATACGCCTCGCAGAGTGCAAAAACATAAAAGAGTTAGCAAAAAAATACGGACAACCTCTATTTGAATTAATAAACGAGGCTTACGACAAGTTATACGGATACTCTCCTTTAACTCCTCGACAAATAGACCACTATATAAAAATGTACTTGCCTATGGTGCATAAAAACGGTATTGCCGTTGTCCTTAACGAGCAAGACGAGGTTGTAGGTGTCGGAATTACAATTCCATCTTTATCTAAGGCTCTTCAAAAATCGAAAGGAAGAATGTTCCCGTTTGGTTGGTATCATCTGCTAAAAGCATTCAAAAAAGGAAACGATATTGTAGATTTTCTACTTATAGCAGTTCGCCCCGACTATCAAAGCAAAGGCGTCAATGCTTTATTCTTTGAAAGAATATTCCCTCACTTCAAGGAGCAAGGACACAAGATGGTTGAAACAAACCCCGAGTTGGACGATAACACAAAAGTACATAATCAATGGGCAATGTTTGAAACCGTACAACACAAACGTCGCAGAGCATTCCACAAAAAACTCATATAATAACGCAAGAGCTGATTTTTTATCAGCTCTTGTTTTTTATGTTCATTTTGTCTCAATTTTAACACTAAAAAACTTTAATTATTACTTATAAATAAGTAATTTTGCACCCTCATTTTTCAAGACAAATAAATTCATCACAAAAATAGGAGATATAACACGATGAAATTCAAAGCAGTTCTTAACAGTATCGATTTTAAACCCTCTCTGTTTAAAAGCTTTAAAAATTACGACAGAAAGAAATTTACCGCCGACTTAATGGCAGGTATAATTGTGGGTGTAGTAGCAATGCCTCTCGCCATTGCTTTTGGTATTGCATCGGGAGTAAGCCCTGAAGCAGGTTTGATTACAGCAATAATCGGAGGTTTTATTGTTTCGTTCTTAGGCGGAAGCAGTGTTCAAATTGGAGGACCTACCGGAGCCTTTATCATTATTGTTGCAGGCATTATTGCCCAATACCAATTGGAAGGGTTAGCCATAGCAACCCTAATGGCAGGAGTAATGTTGCTTATTATGGGTCTTTGTCGGTTCGGGACCATTATTAAATTTATTCCATACCCCATTGTTATAGGATTTACCGGAGGTATCGCCATAACAATATTCTCAACTCAAATAAAGGATTTTTTTGGTATGACCATTGATAGCGTGCCTGCCGATTTCTTCTCTAAATGGGGAGTATATTTCCAAAATATAGGCAGCACAAACATTGCATCGCTTTTAGTGGCCATTGCAACACTTCTTATAATAATATTCTCTCCAAAGATAACAAAACGCATACCTGGCTCTCTAATAGCCATCATACTTGTAACAGTAGTTGTTTACATATTGAAGAATATTGGAATATTCACAGGTATTGAAAGCGTAGAGAATAGCATTAAAGATATTGAAACCATAGGCGACCGTTTTGGAACCATCAAAGCCGATTTCGCCTTTAATTTAGATTGGAGTAAAATTAATTGGGAAACAATCAACAGCCTTATCTCTCCCGCATTTACAATAGCAATGTTAGGAGCAATCGAATCGTTATTGTCTGCCACTGTTGCAGATGGAGTTGTTGGAGAACGCCATAATTCAAATACCGAGTTGATTGCACAAGGAGCAGCAAATATGGTATCTCCTATTTTTGGAGGAATTCCTGTAACAGGAGCAATAGCCCGCACAATGACAAACATCAACAACGGAGGTCGCACTCCAATTGCAGGTATAATACACGCCGCAGTATTGTTACTTATTTTACTATTCCTTGCTCCATTAGCTGCATATATACCAATGTCGTGTTTAGCTGCAATTTTGGTTGTAGTTGCATATAATATGAGTGGATGGAGAACAATTCGTTCACTATCAAAACTTCGTAATACCGACGTTATTGTTCTTTGGATAACACTATTCTTAACCGTAATATTCGACCTCAACATTGCAATTGAGATTGGTCTGTTACTTGCAGTTATTCTATTCTTAAAACGTGTTACCGAGAATACACGAGTATCGGTTATTCGCAAAGACCTCAACCTCGACGACGATGACCACAACCTCTCTACCCTTGAAGAAGAACATTTAAAATTGGAGAAGGGTGTAGAGATATACGAGATAGACGGACCCTTCTTCTTTGGCGTGGCAAACAAATTCGACGAACAGATGCGTATATTGGCAGAAAAACCGAAGGTTCGTATTCTCAGAATGAGAAAAGTGCCATTTATCGACTCAACAGGTATTCATAACCTCGAAATATTTATAAAATCGGCACACAAAGATAAAATATTAGTAATTCTTTCGGGCGTACACGAACCTGTACAAAAAACATTAGCGAAGGGAGGAATTACTAAAATGATGAACCCCGATAACATCTGCGATAACATCAGGGATGCCGTAGCAAGAGCAAACTCTTACGTTATAGAAAATAAAAAATAATAGAACTATTTTATCAAGATAGCAAGAACCGTTTAAAATCCAATTTATGGGTATTAAACGGTTCTTAAAATTTAGTTGCAATAGAAAACAATTTTCTTCGCATTTTTGAGTTATATATAAGTAACTAACAAAAAGAATGGGAAGAATAAAATTAATATTAACTGTAATATTCATATTGTACATTACATCAAAAGGTTATGCACAATACGATGCCCAATTCAGCCAATATTGGGAACTTCCCGCATATTATAACCCCGGAGCAGCAGGAGCAACCGACAAACTAAATATTCACGCCGCCACCCGCCAACAATGGATAGGGATGCCCGGAGCACCAAAAACATTTCTTATAATGGGCGATATGCCCTTCAAACTATTCAAACAACAACATGGAGTAGGAGCTATAATAGCAACCGAAAAGATAGGTCTCTTCTCTAATACATCAATAGGATTGCAATACTCTTTTAAAGTTAAATTATTAGGAGGGCAATTAGGATTGGGACTACAATTAGGACTTATAAATCAGGTTTTTGACGGAACAGAAGTATATATACCCGAAAGCGGATACCATAACCAAACCGACGACGCAATACCCACTACCGAAGTAAAAGGAATGGGATTTGATTTAGGGTTTGGAATACACTATACTCACAAATATTTTTGGGCAGGGTTGTCAGCACAACACCTAACATCCCCAACCATAACTTTTGACGAAAAATACGAAACTTACATACCTTCTTCATATTATTTTTTAGCCGGAGGCAATATTCCGTTTAAAAACTCGTTAATCATATTGCAACCCTCAATGTTGTTAAAAACAACGTTCCAAACATTTCAGATTGAATTTGGAGCAACTGTCAAATACAACAAATTTATATGGGGAGGCTTATCATACCGCTTAAACGACGCTTTAATATTTATGATAGGAGGCGAATGGAAAGGTATCAGATTGGGATATGCATACGACTACGCACTATCCGATATTATAAAAGCAACAAGCGGAAGCCACGAAGTATTTGTGGGTTACAGTATGAAACTTGAATTAGGAAAGAAAACAAAAAATAAACATAAAAGTATCAGAATACTCTAAACTTGGCGAAAGCAGACAAGGAGTAAAAACTTTAAAAGTATGAAAAAACTATTTTTTATAGCAGCGTTAACAGCATTGATTACCTCATGTGCTCCTACCTCATCGGGAGGAAGCGGAGGTGAACTTGTTGGTGTAAGAGCAATGGCTTGGGGCGAACCTACTCCATACGGAATGGTACTCGTTGAGCGAGGCTCATTTACAGTTGGTTCTTCTGAAGAGGATTCGATTTGGGGTACACCCAAAAACGACAAGCCCATTTCTGTTGAATCGTTCTGGATGGACGAAACCGAAATTACCAATGGTAAATATAAACAATTCCTATTTTGGGTACGAGACTCTATAATTCGAGAGCGTCTTGCCGATCCTGCTTACGGAGGCAACGAAGCTTTCAAAATAGAGGAAGACAAAGAGGGTAATCCTGTTAAACCATACTTAAATTGGGCAAGAGCAATTCCTTGGAAAAACCCAACCGAGGACGAAGCTCGTGCAATTGAGAGTGTTTACAGAATAAACCCCATAACAGGGCAAAAAGAGTTGGATCCTACTCAAATGAATTATCGTTATGAAATATTCAACCACACCGAGGCAGCAAAACGCAAAAACCGCCTCGACCCCACTCGTCGTGTGTTAAATACCGACATTAAACCCGATCTTGAAGCGGAGGTTATTATATCAAAAGACACTGCATTCATAAACGACGACGGAAAAATCATTTCCGAAACCATCATACGTCCTTTAAGCAGTGAATTTGATTTTCTAAACACCTATATTGTAAACATATACCCCGACACAACCGCTTGGGTTAACGACTTCGACAATGCATACAACGAACCCTATATGCGACTCTACTTCTCTCATCCGGGATACAACGACTATCCTGTTGTAGGCGTATCATGGGAGCAAGCAACAGCATTCTGTGCATGGAGAACACAATACTTAATCTCATCACTACAAACTCCATTCATAGAGCCATATCGTTTACCAACCGAAGCAGAATGGGAATATGCAGCAAGAGCAGGAATGGACGAGAATAAATATCCGTGGGGCGGAGATATTCCAATGACAGAAAAGGGTTGCTTTAATGCAAACTTCAAGCCACAAGAGGGTAATTATGTGAAAGACGGCAATCTTATAACCTCAAACGTTGCCACATATCCACCAAACGACTTTGGTTTATATGATATGGCAGGAAACGTATCAGAATGGACAGCAACTGCTTACAGCGAAGGAGGAATGGCATACACAAGCGATATGAACCCCGACTACCGCTACAATGCCGCCAAAGAAGACCCCTATCAAATGAAACGCAAGATTATTCGTGGAGGCTCATGGAAAGATGTATCTAACTTCATACGTTCCGATATAAGAATGTGGGAGTATCAAAACGAACAACGTTCATATATAGGATTTCGTTGTGTAAGAACACAAGTAGGCTTTGCAAAAGGTCGTAAATAGTCAAATAACCTCTAAAAACTACAACCATGACAAAAGGAAAGATAAAAACATATAAAAATCGTTTTTACAAATTTGCATCAAGCGACAAAGGAAAACGTTTCTTCAATTTTGCTTATAGTATTGGAGCAGCCATAGTTATTCTTGGAGCACTATTCAAGTTGCTACACCTTGCGGGAGGAAACTTTATGCTATCGTTAGGTATGGGAATTGAGGTATTGATGTTCCTTATGACAGCCTTTGACGCTCCAGCCAAAGAGTATAAATGGGAAGAGGTATTCCCCGTATTAAAAAGCAAAGACCCTAATGATCGTCCTGAGTTCAAAGGCGGAGGCGGGGGAGGCTTCGTAGGTACTATGCCCGTAGGAGTAAACACCCCAACCGACGGTGCAACATCCAATATTCAAGGGGGAGCCGTACCCGTTGGCGGAACTGTAGTCGGAGGCGGAGGCACTATAATTATCGGAGGAAGCAATGCTCCTTATGTATCGGCAGAAGATGCAAAACGTACAGCAGGAATACCTTCTGATATACAATTGGACGAAACCGATACACAATCACTATCACAAAGTATCCAAAAATTATCATCGGCAGCAGACCAACTATCAAAAATGGCAGAATTAACATCTGCAACACAAACATATTTAGAACAGTTATCTGCCATATCTAATCAAATGGAACAATTCAAAAGAGCGACAGAATCACTCACACAAGTTTCGAATGTTCTTTTGGAGTCGTACCGAAATATTACTGACAACTCAGATAATATAACATCTCACTCACAAGGATATGTAACTCAAATGGAAGATTTAAATCGCAATCTTGCAGGTTTGAACACTATATATGAGATACAATTAAAGAGCATAAGTTCTCAACTCGACAATATCGACCGTGTAAACATCGGATTAAGAACCATTCGTGATATGTACGAGAATTCAGTTGACGATAGCACTCGCTACTGCAAAGAGACAGAAAGGATGACAACCTACATGGCACAACTAAATTCGGTATATGAAAATATGTTGGCTGCAATGACAGTCAATATGTATAACAATCCGATGGCAGCGATAGGACGTCAAACCTCTACCTTTAAAAACGAAGAGGAGAACAACAAAGATAAAGAGTAGCATTAAAGTAGCGAACCGAAAAAACAACAGCAAAAGAAATGGCATCGAATAACTATTCAAATATGACGCCGAGGCAGAAGATGATAAATCTTATGTACATTGTACTAACTGCCATGCTTGCCTTAAATGTCTCAACCGACGTATTAGACGGTTTCAGACAAGTTGAGGACAGCCTCGCACGTTCAACAGACAATGCCTCTGAACAAAATAAAGCTCTATACGGAGAGTTAACCGAATATAACATAACAAACCCTGAAAAATCGGGAGAGTGGTATAGCAAAGCAACAGATGTACGTAACCGCACCGAGAGCTTGGTTAACTATATCGACTCACTCAAAGTTTCTATTGTAAAACAAGCAGACGGTAAAGATGGAGATGTCAACAACATCGAGCGTATGGACGATTTGGAAGCAGCATCACATATAATGCTATCTCCTGCAAAAGGACAAGGAGAGAAACTTCGAAATTCACTTATTGAGTATGCCGATTTTGTTACACCAATGGTCAACGACTCAATAAAACGCAAAGTCATAAGCGACTACCTCTACCCTGTTGCACATAACAAAGAGGGGTTGATAAATAATAAAACCTGGGAAGAGGAGACCTTTGAAGGTATGCCTGTTGCCGCAGCCATAACTGTATTGACAAAACTTCAAAGCGATATACGTTATGCCGAGAGTGAAATTCTTCACATACTACGCAACAACATCGACGAAGGCGATGTCAGGGTAAACCGTATGGATGCCTATGTAATACCAGTGTCAAAAACAGTGATGAGAGGCAGTTCATACTCAGCCAACATAGTCTTGGCGGCGGTTGACACCACTCAAATTCCGACTATATATATAGGAGACAAGGAGTTGGATAAAGAGAAAAACGGATTATATGAATTTGTTTGTAACCAAACAGGAGTATTCGATTATAGCGGATATTTAGAGGTATCGGCAGGAGACGGCTCAATACTTCGCCATCCATTCACATCGTCATACACCGTAATCGAACCGTCAGCAACAGTTTCGGCAACAATGATGAATGTGCTATATGCAGGAATAGAGAACCCAATCAGCATATCTGTTCCGGGCATACCCAACAACGCCATATCTGCAACTATGACAAACGGAACACTCACACGTTCTGGTAACGGTTGGATTGCTCGACCAAAAGCAGTCGGTGAAGATGTTACAATATCGATAACAGCCAATATGGAGGGCCGCACACAAACCGTCAGCCAAACAGTGTTCAGGGTAAGACAACTACCCGACCCTATGCCTTTTATTACATATAAAGATGACAAGGGGAATGCACAACGTTATCGTGGAGGCAAACCTATAAGCAAAGCACTTCTTGTAAAAGCTCCCGGCATAGAGGCAGCCATCGACGACGGACTATTAAACATATCGTTTAAAGTATTATCGTTCGAAACCGTAATCTTCGATTCAATGGGAAATGCTATGCCCGAAGTATCAAACGGTTCTCAATTCTCCGACCGACAAAAGGCAGCCATTAAAAAGCTATCGAGAGGAAAACGCTTCTACATATCAAAAGTAAAAGCTATTGGACCCGATGGTATCGAACGTACCATATCTCCCATTGAGGTATTTGTAAATTAAACAGATGAATGAAATAAATATATTCGAAATATGAAACGTACTATTAAAATTCTAACAGCACTATTGCTAATTGCAGTTTTTGCAATACCCGAAAGCGAAGCCCAAACTCGTGCATCAATAAAAAGCGGCAGTGCAAAAAAAAGAGAAGAGGCCAATACCTCTCTATCAGTAAGAGCTCAAGGCTTATACGAAAAAGAGGAGCTATCTCCTGCAAGTACTCCTTGGAACCGTATAATATACCGTTCTCTCGACCTCAAAAAGGAGAAGAACCTTCCTCTATACTTTCCCGAAGAGAGTACCGAAGAGCAAGAAAACCTATTTCGTCTGATAATGAAACTATTGGCAGATGGCAAGATAAATGTATATGAGTACCTCGATGGAAGAGAAATCTTTACCGAAAAGTATCAAGCCAACGTAAAAGAGACCCTCGACCGTTTTCACATTATATACGAAGAGAGCGGCTCTCAAACAGGCAAAAAGGTAAAACTCACAATCGACCCCAGCGATATGCCTTCGAATGAGGTCCTATCGTACTACATCAAAGAGAAATGGGTATTCGACCAACGCAACTCGGGAGTTAAATGCGAAATTGAAGCAATATGCCCTATCTTGCATCGTGTTGATGACTTTGGAGGCGAAGCAATAAAATACCCTATGTTTTGGGTTAAATACTCCGATATCCGTGCATATTTGGCACAACAATATATTTTGACAAGCAGCGAAAACAACGTACGCAACTACACATTCGACGATTTCTTTAAATTGCGTATGTTTGAAGGAGAGATTTACAAAACAATGAATCTACGCAATATGTCATTAATGCAACTTCACCCCGAACAAGCATCGCAAGACAGTGCAAGACAAGAGATAGAGAAGCAACTACAAAATTTCGAGAAAAACTTATGGGTTAAAACTCCCGAACAGATAGCAGAAGAGAATAAAGCCTCTCAGGCAAAAGAGGATAACACAATTAAAATCTCTGTAGTGAATGAGACTGAAGCTCCGAAAGAGACAAAAGTATCTACTCGTTCATCAAGGGGAAGTGAGACAGTAAAAACCTCATCGACAAAAAGCAGTTCAAAGCCAAAGAGCAGTAGCTCTAAGCCCAAAAGCAGCAGTTCAAAAAGTAAATCGGCAGCGCCAGTTCGTTCGGTAAGAAGTACTAAATAAGAGTTTTTAATTATAAGTTGATAGTTAGTTTTTTGATTTCAAAAAATATAACAAAACACATAGAGAGGTTAAGACAAAAGTTTTAACCTCTCTTTTATCTTTGCTCTTTTATCTTTTACTAAAAAATATTACCTTTGTTGCGATGCAAAAAATATACTCTATAATAGTAGTAACCATTGCGTTACTTTTTTCTATTAAAGGTAATGCCCAAGAGTTACCTGAGAGCGATATATTATTACCGCACACAAACGACACAGCTTTCATTGAAAACGACGTTATTCCCCTTCAAATAGACTCTTCAAAAGTAAACGAAATATCTCTTGACATTCAACCCATTGAAACAGAAGACACCGAAGAGAAGAGAAAAAAGAAAAAAGAGAAACAAAACAAAAACTTTAAGTTCAGCATATTGGGAGGACCGGGATACTCTCCCGACTATGGATTTTCGATAGGATTGGCTACCCTTATGACTTTCAGCACCGACAAGGGCGACACCTCGCTACAACGCAGTGTAATACCTCTTAACTTCACAATGTCATTTGGCAAGCCTCTTGGTTTCACCATACTGTCAAAACCCTACATCTATTTCAAAGGCGACAAAATAAGGCTTCAAGGATTATATGAATATAAACATACAGGCGAAAACTACTACGGGGTAGGATACTCGCTCAATCACAATATCAAACGCAAAAAAGATATTACCGGATACAATGCCGACCTTTTGCAGATAAATCCCGTACTACTATTCAGAATAAAAAATGGGGCAAGCTATATAGGACCGGTTGCCGACCTATATTTTGAAAAGATAAAGAAACCCGGAAGCTATGTAATTTCCGACCCTTACTATATAAAACAAGGAGGGACTGCCGAAGGGCTTACCGATATAAACGTAGGTCTTGGATTATCATACTCATACGACACCCGAGACATAGCGGCAAATGCATACAAAGGAATACTGTTTGAGGCACGAGCTCTGTTTTACAGCAAATATTTTGGAGGAGAGTATAACTTTGGAGCTATTACGATCGATTACCGACAATACTATAAGGTTTCGAAAACACATCGCCGAGTATTGGCGTGGAACGTTTTGGCTAAAACAAAATTTGGCGATATACCCTTCTCGCAACAAGCCGCAGTGGGAGGACCTTTCAACCTGAGAGGATACTACATAGGACAATACCGAGACCGCACAGCAGTAACAGCAGAGATAGAGTGGCGACATATGTGGGATATTGCAACCGACACAAAAATCAAGCGTCTTCTACACCGTTTAGGTTATACCGCTTGGGCAGCCTGTGGTTTTATGGGAGAGAATATCGTAAAATATAATGCCGTATTGCCCAATCTTGGAGCAGGATTAAGAGTAGAAGTTCAAAAGCGAATGAACTTCAGAATTGATGCAGGTTACAGTTTTGCCGACCGCCACGTTCTCTTCTACTTTAACATGACCGAGGCATTTTAAGACAATTGCGAAGCAATTAGAATTGACTAAACTCATAATTAGACAAATTAGTCTTATTAGACTAATTAGACTAATTAGTCCAATAAGCACAAAAAAGAGGAGCATTCCTGCTCCTCTACACCTAAAAAATAATTTTAATTATCTGCTTCTAACAACTAAAAACTAACAACTACATTATCCGCAATGGAAATACTTCTTCACCAACTCCAACATAGCCTCTTGGTTTCCGTCCAATTCGGCACGTAAAGTACTGTCATTATACGATGAGAGTTTATTTATAATGCCATCTATCATGGCAGGACTGAAAACATTGTATTTCTCAAAAATCTCACGTTGTTTAGCCAAACACTCTGCCGATGCCACACAACTATCGGGAAGTTGTTCCAATGAGTTCAGTTTGTCGGCATTCTCCTCTTTGTGAATATTTACATTCACGTATGTCTTCTCTGCAATCTCTAAACCATTTTCAAGTTCAAATCCGTAACGACAAGCAACTGCAAGGCCTGCCAAAAGTTGATAAAGGTCGGCAGAGCCGTCAGGCGAACGCATTTCAACAGTCTGTTTTTGAGTTGTATCGTAATTGCTCTCGCTCTCCAATGGGTTAGCAAGTTTACACATATCGCTTTTTGCAGCCCATCCAAGCGGTACACGCACCAATACCGAACGATTACGGTCGCCCCAACAGATATTTGTGGGAGCCTCTTGGTGTGGAACCAAGCGGAAGTATGAAGTAGGATTGGTATTACCAAAGGCTGTAATAGAGGGAGCCAACACCATCATTCCCGCAATAGCTTTACGAGCAGTTGCCGAGAGAACTCCGTTCTCGAGCATTTGGTTTCGCCCCTCTTTTACTATACGCATATGAACGTGTAATCCCGAACCTGCCTTACCTGTTGTTATTTTAGGGGCAAATGTTATATCGTAACCCATTTGGTATGCAAGATTACGAATAATCCATTTAGCCACCATAAGTTGATCGGCAGCATCCTGAGCACGAACGGGCAAAAACTCTATTTCGTTTTGCTCATACACCATTCCGTCTATACTAAAGTTTCCAACCTCAGAGTGTCCGTATTTTATTTGTCCGCCTGCCTGAGCAATGTATGCCATACAACGGGTACGGAACTCATTGAACTTTGCATATGGAGCCGACTCGTGATAACCTTTCTGGTCGGTTGCGGGGAAAGCCTCTTCGTCGGGAGCAATCACATAATACTCCAACTCTCCCATAGCTTGAAACTCCATTCCTGTAACTTCGTTAAAAGCTCTGCAAGCCTTTTCGAGAGTGTTCTCAGGCGAACTTTCAAGAGGTTCTCCATCTTTGTTAAAGTACGAACACAACATCGAAAGAGTTGGAATTTCGGCAAAGGGGTCCAAGAATGCGGTTTTAAAACGAGGAAGAACGTACAAATCGCTGCTTCCTGCCTCAATGAAGGGGAATAGGCTCGAACCATCGACACGTTCTCCACAAGTAAGAATAGCATCGAGGTAAGCCAAATTATTTATTACAAAATTCAAAGTTTTAAGACGTCCGTCTCCTGCAGGATACATAAAGTTTACCATTTGTATTCCGTTTTCTTCGATGTAACGAATAATATCCTCTTTTGTAAACTCCTTTGCAGGTTTTCCCAAATACGACACAAGCACATTGGGATTCATAGCAAGTTCTCTATCCATAAGTGTATAATTTAATTTCAATTTAAAACAATTATATAATTGCTCAAAATTAATAAAAAGTTTTATTTTTCATTAATCTGCACTTGATTTTTTAAAGCAACAGATTACCTTTGTAACAAAAACCTACGATAATATATTTTATGATAGTAGATAAACTCACACAATTAATAGGCAACACACCCATACTGCACGCTGCATCATTTGAAAAGAGCATTAATGCCGAAGCCAATATATATGTAAAATTGGAGTACCTTAACCCCGCAGGAAGTGTAAAAGACCGTGCTGCACTATATATGGTTGAAGATGCCGAGAAGAGAGGCATCTTAAAACCCGGAGCAACAATAATCGAGCCCACAAGCGGAAACACAGGAGTTGGTTTAGCTCTTGTTGCCATAGTAAAAGGCTACAAACTAATACTTACCATGCCCGAGAGTATGAGCATCGAACGCCGAAAACTGCTCTCAGCCCGTGGAGCTAAAATAGAACTTACCCCTGCAAGCGAAGGTATGAAAGGAGCGGTTGAGCGTGCCGAAGAGTTACGCTCTCAAATTGAAGGAGCGGTTATTCTTCAACAGTTCGACAACAAGGCAAATGCAAACGCCCACTACCAAACAACGGCTCTTGAGATATGGAACGACCTTAATGGGAAAGTAGATATATTTGTTGCCGGAGTTGGAACAGGCGGAACAATAAGCGGTAACGGCAAACGCCTTAAAGAGCTGAACCCTGATGTAAAAATTGTTGCCGTAGAACCTGCCGAAAGTGCATTATTGAGCGGCAAATGTGCAGGGGCACACAAAATTCAGGGAATAGGAGCAAACTTTATACCCTCGTTATACGACTGCTCGGTTGTTGACGAAGTTATCCCCGTTTGTTGCGAAGATGCATACTCGGCTTCACGCCTTATATCCTCTACCGAAGGAGTTTTAGTAGGTATATCATCAGGAGCGGCACTACACGCAGCATCGCTTCTTGCATCTCGTCCCGAAAATAAAGGCAAGAACATAGTTGTTCTTCTGCCCGATACAGGCGAACGTTACCTATCAACGGAGTTGTTTTGTGGGTGTTAGTTTTTAGTTTTTAGTTGTTGGTTTTTAGTTATCAGAAAATACATAAGAGTTAGCTATGCCATAGCTAACTCTTTTTTTTATCTTATTAGACCTATTAGTCCAATTAGACTAATTGGTCTTATCAGAACAAAGAAGAGGAGCAGACAACTGCTCCTCTTCTATATATTAAAAGTTGGTTTAAATTGTTAGTCTTTAACCTCAACAGCTAAAAACTAACAACTAAAAACTACTTCTTAACAACTTTCATTACTTTCAACAAGCCTGCTTCACCTTTTACTTTGATGAAGTAAACTCCTGCTTCACCATCGATAGCTATTTTGCAAGGTTCGCCTGCTGCCGCACTTACAGCATATGAGTTGATTAAGCGTCCTGAGTAGTC
>JAFYPQ010000034.1 GCA_017559955.1 Bacteroidales bacterium
CTTCACCGAGTACCGCTCCCGGCGCAACTGCCTGCGCGAGTACTGCGCGTCCATCGACCTGCCCATCATCGAGCGCAACGACTATGCTCGTTTCAGTTGTTGACCTAACTGTTAACTTGGCTAAACCAGCTACTTACGCTGAGATTTGCGAGGCTATGAAAGCTGCTTCTGAGAACGAATTGAAAGGTGTTCTTGGTTATACTGAGGACGATGTAGTATCTGCTGACTTCTTAGGAGATGCTCGCACTTCAATCTTCGATGCTAAAGCAGGTATCGCTTTAACTGACACTTTCGTTAAAGTTGTTTCTTGGTATGACAACGAGATCGGTTACTCAAACAAAGTTCTTGAGTTGATCGCTTACATGAAAAAAGTTAACGGATAATTTTCAATTGAAAATATATTCAACAGATAGAGGTTGCCAAAAAGCAACCTCTATTTTTTTACCCTCCGAAGATATTCATCAATAATATCTTTCACGTACGAACAGGCTACGTCGTAGTTTCCGTCGATGATAAGTTTTAAGTCAACATCTTCTTTTTTTACTTGAAAATAAAATTTAGAATCTTTATGTTGCGATGACGGCATTTGATATACTGCCGACAAGAGAAGTTGTTTACCTTCCATAGAAACGGTTAAATCAAAAGCATATCGCCCTTTATGTAATATCATATCTTCAAAATTTAGAATAAAATACGATATTGTCATTAACGCCAATTGCAGATAATCTGCCCTCAGCCTATTATATTCAAACTCCTTCATTGTTAAATAACCATATTTATAATATTTTTACCATATTCCGAGAGAAAAATTTTATATTATAAAAAAGTTTACATACCTTTGTCTTCAAACCAATTTCAAAGACTTACAAAACCTTTCTTTTATTTTCAAAAGTAAGGTAATAATACAATACATAAGTGTTATATTTATAAAATAGCATTAAATGAACGAAATTGCCTTAAGAATTAAAGAGCTCATTAAAGATATGGGCATCAGTCAAAATGAATTTGCCTCGCGAATTAATACCGACTGCTCGAACTTTTCTAAACAAATTAATGGGAAGTTGGCTATTTCTCGAGTCTTAACAAATAAAATAATTGTTGACTTGGGGGTTTCGAAAGAGTGGCTCATAGATGGGAAAGGCGAAAAGTTTAAAGCACCAGCAACTTCAAATTCAAAAACCATAACTCTTCCCAACAATGCAATCAGGGCAACATCGACAGAGGGTGCAAAGGTATATGACATTGACGTTACCGCAGGTCCGAACGAAAGAAGTTTAATATTCTCATCAGAACAAATAATCGGCTCTATAAATGTTCCGTTCATTAACCCCGAAAACCACATAGTAAGGGTTAGTGGAGATAGTATGAGTCCCGTTATAAACAACGGTGATATGCTGGCTATTAGAGAAATCAAAAATCTTAATATGATTTTCTGGGGACAAATATACGTTGTTATTCTTGACGACTACCGAATGGTTAAATATGTAAGAAAACACGACAACCCCGATTTTGTAATATTAAAGAGTGCAAATAGAGATTACGACGATATAGAAATCGCTCGAAATGAGATACGTTCGCTGTTTGTTGTAGAGAATATTATCCGTTTTGACAGCAGACTTTAAATATTAAACAATTTAAATTTAGAATACATCCAATTATGGGAAAAAATAAATTACAAAAATTCGAATTTGTAGAAAAATGTCCTCACGTTTTCCAATACCCTTTCTCCGTATTAAAAGAGAAGGGATTTGACATGAAAGGTAAATGGGGCGAAATGTTTTTTAAAAACGACAACCCCATTGTTTTGGAATTGGGTTGCGGTAAAGGTGAGTACACCGTAGGATTGGCTCAACTCTACCCGGAGAAAAATTTCATAGGTATTGACATAAAGGGAGCAAGAATATGGTCGGGAGCAAAAGAATCGTTGGAGAAAGGGATGAAAAATGTTGCATTCCTTAGAACTTCTATTGAACTTATCCCCTACTTCTTTGCCGAGAACGAGGTCTCTGAGATTTGGATTACATTCCCTGACCCTCAAATGAAAAAGTGCAGAAAACGTTTGACTGCCACCAATTTTATTGAACTTTACAATAAAATTTTACAACCCGGCGGTATTATTCACTTAAAGAGCGACAGTCCGTTCTTATATACATATACGGCAGAGATGGTAAGGCTCAATAACTTTGAGGTTATTACCAACACCGACGACCTCTATAATTCAGGTATAGAAGATAAGATTTTAGGTATTAGAACTTTCTACGAACAACAATGGCTGGAGCGTGGATTGTCGATTAAATATTTAAGTTTTATCCCCAACGACAACAATCCATTGGTTGAGCCTGATATTGAAATTGAATACGATAGTTATAGAAGTTTTAACAGAAGCAGAAGAAGTCAACAACCCCAAAAAGGAGAATAAAAGATTATGACAATATATCCTAAACTAATATTAGACGCACTTGCAACCGTGCGATATCCCGGCAACGGGAAAGATTTGGTAACAGCCGAAATGGTTGCCGACAATATAAGAATTGATGGGAATAAGGTTTCGTTCTCCCTTATTTTTGACCGTCCAAATGACCCATTTATCAAATCGATGATACGTGCTGCCGAAACCGCTATATTAACATACGTGGGAGAAGAGGTGGAAATAAAAGGGAACATCACACCCCAATTTAAGCAACAACCCAAAGCCGAAAACGAGCCAACCTTACCAAAGGTAAAAAATATAATTGCCGTTGCCTCGGGCAAAGGAGGTGTAGGCAAATCGACAGTATCTTCGAATCTTGCCGTGGCTTTGGCTCGCAACGGCTATAAAGTAGGTTTGTTGGATGCAGATATTTTCGGACCTTCAGTACCTACAATGTTTAATTGCGAAGATGCTCGCCCCATTGCCGAAGAGATTGACGGAAAAGACTATATAAAACCCATAGAGCAATATGGCATTAAACTTCTTTCGATAGGTTTCTTCGTAAACAAAGGCAGTGCCACTGTTTGGCGTGGAGGAATGGCAAGCAATGCTATTAAACAACTTATTACCGAAGCAGCCTGGGGTGAATTGGATTACCTTTTGATTGACTTGCCTCCCGGAACAAGCGATATTCATCTTACAATTGTTCAGTTAATCCCATTAACAGGAGCAATAATAGTTACCACTCCGCAAGAGGTTGCTCTTGCCGATGCCCGCAAAGGGGTGGATATGTTCCAAAACCCTCAAATTAATGTACCTATCGTGGGTATCGTAGAGAATATGTCATGGTTTACTCCCGCCGAATTACCCGAAAACAGATACTACATATTTGGCAAAGGCGGTGGAGAGAGTCTTGCAAAAAGTGCAAATGTTCCACTTCTCGCACAAATACCTATTGTTCAAAGTATAAGAGAGGGCGGCGACGAGGGCAAACCAATTGCCCTATCCTCTGACAGTGTAATTGGAAAAGTTTTTGACGAACTTGCAAAGAGGGTTGCCAACAAAGAATAGGCGAAATGAGGTTGCTCTATGGCATCCTCATTTTACTTATGAAACATATCTTAACGGAGTTTCAACTCATCTATAAGTTGCTTTACCCCCTCGCTTGCAACCATATTTATATAGGTCGTAACCTTTCCGTAAGGATCATTCACAGGGTTTGGATCAATTAAATATACCGGAACTCCTCGTTTTACATATTGCAACAATCCCGCAGCAGGATAAACGTTCAAAGAGGTTCCTATTATTACAAAAATATCCGCCTCTTCAACCCATTCTATTGCAGACTCAAACATAGGGACTGCCTCGCCAAACCAAACTATATCGGGGCGAAGTTGTGCTCCGTCTGAGGCTTTATCTCCAATATGTATCTCACAATCGTCCTCGGGAAGTTTAAATCTGAGGCTTTCGTTTTTTTCTGAACGAACCCACATTAACCTACCGTGCAGATGCAACACATTTTTACTTCCAGCCCTCTCGTGCAACTCATCAACATTCTGGGTTATGACTTTTACATCGAAATATTTCTCTAATTGCACCAAGCCAATATGTCCGTAGTTTGGCTCTGTTTTTAATGCCTCACTACGTCGCTCGTTATAAAACTGCAAAACCAACTCGGGATTACGATACCACCCTTCGATAGTTGCAACATCATCCACTCTGTATTTACCCCACAATCCGTTGCTTCCTCGAAAAACAGCCAAACCACTCTCTGCCGAAATTCCCGCCCCTGTCAATACTACCAATTTTTTCATTTTTGTATCAATAAATCTAAAATATTAAACCATATCTTCGGTTTGGTATAAAGTTTGCATATGAATATTTGTATGCGAATGTGTAAATTTATATATTTTTCACTCTAAAAACTAAATAGAGTTGTGAAATTTTTTTTAACTTCGCCAAGCGTTTGAAAAAGACAACAATAATTAATAACGCGAGTTTTTCGCATAAATTTGAATGATAATATGGATAAATTAAGTTATGCTGTGGGGTTAAACATTGCAAATAACCTTAAAGCAAGTGGTTTCGCAAATCTTTCGGTAGATGATTTTGCTGAGGCGGTAAAAACTGTTTTTGCAGGCGAAAGTGCCAAAATGACAGAAGCAGAAGCAAGAACTGCAATACAGGAGTTCTTTGAGAAAGCAGAAAAAGAGAAATTGACAAAAAATTTAGAAGAGGGGCAAAAATTCTTAACAGAGAATGCAAAGCGTGAAGGTGTTGTAACTTTACCCAGCGGATTACAATACGAAGTAATAACAGAGGGTACCGGCAAAAAGCCGTCGGCTACCGACACTGTAAGCTGCCACTACCACGGCACTTTGATAGACGGAACTGTTTTTGATAGTTCGGTTATGCGTAATCAACCTGCCGAATTCCCCGTAAGCGGAGTTATTAAAGGTTGGGTTGAAGCTCTTCAACTTATGAGCGAAGGTGCAAAATGGAAACTATTTATTCCTGCAAATCTCGCATACGGAGAGCGTGGAGCAGGTCAATCAATCGAGCCAAACTCTACTCTAATTTTTGAAGTTGAATTACTAAAAGTTTTATAATCATGAAAAAGAATTTATTTATCGTCGCTACATTATTCATGGCAGCTATTGCTTCAACAACCTTTACTTCTTGCAGCAGCGACGGAACAAACTGTACTCTAAATAATGACATCGACTCGTTAAGCTACATTCAAGGAATAATGCTCGGTAATAATATTGCCCCACAATTGTCGTACGATCCCAAAATGGACAAAGAGCAGTTCATAAAAGGTTTTAAAGCAGGTCTAAATGCCGACAGTAGCGAATACTCTTACAGAATGGGAGAAGGAATAGGATACAATATTGCAATGAGCATGGAACGAGATGTTAACATAATCGGCGTAATGATGGAGAAGGATATTCTATATAAAGCTTTTGCCGCCGTTTTAAATGAAGACTCTCTTCTATTTACAAATAGCGAAGTAAATGAACTTGCAAATAAACTATTCGAGAAATTTATGTCGCAAAAAAGAGAAAAAGAAGAGGCTCGTTTCGCAGAGACTCCTGAAGCTAAAGAAAACTTAGCCAAAGGAGAGGCTTGGTTAGCTGACAAAGCAAAAGAAGAAGGTATTGTAAAAACAGAGAGCGGTTTATGCTACAAAGTAATTAAAGAGGGTAACGGAGAGCGTCCTAACGCAGGTTCGAAAATAACAATGAACTACAAAGGTACCCTAATAGATGGCACTGAATTTGACAAAGGCGAAGGAGCCTCAGGTATAGTAGAACAATTTATTCCGGGATTTACAGAGGCTCTTCTTCTTATGGACGAAGGTGCGATATATGAACTTTACATCCCTGCCAATTTGGGTTATGGTGCTCTTGTTCAAGGCAACATACCTTCAAATTCTGTTTTAATATTCGAGGTTGAATTAACTGACATTGAATAGGAGATATGAGAAAGTTAGTAATTTTAGCTCTATGCCTTACACTTGTTACTCCTGCAACTTTTGCAAAAAAGGATAAAAAAGGAGGAGTAAAAACAGAGTTAAAGGTAGTAAAAAAAGAGAACACAAAGAAAGCCAAAGCTCCTAAAAAACAAGAAGAGGTTGCCGCTAAGGAGAACCGATGTTGCAAAGTTGTTACTCTTGCCACTCTTCAAGATAGTATTGCATATGCTTACGGAATGGCCATGGGCAAACAAACTAATGGAATGTTGGAGCAAATGAAGAATGATGTTGACTTTTCTCTATCAAAAGAGATAATCATTACATCAATGCTAACTCAATTGGCTAATGATTCTGCCAATATGTTATTTACCGAAAATCAATTAGCCGAAGTATATTCTCGTACCAACAATATTCTTCGTGAAGCTATGCAAAAGAAGAAAGAGGCAGAGCTTGAAAAAAACAAAAAAGCCAGTGCAGAGTTCCTTGCAAAAATGGAGCAAGAGCCGGGCGTAACAAAAACCGAAAGCGGACTTTTATATAAAATTGACAGACTTGGAGATGGAGAGAAACCTGAGGTAACAAGTTTAGTTCAAGTTCATTATATTGGCAAATTAATGGATGGAACAGAGTTTGATAACTCATACAAACGTGGTAAAGCCGCAGACTTTTCGCTTCAAGGATTAATAAAAGGTTGGCAAGAGGGTATATGCTTGATGCCTGTAGGTTCTAAATTCACATTCTACATTCCATACGAATTAGGATATGGAGAGCATGGACAAGGACCAATCCCCCCGGCAAGTACTCTTATTTTTGAAGTAGAGTTGTTAGAAGTTACAAAATAATACAAAACTCAAAGCATAAAACAAAAAATGTGGCAAATAGCCACATTTTTTGTTTATATATTGGCATATTGTCATTTTTTTTATAAATTTGTATTGCAACTAAAAAGCTATACATATTTTATTTCGATATTATGGAAAAAATTGACAAACTTGATAGAAAAATACTATCTATAATAATGCGTAATGCACGCATCCCCTCAAAAGATGTAGCAACAGAGTGTGGTGTTTCAAGAGCTGCGGTTCATCAACGAATACAACGCTTAATAGACTTGAACGTTATTGTAGGTTCGGGATATAGAGTAAATCCCAAAATATTAGGTTACCGTACTTGTACATATATCGGACTAAAATTAGAAAAGGGGTCAATGTACAAAATGGTTGTTCCGGAACTTTACAGAATTCCCGAAGTAATAGAGTGCCACTTTACCACAGGTCCCTATACCATGATGTGTAAACTTTATGCTCGAGATAACGAACATCTAATGGAACTTGTAAATGGCAAAATACAAGATATCCCGGGCGTGGCAGGCACCGAAACTCTAATATCATTGGAAGAGAGTTTCTCTCGTGAAATTCCCGTCGAGCAAAAAGCGATTATTGCCAATGAGGATAAAGAATAAAATAGATAAGATATAAAATAAGTCCCAAAGTTCCTAAAAAAACTTTGGGACTTATTTCATAATAGAGTGGTCATTTTTCTTATTTATCGGATTATCACCTTTTGAATATTATCACCAATTCGCAAGAAATATATTCCGGAAGATAGAGTCAATGAATGTTTTAAATCATCCTTCTCGTATAACAAGCATCCATTTAAAGAATATAATACCATCTTTATTGAAGAGTCGGAATAAAGAAGGATATTGTTTGAATAAATATTCAAAGTATAAACTTGACTATTGTATGAGGTTTCAATATCAGAAACAACCTCTTTGCTAAACAAAATATCATCAATATACACAGAACCTTTTCCTTTAATCTCTCCCTCTATAGAAAATCTTAAAGGGACTTTAAAATCAGGCACTTTAAAAGTTGCATTCTCCCAATCTAAATTTGATTTTGATATTGTGTGAGACGATATTAAATTCCCTTGCTCATCAGAAAAGTTTACATGTAATTTTGCTCCATTGGTAGTTGAAATTATCATATATTGGAATGAGACTGAATAAGAATTATCGTTGTTCTCTATTAGTGGTAACAGTTCAATTCTCGAGATACGATTTTCGGCTATAATCGTTGCGTTTTTTAACGACAAGAAATAATTTCCGTGCGGAGCATATTGAGGGCTATTAATCATATTGAAATCGCCATTGCTAACACTATCTCTGAGCCAACAGGTCGAACTATTTCCCGTTTTTCCCCAACTATTCTCCCACTCTTCACTCTCAAAACTTTCTCTGTATATATCTATATTTTCAAAATTCTCTTGCTCCTCATTTTCATCTACATAAGAAAACGATACCTCTTTTTCAAAATATTCAATATCCTTTATCTTTATTTTTCTCTCCGAATTATCCCAAGCAAAAAGCTTTGGAGTTGTATTATAACCAAACGAATGGTTATTACTGCTGCCGGGAAAGGGAGTAGCATCAGAGTTTATTGTTCCATAACTTGCTGGCGAACTATTCGGAATTTCATAACCGGATGCAGCACATATAGGATACATCATTTGAGGGAAACTTGCATTTACAGTGTTATAAGGCAATTTATCTTCAATGTCGGGATGTATATGATATATCATTAGCCCTTCTCCTGGTATATATAAATCAAAGCCGGATTTAATTCTATTTTCTAATAGGTAAAAATCATTATCGGACGAGGTCTTTAATCGATATATTTGGTCTTCACAAATAGAGCTTGTATTTATAACGTATTTGCCTTCTTCTTCAATATCTATAATAGAGGACCATCCAAAATTAAAAACCTTGATATAGGGGTTAAAATGAGCAGGAGTTATACCATCATTATTCCAACTGCCCGAGGCCATAATATCCCATTTACCTGTTCCGTCAAAGGCTCCTCCTGTACTATAATTTGTATCATAAAAATCCATAGCACCGAGAGCATGTCCTATCTCATGACAACACGCACCTATGCGTGTTATTCCATACCCATTATTTCCCCTTAACTCGGGAGAACAAGAGTAACAATTAATTTTTAAGCCTTGTATCGATATATCACTAAAAGATTGCTTATGTGCCCAAATAGCATCTGATTGGGCTCCCGCCTCCTCTCCATAACCTGCATATATTATATGAACGTTATCAATATACCCATCGCCATTACAGTCAAACTCTTGCAAATTTACCTCTTTGCTTACATACTCGATTGCCTCAAGAAATAACGCATAGGGATTTTTATCATTTCCATTACTCAAATTTCTTCCATAATAAGACATCTCATATTTACTGATATAAGGTCCATATATCTCAGATTTTAAGTCTAATTTACCATACGATGTTTCATAGTAATAGTCATAAACACTTCCTTGTGCCCCATCATATGTATAATTTCTTTGATTAAATAATGCATCAAACGATTCTTTGGATATAGAAAACTCTCTATTTTTAAAAGCCATCAAAATAACAAGGACCTTTCTTTCTCCTATTACCGGAGTTAAAGCCGATGACAAAGGGGTAGAATAACGAGTAATTTCGCAAGAAGAACTTATAGGAATTATATTCTGAGATTCTTTTAACAAGGAATCTCTAAATTGCATAGATAAACTCTTTTTATCCTGCACCTTATATGAAGAAACAACAGCATTACCCAAACTATCGGAAATTGCATAAAACCAACTATTATCTTTTTGAATAATAGTTATCGAATCTTCTGTTAAAGCATATTTACAATACTCATCCCCTTTTAAAGAGATGAGTATTGTATCTCCATTCTCCAACACAACAGAAGTCTTATTCGGATATGCAGGAGAGGCATATAGTGCTCCTTTAACAAACAGAGCAACAATAAATGCTTGTATATATAAGTAACTATTTCGAGCCACTAAATGAGAAAGTATAACTTCCGGTAGAGAAAGTCAACATTAAAGTCTTCGATACCACACTACCAGTTACCGCTTTAGTTGTCGATTTTAATGAATATCCTGAATCTGATGATGTTATATCCATTATAATTTCTGCCAAATCTAAATCAAATTCTTCGCATATAACTTTTACAGAAACAGCGTCTGACGACATACGTGTAAGCGTTACATAACCACGGGCTAATTCAGAATAACCCATTATTCCCATTTCTCCTGCGTAAGTTCCTGAAATTTCTTCTGCCGCATCAACCATATCATTATCGTCAGAACAACTTGTAAATGGCAATAGAACTATCAATGCCATTAATAAACATTTTAAAACAGATAATCTCTTTTTCATAATTATACTATGTATTTTAATTAGTGTTAACGTATGCAAAAGTATAATTCAGAATATTAATAAAAGAGTCAAAGTGTAGATACAATGGCTACAAAATGTAGCCATATTCGCAACATATTACAAAAGTTTATCGGAATAATATTTGAAGAAATCGTGAGATAAAAGTTTTGATATCCTATACAACAATAGCGTATCTATACTCTCTTTCTGAAATATTTTATAGACATTGGTCCTATCACAATAGAGATTATCAGCCAACCATTTTGCCGATCGACGTTGAAGTTTGAGTTGCTCACGTATTTTTAATCCTATATGTACCATAAAAGCGGAACCATTTGTCTCTCATTTCCAGTCTGGGCACCGCCAAGTAGCCTTGCACAAAAATAAGCACAAACAGTTCACGCCTATATGACGCAAACAATCTTAGCTTATTCTTTGTGCAAAAAATTGGCGGTTTTAGACTAAAGAATAATACTATATGTTTGACAAGCAATACATTACATCATCCAATACAATATATCGCCTTAATATTTTAAGAGCTTCAAAGTTATATCTATTATATTACAAACGCAATTTTATATATTTTAAATTGAGAAGTTATTTAAATTTTATTTCGTCTTCCTTTGTATATCATATATACAATTATAAGTATTGCCAAAGCCAAGAAGCCATAACCGATTGGTTTACTATACTCTTCAACCATTTCGATAAGTGCTTGCTTGTCTTCAATTCCCGGAACTTGAGATAAAGCTACACCTATTATGGCAAGAATTATATTCCAAACTCCCGCACCCAAGGTCGTATAGAGAATAAATTTCCCTATTCTCATTTTAGCCAATCCCGCAGGTATTGAAATGAGCTGTCTGGCTGCAGGAATTAATCGTCCTATAAGTGTTGATATTGCTCCATTTTTTTCGAAATACTCCTCAGACTTCTTTATTTTAGCTTCGCTTAATAAAAAGAAACGCCCTAATCGACTATTTGCAAATTTATAAACAATGGGTCTGCCCAACCACATTGCCAAATAGTAATTTATAATAGCCCCAAAGCAAGCTCCCAAAGTTGCAAATGCCACAATTAAATATATGTTTAAACTGTTCTCTCCTTTGGCAGCCAACCACGCAGCGGGAGGGACTACAACCTCAGAGGGAAATGGTATAAATGAACTCTCTATTGTCATGCATAGAGTTATTGTCCAATAATTAATATTATCTAAAAACCAAGCTATAAACGACTCCATTATTTGTATATTTCTATTTTAAAATTTGTTTTGCCGACTCTCTGTCTTCTTTAAGTTGTAATTTCAACTCTTCTATCCCTGACATTTTTCGTTCGGGTCGCATAAACTTTTCAAAAAACACCTCAATATTACTCTCATACAACTCTCCCTCAAAATCAATTATATGCACCTCGATTGAACGCTCTATATTGTCATGTACGGTGGGACGATTTCCTATATTCATCATCCCTTTATGAACAACCCCATCTATGGTTTTAACATATACGGCATACACTCCGTTTGAGGGGATTAATTTTTCCATGTCCTCAACCTCTATATTTGCCGTTTTAAATCCAATTGTCCGCCCTACTCCATAGCCGGACACCACCTTGCCCGACAAAGAATAACGATAAGATAACATCTGATTTACAACAGATATATTCCCTTCTTTCAAGAAACGACGTATTGCAGACGAACTGATTGGCGTGGTTCCCGCAAGAGCTACACCTGCCTTATATATATTAACTCCCAACTCCTCGCCATAACGAAAATAATCGTCATAGCCTTCGCTACGATTATGTCCAAATCTGTGATCGTAACCAATATACAAACCCGACAAATTATACTTATCTCGTAAATACTTTATAAACTCATAACCTGTCATCTTCGACATAGCCAAATCAAAGTCTAAAGCTACAACGTAATCTATACCTGTGCTTGAGAGATACGACATCTTTTCATTAAATGAATTTAAAAGTTGCGGACGATATTCGCTACTTAACACCGAACGTGGATGGCGACGGAACGTTACAACAGCCGAAGCTGTACCCTCTTCTACCGCCATCGATTTTATTTCATTTATAAGAGATTGATGCCCTAAATGAACTCCATCAAAAAAACCTATGCCTGCAACTATTTTAGGCATATTACTTATTGGAGATGATATTATTTTCATCATTATAATAATTTATCCGAAAAATCGGTATATGGTTCGACACACATTGTTTGAAATCCCAAACGAGATGCCGCATCGACATTAGCTTGAGAATCGTCTATAAAAAGAGCTTCGCAGGGATTAATACCCAATTGCTCAGCAACCTTTATGAAAATTTCAGGGGAAGGTTTACTTAATCCCATTTTATAAGACAAGAAGAAATCATCAAAATAATCTTCAATCCTTAACCCATCAACTTTAAAAAGCTCAGGAATCTTACTCTCAAACATAACTTTATTAGTATTACTCAACATCACAATACGATATTTTGTTTTAAGAAGTTGCAACATCCTTAACTTTTGAATAGGTATATCAACTAAAAAAGCATTGAAAGCATCATCAATTTGTTTATCGGTTACCGGTGCTGAGAGATTTTTTCTCACAGACTCTCGCCACTCCTCCACAGATAGGCGTCCCTCCTCCAAAGCAAGAAATTCCCCTCCCTGCTTATACTCTCCAAGCATATCATCAATAGAATTATAACCCAAAGTCTTAAAAGCATCTATACAATTTTGCTTCTTAAGATTAATTATTACTCCTCCTAAATCGAAAATTATTGTAGAATATTTCTGCTCCATTAGTATTTACACATCATAAACTCATCCTATTGATTACAAAAATAATAAAATTTTAGCAATACCTTTTATTGATATATCATAAAGAGAATAAAAATTCCAAAATCATTACTATTTATTTTGCAGAATAAAAAAAAGTATGTATATTTGCATCGCTTTTGAGGAGCAATCCTAAAAAGAGGTCCCATAGCTCAGTTGGTTAGAGCATCTGACTCATAATCAGGGGGTCCTTGGTTCAAGCCCAAGTGGGACCACAAAGTCTGGATTTTCTTCCAGACTTTTTTTTGTTTTAAGGCTCTGTAAATCATCTCCTTAATAAGGATTACATAGAAATATCCTTTTTATAAAACATAACAATTTTTATTTTATTTCACTTAAATTGCACTTAAGCATACAGGGCATTATAACCTTGATGTTATATTCTCCAAGCCACCCTCGCAATTTTATTCTCATGAGAGTATGCTTTATTTTACAGATCTAAATACAAATAAAGCGAGCCAATAGTATTGACTCGCTTTCCCCTTTTGCTTAAAACAGAATAAAAAAAGAAAGTGTTCCGAAGAACACTTTCTTTTGGTAGTCCATAGGGGAATCGAACCCCTCTTTCAAGAATGAAAATCTTGCGTCCTAACCGATAGACGAATGGACCATCCTTTCGGTGCGGTTTTACCGACACCCGCTTTCTTATAGTTTGTTAACTTTAAGAGCTAATTTTGATTTTAGGTTAGCTGCTTTGTTTTTGTGGATAATGTTTTTCTTTGCCAATTTATCAAGCATTGAAGTAACTTTTACCAATAGAGAAGCAGCCTCCTCTTTCTCTGTTGTTGCACGTAATTTGCGAACTGCATTACGCATTGTTTTTGCATAATATCTATTATGCAAACGGCGAGTTTCTGTCTCGCGAATTCTTTTGATTGAAGATTTATGGTTTGCCATTTCTTTATTTTTTTATTATTTGTAGCCCCTAGGGGAATCGAACCCCTCTTTGGAGAATGAGAATCTCCCGTCCTAACCGATAGACGAAAGGGCCATATCGAAATACTTTAAAAGCATTTTTCGATTTGCGACTGCAAAGATATATACTATTTTTTAATTGGACAAATTTTTTTACAAAAAACTTTAATTAAATCTTTATTTTCTTCTTTTTACTCTTAAACCATAGGCTAATTTCATACTCTAAAGCTGTGTAAATTCTCTTTTTTATCTGCTTTCTTACGCACGTATATATATATTTAATGTAAAATTTTACTATATTTGTAACCAAATTGGTGTTTTGTGCAAAAAATCAATCAAAATATATTTTTATGAAAAAAATTCTATTAACAATCCTTGTTGTTTCCACAATGTTCGTTGGCAATGCTTATGCCGATTGTACATTTGGCAATTACGCATCAAGTGGAAGAAAACTTACATCGTTAGGATTAACTGATGGTGTTACAACTCAAAGCGTATCGGTAAACCAAACAACTTCAGGTTCGATTTACTACAATCGTAAATCGACAGTATTTGAGACATCTCCCGGCGAAGAGATTAAATTCTCTGATTTAACATGGGAGGGTGCATGGATGCACGGTTATCTTTACATTGACTACAACGGAGATGGAGAGTTTAACCAAACTCTTAATGCAAATGGTACAACCGGAGGAGAGGTAGTGAGCTACTCATACTACAACTCTAAGAATAGTGCGGGAGAATCTGCAAGTGATGGAGCTGGATTGCCAAATGCAACCATAATGCCATCGTTCGTTATTCCCGGCGATTTGGCAGCAGGAACATACACTGCTCGTTTTAAAGTTGACTGGAATAGCTTAGATCCTTGTGGTAATAGTGCTTCAAATAATAACATTGCAAAAAACGGAGGTTGCGTAGTTGACTTCTCAATTAAAATAAACGCTCCAAAAGATATGGAGTTGTCAGCAGTTACTATTGACAAACGTTCAGGTGAGGTTAACTGTGGCGAGAAAAATATCGTTCTTGCATCTGTAAATTTCAAAGCTGATGGAGGATTAAATCCATTTACAGTTTCATCATTAACTGTTAAAAACACAGGAACATCAGATGCCGATGTAACCAATCTTCGTTTGGTGTATTCAACATCAGGAAATTTAACAACTGAGGTTGTTGCCGAGAAAAATGCTTTTTCAAGAAAACTTGCAACTTTCTCTTTTAACAAGGCATTGGCTCACGGAAACAACTATTTCCTATTAGTAGCAGATGTTGCTAATACTGCAACAATAGGAAACTCAATCAAGGTTTCTCTTACAAAATATATTGTAAACAACGAAACTGAAACTCTTTCAGATTCTGGTGAGGGAGAGTATTTAGTTTCAAATATTGTTGACTACACTAAAGGAAATGCAATATGGTTTGATACCCCAAACTCATCAACTGCAGGTGTTGCTATTTGGCAAACTAATGACTTTAGCTCATCATCAACTAACCCTGATCAAAACTGGGAGAAAAAATCATTCCCAATTGGTAACGGTTCGTTAGGAGCAACAATTATGGGTTCAGTTGCCAAAGAGCGTGTTGTAATGAACGAGAAGACTCTTTGGAAAGGTGGTCCTGGAACTGGTGTTACAAACTATTGGAATATGAACAAAACAGTTTCATCTTCTACTCTTCAACAAGTTCGTAACTACTTGGTACAAGGAAATAACTCTTCAGCGCACTCATTGGTACAAAGTAACTATAACGGAACAGTAAGTTACAACAAAAACGTATTCGGAACATTCACTATGATGGGTGAGGCTTACGTTGAAACAGGTATCAACGAAAGTAATGTAACCAACTACAAGAGAATCATGAATATGGACTCTTCAATGGTGGTTGTAAAATTTGATGCTAATGGCGTAGGTTACACACGTAAATATTTCTGTTCATATCCCGATAGTGTAATGGTATGGAAATACCAATCAAAAGGAGGAACTCAAAACTTAACATTCTCGTTTAATTGTCCTCAAAATGTTCAAAACGTAACAAAAGTTGATGGCGGATTATTGTATGATTGCAAAATTGACAATAACGGAATGGAGTGGGCAATGCGTGTATATGTTCGCACAAATGGCGGAGGAACTGTAACAACAAATGCTTCGGCAAGAACAATTACCGTATCAGGGGCTACAGATGTTGATTTCATCATTGCAGCAGATACTGACTATAAGATGAACTTCAACCCATCGTTTACAGATAGCAAAGCTTTCGTAGGAGTTGATCCGATTGCAAGTGTAAACAATGTAATTGATGCTGCAAAAGCAAAATCATACAATGAGTTGTTCAATAATCACAGAGATGATTACTGCAAAATATTTGACAGAGTAAAACTATCAATCAACCCATCTCAAGTATTTGAGAATTTGCCAACTCCAACACGTTTGGCAAACTATCGTAGTGGAACATTAGACCATGAGTTGGAGGCTTTATATTTTCAATATGGTCGTTACCTATTGATAGCATGTTCTCGTGCAGGAAATATGCCAGCTAACCTTCAAGGTATGTGGAATAACAACATTGACGGACCATGGCGTGTTGACTACCACAACAATATTAACCTACAAATGAACTATTGGCCAGCAACATGTACAAATATGTTAGAGTGCTACCAACCATTTATCGACTACGTAAAAGGATTGGTAAAACCAGGTGAGCGTACTGCTCAAGCATACTACGGAGCAAGAGGTTGGACAGCAGAGGTGTCAACAAACATCTTTGGGTTTACAGCACCTCTTATCGATAGCGATATGAGCTGGAACTACAACCCGACAGCAGGGCCATGGTTGACTACTCAAATTTGGGAATACTACGATTATACTCGTGATAAAGAGTGGTTAGAGGAAGTTGGATACGACATCATTAAATCAAGTGCAAACTTTGTATCAGACCTATTGTACTACGCAAATGGCTCATATACATCAGCTCCATCATACTCTCCCGAGCATGGTACTTGCGACCTTGGTGCTACATACGCAAATGCGGTTACTCGAGAAGTTTTGATTGAAGCTATTAAAGCAGCAGAGATTCTTGGAAAAGATGCAACTCTTGTTGCTGAATGGAAAGAGAAATTAAACAATATGTATCCCTACCAAATTGGACGTTACGGACAACTTCAAGAGTGGTATAAAGATATTGACCCATACGGAGACCAACACCGCCACACAAACCACCTATTCGGTTTACACCCAGGAAGCACAGTTAATCCAATAACAACTCCTGAATTGGCAGAGGCTTGTAAAGAGACACTTCGTCAACGTGGCGATGCTGCAACAGGATGGAGTATGGGTTGGAAACTTAACCATTGGGCTCGTCTTCAAGATGGAGACCACGCTTATACATTGTTCAAAAATCTTTTGAAAGAGGGAACCATGGACAATATGTGGGATACTCACCCACCATTCCAAATTGACGGAAACTTTGGAGGAACTGCGGGTATCTCTGAGTTGTTCTTGCAAAGTCAAATGGATACATTGTATGTGCTTCCTGCTCTACCATCAACATGGAAAGAGGGATCTATAACAGGACTTCTTGCTCGTGGTAACTTCACCGTTGATATCTACTATGCAAACAACGCATTGGATTACGCATTAGTAACATCAAACATGGGCGAAGAGTGTCGCATACGCTACGCTGGTAAAACAATGGCATTCCCAACAGTAAAAGGAGAGCAATATAAAATTACATTAGAGAATGGTCAACTTAAATCTGAGGTTACAGGCTTAAGACCAGCAATAAGCGAGAGTGTAAAGGAGGGAAATGTAAAGGTTTTTCCCAACCCCAACGAGGGAACCTTCACCGTTCAAGTAAACGGTGCTGCAAGAGGAGAAATTAACCTTATGGTTTTCTCGACTTTGGGGCAACAAATCGAAAACATAAAAATAAATAAAGAGAGCGATTCAATTAATGTACCTTTTAACTGCAATGTAAATAAAGGAAACTACATTGTAAAAGTTGAAGGAAAAGGAATTTCTGAAACACAAAAATTCATTGTGAAATAATTAGAGTTCTCTCTTTTTAGAAAAAGCAATCGGGTTATTTAACTCGATTGCTTTTTTTGTAATAAACTATGAGAGAGATATAATTGAGTAGGGTGGTATTATATGAAAAGTTATCTCTTTCTACACTTATCGATAAAGTACAATCCGCATAAAATAAGAGTTGCACCAACCAATGCCAACCACGTAATACTCTCTCCAAGAAAGATGGCTGATGTAGTTATTGCCACAATAGGATTTAAATATAAGAAATTTGTTGCACGCACAGTCCCTATTCTCTTTAAACACCAATTCCATCCCAAAAAACATAACATAGAGGCAACGCAACCCAAGAAGAGGATATTACCCCATACAACAACTCCTCCCGTAAGCAATATATCATAATTTACTCCTCTGTTCAACAACCAAGGCAAAATAGTAATCAAACCATACCCAAACACTTTGCGTGTTATAAGCATATTACCATACTCTCCTTGCAACCTTTTTATTATTAGCGAATAGAGAGCCCAACAAAGGCAAGCTCCAAGAGCCAAAACATCACCAATAGGAGAAAGTTTAAGAATAAAATTACCATTAAATACAACCAAAGACATACCTAAAAAGGCAATAACAGAGCCTGATAAGCCAACCACTCCTATACGCTCACTCGGGTAAAAACACCCCACGATAAGAGTTGTTACAATAGGGGTAAGACACACTATTAATGCAACATTCGAACAATAACCGTATGCCAAGGCATAGTTTTCAGTAAGAAAGTAGAGAGAACCGCCCGTCAATCCCAGCAACAGAGCAAGCATCTCATCCTTTAAATTATTCATAAAGAGTTTTCTTCCCGAGATGGGGAGTATAAGCAGATAGGCAAGGATAAAACGGAAGAGGAAAATTTCATCGGGACGCAATCCTGCATTTATCAATAGTTTTGTTTGAACAAATGTGCAACCCCATATAACTATTATCACAAATGAAGTGATATATACTATAACATCGGATACTTTATTCCTATTCTCCATCTTATATATATTGCTACAACCTTTATATTTCAGACTACAAAATTGGAGAAAAAACCAAAAACATACAATAGTGTTATATAAAAGAGGTTATTAAACAAACAACTATTTTTTACAAGAAAAGAGTTTAATAAAAAACTCAATTTTCTTTTTATTGCCAATTAATAGTTTTATATTTGCTGTACAACATTAAATACCACTTGGCAGGGATAGAAAAAAGGTTGTGTTATTCAATAGATGTAATAAAGTTATACTATGGATAGATATTGTGTTATAATGGCAGGAGGTATCGGAAGCAGATTTTGGCCTGTTTCACGCCCCGAAATGCCTAAACAGTTTCTTGATTTTTTAGGTACAGGAAGAACACTCTTACAAACCACATATGAAAGATATTCTTCTATTTTTAAAAAAGAGAATATTTTTGTTTCAACAAATATCGAGTATAAGGATATCGTAAAAGAGCAAATTGAAATTGCAGAAGAGAACATTATATGCGAACCTGTTCGAAAGAATACCGCTTCGTGTGTTGCATACGCAACATATCATATTGGTAACATTTCGCCCGAATCGGTTTTGCTGTTTGCTCCTTGCGACCACCTTATTTTACGCAAAGAGGCTTTTTGCGAGGCAGTTGAAAAGGCTATATCTTTTGCCGAAACTCACGATGCTCTAACCACGATAGGCATTAAACCTACTCGACCCGAAACAGGATATGGATACATTCAAATAAGCGACCACGTTGAGGATGGCGTCAATAAAGTTAAAACATTTACAGAGAAACCAAACAGAGAATTAGCTGAAGTTTTTGTTGATAGCGGAGAATTCTTTTGGAATTCAGGTATTTTCATCTGGCAAACCGAGGTTATTAAAAAGGCTCTTCAACGTCATATCCCCGAAATTACCACTCGCTTTAACGAAGCCAAAAAGATTTTCAACACTCCCAAAGAACAAGAATTTATAAATGATGTGTTTCCTACCCTTCCCAACATTTCTATTGACTTTGCTCTAATGGAGAAGGCTAAGAATGTTTATGTTTTGTGTGCAGAGTTTGGATGGAGCGATATTGGCACCTGGGACTCGCTGTACGATATTTCAAGAAAAGACCACCGAGGCAATGCCGACCTTGGCAACTCTCTTATTTATGATAGCTCTAATAATATTATAGCAGTAAAAGAGGGTAAAATAACCGTAATAGAGGGATTGGAGAATTTTATTATTGCCGACTCGGACGATGCTTTATTGATTTGCAAAAAAGGCGACGAGAGCAAATTACGTCAGATTTTTAACGATGTGAATACAAAATTTAAGAGATAATCGTTTAGTATCAGTGGTTAGCTTAAAAATAAGGAGGTGTGTCAACAATTTGTTGATGCACCTCCTTTTGTATCTCCGCCGGGAATCGAACCCGAATCTAAAGTTTAGGAAACTTTCGTTCTATCCGTTGAACTACAGAGACAGCTTATGTTTTTGCGACCACAAAGGTACTCCATTTTTTTATTTCTACAAAATAGTTGTTTTACAACTCTTATCTACCTCTTTACTCCTTTTTTTAATATCTTCCATCTTCCGATTAAATGTAGGAAGGCAACTACTCCAAATAGTATTCCTAACCAATAGTGAATTAATCCTATTCTTGAATATCCACCACAACCTTTATGTCCATTTACACAGGTTAATAGAACTATTCCCGTAACTGATACCATAACAAATATTACACTTAATGCAATTGTTACTTTGCTCTTACGAGAGAGTGATGAAACGATTGTCTTAAACCACGCCCAATGTTGCTTTATGTGTGTTATTGCTACTACAAATAGTAAGATATTTGCTATTGTATGTAGAAGCGACCAATTATGCAAAATTTCACAAGTCTGAAAATGAGAAGCATAGTGTATCTGAACTCCCGTAAATAGCGATAATATTAATAATATTAAAAGAAGTAAGTCTGTCCTAAATATTGGTTTCATAAATTTAATTTTTTTCTAATCAAAAAGAAGTTTAAGAACTTCTGTAGATTTGAGTTCTGAAAAACCTTGATGAATACGATAATACTCAACCATTCTTTCAAGAGCCTCACGACGTTCATCTCGAGAAAACTTAAATAGTTGCAGGTTGCTGAAATTCATTCGAGATAGCAACATAAACTTTTCTGCATCGCCGGGCATAAGTATATGGTTGTGTGTTGGGCGTGAAGTTACAAACTCTCCGTTCAACATATCAAAATACGCCCCCTTTTGAAAACTTCCCGTATCAGGATAAAATCCTAAAAACGACGATAGGTTAAACAGAAAGCAGAGATGGAAATTGGCCTTTCCCTCCTCCATTAAATTATATAACGAAATTGCATCGGTAAGAAACTTGAAGAATGTTGGATATGGCTCAGGCTCACGAATTACACGCATCAGAAATTCTGACAGAAATAGAGCAACCGAACCCTTAACTGCATCAAATTGCAACTGCTGCAATACCAAAGCCTCCACATTACGAATTTTTTGCAACCCCTCTTTTGCCCGATAATCGCACTCAATGGTTACAATCGATAGAGGAGATAGCAACATTCTTTTCATTCGAGAGGCTTTACCACTCCCTATTACAAAGAGATACGCCACTCTGCCATACTTTTCGGTATAGGCGTTTACTATCAGAGTGGTATCGTTATGTTTGGTTACATGAAGTATTACTGCGTTGCTCTTCTCAATCATAGGGACTTACAATCCAAATAAGTCTCGATAGAGATCGAACGACGACTCTATCTCTTCTTTTGTTACCGACACATTTATTTCAACCTCTCCAATTGCTTTTAGTAGAGTGTAGTTTATTCTTCCCGACTCGTTCTTTTTGTCATGGGTGATTTTTTCGTATAGATAGGCATAGTCGTCGCAACTGATTGGAAATGCTCCGTAATTTGCCTTTACATAATCTACCAAACGATGTATTTCGGGTTGAGAGAAGCCAAACTTCATATACGAAAGTATTGCCTCGCACGCCAATCCCCATGCTACGGCATAGCCGTGCTGAACTGGTGTGTTGCGTTTCATCGCCAAACTCTCAATAGCATGACCTGTGGTGTGACCCAGGTTAAGATATTTTCTTACTCCTTTTTCGAGAGGGTCTTGCTCTACTATATCCTCTTTTATTGAAACAGAGTCTGCCACCAAATTCAATAACTCGTTATAGTCGGGATTAGATATATTAAAGGTAATAAGCTTGTTGTAATTCTCCATATTACTTATAAGCCCATGTTTAAGCATTTCGGCAAAACCTGATAAGAGATGCTCTTTTGAAAGAGTCTTGAAAAAGCGGGTATCTATTAAAACCGCCGAAGGTTGTTTGAATGCTCCTATCTCATTTTTAAGACCTTCAAAGTTTATTCCTGTTTTGCCCCCAACTGCCGCATCTACAGCACCGAGCAGAGTTGTAGGTATGTTTATATGCTCTATTCCTCGTTTAAATGTTGCCGCAGCAAAGCCACCCATATCGGTTACCATTCCTCCGCCAAGATTTATTAACAACGATTTGCGTGTAGCCCCTTCTTCCACTAAAGATTTCCATATAGTTGATAAGTTTTCAAGAGTCTTATTGGTGTCATTTGCCAAAATTATTATCTCTTTTGCATCGACACACGCTTTGCTATCTGAAAGTAGAGGCATTGCAAAGCGATGAGTATTCTCATCGGTTACTATAAACAACTTATCATACTCCTTCTGAGATAATAAGAGTTCGATGCTCTCCGCTATATTTTGTGTATAGATTATATTATTTATCATCTCCTTACAATATTTTTTTAATATCCTGGGTAAAGGTTTCAACATCGGGGTATACAATATCTGCTCCCGCTTCGTATAACTCCTCCTCGGCTAATGGACCTGTATTAACTGCAATTGTAAATATTCCTGCCGCTCGCCCTGCCTCAACTCCTAATGGAGCATTCTCCAAGACTATTGCTTCAAAATTCCGAACTCCTGCCTTTTGCAATCCCATCAGGTAGGGTTCGGGATTAGGCTTGCCCTTTACAACATCATATGCAGTAACCATTGTTTGTGGTGTAAATATATTCGGATAATGCTGAGTCAATTTTTGCAAAAGCGATTTTTGTCCCGAGCCTGTTACCAATACAATAGTTTTACCTGCTCCCTTTATCATCTGCAATGCCTCCTGAGCACCCCTCATTGGATGAGCTTCGCCACACTCCACAAAGCGACGAGCTTTTTCGGCATAAATACGCTGTATCTCCTCTTCTGTGGCTTCTCTGTTTTTATACTTATTAAAATAGATATTAATAGTTCCCTTTCCGGTACGCCCCTCGTGAGCATAAAACTCTCTCGCTTCACACTCTACCCCTTCTGCTTGCATGGTCTCTGCCCATGCTTTTGCATGAAAAGGCATGGAGTTATACAATACTCCGTCCATATCTGAAAGCAACGCCTTAAATTCAAGAGTTACCCCATTACGATTATTATACGCCTCTATTGCCTCTAAAATATCCATATCTCAATTTTATGGTCTACAAAATTAGTAAACTTTTTTGTATCTTTACATAAAATTTATTTCGATGAGCTATTTTGCCGATGTAATACTTCCTTTGCCCTTAGGAAAATATTTTACATATTCCATTCCTGAGGGGCTCTTCCCTTCCATAAAAACGGGAAGCAGGGTTATTGTGCAATTTGGTGCAAAAAAATATTATACAGCAGTTGTCCGAAATATTCACTGCAACACGCCTGAATACGAGACAAAAAATATTTTAGAGGTTTTAGACCCTCGTCCTATCATACGCCCTCGTCAATTGGAATTTTGGGAGTGGATTGCCAACTACTATATGTGTAGCGTAGGTGATGTTTACAAAGCAGCTTTACCCTCCGGTCTTAAACCCGAAAGCGAAACAATGCTTCAGCTAAATAGCGAATGTTGCATAGATGAAATCAACGACTTCACATTGAAAGAAAAATCTATTATCGATTTTCTCACAAATGAACAAGAGGCCTCTATCGCTACCATAGAAAAAAGTGGCATCAAGAATGTAATGAGCAGTATAAAATCACTTCTCGAACGCAATATAATAGCCATTAAAGAGGAACTGCGTCGCAAGTATCAACCCAAAACGCAACTTTGCATAAAACTATCTTTTGAAAGGGGTAATGAAGATAGAATTAGAGAGTGCTTTGAGGATTTGAAGAGAGCCAAACTTCAACTCAAACTATTTGTTACATTCTTGGAGATGTCGGGATTTAACCGCCCCGGAAACGAGACTGTTGTGAACAGAAAAGCCTTATTAGAGAGAGCCAATATTAGTAATGCCGTTCTTTTGGCATTGATAAACAAAGGAATATTTGTTCAGTACAAACAGGAGATTAGCAGATTGGATGGAGGCAAACAAAAAGTAGAGAAGGTACACGAACTTAATCCCGCACAAAGAAAGGCTTATAACGAAATAATTGATAGCTTCTGCAACAAGGGAGTAACTCTTTTGCATGGCGTTACCTCGAGCGGAAAAACGGAGATATACATACACCTTATAAAACACGCTATTGAAGAGGGCAAACAGGCTCTGTTCCTTGTCCCGGAAATTGCACTTACAACACAACTCGCAAATCGTCTCGCAAGAGTTTTTGGGAACAAACTTGGCGTATATCACTCAAAATTCACCGATAACGAGAGAGTTGACATCTGGAACTCTCTATTGAAAGATAATGGAATACAGGTTGTGTTGGGAGTTCGGTCTTCACTGTTTTTACCTTTTAAAAATTTGGGGCTTATTATTGTTGACGAAGAGCACGAAACAAGCTACAAACAACAAGACCCTGCTCCACGATATAATGCCAGAAATGCAGCAATGATACTTGCCGCATCGTTTGGAGCAAAAACCCTTTTGGGTAGTGCAACACCCTCGATAGAGAGCTACTTTAACGCAAAAACCAATAAATTTGGTTTTGTTGAACTACTCTCACGACATGGAGATATTTTACTCCCCAAAATTGAGATTGCAGACACACGAGAACTTCGTCGCAAGAAAATTATGAAATCGGGCGATATATCTCCCCGACTTGCCGAAGCGTCAAAGAGCGTATTGGATATGGGAGGACAAGTAATTTTGTTCCGCAACAGACGAGGGTTTGCCCCAATTGTAGAGTGCCAAACTTGCGGTTGGGTTCCTAAGTGTAAACACTGCGATGTATCTATGACCTATCATAAACATCTCAATCAACTCACATGCCACTATTGCGGATATACATACGAAATTCCGTCAAAGTGTCCTGCCTGCGGATACCCCACGATTGAAGTTAAAGGCTTTGGAACCGAACATATTGAGGAAGAAGCATTAAGTGCATTTAAAGATTATCCCGTTGCTCGTATGGATTTGGATACCACTCGTAGTAGAAAGGCTTACGAAGAGATTATCTCTGATTTTGAGGAGGGAAAAACAAGTATACTAATTGGTACTCAAATGATTACCAAAGGATTAGATTTTGAAAGAGTGGGAGTAGTCGGTATCTTAGGGGCTGACTCGCTTTTAAATATGCCCGACTTTAGAGCTCACGAAAGAGCCTTCCAGATGATGGAGCAGGTTGCAGGAAGAGCCGGACGAAAAGGACGACAAGGACACGTTATTGTTCAAACTTCGCAAGCCGAACATCCCATAATAAATCAACTTATCAACCACGACTACAAAGGGATGTTTAACAGTCAGTTGATTGAACGACAAGATTTCAGCTACCCTCCATACACCAGACTTATTTATATATATATTAAAGGTCGCAATGAAGAGGTTGTTCAAAAAGCCTCAAGATGGTATGCCGATTTATTGAGACAATCGTTTGGGCAAAGAGTATTAGGCCCCGACAAACCAGTAATTGGCAGAGTTCAATCGATGTATATAAGAAAAATCGTAATTAAATTCGAAAATAACGCCTCGCCCCAAAAGGTAAGGGAAATTATATCAACAGCCGAAGAGAATTTTTATGCACAAAACGGATTTAAGAACCTTATTCTCTATTATGATGCAGATCCTATGTAATATAGGTTGGAAGATATAAAATATTGGTGATTACATTTTTTCGTAAAAATTTTTATTGGCGAATGTTATTAATTGCGTTTTATCTTGTAACTTTGTAGGAGTTTAACAGAAAAGAGTATTAACACTAAAATAAAGAATAACAATTATGTCTAAAGTAACAGTTATCGGCGCCGGTATGGTGGGCGCAACTTGTGCAAACGTATTGGCTGCACGTGAAGTAGCTAGCGAAGTTGTATTGATTGACATTAAAGAGGGTCTTTCAGAGGGTAAAATGCTTGATATGTACCAAGCATCAGTTACTACTGATTTCAAAACTAAACTTACAGGTTGTACAAACGACTACGAGAAAACAGCTAACTCAGATGTTATCGTTGTAACTTCAGGAATTCCTCGTAAACCAGGTATGACTCGTGAGGAGTTGATCGGAACTAACGCAAACATCGTAAAAAGCGTAGTTTCTCAAGCTTTGGCTCAATCTCCTAACGCTATCTTCATCATCGTATCTAACCCTATGGATACAATGGCATACTTGACTTTGAAATCAACAGGTCTTCCTAAAAACCGTGTAATTGGTATGGGTGGAGCATTGGACTCTTCACGTTTCCGTTGCTACTTGGCAAAAGCTACTAACTCAAATATCCACGACGTTGACGGAATGGTAATTGGTGGACACGGAGATACTACTATGATTCCTTTGACTTCAAAAGCTACTATCAAAG
>JAFYPQ010000035.1 GCA_017559955.1 Bacteroidales bacterium
ACTAACAACTAACAACTAACAACTTAAAAATGGACTTAAAACAGAGAACGGAAAAAGCACTGATTTGGAGTTTCGTGGATAAGTTCGGACAACAAATTATATATTTTGTATCCGGAATTATCCTCGCCAATCTGCTTATGCCCGGCGACTATGGTAAAATAGGCGTTTTAACAATATTCATAGTGCTGTCGAACATCCTTATCGATAGTGGCTTCTCTTCTGCTTTGATACGAAAAAAAGGGGCTACCGACCAAGATTATTCGACAATATTCTTTTTTAATCTTATAATATCGGTACTATTCTATTTTGTACTCTATTTCTCTGCCGTAGGAATAGCCTCCTATTTCGAAATTCCCGATTTGATAAGCATATCTCGTGTGCTGTTCCTATCGATTGTATTCAACTCGTTGGGATTGATACAGCAAACACGAATGTTTAAAGAGATTCGTTTTACCGAGTATGCCCGAATAAATATAGTGTCGCTTACCATATCGTCGGCAGTGGCAATATGGTATGCTGCAAATGGCGGAGGTGTGTGGGCTTTGGTTGTACAAACTCTCGGATTGTCGATACTTAAAACCATATTGTTATGGGCGTATGGCAGGTGGTTTCCCAAATTTATATTCTCTTTTGCTTCAATTAAAGAGTTTTTAGGTTATAGTGCAAACCTTTTGGGAACAGGTATCCTTAATGCCATATTCAATAATATATATCCTCTGATAATCGCAAAATCATTCTCGACGGCTACTGTCGGATTTTATACTCAGGCTCATAAACTTCAGGATATACCTTCTGCACTTATTGCTAACATATTTCGCAGTGTGGCTTTCCCTGTCCTCTCGTCGATTAACGATGACAAACCCCGCTTATTACGAGTTTTTGGTAAATATATTCGTACAACGGCATTCTTTATATTTCCTATAATGATGCTGCTTATTGTTGTGGCTAATCCATTGATAATATCGCTTATAACCGAAAAGTGGAGTGCTTCGGTTCCGATGTTGCAGGTGTTGTCGGTGGCTGGAATGTTTTCGCCATTTATAATACTATATTACGACCTCTTTAATACCGAAGGACGCTCAGATATAAACTTTAAAATAGAGATTGCAAAAAAAATATTTCTTGTTGCAGCAATAGCAATAACTCTGTTTTATAGCGATTTAATAATAAATTTAATATGGGTGTGGGTGGCATATACTCTCCTTTCGCTTGTGGCAACAGCTATTGTTTCGTCGAGAGTTGCAGGATATAAAGTGTCATTGTTTGTGAAAGACATCGCTCCATACTTTTTTGTGGCACTGATATCTGCCGCTCTATCGCTTACTACATATCTGTTTGTAGCAAACAGTTGGGCTCAACTTGTTGTTGTTACACTCATATTTGCTATATCATACATCGCCATTGTGGCTATATTTAAAATGGAGATATGGTTAGAGTGTTTATCTTTGGCTAAACGCAAACTGGGAATAAAACAATAAATCAGATATATGGCTAAACTTGCTCCAATAATATTGTTTACCTATCGTCGTGCAGCACACACAAAGCGGTGCATAGAGTCGTTGAAACAATCGCCATTGGCTTACGAAAGTGAGTTGTATATCTTTTCCGATGCTTCAAAAGGAGGTTCCGACTATGCCGATGTGATGGCAGTGCGAAGCTATATAAAAACCATAACAGGGTTTAAACGTATTGTTATTGAGGAGGCAGAGCAAAACAGAGGGCTTGCAACCAATGTTATATATGGCGTGGGAAAGGTCTTAAATGAGCATGGCAGGGCAATAGTGCTTGAAGATGATTTAATTGTCTCTCCATTCTTTTTGCCATATATGAATGAGGCTTTGGAGATGTACAAGGATGTTGAGGAGGTTATAAACATAAACTCACACGTGTTGTCGTCGCCAATGAAATTCTCCGATAACTTTTTGATAAGTTTTGCCAATAGCTGGGGATGGGCAACATGGAAAAGAGGTTGGGAGTATTTTGAACCTGATGCAGAGAAACTTCTCGCAAAAATAAAAGAGGAGGGTAGAGAACGAGAGTTTGACTTGGGTTATCACTTTACACGAATGTTGCAAGAACAGTGCGAAGGAAAGATAAACTCTTGGGCTGTGCGTTGGAATGCATCACTGTTTGTAAATAGAAAACTATCATTGAATGCAGGACGTCCTTTGGTTATAAATGGAGGATTTGGCGAAGGTGCAACGCATTGTAATACCCCCGATTTATTTTCGGTGAAACTTACAAGAGAAGAGCTACATCCCTCTTTGATAACCCCGCTAAAAGAGGACCAAACAATGCGTAACAAGTTGCGTAAGACATATATGGTACGCACTTCATATACAAACAAGTTGCGAATGGCAATACTTACAAAACTAAAACAATTTTTTTAATGAAAGTAGCCATAATAAATACCAAACAGAGTGGGGGCGGAGCAGCCATAGCGGCAAGCCGTTTACATCAAGCACTTCGAGCAGAGGGCGTTGATGCAACACTTGTAGTGGCAGAGGGTGAAGGGGGAGAGGCAACAGATGTGCTTTCCAACACCTTCATTGGAAAAATTAAATATAAATTAAACTTTATAGGCGAGCGATTTAGAATTTGGATAGCAAACCGCTTCACTCGTAAAAATTTGTTTGCTATCTCAACAGCCGACAGCGGAACAGATATTTCGCAACATCCTGCCGTGAAAAGTGCCGATATTATACACCTGCATTGGGTAAATCAAGGAATGTTGTCGCTAAAAAACATAGAACAGTTGGTGGCAACAGGCAAACCCATTGTGATAACCCCCCACGATATGTGGTATGCAACAAGTATTTGCCACCACGCAGGGCAGTGCAATAAATATACAACGGGGTGTAGTAATTGTCCATATTTGGCAAAACCTTCCGATAATGATTTGTCGGCAAAAGTTTGGAAACGTAAGCAAAACCTCTACCAAAAAGGTGTAACATTTGTGGTAATAAGCCGTTGGATGGCAGAACGTCTAAACAGAAGTACCCTAACCAAAGGAGTTGCATATAGAGAGATATGCAATGTGATAGATACCGAAACTTTTTGCATGCAAGATAAAAGCGCTTGTCGCAAAGAATTAGATATAGATGCAAACGAGAAAGTACTTGTTTTCGGAGCAGCAAAACTTAACGACCCCATAAAGGGAGCCGATATGCTCTTTTCTGCAATAGAGAAATGCGGAATGAAAGATGATATATTATTACTGCTTTTCGGCTCAATAAAAAATGATGAAGAGTTTTTATCTCGCATACCATGCCGATACAAATTTATAGGATCAGTAACCGATAAAAGTAAGTTGGTACAAATATATTCAGCAGCCGATATTGTAGTAGTGCCTTCACACTACGAAAGTTTATCATTGGTAATTGCCGAAGCAATGGCATGTGGAACACCGGCACTCGCCTTCGATAGTGGAGGCCAAACAACGCTTATCGATCACAAAGAGAACGGATATCTTGCACACTACCCATCGGTCGATGATTTTGCCGAAGGTATAAATTGGCTATTACAAAATGCCGATGAAGATATGCGTAAGAGTGCAAACAAAAAAATAAACAGAATAATGTCGCCCAAAAACGTGGCATTGCAACATATCGAGCTATATAAATCGTTACTTCATAAATAACAATGGCAACACCCGTAATATCAATAATAACAGTATGCTATAATGCAGAGCGTGAAATTGAAGCAACTCTTAAAAGTGTAAAAGAGCAGAGCTTTAAGAACTACGAGTATATAATTATTGACGGAGCATCAAAGGATAATACTCTAAAAGTAATTACCCAAAGCGGAGTAACGCCAACCCATTTGGTAAGCGAAAAAGATAAAGGCATATACGATGCAATGAACAAAGGACTTGCATTGGCGAAGGGAGAATATTTGATGTTCCTAAATGCGGGAGATTCGCTATATAGTACTAATACATTACAACAAATAGCTGATGTTGCCGAACATGAAAACCCCGATGTTATATATAGCGACACGGCAATAGTAGATGCAGAGCGAAATTACCTTCGCCCACGCAAGTTGCGTCCGCCCAAAACGCTAACCCGCAACAGCTTTAAAAACGGAATGTCGGTGTGTCATCAAGCCTTTTTGCCTAAACGCACGTTGGCGATGCCGTACGATATGGCTTACCGTTTCTCTGCCGACTTCGATTGGTGTGTAAAAATTCTATCAGCATCAAAAAAATGCACACAAATAGATGGTTTTATAGTAAACTACTTAGAGGAGGGAGCAACCACACGCAACCATCTAAAATCATTAAAAGAGCGATTTAGGATAATGTGCAAACACTACGGTTTTTTTATAACCCTGTTTAAACACATCTGCTTTTTGTTTAGATAGAACTCTATCTTTTCATAAACCCTCTACGCTCTTCGGCAGAGAACTTCTCAATAGCATAGCGGAGCATGGTGCGAGGCATAATGGCTTTATACTCGTTTAGGAAAGTGCGTAGTTGAGAAACGTCACGTTTGCCTGCTTCACGTAGCATCCAACCAACAGATTTTTGCATGAGGTCATGTTTGGTATCCATAAAGAGTTTTGCGAGAGCGTATGTGTGCATGAACTCCCCTTTGCGAATAAAGTATAGGGTTGCTACAACTGCAATGCGTTGCTTCCAAAGATGGTTGCTTTGTGCAAACTCATACAGCAAAGAGCAATCTTTATCAAATAGATGATGTCCCACAATATTAGGAGCAGAGAGATCTACCAAGTCCCAATTATTTATATAGTCGGTGTTTGATGTGTATATATCAAAGATTTGTTGTTGTATTTTATTGTTGGCGGACACAGCATGCTGTGTCCCTACTCTCTGCTCCTCATAAATTTTTACCAATAGCAGTAGTGCAGTAAGTCTCGCTTCGTGATAAGGAGAGTGGAGAAGTGTCTCAATCTCTTCGAAGGTAATATTTTGCCAGCACTCCTTAACTATGGATCTCACTTGTGGTACCATAACCCCCAAGAACACATCGCCATAGCCATACTCTCCCACGCCCGTCTTAAAAAAGCGTAGTTGCACTTTGCGTTTCTCTTTCGAGGCAACACCCTTTAATCTATCTATAATATTGTTCGCTCTCATTTATATATATGCTTGGGAATATTGGTCTAATAACTAACAAAGCTGCGAGTAAGTGCATTTTAAGATAATTACAAAGTAATTAAAATTGACTAAATGTCAATTTGTGTCTTAAAATGGGGAGCACAGTGCTCTGTGCGACGGGGTCGAGCAAAACAAGTTTACATAATCTATGCCGAGCGTGAGCAGGTTCAACGAGCGAATGCTCGTTAACTAACAACTAACAACTTCATTTACCCTAAACACTTCGCCCCCTTCATAAAAGTTTATAATGTTTTGCGAAACTACATATGCCATTTCGTTACGAGTTTCAACGGTTTGAGTACCGAGGTGAGGATTAAGTACAGCATTGTCAAGTGAGGCAAGTTCGTCTGAGGGGTAGTCTCCATTCTCAAAAACATCCAATCCTGCACCCCAAATTTTACCCTCTTTAAGAGCAGTAACCAAAGCCTTTTCATCAACCAATGGTCCACGAGCAGTGTTGATAAGAATAACTTCCGGTTTCATCAATTCAAACTCTTGCTCACTAATAATGTGATATGTTTCAGGAGTATATGGAGCGTTAAGCGAAATAATGTCGGCACTGCGGAGAAGCTCTTCTTTACTCATATACACGGCATTATATTTTTGTTCTTCCTCTTCGCTCATTCTGTTGCGTTTGGTATATACAATCTTCATTCCGCAAGCCACAGCACGGCGAGCAAGAGCACAACCAATTCTTCCCATTCCAATTATACCAAGAGTCTTGCCATATAGCGAGTGCCCTAAGTTCTCTAACAAGCCAACGTGTACGTTACCCTTAATCCTTATACGGCGGTCCATTTCGGCTATACGGCGAGTAACAGCATATATCAACCCCATTGCTTGGTCGGCTGTAGGTTCGGTAACCGAGTGAGGAGTGTTTGTTACCTGTATGCCATGACGTGTGGCACATGCAACGTCAATGTTATCAAACCCAACGGCATAGTTAGAAATAAGTTCCAGTTTCTTGCCTTTTGATATAAGCGTTTCATCAACTTTAAAATTAAACATCGATTGCAACACCTCATAATCCTCAATCATATCGAGAACCTCTTCGTAGGTAAACGACTCTCTCCCTTCGGGTGGAAAGGTTACATCGAACTTCTCAATCAACTTGGCATAACCTGCCCTGAACATATTATATGTAACAAGCACTCTCTTTTTCATAATAGCGATAAATTTACAGGTGCTAAGATACTCTAAATTTTTTAGAAGTTGTATATTTGCATAGCCTATTTAGATAGAGGTTTTATGAGTGATAAAAAACAAACCATAATATTCAATCCCTTAACCTATCCCATATATGTAATGGCAAAGCCAATAGGGGCGTTGTGCAACCTCGATTGCCATTACTGTTATTACCTCGAAAAGAGCGAACTCTATAAAGGAGTTTCGCCCAAAATGAGCGACGAAATATTGGAGCGTTACATAAAGGAGTATATCGAGTGTCAACCCACGCCAAATGTTTTGTTTACATGGCATGGAGGCGAAACCCTGTTACGTGGATTAGACTTCTTTCGCAAAGCAGTGCACTTGCAACAGCAATATGCACGAGGAAAAAACATCTCAAACTCCATTCAGACAAACGGTATATTACTAAACGATGAGTGGTGTAGGTTTTTAAAAGAGAACGCATTTCTTACAGGCATATCCTTAGACGGACCCGAACATATACACGACCGCTACCGTTGCGATAAGAGCGGTCGAGGAACATACTCTCGGGTGATGAAAGGTGTAGAACTTTTGCAAAAATACGGGGTTGAGTTTAATACCCTCTCTGTTATAAATGATTACAGTGTAAAATATCCTCTTGAGGTCTATAACTTTTTCAAAAGTATAGGAAGTAGATATATGCAGTTTTCTCCTATTGTGGAGCGTTGGGGCGACCGCTCGGACGGATTGGAACTTCTTCCTCCTGGTGATAAGTTCGAAAATGTTGAGATGCCCCCATGGTGTGTTTCACCCGAAGATTATGGGAACTTCTATTGCACCATATTTGATGAGTGGGTAAAGAACGATGTAGGGCAATATTTTATTCAACTTTTCGACTCAACCCTCGCAGGTTGGGTGGGAGAGCATCCGGGAGTTTGTATCTATGCAAAAATGTGCGGTCATGCTGCGATAATGGAGCATAACGGAGATGTTTACAGTTGCGACCACTTTGTATTTCCCGAATATAAATTAGGCAATATCCGTACAAAAACACTTACCGAAATGATGTTGTCTCGAGAGCAAATGACCTTTGGCGATAGAAAATTTACAACACTCCCGCATCAATGTCGTGAATGTGAATATTTGCATCTGTGCAATGGAGAGTGCCCTAAGAACCGAATCTCAAAAACATTTGATGGAGAGCCGGGATTAAACTATCTTTGCAAAGGATTGCATAAGTTTTTTGAACACTCAAAACCATATATGCTATATATGGCAGAACAATTAAAGAAAGGGTTACCACCTGCAAATGTGATGTATAAATTTAAAGAGCAATAATTAAAAAACATTTCTCATTCCTAATTTATTTAAAGTATGACTATATTGGCTCTATTAATATTAGCACTTGGTTTATCGATGGACTCGTTTGCCGTATCGCTCTCCTCCGGGGTTGCACTAAAACCATTTAAGTTTATGAAGGTGGCAAAGATTGCACTCTATCTGGCATTCTTTCAGGCTTTGATGCCTATCATAGGGTGGTTCTTGGGAGTCGGATTTGTTGATTTTATACAGTCTGTCGATCATTGGATAGCATTCGCTCTTCTTCTTTTTTTGGGGGGAAAGATGGTTTACGATGCCATAAGTGAAGAAGATGATGAAGAGAAATGTTGTTTTAATCCCACAAAAATATTGACACTAATACAGATGGGAATAGCAACCAGCATAGATGCCTTAGCTGTCGGTGTGTCGTTTGCATTTCTTGATATAGATTTACATCAGGCTGCAGCCATAATATTTTTAGTAACATTCCTTGCCTGTGTATTAGGTTGTTATATCGGAAAACTATTTGGTACACGTTGGAAACGTCCGGCAACTCTCTTGGGCGGAGTGATACTTATAGCAATAGGCGCAAAAATATTGTTAGAACACACTCTATGTGTTAATTAGTACGTCGCTACGCTCCAATTAGAAATTAGTGCGTTGCTTCGCAACAATTAGTTCGGCATTTCGTGCCAATTAGGAATTAAAGGACATTCCTAATTTTTCATTCCTCATTTCTAATTTAAATAAAACTATGCTTAAAAAAGATTATCTGTTGGCACAAATAATAGAGTTGGCAAAGAAATTCGCCTATCTTCTTCAACGTAAAAACGAAGGAGATGATATAACTATATTATCAGATAACTACTACCACGAACTTAACGTATCGGCAGAGTGGTTAGAGAATAGTGAGTGTGAAGAGATATTCTGTCGTGTTGGAGATTGGCAATTGGTTGAGTTATTGGTAAAGATGATGGTTGAAGATAGCCGTTTCGAAAACAATCGCTATATGGTTTTGAAAGCACAAACCCTTCTCTTTATGGTGCAGGAGTTAGATCGAACCTTCTCGTTCGAGCGTATCGACCTCGAAAACAAAATAGAAAAGCTTTTGGAGAGTTGTTAGTTAATCTTTAAACAACTAACAAAAAACAACTATTGCAAAGCAACCCGCAACCAACAACGAATTCCAATTTTTTGTCAGTTTTTTTGAATAAAAGCAATATTTTAACTCTCTTTTTCTGTAAAATTGTTTAAATTTGTCATTTATTTGTAAAGTATAATAAGAGACTATAAAATCCAAGTATAGGAGAAAAGAAAATGTGGCATAGCAGAATATTGCTTACATTAATAATTTTTTTGTTGCCCGTATGTGTTGTAGCACAAAAAAAAGTGGTTGGAAATGTGGTTGATACCGATCGTAACCCATTGCCGGGAGTTGCTGTGCGAATTGTCGAGTCGAAGTTGGGTACAGTAACCGATGTAGATGGGAATTATCAACTTGTAGGAGTCTATAAAGGAGCGGTGATAGAGTTTTCGTTTTTGGGAATGACTACCAGAACCATTAAATATAAAGGAGAACAAGAGATTGATGTGGTTTTGACCGAAGATGCAACACAACTCGACGAGGTCGTCGTTTCGGCAAAGACAAACATTAATGAAATAGACATCAGGGCAAGGTCGGGAGTAGTACAATCAATAGATGTAAAGCGTGTTGAAGAGAAGCCTATGATTGATATGGGATTGGCCCTTCAAGGTTCGGTGCCGGGATTAAGCATCATAAATACAGGAGATTTGGGCTCTGTCCCCGAAATTCGTATTAGAGGCAACTCCTCATTGCGTAAAGGTAATGCCACCAACGAACCCCTATATGTAATGGATGGTCAGGTTATTACAGCCGAAACATTCTATAATTTAAACTCGTCGGATATTCAGGATATTAAAGTTTTAAAAGATGCAGCAGCTTGTGCTTTATATGGAATAAAGGCAGCAAATGGTGTCTTGGAGATAACAACAAAACGTGGATATGAAGGAAAAACTTCGGTAAACTATAATATGAATATCGGAGTAACAGCTCGTGGACGTCGAGGTATAGAGATGATGTCCTCTGCCGAAAAATTGGAATTAGAACGTCTTATTCAAAATCCTGAAACACCGGGATACCGATATAGTGCCGACTACTATAACCGTTTTCACTCTACCGATCCAAATTTACAAAATCTTATACGTGAGGGAGAGATGAAACTCGATTCGTTGCGTAACATTAATACCGATTGGTTTGACGAGTTGCTACACACAAGTTTGTACCAAAAACACAATTTAAGTTTAAAAGGTGGAAGCAGTGCAACATCATATTATGTTTCGGCAAACTATACGCAACAGGGAGGACGAATACCGGGAAATGACAAACATAGGATGAGTATGCGATTAAATCTCGACCAGCGTTTGGGAGATATAGGATACTTGATGATGAGTGTAAATGGAGGATACTCAAAAACAAATACCCCTAACGGAACCACAAACGACCCGGCATCTTTGGTTTATGATTTAAATCCTTACGAACAAAAGGTTGGAGAGTTGTGGTCAAATCCTGGTCGTACATATAGCGATTTAATGAATCAATTTTCCGAAGAGGGAACAGATACCGATGCAGGGGCAACGGCAAGTTTAACCATTACACCGGTATCGGGATTGGATATTGCTGCTGTTGGAGGAGTAAATTTCTCATTGGCAGAAAATCATCAATTTACCCCATCAACCGCATATACCGAAACCCATTCGGGAATACCCGAAGAGGAGCGGGGAATATACTCAAAATCAAAGCTTTCAACAATAAACATATCTTCGAATGTTCGTATAACATATAGTAAAACATTTAACGATAAGCACGACTTTACGATAGGAGCAAATACCGACTACTATATGACCTCATCCGACAATGTATTGATGCGTGGATACGGCGTGGGAACAATAAACTCGGCGGCAGCCATAAATCAGTCGCTTCAAGGAAACCGTCAACCATACGTAAGTGGTTTGCGAGATAAAAGTGCACAAATAGGTATTGGTATTGTAAGCGGATACACATACGACGGAACATACGACCTGTTTGCTACATATAAGTTAGATGCCTCATCGCTTCTCCCTTCCGACAAACGTTGGAATAGTGCTTGGGCTGTGGGAGCAGGATGGACACCCTCTCAGTATAAATTCTTTAAACGTCAGCGAGTTTTAACAGCTTTGAATTTGAAAGCATCATATGGATATATGGCAAACCTGAATGGAGTCTCAATATCGTCAACAGTAGCAAGTTTTGCCTATTCGACTTCAAAATATGAGAATCAACGACCATTAGATTTGTTGGCACTATATAACAGCGATTTAAAACCAGAACAAACAAAATCGATTGATGCAGGATTAAGTATGCAGTTTTTTAAGAGATTAACCATCGATGTAAATTGGTACAACCGTAAAACAGAAGATGCTCTTTTGGATGTGCCAATTCCTGCGTCAACAGGTTATACCTCGCTTAAACGAAATATAGGTTCATTGCAAAATCAAGGAGTGGAGCTTAGTTTGAATGCAAAGTTGGTAGACCTATACAATTGGACCTTCATCATAGGAGCAAATATGGCTTACAACCACAACAAAGTATTAGATTTATACTATACCGATAAAATATATACTTCGGACGAATCGATAGTCCCCGATTATGAGGTAGGTAAGTCGTACGATATGTTATATGGTCCGTATTCGTTAGGAATAAACCCATTGACAGGTTATCCTGTGTTTTTGCTTCCTGACGGAACAGAGAAGCAGGCAACCGAGGTCTTAAAACCAGAAGATGTCATAGCGTTGGGATATTCAACACCTCCATATACAGGAAGTTTCAACCTTACGTTAACATATAAGTCGTTCGATTTAGACGTAGATTTCTACTATTCGTTGGGCGGCATACAACGCTATAACTATTCGTATGTACGAACAAAAGACGATATACATAAGAATGCGGTTGCAGGGCAAACCGAGAATATGTGGTTCCGACCTGGAGACCAAGATAAACTATATCCAACACCATTCTATACATCGACAACTGCCGAAAATAATATATCGCTATATCCTAATTCTTTAACAGTTGGCAGTAGTAACTATTTAAGATTGTCGTTAATTTCGTTACGATACAGAGTGCCGCCTAAATGGTTAGAAAAGCATATAAAGTTTGTGAAATATGCCAACTTTGCATTTCAGGCATCAAACCTCTTTACGTGGACAAAGTATAGCGAATCAGATCCCGAAAGTGGAACACTTGCTGGGACACTGCAACCTGTATATACAATTAATATGAGTTTAACATTTTAACATTCGCAGGAAATGAAGAATATACTCAAATATCTTATATGCATTCCTTTGGTTGCAATCTTTTGCGGATGTTCGTTAAATATACCGCCACCCGACCAATTTTCCGATCCTGATGCCATAACAACAGTATCTACAGCACGATCGTTATTGACGTCGGCATACATATCATATCCTCATTATGAGTACCAACTATCAATATTGGGAGAGGATTTTTGCCCGACATCGCTTTCAGGTAAAGATGTAGAACAGCAAAACCTATATCGTTGGCAAGATAATTCAATTACCGAACTTGCCGATGAGGTTTGGGGTGCGTATTATACTACCATAGCATATTGTGATGTATTGTTAGAGCGTTTGCCAAACGTAGCAATTGCAAATGCATCAGAAGAGAACGAAAAAGCAGTAATCGCAAGTGAAACAAAAGCCTTAAAAGCATTGTGTTATTTTCGTTTATTGCAGCTTTTTGCAACCCCTTATCATAAAAATATTAAAGCCGATGGTGTTGTTATAAAGACGAGAATAGGCGTAGAAACGATTGCTCGCTCGTCAAAAGAGGTATGTGTAAACTATATCAGAACACTATTACTTGAAGCGGTGTCAACTGATAATGTTTCAGAAAAAAACGGATGGTTATCGCAAAAAGCAGTATATCATATCTTGTCGCAATTAGAATTGTATGCAGGAAACTACACCAAAGCGGCAGAGTATGCCGAAGAGGTTCTCTCTGACGCAGATGAGAGTCTGTTTACTGGAACAAACTATCGTTATCTATGGAGTGCCAACTCTTATGAGGGAAGAATATTTGCATTTAACTCTTCAACAACATACTATACGTCAATACAGTATGATGAGCCAAACGGAGACTATTTCGCTGTAAATCCTAATGTAAAGTATGCCCAAACCGATGTGCGAAAGGAATATAACATATATCCCTTCACTATGTCAGGAGAGAGTCGCAATCTTTTCGGAAAATATAATATGAACAACCGCAAAGGAGAGCCAAATAACTATGTCGAAATGATGCGATATGCAGAAGCATATTTTATTGCTGCCGAAGCATATTGCCGTGATGGATACGAGAGTAAGGGTGTGTCAAAACTAAATCACTATCTTGCACTTTGTGGTGCAGAGGAAATACCTTCTACTCTTTCAGGAGATGAGTTGATTAATCGAATAGTTGATGAAAAACTTCTTGAGTTTGTAGGAGAAGGAGTAAATTATCTTGATATAAAACGTATTTCGAACAGCGATTTGAAACGATATGCAACGTGGGGGAAATCAACCTATTCAACAATCAGAAAAGATAGTTACAAATGGACATTTCCCATACCATCGTCAGAGTATCGATATAACGAAGCCGTGTCGCAGAACGAAGGGTGGCCCATAAACAGATAACAATTAATATTATATATTAACTTAAAAACAAACTATTATGAGACTTAAAAATCTATTATTCTTATTGGCTGCATTGCCAATAGTAATGTTATCTTCATGTACCGACGATGGTGGAGATAGCGAGAAAATGACAAACTATGTTCAACTAAGCGTTAATGGAGGAACAGGCGGTGTAACAACAATATCTGAAGATGCAACAGAGCCTATTGTTGTTGATGTATTATTATCATATTTTGTTGAGACACCAACTACAATCAATTTTGAGTTAACAGGCAATGAGGGAGATATTCTTCGTATCGAAGACAATATTATAGAGATTGCTGCAAACGAAAAAACAGCACAAGTAAAAATCTATTCAAACAACCGTAATTCTTTAATAACAGAGCAATCGGTTAATTTGATTATTGCATCTTCAAGCAACGAAAAAATTGTGTTGAGCAAACCTTGGACAATTAAGGTAAAACCTGTTGCGTCAATGTCGTTAACCGAAGAGCAAATAGCCTTGATTGAAGGTTACAAACAAAACCTTGGTATCGACCTATACCGTATGTTGGGTAAAGTATCTTGTTCGGTAAAAGTATCTTTCCCATATGTAGAAGGAGATGATAAAGAGTACTTTAACGACGGAAACGAATCTCGTACATTTACATCAGAGTCGGTAATTACTTTGAGTGAGAATGCAACTGCCGATAAACCAGTATTGAAGATGGTTTCAAATCCAATGGGATTAAACGACTTTATGTTTGAAATGTTGCGTAAAAACACAACAGAAGATGTTTATGAAAGTTGGTATTACTATCCATACTCAGTAGCAGCGATGAGTGCAGTTGGTTATACACCCGCCGATAATGATCAATTCCAAATAGCAGCAACAGAGACATTTGAAATGACTCTTGATAACATCACAATAGATAACGGACAAATCGCATTTACTCAAGAGATTGAAGATATTTGGGGAGATATGATAATTACAGTTCCTTTCGATTATAACTTCTCATTGTGGAATAAACTTCAAGCTAAATCGGAAGAGGTAGTAGAGGTTGATGAGTATGGCGATGGTGAGATGGTTGAATATACATTAGGTGAGTTGTTTGAGTATGGAGCATCAATGGATCCCAAACAATATCTATTAATAAGTACAGTAGGAGAGGACTATTTCGAAAACGACCCATCTGATTGGGTTGAACCAACAGCTTCATACGACTTTGAGAATGGAACATTCTCTTTTGTATTCCCATTCGATATGTACAATTCATATGGTTACCAAAATGTTGAGGTAACATATACAATGAATGCTGCAAAATAAAATTAAAAGATAATGAGATTTTTGCGAATATTATCGCTATTTATACTCACTATTTCAGTGCAGTTCATTAATGCTCAGTCGGTATCGGACAAGATGCCGATTGAGCTTCCTTATAATACTATCGAGGGATGGTTAAATAATGGATTGCACTATATGATACGATCCAACTCGCATCCGTCAAACACAGTAGAAATGCGATTGGTAATGCGATTGGGCTCGGTGCAGGAGAGCAACAAGGAGAAGGGTGTTGCACACTTTTTGGAACATGCCGCTTTTTTTGGTACTGAGAACTTTCCTGAACGCAAAATGATAGAGTATTGGGAGAGTGTGGGTATGAAATTCGGACGAGATATTAATGCCTATACAGGTTACGACCGCACAATATATACGGTAACCGTACCTGTCGATAATCAGTATGACAGTGCAATCGATACGTCATTGATTGCCCTTCGTGATTGGTTGTGTGGCATTACCTTCTATAGTGAGCGAGTGAAAAAAGAGAGGGGAGTGATATTGGAGGAACTTCGTGGTTATCAACTTGAAGATAACTTCTATTCGCTTAAAATAGGAAACGGCTTATTTGCTGATCATCTGCCTCTTGGTAGAGAAAAAGATATAAAACGGGTTGATGATAAAAAGCTTAAAGGTTTTTATAACCATTGGTACACCCCGCAATTGGCGTCAATTGTTGTGGTTGGAATGATTGACACAACCGATGTAAAACAAAAAATCGAGAAGATATTCTCAAACATACCCACGCATACACCCGATGGGTATGAGGTATATCCTTTAACCTATAAAAAAGGAACACAAATAAAAGAGGTTCGAGACACATTGTTGAACCGTTCTAAACTCGAACTTATAATACCCCACAAAGCCATTGTGGGAACTACTTTGGAAACAGTATATCGCCGTGAATTGGACAATCTGTTGGTGCGTGCTTTGTCAAACAGATTTTCGGCTCGTGGAATGAAGGTGTCGTTGTCCGATTCGTGGTATCTGTCAGATAAAAAACATTTGGTATTCTCCTTCTCGGGGAAAAACAGAGAGGAGCTATTACAGCAGATATCAGAGTTGGTATCCGAACTTCACTATGTTTGGCATAATGGTTTTGCACCGGAAGAGATGGCTGATGTAAAACAGAGTATGTTGCATTCGCTTAATATATCAAACGATATATTGCCATCGGCAATGTGGTGCGACGACTTTACCGATTATATTATATCGGGCGACCGCTATATACACTCTGAAGAGGAGATGGAACGTTTAATCGATAAAGTGTTAAGGACTGAAGCCCGCCAATTGAAATGGATGCTTAAACGTTGGATTGACTATAAAAACGAAACTTTGCTTGTAGCCTATACAAATTGTTATGGTACGGGCGAGAGCATTTCGGTAAAAGATATTGATGAGGCTTGGGAGCAAGGAGGTTACCTCGAAGCCTTACCATTTGTATATAAAAAACACGAAGAGGAAGAGGAGGAGATTATTTCAACGCCTGAGTGCTTGAAAGTTGAAAAACCATATAACCCCGAGTGTGTCGAATCGACATACTTCTACGAAAACCTATCGGTTTCTGAGATAAATCTTACAAACGGATTACAAATCTTGTTGCGTCCTACGCAAGATGGTTCGGACAGAGTACAACTTACCTTGTTTGCAAGAGGAGGAGTTGCCGACCTCTCAAATGAAGAGTTATATAAATACGATTCGACAGCAGGATATATGGAGATGGGAGTAATAGATGCAGTACCATACGATACTATTACAACATATATGTTGCAAAACTCAATAGCAATAAATACAGGAATAAGTCCTCATTGGCACGAACTATTGGCATCGTCCCCCACCGAGAAAGCCTCTGAAATGTTTAATTTGGTGTATGAAAAAATGCATCGTCCCGAGCGTTGCTATGCCGATTTCGAAGAGGTAAAAACTGATGAAATAGAATCATTCGGAGACGAAACTTTGCTCCAAAAAATGATGAAACGTGATGCCGAACGTATGCTTGTTAACAGAATGGATTATATTTTGGGAAATACATCTCATAAAAATATCAGAGCAAGAAGAGTGGAGGATGTTATGAATCTAAATCTCGATTCAATAGCCACATACTACACACGTCTTTTCTCAAATCCCAAAGGTACAACTCTATTGTTGACAGGATGTTTTAACACTGAGGAGATGGCAAAATTGCTCATCTCAACCTTTGCATCAATGAGTAGCACTACTGATGCGTGCCGATTTTTATCAAACCCATACGAGTTACCGCTGAGCTATTATAGTGAGGCATTTGAGAGCGACAACCCTACACAGACAGCTTTTGATTATATCTTAGCCGGTAACTATACTCCTTCGTTAAAAAACTCTCTTATATTAAAACTGATGAGGGATATACTTCAAGATAGATTTTTGAAGGTATTCCGAGAAAGAGAGAATATAGCCTACTCTCCATATGTAGGTTTAGTGTATAACGGAATGCCACAACAAACATTTTATTTCGATTTTATGGCTTCTGTCGATAATCACAATATGGGCTATGCCGAAGAGTTGATATCGACTATTATAACATCGTTGAAGAGTACACCGGTAAGTGAAGCGGAGTTGCAGGCGATGAAGAGATCGTTTATAGTAACCAAACGACAAGTGTTAAACGAACAAGCAACCGCCGATTGGAAAAATAATCTTGTAAATATTTTGAAGAGTGGAGAGAGTCTTGCAGATTTTGACAGATACGAAGAGGTACTATCTGAAATTACCCCTGAAACAATTCAGCAGGCATTTAACGACTACCTGCATCCCGAAAGAGCTATATTGTTATATATAGGAGATTATAAAAAATGAATTATGCGAGTAAGCGAATACAATACCAAACTTGTTTGGGTATTTCCCAAGTGTGAGCATAATCAACAAACAGATGTTTGTTAATTAGGAATTAGCAAGGTAAACAAAAAAAGAGATATGAAACGATACTTTATATTAACCATTACATTGTTTGTTGCCCTTTCGGCATTTGCTCAGAAGGGGTATAAAAAAGCATATACAATATTTGATGCCGAGGGTAAGGAGATAGAATATGAAACTCTTATCAAGAAAATAGCCTCCTATAATGTGGTTTTGCTTGGCGAGATACACAACTGTACAATAGTTCATTGGTTGGAGTATGAAATAGCACGTTCGTTATATCAAGAGCATGGAACGTCGTTTGCTATGGGTGCAGAAATGTTTGAGGCAGACAATCAGTTGATAATAGATGAATATATGCAGAGTGTAATAACCTACGATCGTTTTGAAGATGAGGTACGTCTGTGGCCCAACTACTCAACCGATTACTCCCCATATCTCTACTTCGCAAAAGAGAATAAGATACCTTTTGTGGCCACAAACGTACCACGTCGATATGCCAATATGGTAAAAAACAGGGGTTTGCAATATTTAGATTCGCTCTCTTTCGAGGCTAAAACTTATCTGCCTCCACTGCCTATAACCTTTAAAACAGACGAAGGCGAAAACTCACCCTTTGCACTTATGCAGATGTTCTCAAAAGGAGAATCGAATTCAACCTATATGGCACAAGCACAAGCAATAAAGGATGCCACTATGGCTTGGAATATAGCAAAAACTAAAAGCCATTACTTTTTGCATATACAAGGTAATTATCATTCCGATTTTAAACAAGGAATAGTACCATATTTGCAAGAGTATGCTCCCGAGTTGAGGGTAGTTACAATATGCAATATACGTCAAGACGATATCTCGTCGCTTGACGAGGAGAATATAGGACGTGCCGATTTCTATATCGCAGTGCCAACGGATATGTCGGTTTCATATTAATTTGCTTAGCGTATAATAAAACAGTAGCACGAAGAGTAATTCTTCGTGCTACTGTTTTATTATTCCTGTCTCTCTTTCTCTTTTATAAAAAGGGTACAAACTACGTTCTCTTATTTAAACTTCAAGATTTTCCAGGACCCATAACAACAAATAAGAGAATTGGCAGATTGCACCCTTTATCTATTTTAATGGTATTTATGTTTATTATTACAAAAATAACAAATGTGTTTAATTAATGTTCAATTAGTTGACTAAAATTTAAAAAAAATTAAAAGAAAAAATATATACAAAAACTCGTGATACGAATTATAAGAATTAATTTATTTATAAAAGTTGCCTAACAATTAACAATTTATATTATAAATTGTTAAGTAATAGTGCTTTAATATAAATAATAGATATATTTGTAATTATAAACAAACGAATAGTGTATGATAACCGAATATCGCTCCACTCATAAAATGAGTACGCTTATAAATGATAACAATCTGCTTATTATGGTAATGAGCAGGTTTGGAATATCATTGGGCTTTGGAGATAAAACGGTACAGACTATATGTTTGGAACAAGGTGTTGATTGTGCAACATTTCTCTCGGTGGCAAACTTCGTCTCGAATAAGGTTTTCAAGGATGATAATATTTCGCTCCCCTCGATAATGAACTATCTAAAACATGCACATTCATACTTTTTGGAATTTAATTTGCCGACAATACGTCGTAAGCTTATCGAGGCAATAGACTGCTCGACAGGCAACAATCTCGCAATGCTAATTATTAAATTCTATGATGAGTATGTAGGAGAGGTGAGAGCTCATATGGAACACGAAAATAAAACTGTCTTTGCTTACGTCGAAGACCTTTTGCGAGGAGAATTGTCGTACAACTATACAATATCGGTATTTGCCGAAAAACACAATTCCATAGAGTTTAAACTTCAAGAGTTAAAAGATATATTGATACGTTACTATCCGCAGCGTGAAAATAATCTTTTAAATGCAACGCTCTTCGATATTATCAATTGTGAGCAAGACCTTTTGTTACACAGAATGGTTGAGGACAAACTATTTGTTCCAGCTGTGATGCGTTTAGAAGAAAAAATCAAGCGTGGAGAGATTTTATCATTCGACACTATGTCTCGTAAAATTAGAGATGAAGAGAAGATACAATCACTGAGCGAACGTGAAAAAGAGATAGTGGTATGTGTTGCAAAGGGGATGAGTAATAAAGAGATTGCCGAAGCCTTGTTCCTATCGGTACATACAGTAACAACACACCGCCGAAACATATCTTCAAAACTGCAAATTCACTCTTCGGCAGGTCTTACCATCTTTGCAGTGGTAAATAAGTTGATTAGTTGTTAGTACGGCACTTTGTGCCAATCATAAATTAATTCCTCATTCCTAATTAAGAAACATCCGTTTCTTGATTTTGGTTGCGTTCGGTAGTACTCAAATAAATTTGGCACTACGCTCTCTTAATCGCAAAATTTCTAATTTAATAAAGCGAGCCGATAAAAGATGTATTTATATGCTCTCTCCCTAACATCGGGATTCGAACATAAAAGGTCGTGTATTCCACCAATAACTTTTACTCTATGAACATTGCTTCCCAAATTATTTGAATATTTTGCAATATCCTCTACATTCAAAACAGCATCACCGTGCATAAACTCATCGCTCCACTCTTCTCTACTAACACTACGGTCTGAGTACATTGCCAATATGGGTATCTTTATATCCAATCCGTCCCATACCATTTTTTGAGCATTATATATAGCAGAAATCCAGTCGGTAGATACATCGGGCGAGAGCATAAGTTTTTTGTCGGTATCAAACGTCCACTCGCCGTGGTACTCTTTTAGCAGGCTTTCGGCATATGCAGTTGAACCTCCTTGTGGAATATCAATTGATGGAAGTAACGGAGCGATGGTTGCAACAAGCGGGATAACATAATCATTAAGTATTTTTCCCATATTAAACTTAAAGAACGGGCTGTTGAGTATAAGCATATCAACAGGACAGTTATCGCCTTTCGAGTGGCAATAGAGAGATGTTGTCAATCCTCCTGTTGAATGTCCCATAAGTATAATGGTGTCATTTCCCTCGCTTTTAATAATGTTTATTGCACTGTCAATATCGGCAAAATATTCATCGATTTGTCTTGCATTGCATCTTTTTTGATGAGGTAACAAAGAACGTCCGTATTTCCTTAAATCGATAGCATAAAAGTTGTAACCCTCTTTATTGAAACGGTCTGCCATTTCGGTTTGGAAGAAGTAGTCGTTAAAGCCATGAACATATAAAAGAGCCTTTTTACTTTGTTTGGGGCAATCTCTTTTTATAATACTACAAATAACTTTGCCCTCATAGTCATTTGCCATATCAATTGTACGACATAAAAATCCGTTACCCAACTCGTCGGCATGGTATTGGGCGTTAGAGGTAATAAAGAGTAAACTAAAGACAAAAACTATTGTATGGCGTATGTTTATCGGAAAAACTCTCATATATAAACTTTTAATGGTGTGATTAATCAACTGCAAAGTAAATTGAAAAATATAAACAATAAACATATTTCCTCAATTTTTAATTTATATACCGGTTAGCAAATATTCGCTAACAACTAATAACTAATAACAAACAACTGCAAATGTTGCATAATTCAAAAATATTTACTACTTTTGCACCGCAAATTTTATTAACTAACAAATTATTAATTATGAATCATTACGAAACCGTTTTCATTTTGACTCCCGTTTTGTCTGATACTCAGATGAAGGAAGCGGTAGAGAAATTCACAAACATTCTCAAAGCTGAAGGAGCCGTAATCGTAAACGAAGAGAACTGGGGCTTGCGTAAACTTGCATATCCCATTCAAAAGAAAACTACAGGTTTTTACGAGTTTATTGAGTTCGATGCAGAACCAACTGTAATCGCTAAGTTAGAGGTAAACTTCCGTCGCGACGAGCGCGTTATTCGTTTCTTGACTTTCAAACAAGACAAATACGCAGCTGAATATGCAGCGAAGAGAAGAAGTGTTAAATCAAACAACGAAGTAAAGGAGAACTAGACCATGGCACAAAACACACAATCAGAGATCAGATATCTTACTCCTCCTTCAGTAGATGTGAAGAAGAAAAAATATTGCCGTTTCAAAAAGAGCGGAATTAAGTATATCGACTACAAAGATCCCGAATTCTTGAAAAAATTCTTGAACGAGCAAGGTAAAATTTTGCCTCGTCGTATTACTGGTACTTCATTGAAGTTCCAACGTCGTATTGCTCAAGCTGTTAAGCGCGCTCGCCACTTGGCGTTGTTGCCTTATGTAACTGATAACATGAAATAAAATTAAGGAGGAACGACAATGCAAGTAATATTAAAAGAAGATATTCTAAATTTAGGATTTAAGGGTGATGTTGTTAACGTAAAAAAAGGTTACGGACGCAACTATCTTATCCCTCAAGGAAAAGCAGTTATCGCATCTGAGTCGGCTCTAAAAATGTTAGCAGAGGACAACCGTCAACGTGCTCACAAATTGGCTAAAATTAAAGCAGATGCTGAGGCTTTGGCAGCTTCATTGAATGGAGTGTCAATTTCAATTGCAACAAAAGCTAGCGAGAGTGGTAAAGTATTCGGTTCAGTAACATCTGTTCAAATTGCAGATACATTGGCTGAAAAAGGTTTCACAGTAGATCGTCGCCTTATCGCTTTGAAAGAGCCTCTAAAAGAACTTGGTGCTCACAAAGTAGTTATCAAACTACACAAAGAGGTATCAGCTGAGGTAGAGGTTGTTGTTGTAGCAGAATAATTTACAACAAAATAACTTAAGAGAGCCGCTTTCGTGAACCGAATGCGGTTCTCTGTTTTTATATAAAAAGGAGAAAATATATCTCATAAAATTCATATTATAAGACTAAAAACGGTAAAGAGTGCTTATAAATGAAGTTATTGTTTTTGTTACCCAAAAACTTTTTATATCTTCGCAACAATTTGTAAAAGAGAGGATAGATAAATACAATGAAGCGAGAATCATTAAAAAAGATATTGAAAATACTTCGTAAGTGGTGGCTCTTATTGGCTGTTGTTTTGTTCTTTATATATCTGATGTTCTTCGACCGTAACAGTATAATGGTTCGTATGGAATATAAGCACGAGTTGGATAGTCTTAAAGAGGTTCTTCAAGACTATAAAGAGCAAATAAAATCGGATAGTATGCAAATTGAAGAGTTAAGAAACAGTAGGTCGGCAATAGAGAAATATGCCCGTGAAAAATATGGGTACAAGCATCCCGACGAAGATATATTTATAATTAAAAAGGATTCGGTAGAATAGCCGGTATGAAATATTTATATAATAACCGATATATTATAGAATAACAGAAATGAAGAAGATAAAAATAAACCCAAATATATTAGGGCTTATAACCATAATAGCAGCACTATCTGTCTTAACAGCAACAATATTATTTATATTTAAACCTCTAATCTCAATCTATTTGTTAGGAGCGGGAGGAGCATGTTTAATATTTGTTCGACTTTTCAGAGACACAGAAGGAATGACTTTAAGACAAAAACGAGCGTGCCGCATAGAACTCTTCTCAGCATTGATGATAACAGCAGCGTCGTGGTTTATGTATAAGCAACAGCAAGAATGGGTGGCGCTTATTCTATCGGGAGCACTATTGCAGTTGTATGCCTCATTTATAGCATCTCGAGAAGAAAAGAAACAAAAAACTGAAAACAAGAAATAGACGTGAATCTTATAATAGATCAGGGGAATACCACCACAAAAATAGCACTCTTTGATGATGATAAAATTCGTGAAATAAAAACCTTTGCAAACTCATCCGAAGAGGCTGTTAAACAGTATATTGAAAGTTTGAGTTTTTGTGAAGCAATCTACTCTTCTGTATCGTCGCAAAATAACGAACTTTTAAATATTCTATCTGAGCGTGTGCCTAAATTTATAAGGCTTAATCATAGTACACCTCTTCCTATACAAATAGAGTATGAAACGCCTCAAACATTAGGGGTTGACCGAATTGCCGGAGCTGTAGGAGCAAGAGAGATAAACAGTTCGGCTCCATTGCTTGTAATTGATGCAGGAACTGCAATAACATACGATTATGTAACATCAGAAGGAGTCTATAAAGGAGGTAATATTGCACCCGGGATATCGATACGATTTAAGTCTTTAAATCAATATACAAAATCGTTGCCGTTGGTCGAGCCCTCAGAGTACTATCCGAGCTTGGGGTGTAACACAAAAACCGCAATATTGTCGGGAGTGATGAGCGGTGTTGTTTACGAATGTGAGGGATATATTGCTAAAATATCTAAAAAAGAACCAAAACTTAATGTGATAATTACCGGAGGCGACCATAAAATGTTGTATAATCAATTAAAAAATAGTATTTTCGTACCTTTAATCGATGATGAGTCTCTTGTTTTAAAAGGACTAAATGCAATATTGAGATATAATGTTGAAAAATAGATATATAACAATAGTATTATTACTATTTGCCGTACCCTTTGCCATTAAAGCTCAAAGCCCATATACAATGTTTGGGTTGGGTTCGCTTGATGATTGTACGCTTGGAATAAATTCGGGAATGGGGGGAGTTGGTTATGCCATAAACAATAAAATGCAAATCAATCCTAAAAATCCCGCATCATATGCTGCAATGGACTCATTAACATTCCTTTTTGATGTGGGAATGAGTGTCGAAAGCGATTGGGTGAAAGAGCATCTTCCACAAGGACAAACACTTCGAGAAACCAAAACTACAGCCAATTTCGATTATGCAGTAGCACAATTTCCGGTAGGGAAATATTTTGCTGCATCGTTAGGTGTAATGCCATTCTCGAAGGTGAATTATGAATATAATAAAAACATTCCCTTTGGAGAGTATTCAAATTATGGAGAGGGCGGAATACATCAAGTATATCTCGGTTTTGCCTCTAAATTGTATAAAGACTTATATTTGGGAGTGAATGCGTCATTCCTATTCGGAAATATAACACACTCTTCAACTATATTGCCAACTTCCGATTATAATGTTGTGGCAATGATAGCACAATCAAAGATGCATATAACCGATTATAAAATCGACATCGGTTTAAGATATACTCAAAGCATAAACGAAAAAAACTCGATAACGATAGGTGCTGTGTATTCTCCTCAAAAAAAGATATTGGGTAAAAAATACGACGATTTATATCAGTTGGAGACAAGCGGAGAGACATCATTGAGTGTCGATAGCGATACAACATCCCTAAAAAATAATTACGAAATGGCTGCAACATACGGTGTAGGTTTGGGCTATAATTGGGACGATAAGCTTATTGTAGGCGTGGATTTTACATATCAGCCATGGAGTAAAGCAAAATATCTGCCAACGTGGAAACAAAATTATACCGATGCAGATTTAAAAGGAAACTACAATGACAGGTATCGAATATCTGTAGGAGCAGAATACAAAAATGCCACCTATTCAACAAAATATTTTGACAGAATGAGATTTCGTGCCGGAGCATATTACGAAAAATCGTATATAAAAGTTCAAGGAAATAACCTGAGCGAAGCAGGAGCTACAATAGGTTTGGGATTACCAATAATGAAAGATAAATCATTGATAAACTTATCTGCTCAATATTTTCACAGAAAGTTGTCTCCCGATGCCAAAGTTGTAGAGAACGGAGTGTCGTTCTCGATAGGAATTTCATTCAATGAGTTCTGGTTCTTTAAACGAAAAATAGAGTAAGGCAACAGTAAAAAAACAAATCGATGATTGGAGTTAAAGCGAATTTGTTTCGCCGATTGCAAATAGCAGTGCTGTTATTGCCTTTTGTAATGGTAATGGTGGGGTGCGGAAGTGATAAAAAAGAGATAATAGAGTCGTTCTCCGACCCCAAAGAGATGCCTACCGTATTTAGCAAAGATGTATCTACGCTTGTGTCCGATTCGGGAGTAACACGATATAGAGCAGTAGCTCCCGAATGGTATATATACGATCAATCATCCACACCTCGTTGGTATTTTCCTAAAGGCATATATTTAGAGAATTTTGATGAAAATTATAACGTTTCAGCCTTTTTGGAGGGAGATACTGCAATATACTATAAAACACAAAGGCTGTGGGAGTTGCGTGGTGATGTAAAGATGGCAAATACTAAAGATGAAAGGTTTTTTACAGAGAAACTCTATTGGAGTCAGGATGCACAAAAAATATATTCCGACACACTGATACACATCGAACGAGGAGATAGAATAATAGAGGGAGTGGGATTTGAATCAAATCAAAATATGACAGCCTATAAGATATTGAAGACAACTGGAATATTCCCTGTTGAGGATATGCGACGAAAGGATACGACCTCAATGCAGGCATTAGATACATTGAAACAAAAGACAGCAATAGGAAATATCGAAATAAAATCAGAATAAATAATAAAAATCAGACAATATAAATTGGGATAAGCTGAGAAAAATTATTATCTTCGCACCTGAAATAAAAAAACAAGAAAATATAAACAAAATTAAATAATAAAAACAGATGGCTACACTACAAAAAATTAGAAATCTTTCAGGACTTCTTATCGTCGTTATTGGTGTTGCATTGTTATCGTTCATTGTGGGAGACTTCCTAAATTCAGGAAGCACATTTTTGCAAATGAGCAGAAATAATGTGGCAAAAGTAAATGGGACAGCAATATCCCCAGAAGAATTTGAACAAAAATTAGCTCAACTTGGACCTAATGTTACAGATGCAGACAGAAATCGTCTATTTCAAGAGATGGTAATGTCAATGGCAGCTGCCGATTGTGCCGAGGAGATAGGAATATCAGTATCTGATGAGGAATTGATGGACCTTATAAACGGAGAAAATGTTTCACAATTGGTAAAAGAAAGATTTACAAATCCTCAAACAGGCGTGTTTGATAAAGAGATGTTGAATGGATATTTATCGCAATTGTTCTCAATGGATCAAACAACATTAACCGAGGAGCAACAACAACAACTCGTACAACTTACAGAGGATTGGTATCAATTCGAAGATGCTGTTAAAGAAGATCAAATCAACAGAAAGATGTTCAATTTGGTTTCAAAATCATTATTGCCCAACGATGTAGATTTGGAAGCATCTTATGCACAAACAACAAAAAATGTTGATATTGCATACGTACCACAACTTTATAGCGTAATACCCGATTCAACAGTATCGGTATCAGAGAAAGAATTAAAAGACTTGTATTCAAAAAAACGTGAGAATTACAAAACTCAAGAGACTCGCACTATAGAGTTTGTTGCATTGTCGGTAGCTCCAACACAAGACGATTACAAAGCAGCTGAAGAGATGTTTAATAATTTGTCTGAGGAGTTTGCAACAACAGAGCATGTTCGTAATGTTCAATATGTACAATTACCTAACGAATATATAACAGTATCAACAATGTCTCCCAAAATGAAGGAGTTTGTTTCTACTGCTAAAAAAGATGAGGTTTCAGGAACTATTTTTGAGAACAACGCATATAAGAAATATCGTGTGATGTCAAAAACAGTTTCTCCCGATTCTGTTGAGGTACGTCATATAATGTTTGCACTTAATCAAGAAGCACTTTGCGACAGTATCTATAATGTTCTTAAAAAAGGAGGTAATTTCACCGAATTGGCAAAAGAGTATTCAATGGATAGAGCCGAAGAGGGAGGAAATATGGGTTGGTTAACAGAACCTATGCTTTCTCAATTAGGTTCAAAATTTGCTGATGCAGCATTCCGTGGAGAAAAAGGAGTTCAAAAAGTAACAACTCAATTCGGATTACACTTAATCGAGGTTACTCAAAAAACAAAACCAGTAGAAAAAGCTCAAGTAGCACAATTGGTTGTTGAGGTAAAAGCAAGCCAAGCGACACAAGCTGCAATATTTGATAAAGTAAGTAAATATGTAGCAGAGAGAGGAGAATCAGATACATTCTCTGAGGGAGATATTGAGAACGGAATCTCAGTACAGACAGCAAAAATATCAAAAGCAGATATAAACATATCATACGTTCCAAATGCTCGTGAAATAGTAAGATGGGCATTCTCTGCCGACGAAAATGATATCTCAAAAATAATGGATGTCAACAACAAATCGTTTGTGGTAGTTGCAAAACTAACTAAAATATCGGATGGAGAGTATGAGGCATTTGAAGATGTAGAACCTCTATTGAAAACTCGACTTACACAAGAGAAGAAAGGTGAAAAAGTTGCAGAACTTTTAAAAGGTTACACAACACTTGAAGATGCAGCACAAGCTTTAGGAGCAAGAGTAGATACTGCAAGATCGGTGGTATTCCGCTCATCTGTAGTGGCAGGAATAGGATTTGAGCCTAAATTGGCAGGAGCAGCACCATACGCTCCGGTAAATGAAATCCAAGCACCTGTTCAAGGTTCAAGAGCAGTATATCTATATAAGGTTGTAAAAGATAACGACCTAATATCAACTTTCAATAAAGAAAGCGAGAAGACAATATATACTTCGGCTATGTCAAGATATATTTCTCAAACATATTACGAGTTGATATATAACCTAACAGAGATTGATGACAACAGAACATTAATGTATTAATATATCAATAAACTAATACCAAGGGGACGATTTCAACCTTATTTGAAACCGTCCTCTTATCATATAAACACATAAGAGATGCAAAAAAAAGTATTGGTAGGAAAAGACCTCTCCGAACTTAAGCAATTGGCTCAGGAGTTACGAATGCCCGCATTCACAGGTAAGCAAATAACAGAGTGGCTTTACCAAAAACGAATAACCGAATTCTCTGCTATGACTAACATCTCTAAGCAGAATAGGGATAAATTGGAAGAAGAGTGCTGCGTAGGAGTAGAACCTCCCATACACGAAGTTGTGTCGCAAGACGGAACAGAAAAATATCTTTTTCGTCTCTCTGATGGATGTACAGTAGAGACAGTATATATACCCGACAGAGAGAGGGCTACACTATGTGTGTCGTCTCAGGTAGGATGTAAAATGAACTGTCTTTTTTGTATGACAGGCAAACAGGGATTTCAAAGAAACCTTACACCTGCCGAAATAATAAATCAAATATTAGCAGTACCCCATAGCGAGCAACTTACCAATATAGTGTTTATGGGTATGGGAGAGCCAACCGATAATCTCGATTCGGTCTTAAAGGTAATAGAGATACTGACAGCCCCGTGGGGTATGGCTTGGAGTCCAAAACGAATAACACTCTCAACAGTAGGAATTCGAAAAGGATTGCAACGCTTTTTAGATGAGAGTAAATGCCATTTGGCAGTAAGCCTGCATGCTCCGGATGGGCGTAGAGCAAAATATATGCCTGCCGAAAAAGCATTTCCTATATCAGATATGATATCGATGTTACGAGAATATGATTTCTCACATCAAAGACGCTTGTCGTTCGAATATATAATGTTGCGAGGAGTAAATGACAGCATAGAAGACGCCACTAAATTATCGGAATTGTTAAAAGGTTTAGATTGCCGAGTAAACCTAATTCGATATCATGCAATACCCGGAATATCTCTTCAAAGTTCGACATACGAAACAATAGAGGCATTTCGTGATGAATTGAACAGAAAGGGAGTTGTAGCAACCATTAGAGCATCTCGAGGGGAGGATGTCTCGGCAGCTTGCGGAATGTTAGCTTCGCAAAAAGGGAAATAAATATTAAAACTCAGCTAAAGTAAAAGAGATATAGAGAAATTTTGTAAATTAGCAATCAAAATAAACGCAATACTGTATGAAACAAAATAAGTTACGAGTAGCAATAACTCATGGTGATATAAACGGAGTAGGATATGAGGTGATAATCAAAGCATTATCAGATCAAAGAATGACTGAGTTATGTACCCCGGTTGTATATGGAGCGGCAAAAGTATCGGGCTATTATAAAAAAGTATTAGATGTACCTAATTTACAATTTAATATAGTAGTCTCTGCCGACAATATTTTGCCCGACAGAGTAAATTTCGTAAACTGTTTTGATGACGAATTAAAGGTAGAGATCGGAAAACCATCTCTTGTAGCAGGAGAAGCATCATTAAAAGCGTTGGAGGTAGCGGTAAAAGACCTTAAAGAAGGAAAGGTCGATGTTTTGGTAACAGCCCCTATCAACAAAAATACAATACAAAGTGAAAACTTTAAATTCACAGGACACACAGAGTATCTTCAAAATCGTCTTGGAGAGGATAGCGAACCATTGATGATACTAATGAATGAGAATTTAAAAGTGGCATTGGTAACAACTCATGAGCCAATAAAAGAGTTGTCCGAAAAAATAACAAAAGAGTTGATAATAAAGAAACTTAATATCTTTAATACATCACTCAAAAAAGATTTTAGATTAGAACGTCCCCGTATAGCGGTGCTATCGCTAAATCCCCATGCAGGAGACGGAGGTTTAATCGGTGATGAAGAGAAAGAGACCATAATTCCTGCAATAGAGGAGGCATATAATAGCGGATTGGTATGTTTTGGACCATATCCGGCAGATGGCTTCTTTGGAGCAGGCTTATATAAAAATTTCGATGGAGTATTAGCTATGTATCACGATCAAGGATTAGCACCCTTTAAAGCCTTGTCAATGGACGACGGGGTAAACTATACCGCAGGTTTGGACTATGTAAGAACCTCTCCCGATCATGGTACGGCATACGATATAGCAGGGAAAAGCAAGGCATCAGCAAATTCGATGCGTCAAGCAATATATGCGGCAATAGATGTCTATAATAATCGTGAAATGTATGCCGAAATAACAGCAAATCCATTACGAAAACAATACGTCGATAAGAGTGGTAAGGACGAAAGCGTTAATTTGATGCAAGACGCAGAATAAGAAGTCGTTGCAAAATGCTAAAAGAATAGGTATGGGTTTGATAGATAATGTAAAGGCAACAATGAAGAGTCAGGAGACCGAAGGTCCGTTTGAGTTATATGTAACTCGAACCCCGGGTTATTTGTGGGCTTTACTATTTAAAAAACTACACATACATCCTGTTGCTGTAACAATAGTCAGTATTGTTATAGGAGCTGTAGCAGGATATTTCTTTTATAGTAATGACATTCGTCAAAACCTGATTGGAATGGCATTGCTTATATGGGCAAATTGGTTTGATTGTGCCGATGGACAGTTGGCACGAATGACAGGGAAAAGAACCCTTATAGGCCGTATTCTTGATGGGTTTTGTGGTGATGTATGGTTCTTCTTTATATATCTTTTCATAAGTTTAAGATTAAGAGAAGAGCTTATCCCTTTTACAAATATAGAGTGGGGAGTAATAATATTCTTGTTGTGTGCGTGGGCAGGAATAAAATGCCACGGAAGGCAATGTGCCATAGGAGACTATTTTAGAAATATTCATATGTACTTCCAATTCGGAGCAGAAAAGTCAGAATTGGACTCATCGGATAAAGTGCGAGAAGAGATGAAATCGCTAAAATGGAATAGACAAGGATGGTTCCAAAAACTATATCTCTACTTTTATGCTCGCTACACAGGCTCACAAGAGGATCAGGTAAAGAATTTTCATAAAATGATGTTGTTTCTCCGAGAAAAGTATGGAGATAACATACCTGAGGAGTTGCGAAACGATTTCCTTGCAGGAAGTCGTCCTTTAATGCCACTCTCAAATATCTTAACATTTGATTTCAGGGTAATAATAATGTTCCTATGTATAGGATTTAATGTACCATGGTTATATGTGGTATTAGAGTGTACTCTCTTTGAAATACTTCGATTCTATACAATTGCACGCCACGAAAGAGTATGTGCCCAAATAATTAAAAAATACACTTAAACAAGTAATACACCGATGAATAAAAGTATTGCACTTATACTCGCAGGCGGGGTAGGCAATAGAATGAATCTCTCCATCCCAAAGCAATTCGTAATGGTGGGCGGATTATCTGTCCTTCAGCATACCATGCTTGCATTTCAACAGCATATGCTTATAAGTGCAATATATGTAGTATCTTCTCCCGAATGGCAAACTACAGTGATACAGCAAGCATCATCTGCAGGAATAACAAAATTTGCTCAATGCATAAACTCCGGAGAAAACAGTTTCCTGTCTGCACGAAACGGAATACTTGCCATCGAAGAGAGGGAAGAACCAAATACTGTGGTATTAATACATGATGCTGTACGCCCCCTGATATCACAAGACATAATAAGCAGTAATATCTCTGTTTGCCTTTCAAGAGGAAATGCAATAACATCGTTACAGAGCCAAGAGAGCTATATGCAGATTAAAAAAGGAACAGATGCAAATAACGAGGATATCGTGGCATCTGATTTCATACTTCGGGAAGAACTGCTTCGTGCACAAACACCACATACGTTTTACCTAAAAGAATTGGTTGCTATGTTTGCTGAGTCAGACCAACGAGGAATAACCTATTCGCAATCAGTTTTCACACTTGCTTGCGAATTGGGACATGTACCCCTATATCCAGCCAAAGGCGAAATGATAAACTTTAAACTTACAATGCCCTCTGATATAATGTTGTTTCAAGCAATACTACAACAAATAAGAGAGTAGAAGAACCAAGAAGCAGTTTAAACTTTAAAACAATTTGCATATTTAAAATAAAGTTACTACCTTTGCACCGCAAATGCCAATAAGGCAAATGCATACAAGGTCGGTCGGGTAGCTCAGCTGGATAGAGCAACAGCCTTCTAAGCTGTGGGTCCTGGGTTCGAATCCCAGCTCGATCACTGTTTAAGCGACAGATTATTCTGTCGCTTTTTTATTTTAGCTGGGATTCTTAACAGAGAAGTTATCTCACAAAAAAGAATGTTACTATATCTTTGTGGTATGTAACATTCTCTATGCGTAAAAGGAGAAGATTATTTAAGATTATTTTTATTATAATAATTTGTCATTGTGATTATCTCCCCAAATCTTATCTTTAATATATCTTATTACACCTTTAATGAATATAACGCCGAAAACTGCTAATATTGCATTAAGCCCCTCTACTGGTGCAGAAGAATTTTGCGAGGCAAGAATAAATGCTATCATCTTATAAAAGAATTAAGTAGATTGCAAACAATAATATAAAACATTGCAATATTATTATTATCCAAAATATTTGGGTATGTTTAATATCATAAAACGCAAATTAGTCTAAAAAATAAGTGCTTCACCCCAAACTCATATTCATTAGAACCAATAGTTTTTATTGTATTTCTTGTTTTCTCTTAACTTTTTTATCCACTACTATTTTAGTACCTTTGCACTCGAAAAAAAAGGTACTTTTAGAAAAGGAATAAATAACATATGGATTACGAATTTCTTAACAACTTTGAGGATACTTTGCAACAAAATTTGTTGAAAATATGTACAAATAATGGGATGCTATCGGGAGTTTTGCTTGAGAGTGCAGATATTGAACAACGCTGGCAAGATTTAGCCCCAGAATATATGGTTGATGCCGTAAAGGAGATAGCACAATACCCATCTGTTGCTTTAGCGTGGGCAGCTCATTTGGGAATGGCAATTGCAAATGGTTGGCATACCGATTGGGAGAAGTGTTGCAAAATGACATATTCTGAGTTTTATGGCTCTCGCGGATTTGATGATATGGACGACCATATTATCTTTGATATTTTGGGACTATCTCAAGAGAGCGACGAAACTAAACGTATTAAGGATACTATGCGTGTTGTGGCAGAGCATACGCTTTCGCAAATACACCACAGCGGTATTGAACCACAATCAATAATGGCATTTCATACCTTTGCACGTGCATGCAAAGTTCTTTTTCGTATTGGTGCTGCAATTGAACTTAACCGACTAGGGTATGAATATAAAACAGTAACACTTAATTAATTATTGTAAAATAAATAAACTAATATAATCTAAAACGATGAAGAAAATATTAGCGAAATTACTTTGCGGAGTACTTATGTTGGCAATGCCTATGGCATTATTTGCCAAAAAGTCAAAAAACGATTCTATTTATCGTCCGCTCTACACAGCCTTTGAGATAAATATAGGAGGCGCAGCTTGGAAAGAGAAACCTCTTTCGTACTTTACATTCAACGGAACAAACCTTTCGTTGAGTCTCGAAATGATGCGAGCTTGCAGAGGAGAATCAAAATGGGTGCAACAACATCAACTTCGCTATATCTATAGCTCAGGAGATATGGCAATTTCAGGAAACGGTGGTTCAAAAGTACATCTTTTTAATTACACATACGGAGTGATGTGCCATAGCAAAGTGGCTCCTAAATTCCGACTATATTACGGACCTGACTTAAACGTATTGGGAGGAGCAGTAAGCAATATACATGGTGGTAATAATCCCAAGACATTCAAGGGAGACTTGTCTATTGGATTCACTGGAATGGCAGTTTATGACTTCAAATTAGGTAAGTTGCCTGTAACATCTCGTTACCAAATGTCACTACCTGTTTTTTCTGCATTCATACAACAAAAACAAGGATACATGGCACATGGTTTTGCAGATGGATGGACATTCGGCTCATTTGGTAAACATTTTAACATGCGCAATCGTCTACATTTCGACCTGCATTTTAGCTCGTGGGCATTGCGCTTAGGATACAATAACGACATTCTAACCAATTATGCAACAACCAATCACTTTCAATACGTATCACACAATTTTGTATTAGGTTTTACAGGAGAATTGATGCGTTGGAGCAATATAAATGCAACTAAGAAAATAAAAACAGCACTTTATACATATTAATTATGAAAACAAAATATAGAATTATAATAGCAGCCCTTCTATTTATATTACCCTTGCAGTCGTGTTATCTGCACGACGATAAAGATATCGTAAACGATGCAGAAGGCAACTTCGATATGTTATGGAAAATATGCGATGAGTATTATTGCTATTTCGATTATAAATCAATCGATTGGAACGAGGTATATGTAAAATATCGTCCTTCTGTTTACAATGGTATGAGCGATGATGAGTTGTTTGATGTATTTGCAAATATGCTGGCCGAGTTAAAAGACGGACACGTAAACCTATACAGTAGCTATGACGTATCAAAATATTGGAAATGGTCAGAAGATTATCCGGAGAACTATAGCGAGCGTATAGTTCGTGAAAACTATCTTAATAACGAATATCATATTAAAGGAGGATTTGTTTACAAAGTATTGCCCGAGAATATTGGATATATGTATTACGATTCATTCTCAAGTGAGTTTTCCGACGGACTTTTAAATCACATACTAACACAATTCCAAGATTGTAAAGGAGTAATCATCGATATTCGTAACAATGGAGGAGGAAACATTCTAAATGTCAATAAAATAGCAAGTCGTTTCTTAAAAGAGGAGAAAGTATTGTGTGGTTATAAAATATACAAAACTGGTCCTGGTCATAGCGAGTTTGCCGATACAATACCAGATTATCTCACAAGAAAGGGCGATGAATATGTAAAATTCCATAAAGACGTGGTAGTGCTAACAAACCGTGGAGTATATAGTGCCGCAAACGACTTTGTTCGCACAATGAAAGTGCTTGACAACGTAACAATCATAGGCGACCGTTCAGGAGGAGGTGGAGGAATTCCTTGTAACTTTGACCTGCCAAATGGTTGGAATGTACGCCTATCAACAACACCAATGCTTGATATAAATAAAGTTCATACCGAGTATGGAATTGATCCAACCGAAGGCTTTAAAGTAGATATGGCAGAAGATGCCCACATCACAGGCAAAGATGCCATATTAGACAAAGCAATAGAGTTTTTGTCAACAAATTAATATCAATAAAATAGAATTGGAGATAATCATATATAGGAGGATATGAGTCCTTCTGTATATGGCTATTTCTTAAATAGCTAAAGGCTATTTTTAATAATTCTCACCCCATTATTAAATAAAAAGTGTAATATATTAAAATATTTATTTACTTTTGGGGCCTATAAAAGAATAAAAAAAACATTCATATGAAAAAGAGTTTAATTTTTAGGGGATTATTGGTCTTTGTGGCTGCATTAATGTTTGTAGCATGTAAAGATGAAGAACCCATTCCTGAGGCAAATAAGGCAGAATTTGAGGTGGTGGAGTATGAAGTTTCAACAGAGGATAAATTAACTGTTACTTCATTGTTGCCAGCGTATGTATCTCCATACTCATACACTAATTTTGGTAAGTCGTTTGTTGATCGCATGGTAAACAAAGTGCCAAATTTAAATTTGGATAATCTTATTGATATCTCAACTATAGTATTGCATAGTTCTCAAATTGAGGCATTAGATGAGGATTTGGCAGTAGCAGTTGTTATACAACTAATGCTTGGTAATAATATAGTTATAATTGAACCTACATTAGATAGTTTCTTCTATTTCTCTGACTTTGTAACTGCTGTATATCAATTCATGGAATCAATAGAGGAGGGAAGAGAAGTTCTTGCTCAATTTGAGACGATTAGTGATATTCGTCAAACATTTGAGGCATTCTACGAAATTAGTCAAGATCCTCAAAAACTTAACGATTTGTTCTTTGTTAATACTGACGAGAAAGGAGTTATTGCTGAGGCTATAGGTATTAGAGGAGCAAACTTCCACATTGTTGAACGTGCTAATAACAATTCAGAATCAACATTAATATCACGATCAGTGAACTCAGATACTGGCGAGGTTACTGAAACAGTAAACGAGCAAGAAGAGAAAAAAGTTGTTGTAGAGCGTACTCCATACGCTAACGGACTTTTTGCTGATATTCTTACTGAGTGGGTAAACGAGTGTGATTATTATGCTTTGCAGATGGAGCAACTACGTTTAAAATCGGCCAGAGACTTAAATCTACGTAGTGAAGCTCAAAAATATACGTTAGATGATATATCAACAGTTCAAAGGGTTGATTATACAATGGAAGCAGAAATGCCTGCAAGCCAGTTGCCAGGTGTGCTACCCGTAAAATTATCATTTGAGATATGTTCAGTATTTAAAGATGATGCTGACTACTACTGCGTATATAAGAAAATAACTTCATACAACGAAAAACTTAAGTGCGGACCAGAATCGGAAAAAGAGTGGCGTGAAGTTGACGGCTTGGGAGGATACTTCCCCGACTTCATAAAAATGGAAAGTTACTATGACCAAATCAAATTCTATGGCCCATATATGAGTAATATAGCAGGAAAGAGTATCTGTCATGCACATACCGATAACTTTGACGTTTATGGCGATGATGTGGTATGGCTACCAAGTATCGATCAAATAGAGCAAGTGCCTGGTGTTAGAGTAGAGGATTACTCTCCAAAAAATAGTATCGGAAGTGTTGATGTAAGTTCTGGTATTAGCTATGGATTTGATGGAGGTCTATATTTAGGTTCAGAACCATCTGTTAGTTTAGGATTTAGTGTAAGTTACGACAAATCAACTTCTCAATCAATTGACAATTTAGAGATAGTTGCATCTACTGTTGATGGTATAGTTTCGTGGAAATATATAGGAAACAACATACCAACTTCAAGGGTCGGTGGATTCTTCCAAACATATCACTCAACAGCACCATCCATTATGCGACGCGAGTGTGTAGTTGACCAAAGTTGGATTTGGAGGGTACCTAACCCAACAGGATCATATCGTTTGTATGACCAAACAAGTGTAACAACAAGTTTGCTTTACCCTCACTCTCTATATGTATATAACATCGATTTCTATTACGATAGAGTAACAACCAATCGTATAAGTTTCCGTATGGCTCCTCCTCCACGTTGTGAGCAACGTTGGATGATGGACGTAGCGCCATATAGCGAAGAGTTAAATAAAATGCTATCGACAACTCACTCAAGATTCTGGACAGCTGATGACCATGAGTTTAAACTTCCCGATTCATCAGATGAGAGTAGAATAGCAATTCAACAACTCATATCCGATTTCAAACAAGACTTGACTCGTAAGAAAAAAACATGGCAAAGTCGAAATCTTAAAGGAACATACATCTTTACATATTACAATGTAGAGAACCCAGATGAGGAGTTCAGTTTTAATTTTATTGTAGATTAATAGCGTAAATCCTATATCCCCTTTATAATTGAGTATGAGCGACCCTCATACTCAATTTTTTGTAGGAACGTAATGTGTTACACTACTCTCCTAAACGATTCTTTAACGTAAATCATATGCAATTACTATACTTAAATAGCGATAGTTTAGACTTTTAGACCACTGCTTCGCATCATACAATTCTTTGTCATTAACATCCCCTCTACCTCTTTAATTCCTTTTAGGTAAAAAATACAACTATCACCACTGCTGTATTCTCATAAATAGAGTAGCTATATGAAGCGAATCCCAGAAGCTTTTTATCTAAACACTGGAGATTACTCTATACTCTGCAATCTTTAGTAGTAGTTATATATAAATAAAAAAGAAACCCTGAAAGTCATAAAACTTTCAGGGTTTGTTTAATTGCTAGTTATGATTAATTATATATTTGCTATATTAATCTTTAATAACTATAGTATCAATTTTAAATGTAGTATATTCTGTAGGAAGAAGAAGAGTATCTCCTGGGAATACATAGTTTGCATCTTTTGTGAGTTCGGTAGGAATAGGAGTCTCTTTAATCTCATAGTTAACAGGTTGAGGTTTAAGTACAATTAGCATTGTATAGCCGATAATTAAACCAACGATACCCATTATAAGACCTGTTTTAACCATATCTTTTTGCTCAATCATTCCTGTTGCGTGAGCCAATGCATTAGGAGGAGTACTAATTGGTAATACCATAGCTAATGAAGCCGCAATTGCAATACCTATCAATAGTGTGCTAACACCACCTAATGGATCAAGTGATTCATTCATTCCGGCTCCAACCACTGCTAAAATAGGAACTAATAGTGCTGCAGTGGCAGTATTTGATATAAAGTTTGACAATAGGTAGCAGATTAATCCTGAGCCAATGATAACCAATAGAGCTGGCCATGTATCAAATGGAATTGAGTGAATCAAATGGAATGCCAAACCGCTACTGTTTAGAGCTACACCAAGAGCAAAACCTCCGGCAACCATCCAAAGAACACTCCAGTTGATCTCAGATAAGTCGTTACGAGTAATAATACCTGTAGCACAGAAAACGCCAACAGGAATCATAGCAACGACGTTAGCATTTAAACCAGTAAGTTTATCTGTCATCCACAAAAGGATAGTTATGATAAATGTGATCTTAACAAGGTTCGAACGCCAATCTTTTTTGTTTTCTCCTTTAATGTCAAGTTCAATTTTATTTGCTTTGAATGGGAACATTTTAACCAATAGGAACCATCCTATAAATAATATAAGTAGGGTAAATGGTAACATAAACATCATCCAATCACCAAAACCTATATTCATATTTAAACCTGCAGGGTCATTCAAATATTTAAGAGCAATGGCATTTGGAGGAGTACCAATAGGTGTTCCCATACCTCCAATGTTTGCAGCAATGGGTATAGACATAGCCAATGCAATTTTGCCTTTACCATCAGCAGGAAGGGCTTTCAAAACAGGAGCAAGGAAAGTAAGCATCATAGCAGCTGTAGCAGTATTGCTTAAGAACATTGAGAAGACGCCTGTTACCAATAAAAATCCTAATAGAACATATTTTGGTTGTGTTCCAAAAGGTTTAAGTAATGCTTTTGCCAATACCGAATCCAAACCACTCTTTGTCGCAGCTATTGCCAATACAAATCCTCCAATAAATAGCATAATGATTGGGTCGGCAAAACAAGCCATTATCGACTTGTAATCAAGAATTTTACCTATAACCTTATCTTTTTCGCCATCTTCAATTGTTATTGTATTTGCATTTTCCGTGAAAAATGACAAACCTCCATCAGAGCAGGTTAATAGTAACAGAACAATAATTAAAACCGAGGTTGCCCAAGATGGGATTGCCTCTAAAATCCACATTAATACAGCAAATGTAAAGATAGCAATAACACGTTGCTCAATTGGTGTTAAATTCTCTATACCAAAACAATCAGAAGGCAAGAACCACAACACAAGAGAAACGGCAACAACAAATAAAATTTTGTAGAGTTTTTTGTTGCTGTTTTTCTGCGATTTGGCTTTTGCTTTTTTTGCTTTTTGGTATTTGTCGATAAGATCAAATCCTTTAAAACTAGTAAACATAATTATTTAAATTGATTAGTAAATTATTTAATTTTTCATAGATGTTATAACGTTAAAAAATCCGCACCATTTTATGTGCGGATTTTTTTAACTATTTCAACCTCTCTTAGTATGCGAATAGAGGGTAGTCTTTCATTGTTTTGTTAACCTCTTCACGTACAGTTTTGATAACGGCCTCGTTTTCGGGGTTAGCAAGTACTGTGTCGATAAGGTCTACAATCTTAACCATCAAATCCTCTTTAGCTCCACGAGTAGTGATTGCCGGAGTACCTACACGGATACCTGAAGTTTGGAATGGTGAACGGCTGTCGAAAGGAACCATGTTTTTGTTAACTGTAATGTCTGCAGAAACAAGAACTTTCTCAGCAACTTTACCTGTTAGCTCAGGGAATTTAGTACGAAGGTCAATCAACATACAGTGGTTGTCTGTACCACCGGAGATGATTTTGTATCCTTTTTCGATGAATGCGTTAGCCATGCAAGCAGCATTCTTTTTAACTTGAGTTTGATACTCTTTGTATGAAGGAGTAAGAGCCTCGCCAAATGCAACAGCTTTAGCTGCAATTACGTGCTCTAGTGGACCACCTTGTACACCGGGGAATACTGCAGAGTCTAGCAAGGCTGACATTTTGCGAATTTCACCTTTAGGAGTAGTTTTACCCCATGGGTTATCGAAGTCTTTACCTAACAAGATGATACCTCCACGAGGACCACGAAGTGTTTTGTGAGTTGTTGAAGTTACGATGTGAGCATATTTTAGAGGGTTCTCCAAAAGACCTGCACCGATAAGACCGGCTGGGTGAGCCATGTCTACCATGAAGATAGCACCAATTTTGTCAGCGATAGCACGCATACGAGCGTAATCCCACTCACGAGAATAAGCCGATGCACCACCGATAAGTAATTTTGGACGCTCACGAAGAGCAACCTCTTCCATCATTTCGTAATCAACATATCCGGTATCCTCTTTAACTCCATACTCCAAAGCTTGGAACATAAGTCCTGAGAAGTTTACTGGCGAACCATGAGAAAGGTGTCCTCCGTGAGAGAGGTTTAATCCTAAGAATTTATCCCCGGGATTCATACAAGCCATAAATACAGCCATATTCGCTTGTGCTCCTGAGTGAGGTTGTACATTTGCCCACTCTGCACCATAAAGTTGTTTTATTCTATCGATGGCAAGTTGCTCCGATTCGTCTACAACTTCGCAACCTCCGTAATATCTCTTTCCTGGATATCCTTCGGCGTATTTGTTTGTAAGGCATGAGCCCATAGCCTCCATGACTTGCTCGCTAACGAAGTTCTCTGAAGCAATAAGTTCGATACCTTTCATTTGGCGTTCTCTCTCTCTCTTGATGATGTCAAAGATTTTGTTGTCTCTTTCCATAAATATGATATATATTAAAAATTTTCTTTCTTAGGAAACCTTCTTAATCTCTTAGAGATTACAAATAAAAATTATGTCGTTTTTGAAATGAGTTGCAAAGTTACTCAATATGTTACTACTTACAAAATAACTCCCAAAGAAAAACTCAACAAATTTATCCCCCGTTTTGCATAAAAGGTTCCTTCCGAAATTAATACATTGTTTTCGTATAGAGAGTATGTTCCGGGTTTGTTGTGAACCGTTATGGCAAATTCGTATCTGAAATCGACGAACAGCCTCGACATTCTTGCACTCATTCCTATTAAGAAACAGGTAGTTATGGGGTGTATGTCTTCGTTGATATTAAACGATATACCTGATAGTTTTTCAATATTTTCTCGGTTGTGGTAGGTGTATCTCATTTTCGGACCGCCAAACAGAGATAGCTCATATTTGTTTTTCTTAATAAAGTTGTATCCGTATATTATTGGAATATCGAGGGTGATAGCGAAATTTTTCGAATTAATATATTTGTTTGTTGAATAGCCAAAATCTTTAAGGTCTAATGTAACAATATCTCTGATGAAAGAGTTCCCGGTCTCTATTTGAAGGTAGTGTTTTTTGATATTTACTCTTCCGAAGATTGATATGTTGCCTGCCATTTTGGTCTCATTCGAAGGTTTGTTTGTCTCTACCCAATTGACGTACATTTTTCGCTCGTTCACAAAAGGGGCATTTGCCGATATTGCAATACCAAAATCAAATCTCTCTTTTTTGTTTTCGTTTATGCTTTTGGCAAATAACGAGGACGGCAATATCAGAAATAAAACCAATATTACATAAAAAAATCTCATCGTTTCTTTTGCTTTTTCATTACCGACCATCCAAACTTCCCAATCTCTGAGCCTAAACCGTAGTAGTGTCCGTGAGAGTATGCCAAAAGATTTGCTTTTTCTAATTCGAATTTTCCGTTTTCTGGGTTTAAATATTTATCATCGGCAAGAACCTGCACAACTTTGGCAATAAACATATCGTGCGACCCTAACTTGATTATCTGTTCAACTTTGCACTCAATACATAGAGGCGACTCTTTTATATATGGGGCGGAAACAACATCTGATGCAATGGGTGTAAATCCTGTTAGTTTCCATTTGTTGTAATCTTTTCCGCTTTTAACGCCGCATAAATCAACTGCCTTTGCCATTGCCTCTGTAGTGAGGTTTATGACAAAGGCTTTGTTCTTCTCTATAATTGGATATGAGTATCGTTCGGGACGAACCGATATATAACACATTGCCGGATTTGTGCAAATAGTTCCAACCCAGGCAACCGTAAGCATATTATACTCTTTCTCCGACCCGCCGCAACTGATAAGTGCGGCAGGTAAAGGGTATATCATAGTTCCCGGTTTCCACGCAATGTGCATCTTACATGAGTTTTTAGTTGTTAGTTTTTAGTTGTCAGTAAACAAGTAAGTATTTATTAAACATACTGAAAATTAGTGTGTCTGTTGTTAATCGTCTTTTGATGTTTAACGTGTTATATAATATCTCTAACGACTAACAACTCTCAACTAACAACTTTTTCTATAGCAGTTTAATATCCTCAAAGGTTACAACTTGCTCGCAATATTTGCATTTAACCCTTATGTCCTCTTTGTCCTGAATATGGAATACAGAGTGCATAGGTTCGTTATTTGTTATGCACTTAGGATTGTTGCATTTAATAATATCGCTAAGTTCGTCAGGCAAAACAACCTCGTATTTTTCAGTAACTTCGTAATTGCGAATAATATTTATTTTTGCTTTTGGAGCGACAATGGCTATTCGGTTAATATCTTTTTCTTTGAAAAAGTAGTCGGCAATTTTTATAATACCTTTTTTGCCAATCTGTTTGCTTGTAAAGTTATTTCCAATGGTAATAGCTTTGTCCAATTCTGAAAGCTTTAAAATCTCTACAACTTTGAATAGTTTCTCCGAAGGGATATGATCGATAACAGTTCCGTTTTCGAGAGCTGCCACCTTTAACTCTTTTTTTAATTCAGCCATAGCAATTAAATTTTAATGCCTAATACTTTACAAATTATAGCCTGACGAGCATATACTCCGTTTTTTGCTTGTTGGAAGTAGTATGCTTTTGGATTTTCGTCAACGTCGTATGCAATTTCGTTTACTCTTGGTAGTGGGTGTAGAATTCGTAAATTCTCTTTTGAATCGTTAAGCATACTATTTTTAAGAACATAAACATCTTTAACCTTTTCGTAAACCATAAGGTCGGTAAAACGTTCACGTTGAACACGAGTCATATACAAAATATCTGCATTGTTTATAACTTCTTGCGAGAATTCGGTATGCTCGTAATATTTTATGCCTTTCGAATCGCAAAACTTTTTGTAATCATCAGGTATTTTAAGTTCGTCGGGGGCAACAAAGTGGAATGTTGGATTGAAGTGCGACATTGCCATTATCAGAGAGTGAACGGTTCTTCCGTACTTCAAATCTCCTACCATGGTGATATTCAAACCTTCTAAAGTGCCTTGGGTCTTATATATCGAATATAGATCGAGCATAGTTTGAGAAGGGTGTTGATTCGCTCCATCTCCAGCATTGATTATGGGTTTGTCCGATACTTCAGAAGCGTATCTTGCAGCACCGTCAAGATAGTGTCGCATAATAATTAAATCAGCATAGTTGCTAACCATCTTAATAGTATCATTCAATGTCTCGCCTTTTGTCGAACTGGTTGTGGATGCGTCAGAAAAGCCGATAATTCTTCCTCCTAAACGGGTAACGGCAGTTTCAAAACTCAAACGTGTTCTTGTTGAAGGTTCAAAAAATAGAGTTGCCACAACCTTCCCCTCCAAAATCTTTTGGTTTGGGTTTTCTTCAAAATGTTTTGCACTCTCCAATACCTCTAAAATCTCCTCTTTAGAGTAGTCGGTAATTGAGACCAAACTTTCACTTTTCATAAAAATAGTAATGTAAAAAACTTAAATTCCCAATAATTAGATAGTTACATTTGTTTGTAAATGTAGTGCGTACCTCAATACAAAACTATAAAAAAAAACAGATTTATTATACTATCCGAGGCAAAAATATTCTGTTTGGAAAATAAAAATTAAACAGCTTCTAAATATTTACTAAGAAAAAAAAAGATTATCTTTGCCAAAAGTTAACTTACGAGAGAAAGTGCTTTATCTTAGCAGGCTTAAACATAATTAGTTTTGCTTTTGGTATGTAATGCACAGATAGAGATAATTCCATATAAAAGATTGAGAGATGGGAATAATAAAAAACAAAAAAATAGAAAACAAAATTATAGTATCGTTGTGGTCGCTTTTGGCTATAGGTGTGATATCTCTTATAATTATATTTATCCTAATTTCAAATGGTAAGATAGGATATATGCCACCAATTGAGGAGTTGGAGAACCCTAAAGATAAATTTGCTTCAGAGATATATTCAGCCGATTTGAAAGTTATCGGAAATTATCACCAAAGTCAAGCAAACAGAGTCTATGTCGATTATCAAGATATTTCTCCCGATCTTATAGATGCACTTATTGCAACCGAGGATGTCAGGTTTTATGAACATTCGGGAATCGATTTACGAGCATTGGCAAGAGCCGTGGTGAAAGGCGTCTTTGGCGGAGGAACAGCAGGAGGAGGAAGTACTATAACTCAGCAGTTGGCAAAACAACTCTATTCGCCGAGTGCCGACAGCAAAATAGAACGTCTTTTCCAAAAACCTATCGAGTGGGTTATAGCTCTTAAATTGGAGCGTTTCTATACAAAGGAAGAGATTATAAAAATGTATCTGAACAAATTCGACTTCTTATATAATGCTGTAGGCATACAATCGGCATCAACTGTATATTTTAGTACTACTCCCGATAAACTTAAAATAGAGGAGGCTGCGATGCTTGTGGGAATGTTGAAAAATCCTGCGTTATACAATCCTGTGCGTAGAAAAGAGAAGACTCAGGCTCGTCGCAATGTGGTGTTGTCGCAAATGGAGAAAGCAGGTTATATAACTAAAGCGGAGTGCGATTCCCTTTGTCAATTACCACTTGAATTAAAATTCAGGAAAGTTGACCATAAGGAGGGATTGGCACCATATTTTAGAGAGAAATTAAGATTGATGCTTACTGCAAAGGAGCCTAAACGCTCCGATTACAGAGGGTGGCAACGACAACAATATGTTGATGACTCAATTGCATGGGCTACAAATCCATTGTACGGATGGTGTAACAAAAACAGAAAACCCGATGGTTCAAAATATAATATCTACACTGACGGATTGAAGATATATACTACACTCGACTCTCGTATGCAACAATATGCCGAGGAGGCAGTTGATGAGCATATAAACAGGTATCTTCAACCCGAATTCTTTAAGGAGTTGCGAGGCAAGAAAAATGCTCCATTCTCAAAAGATGTAACCCCTGAGGAGATACAATCGATGTTAGAGCGAAGCAAAAAGCAGAGCGACCGATATCGAATAATGAAACAGGCAGGAAAAACAGAAGAGGAGATAGATGTGGCATTTAAAACCCCTTGCGATATGCAGGTATATACATTAAGGGGAGTTGTTGATACAACAATGACACCTATGGATTCGATTCGTTATTACAAATCGTTCTTGCATACAGGATTTATGGCAATAAACTCAAAGAACGGTCATGTGAAAGCCTATGTCGGAGGTGTTGATTTTCGCCATTTTCAATACGATATGGCATCGGTTGGACGTCGCCAAGTGGGTTCGACGGTAAAACCCTTCTTATATACCCTGGCAATGGAAGAGGGCTTTACCCCTTGCGATATGGCCCCCAATGTTCAGCCCTATATCGTCGATAAAGCAACGGGCGATGTGTGGGCTCCTCGTAACTCGTCTGATAAAAGAGTAGGAGAGAATGTTACTCTTCATTGGGGATTGACAACCTCTAATAACTGGATATCGGCTTGGCTGATGAATCAGTTGTCGCCACAATCATTGGCAACTCTTATGCACTCGTTCGGAATAAGAAATTATATCGATCCCGTGATGGCATTGTGTCTCGGACCTGCCGAGGTGTCGGTCGAAGAGATGGTAACTGCATATACAGCTTTCTCTAATGCGGGAATACGAGTCGATCCGATGTATGTAACACGCATAGAAGACAATTTCGGTAATGTAATTTCGACATTCACTCCCAATATGACAGAGGTAATGAGTCAACAAGCATATTACAAGATGCTGTCAATATTAAAAGATGTTGTGAATGAAGGAACAGGTGTCAGAATAAGATATAAATACGGTATAACTGCACCGATGGGAGGTAAAACCGGAACAACAAATAACAACTCTGATGGTTGGTTTATGGCATTTACACCCGAACTTGCGGCGGGAGTGTGGGTAGGAGGAGAAGACCGTTCAATACACTTCGACCGTATGTCTGTCGGACAAGGAGCATCAATGGCTCTTCCCATATACGGATTATTTATGCAGAAAGTATATGCCGATGAGGATTTAGGATATTCACAAGATACTGATTTCGAAATTCCCGAAGAGTTTGAGAATGTATGTGGAGAGGTATCTTCTGATGTAACATCAAAAGAGGAACCCATTTCTCAAGAGACCAAACAAGAAGGTGATGTAATGGAAGGAATGTTCGATTAAAATCTTCTTTTAAAGAAGAGAATAAGGGCATAAAATCCCCCATTCCTTATTATAAGAACTACTCTTTTTATATAGACTAAGAAAGCCATTTTTGAAACTCTTATTGAGTCAAAAATGGCTTCTTCCTTTTTTTGTAATTTTAGTCTATTTGTTATCTCTCTTCTCTACCGGAGAGGGGTAGGGAGAGAGGTCTAATCGCAATCCAATTGGCGAATAACAATGGCTCTTGTTGTTGTGCCGGGTAAATTGCCGTCGTTAGTCGATTTTAAAAGTTGGTTTCGGTTTACTCCATAGTGTAATAATTGGTCGATGGCACGGTTGGCACGAGCATTACGAAGGCGAATATTTATATCTTTCGAACCTGTTTCATTATCGGCGTAACCACATATCTCGAAAGTATATTCAGGGTTTGCCTTAATAATTTTTGCAGCCTCTTTAAGTTTTGTCCTATTCTCTTTATTTAGTTCCGAAACTCCAATTTTATATTCCAATATGGCAATAACTTTTGTATTGTTTTCATGCTCAACGTATTCAATTTGAGGTTGTGCAGCAAGTTTGCTGATTAAATCAGCATTCGATGCCAGTAAAGCGTTATTTGCCTCTTTTAAACTATCGTTTTGACGTATAGCTGAGATATAAAGATTTTTATATCTCTCCAATTCGCATGATTTATCCTCTATGGCTTTTATTTTAGAGTATCCCCGAGGTTTAAATTTGTAGGTAAAAGATATTCCGGCAGAAGCCACGATATCCCCCATACGATATTTCCCGCCACTCATTTTTTGCCCGTCGAATGAGTTTGAGATATACCCGGCTCTTAAATCGATATTCATATCAACTTGCTCTGCCAATCTGAATTTATTTTGCAATCCTATGTTAAACGACGGACTTAATAAAATTCTTCTGCCATTTTCATTTAACGACTCTTCAACATTGGCACCATTGTTTACAAACACACCGCCTCCGAAAGAGAGAATCATATCAAAAACTCTCTTCTCTTTAACCTTGCCAAGTGAATTGAATAGGCTGAACATAACATCAATGTTTGGGTTAAATGCAAGGAAATGTTGAACCTGTAAATCGTTTAAATTATAACGAGAGTAACTTCTATTCCAATATTTATGCGAGTGTACAAAGTTTGCGTCAACACCATTAAGAGCCGCTCCAAAATATTCCGAAGCATTTAACTCCAACTTAAAACCGACGCAAGGAGTAATCCATTTTCCGAAATTAGCACTTCCTCCCCATCCTATACGGTTTAAAAACATTAATTGATTATCTTGTTGACCAAAATAAATATTCCCGTTTACGCCTGCCTCAAAAAACCAGTTTCTTTTACCTTTTTCATAAACTATTTGAGCAGATGTATATTCTTCGGCAAAAATCTGTGTCGAGAATATCAGTGTAAAAACTACAAATAAAATACTCCTTTTCATTTTAACTAAATGATATTTAGCGACAAATATACGAATAAGCGAGCAAAATAATATCAAGCTTGCTTGAATATTTTTTACAGCGAGCGAAAGTATATTCGATGTTTATGTCAAATATACGAATAAGCGAGCAAAATAATATCAAGCTTGCTTGAATATTTTTTACAGCGAGCGAAAGTATATTCGATGTTTACCTCAAATATACAAAATATTGTTTATTTGCAATGCATTAATAAGTCGTTTTGAGTTTTACCTTGGTCTTAAAAGCAGAATTTGTCTTTTTTTCATCGAAATAAAAATATATAGTTATTAAAATTGATTAAAGATGTTTGTAAATGACTTAAGATTATTTATTTTTGCCAAAACTATAAATTAAGAAGAAGAAAGACTCTTAGTTTAATAAAATTCAAAATTAGTCTAATAATAAAACATTATTTATATGAGAACATTTATATCTCTATTATTTGCTTTATTGTTGACAACATCGTTGTATTCACAATCCGGTAAAACTTTGGCACTGAATGGAACTACGCAATATATGCGTATAGCAAATCACGCAGATTTTGATATTGCTCAAAACGAAAGTTTTACTCTTACCGCTTGGATTAAAGTAAATAGTTACGAAAGCGAAGTTTCAAATGCTCAACGTTTTATATCAAAACGTTGTATGGAAGGTGTATCAGGATTGAATACATCGGGTTATGAGTTATGGGGAGCATTAAACGGAAATGCTTCGTCTGGTTTTTTTGCCAATAACGCACCCGGTCCTAACGGAACCAACCATACAAATTCAATGAGCTCTTGGTCGACATCGGGAGGAAACTTGGCTACATGGTTTCATGTTGCATTTGTGGTTGACCGCACAGCAGGCAAGATGTATCTCTATCATAACGGAACACAAGTAGCCTCTTCTGGTTCAAAAGATATATCACCTTGGTACGTTGATAACGATTTTGATGTATATGTAGGAGCAGGATTAAGAAATGCCTCAACAGTGTCTTACTTCTTTGACGGAGAGTTCGATAATGTACGCTTTTATAAAAGGGCTTTAACATCAACAGAGATAAATACCGATAAAAATAGTAATTCAATCTCTTCGGCAACAACAGGGTTGGTTGCCGCATACGATTTTGAATCGACATCAGGAACAACTGTCCCCGATATAAGTGGAAATGGACACAATGGCGAGTTGGTAGGGTTCTCATCATCGGGAAGTGGTTCTATTGGCAGTGTTACACTTTTGGGAGATACAAACTTTACAGGTAGAGGCAATATTTCCGAACCAATTGTGAGGGCTCAAATCTCAGCATCGTCAGTATCTCAGTTAAATTCAGTTGTTGTAAGTATGGATGGAACAACCGATATTTCAGATGTTACCGCAATAAAGATATACTCAACAGGAACAACAGAACTGTTCAATCCAAAGAAAACTTCACAATATACACTTTTGGGACAAACAACTCCTACCGATGGCGATATAACCATCCCACTATCGGGAACACTGCCATCAGGAAGTTCGTATCTATGGGTAACATACGATATTTCAGAGGGTGCAACCGAAGGAAACATTGTTGATGCAAGTGTTAAAGCAATTAATTATTCAGGAAATAATACTTACACCTTGCCGACTTCGGTATCGGATGGTGCCCGTGAAATATTGTTAAAGAGGGTTTTGGTATACTCTCCGGGTGATTATTCATCAAAGAATTATAGAATTCCGGCATTGGTAACAGCTCAAGATGGCTCATTGGTTATTGCAACGGATAAACGAAAAAACAATCAAGGCGACCTTCCCGAAGATATTGATGTTTTAATAAATCGTAGCGTCGATGGAGGAAAAACATGGAGTCAGCCAATAACCATTGCACAGGGAACCGGTTATGGGCAAGGATATGGCGATGCGGGTTTGGCTCGTACAGCAGAAGACGGAGGTTTGATATGCGTTTTTGTGGGTGGTAAAGGATTTTTTGGAGGAACTCCTTCAGCTCCCAATAGAACATATATTTGTAAAAGTACCGATAACGGTGTAACGTGGACAGCACCAAAGGATATTACTCCTCAATTATTTGGAGCAGAGTGTAGCGATCCTGTTCGCCGAAATTGGCATGCCTCATTCTGTGCCTCTGGAACAGGATTACTAACTCGAGACGGAACAATATGCTTTGTTGCTGCAGTACGTGAAACAAGCGATGAAAATGTAGCTTCGGTCTCAAACTATGTCTATTACTCTGAAGATAACGGAACAACATGGAAGGTGTCGACAGTGTGTAAACCCAATAACGGAAACGAAGCAAAAATCGTTGAGTTGAACGATGGCAGTTGGTTGGTAAGTATTCGTAATCAAAGTAAAGGTTCTCGTTATTACACAATATCAAAGGACCGTGGACAAACTTGGAGCGAAATAGCTCTTTGGAACGAAATGTACGAGCCGGGATGTAACGGAGATCTTATTCGCTACACATCAACAGTTGATGGATACGATCGAAATCGTCTATTGCATACAGTCCCGTTTGATGCAGTAAGTCGTAAGAATATGTCAATGTTCATAAGCTACGATGAAGGGGATACGTGGAGTGTAAACAAAACAATTTGTCCGGGAAATGGAGCATATTCGTCGATAGCAATTTTACCTGACGGAACAATCGGTGTTTATACAGAAGAGGATTATATGACATCTGATATGTCAACATTCTTCCTTAATTTCTCATTAGACTGGTTAACAGACGGTGCAGATACATATACTGTTCCTGATGGATCTGCTCAAACAGACAAACCTATATTCACAACAGAAAGTGGAACAACATTTCAAGAAGAGAGTGCTGTAATAAAATTCAATAGTGTACAACGTGGAACAAAAATATATTATACATTGGATGGCTCGATTCCGACAACAGAATCTGCTCAATATACAAGTGCGGGAATAACCATTACCGAAAGTACAACCATTAAGGCAATGGCAAAAGCCTCATCAAAGCGTGCAAGTGATATAGTGACGGCACGATACTACTTCCCCGACTATTGTAAGGATGAGAATAACAGTGCCCGTACCGACCGATATTTAAGTTCGGTTCAATTCTCAGGAACAGAGGTTCCGTTTAATAGCGGAACATTAGAAACCGGAGGACACCAAGTATATAGTAATCATACCGATAAAGTAATCGTTGCCCGACCGGGAGCAACCATAACGCCTTCGCTTTCGTGGAACGGACTGTGGATGCATGGTTACTTACATATTGATTATAACTGCGATAAAGAGTTTGACCAAACCCTTAATGCTAACGGAACAACAGGAGGAGAGGTGGTCTCTTATAATTATTACGAAGGACGCAACAGCTTAGGCTCATCAACCTCTTCGGGACCTGATTTTGGAAGTCTTCCCGCTTTTACACTGCCATATAATATTGCAGAGGGCGATTACCGATTAAGAGTAAAAATAGATTGGAACTCACTTGATGCTTGTGGAAACCCAACGCAATCAATTGCAGGCAATGGTGGTAGTCAAGTTGACTTTACTCTACGTATAACATACCCATCGTCAGTAGAGGAGGCAGATAATGATAATGTGAAAATATTTGTAGCCGACGGAGCAGTAAATATAGTAGGTTATATAGGCGATGTAAAAATAGTAAACACCACAGGGCAGATAGTTAAAGATATGACCATAACCGACGGCGACAATATTGAACTTAACCGAGGAATATACATTGTGGTGTTAAATGGTAAGAGAGAAAAAGTTATTATAGAATAATCTTAATATCTTTTGTTTTAAAATAAAATTTCAGAAGTAACAAATATTATAAATAAGAGTATAAAAGGTTTCAAATATTCACCTAATATATCCTGTTTTAAAAATAAATGATAAAAAAAATAATGTTTTTGTAGAAATTTGTTTGAGATCACGCCATTTATCACTATCTTCGCAAAGTCAAAAAATAAGATTAAAAAAATAATAACAATATAATAGAGATGACAGAAATGATTTCAGCACGATTGAACGCACTTTCACCATCAGAGACATTAGCGATGTCGCAAAAAAGTGCAGAGTTGAAGGCACAAGGAGTTGATGTAATAAATTTAAGTGTAGGAGAACCCGATTTCTTTACACCCGACCATATAAAGCAAGCTGCAAAAGATGCAGTAGATAATAACTTCTCATTCTATTCTCCCGTACCAGGTTATATGGATTTGCGTAAAGCAATATCTGAAAAATTGCAACGTGAAAACAATCTTACATTTGCACCCGAACAAATAGTTGTATCAAACGGAGCAAAACAATCTGTTTGCAATGTAATAATGTGCGTAGTAGATAAAGGTGATGAGGTAATTATCCCAACTCCGGCATGGGTAAGTTATATGGAGATGGTAAAACTTGCCGAAGGAGAAAACGTCCTTATCAACGCAGGAATTGAGCAAGATTTCAAAATTACAGCAGCACAATTAGAGGAGGCAATAACAGAAAAAACAAAAGCAATCATTCTTTGTTCTCCATCAAATCCAACAGGAAGCGTTTATACAAAAGATGAGTTGGCTGCACTTGCTGCGGTATTAGCAAAATATCCCCGTATAGTAGTAATTGCTGATGAGATATATGAACATATCAACTATGTCGGTAAACACGAAAGCATAGCACAATTCCCTGAAATAGCCGATCGTGTGGCAGTCATTAATGGAGTCTCTAAAGCTTATGCAATGACAGGATGGCGTATTGGATTTGTAGCAGCACCTCTTTGGTTGGCAAAAGCATGTAACAAACTGCAAGGGCAATACACATCGGGACCATCATCAATAGCACAAAAAGCATCTGTTGCCGCATTTGCAGGCCCTCAAGATTGCGTAGAGGAGATGCGTACAGCATTTGAACGTCGTCGCAACTTGGTTGTGGAGTTGGCAAAAGAGATTCCCGGTTTTGAGGTAAACGTTCCACAAGGAGCATTTTACCTATTCCCCAAAGTAAGTTCATTCTTTGGTAAGAGTGATGGTGAGCGTACCATAAACAATGCTGTCGATTTGGCGATGTATCTGCTTGAAGTAGGACACGTGGCAACAGTAGGAGGTAAAGCATTTGGAGCACCCGATTATTTACGTTTCTCTTACGCTACTTCCGACGAAAATATTGTTGAGGCTATGCGTCGTATTAAGGAGACATTAGCAAAACTAAAGTAATAATCTCGTTGCATCCACAAAATTAGCCTAATTAGTCTAATAGGTCTAATTAGTCCAATAATTACAGAAAAAGATAATAACAATAATCGAAGATGTTTCCCATATTTGGGAAACATCTTCTTTTTTTGTAACTTCGCATCTACATATGATAAAGAGATATAGATATATAATATTGGCAATTTTGTTACTCATTTTGGCAGGAGTGGTAATAATATTTACCCTCAAAAATATGCCGAAAGAAGAAGTAATACAATTGCCTTCAGAAACATATTATATAACTGTTGAAAAAGAGATAAAAACAAATTTTAAAGGAACGTATCGCAGAGCATTCAACGATAAGAACGATGTTCATCTATCTGCGGCATCGTCATATGGAATATCTCCGACGTTAGTAAATATATCGAATGATGAATGTTCGGGCAAATTGCAACGAATTGAAACTTGCGATTATTACGCTGTAGATAAATTAACCCATTCACACCCATATTTGGTTCCGCATGCAAAAGCACGATTAGAAGAATTGGGTAAAGCCTTTTGCGATACACTTGCGTCGAGAGGAGGAGGCAGTTATCGATTTATAATAACAAGCATACTTCGTCAAGAGAAAGATATTAAGAAACTTCGCCGTTATAATAAAAATTCAACCGAAAACTCGGCACACCTATACGGAACAACAGTAGATATAACATACCGTCGATTTGATAAATATACACCACAGTTTATTATTTCGGATACCGATTTAAAACTCCTTCTTGCCGAGGTGCTAAAAAACTTTCAAGAAGCGGGTAAATGTTATGTAAAATATGAGGTAAAACAAGGATGTTTTCATATAACATTCCGCTAATATAAAACAATAATGAACTATATCAGAAACTTTAAAGGTTGGGTAGCATCAATAGTTGTATTGGTGGTTTTTATTCTTATAAAACTATTTTCTTCTAACGATAAAGAGATAGTATATCAACAAAGCTCGGGCGAAAAATATACCACCTTCTATAATGTGCAATACAAATATGCCGATAATTTAAGCGATTCTATTGCACTGTTGTTAGATAAGTTCGATTACTCATTATCTCCATTTAACAGCGAGTCGCTTTTAACAGCAATAAATAATAACGATACCACAGTAAAAGCCGATAATTTACTAATTGATGTGTTAACCATTTCGGGGCAAGTTTATAAGGCAACAAGCGGAGCATTCGACCCCACAATATCTCCCCTAATAAATGCATGGGGGTTCGGTTTCAAAACCGGAACTTTGCCAACTGACACCGAGATAGAGAAGTTAAGAAAATTGGTTGGAATGGATAAAATAACACTCACTTCCGACGGTAAAGTATTAAAAACCGATAACAATATAACTCTTAACTTTTCGGCAATAGCAAAAGGATATATAGTTGATTTGATTGCCGGCTATTTAGAGAGCAAAGGCATAACAGACTATTTGGTAAATATAGGCGGAGAAATATCGTGCCGAGGTGTAAATGAGCGAGGAGAAGAGTGGCGAATAGGAGTTGATAAACCCGAAGAGAGTAATATCATTGGAGGAGATATAGAAACAATATTAAAAATATCAGACAAATCATTGGCAACATCCGGAAACTATCGCAAGTTCAAAGTAGAAGACAATAAAAAAGTGTGGCATATAATCGATCCTCGAACAGGATATCCAACTCAGGCAAGAGTGTTGAGTGCAACAGTAATTGCCAATGATTGTGCCATAGCCGATGCCTATGCAACAGCCCTTATGGTTTTAGGAGTAGAGAAAGGTATGCCTCTTATCGAAGCCGATTCAACATTAGAGGCATTGCTGATATGTCCAGGTGATACATCGCAGTATAAACTACACTATAGTAAAGGATTTGAAAAATATCTAAAATAATGAGCCAAGAGTATAAGAAAATATCGATGGAATCATACGACTATCCACTCCCCGATGAGCGAATAGCCAAGTTCCCTTTGTCGCAACGAGATACATCAAAACTCCTATTGTATAAAGGAGGTACAATATCAGAAGATAAATTCAATACGCTTCCATCGCATCTATCACAAAGTTCACTTTTGGTATTCAATAATACAAGAGTAATACAAGCACGTTTGCACTTTCAAAAGGAGAGTGGAGCATCAATAGAGATATTCTGTCTCGAGCCACGCATCCCTGCCGACTATGCATTATCATTTCAATCAAACAAAGAGTGCGTATGGGATTGTTTGGTCGGAAACTCAAAAAAGTGGAAAGAAGGCTTGTTAACTCGTAATGTCGAGATTGACGGAGAAACCGTAAAATTTTCGGCAGAGAGAGTAACCACAGGTTCACCACAACAGATACGTTTCACGTGGGATAATCCATCTGTAACATTTGCCAGACTATTGGATGCAGTGGGTGAGTTGCCCATACCTCCATACCTGAACCGTGAGGCAGAGGAGAGCGATAAAACCACCTATCAAACAGTATATTCAAAAATAGAGGGTTCGGTGGCAGCACCAACGGCAGGGCTTCACTTTACTCCTCAAGTATTTGCATCGCTAGCAGAAAGTGGAATAGAAACAGCCGAAGTAACGTTGCATGTAGGAGCAGGAACATTCCGCCCCGTTAAGAGCGACACAATTGGAGGACACGATATGCACACCGAGTTAATATCGGTGCCTTTAGAAATAATCGAAAAAATAGCAGAAACCAATCGCACGATAATAGCAGTAGGAACAACTTCGGTTCGCACCCTCGAATCGTTATACCATATAGGAGTAGCGTTGGGAAAAGATGCAACAAATCCCAATTCGTTAAAGGTATCGCAATGGCAACCCTATGACTATCCATCTGACATATCACGAACCGAAGCATTCCGTAACATTGCCGAGTATCTAAAACGCAACAATCTAACCCATTTGGTAACATCAACACAAATAATAATAGTACCAGGCTACCAATTCAAAGTCGTGGACGGAATAATCACAAATTTCCACCAACCTAAAAGTACCCTATTGCTATTGGTGTCAGCCTACATTGGAGGAGGCGAAAAGTGGCGTGAAATATACGATTACGCCCTTGCTAACAACTTCCGTTTTCTAAGCTACGGCGACTCCTCTTTGTTGATGAGATAATATTATCCCCGTTATTAATAAATTAGACTAATTAGTCCAATATGGCCAATTAGTCTAATATGCTATCTAATAGTAATCAGTTGAGCATTAACGGACTCAACGAGCGAATGCTCGTTAACTAACAACTAAAAACTAACAACTTAATTCTTAAATGTACTTGCAGGTAAACCCTCCTTATTTACAAGGTTTGCCTCAGTATAAGGTTGCCAGCCATAGCGAATATATTGAGGCTCTTTAACCTCTTTGCTCCAAACTTTTAGTTTGTCTTTCTTAACTTCAGCTTTAGCTGGGTAGAAAATCTTATCTTCTCCGGCAATCTCAAAACCGATTATTTCTCCACCATCTGCGGCGTGTAAACCTTTGCCATATTCAAAAGAGGGGAATGCAGCACCATTTCCAAAAGTTACACACTTAAACATTGGGCCCGAAGGGATAATATCATTCATTCCATAACTCTTATTAAGAGCAACACGAGCCAATCTTTCTCCAATCTCTTTTTTGTGAATTGGGTGAACATTTGTTACATCACCTTTGTCCGATGAAACCGCCATACCAACATTGTGTAGCGTTTCGCTCATTATACGTTGGCTGTTACGGAAGTTACACCACGAAGGACGGTTTATGCTCGATAACTGCACAAAATAGAATGGCATATCGGGGTTGTTTTGTTGCTTTCTCCAACTCTCTATTACCATAGGGAACAACTGCTCATGCAACTCAATATTGTGGGCATTGCTCTCTCCTTGATACCAAATTATACCTTTTACGGTGAAACCACCAATAATTGGCTGATTAACTGCATATAGGTATGTAGGTTCGTATGGGTGTCGTTGCCCTGCCACTGACGATTTATTACAATTTCGTTCAGCTCTGCCTCTAACCCAATCTTGCACCATATCGTTTTTGGTCCAATCTTTCAATATGTCCGGTATTTTCTCCTCTATAATCTCTCTCGAAATCCACGATTCAGCAGCCGAACCACCAATAGCATTGCAGATAAGTCCAACAGGAATATCCAATGAGTCGGCTAAAACTCTACCAAAGTGGTATGCTATGGCAGAGAATGAGTTGACGGTTTCTTTATTGCAAATTTGCCATTCGGTTGGCTTGTAGTAATCCATTCTGTTAAGAGAATCGAGGAATGTTACGTCCCACTCAACATCGTTTGTTTCGTGAGCAGGTTTCATATTAAAGAGTCTTATATTGCTGTTTGTAGCATTCTCAACGTCCTCTTTGGCTGTAGCCCCTTCCCAAATCATAAAAGCCATATTGGATTGTCCCGAACATAGCCACACCTCTCCGGCTGCAACGTTAGCATAAGTAAGGCTCTTATCTTTTGTGCTAACAGATAGGGTATATCCTGTTCCTGCTTTTAAAGGTTTAATAGTTACGCACCATTTGCCATTTTCTCCACATTTGGTTTGGTACTTCTCGCCTGCAATTTTTACGGTAACTTCGTCTCCAATATTTGCAATACCTTTAATTTCAAGAGGAATGTTGTGTTGTAACACCATGTTATCGCTATATACGGGAGACATTTTCAACCCTCCATAGTTACCGGTTATTGCCGAATAAACTGTTTCTGCAATAATCTTAGCACCGGTTGTGTCGGGGTGAAGAGCATCAGGAAGAAGATTTGGTAAATCATATAATGGGGCTTGTAAATCAATTAGTCCCACGCCTTTAATTTTTGCAATATCCTCAATGTGAGTCTGAATTTGTCTGTACCAATCACGAGTACCCGATTTAAAACGCCAATGTTTATCTGTAATGGGCGACATTCTACAAATCCAAACCTTGCATTTGGGGTTAGCTTCCTTAATGGAGTCTATCAGAGCATAATAATCTTTCTCAAAATCCTCGCTGTAGTTTGGCCAATTTCTTGGGTCGGTGTCGTTCAACCCCAAATGAATAATGGCAATATCTCCCCCAAAAGCAATAGCATCTTTATACTCCTGTTGTTGCATATATGGTCTATGACCTTTATTTAATAAAGTTGCGCCACTCTTGCCAAAGTTGCCAACCTCATACTCATCTCCCAACATCTTTTGCAACTGAGAAGGATATGCATTAATCTCTCTCTCGGGTAGTAAATAGCCATAAGTGACACTATTGCCTATGCAGGCAACCTTAATTTTATCGGCATAGCTCCAAACCGATACCATTAAAAATAAAGCTAAAATGCAAATTCTTTTAAGTGAGCTCATATTACTTGCGTTAATTGATAATCATATATGATCCTGTAGAAGAAATATATGTTATATTATATTTTCGTAGAGCATAACCGTTTGCAGCAGAAGGTCCATCGATAGGAGCACCGCTACCGTAAAAAACGTCGTATGTCGAACCACATTCACGGCAAACAGCATTTAATGTAATATCGTCTATAGCTATTCTGATATTCGGATTATGTTCAAATGGACAGCTTAAATCGTAAGCAAATAGCTCATTATCAAAGCCACAAACTTGCAATACTCCGCCATATCCTGTGGTGGCAGAAATTGTATATGGAAATCCGTATGGAATATTTGGTTTTAAGAAAGTTACAAAAGTAGCCGGAACATTAGCCCAATACTCACTTTTTTGTTGTTGAGCCAATGTAACCTCAATTCTGACACTTGTCAGGGGTATCCTGTCATTGCTTAAATCAGAACACCCCGAACAAATCGTAAGAATTATAAATAGAAGCGTTATAATCTTTTTTATCAATATGCCTTTAATTAATTAAATATTAGCGCGTTGCTTTGCAATAATTAGGAATTCCTAATTTCTAATTCCTCATTCCTAATTTAAAAATCATTTCTCATTTATTTAGCAACTCCTTTTGAGCCTTTTCAAATTTCTCAAAAGCAAAGCCTGCAACAATATCTTCTTCTAACTTAATAATCTGCTCGTTGCAAAGATTTCCGATACTGCCCTCGTGAGTGTGATTAATGTTTTTGTCGGGCGTAAAACGACCCTCCTCAATTTCAATTCCAACCTGTTTGTAAGCATCACGGAAAGGAGTACCCTCTTTTGCTCTTCGGTTAACCTCCTCAACGCTGAAGGCATATTTGTAACGCTCATCTTCGATGATGTCCTCTTTTATCTCAATCAAACGAACCATCTCGGTAGTCATAATCAAGCAATCTTTAAGCTCTGCGAAGGCAGGAAGGAATGACTCCTTGATTAGTTGCATATCACGGAAGTATCCCGAAGGAAGGTTGTTTGCAATAAGAGTTATTTGATATGGAAGTGATTGTAGTTTATTGCATTTTGCACGAGTCAACTCAAATACATCGGGGTTCTTTTTGTGAGGCATAATACTCGATCCTGTTGTATATTCGTCAGGCAGTTTTACAAAACCGAAGTTTTGAGAATTAAACATACAAGCATCAAATGCAAGTTTCGAAACTGTTGCGGCAATTGATGCCATGGCAGTAGCAACAATGCGTTCGGTTTTGCCTCGGCTCATTTGAGCATAAACTACATTGTAGTTCATCGAATCAAATCCCAAAAGGTTAGTAGTCATTGTTCTGTTAAGCGGAAACGAAGAGCCATAACCTGCTGCCGATCCAAGAGGATTGCGGTTTACAACCTTGTATGCACCTTGTAAGATGGTAAGGTCATCAACAATACTTTCGGCATACGCACCAAACCATAAGCCAAAAGACGACGGCATTGCAACCTGTAAATGGGTGTAGCCGGGCATAAGAGCTTTCTTGTGGTTTTCGCTTTGAGCAATAAGAGTTTTAAAGAGCTTGTCGCAAAGCATAACAATCTCTTTAATTTCACTACGCATAAAGAGTTTTAAATCGACTAAAACCTGATCATTACGTGAACGCCCGCTATGAATTTTTTTTCCAATGTCTCCAAGTTTTCGGGTTAGCAATAACTCTACTTGTGAGTGAACATCCTCAACTCCATCCTCAATAATAAACGAACCGTCTTGTGTTGTTTTGTATATGTTTTGTAACTCAGTTGTTAATATTTTAAGCTCGCTTTCCGATAACAATCCAATTGATTTTAACATTGTTATATGAGCAATTGACCCAAGAACGTCGAATGGGGCGAGGAAAAGATCCAACTCCCTATCCAAACCAACGGTATAACGTTCAATTTCCGAATTAACGATTGTCGTTTTTTGCCAAAGTTTTTCTGCCATATCTTTTATAGAAGTATCTGTTAATAGTTTATAGCCGCCAAAGTTTCTGCTATTTTTTCAATACCCTCTTTAATTTTGCCACCAATCATACCACGAAGAAACATATTTAGTTCTAAATGGCAGGTAACCTTTATCTTTGAAGTTGTTTCCGTAGTCGGAAGCATCTGAATCCATATATATACGGGGAGAGGAGAGTTCTCGGCAGTATATTTTACTGTTCTATTCTCTTCTCTGTCGCAAATTATAAATTTAACTTCGCCCACGGGGTCAACACAAAGAGAGCAACTATCTCTGTCGAATTTAATATCCTTTACTTTATCGGCAGGGATGCGGTCTTTTATCCTTTCGATGTTGTTTAAATCGGAGAGAGTATTGTAAACAGCCTCAACAGGCGAGTTTACACTCTTAACAGAACTTTCGTATTTGCTTAAGCCCATTTGAGATATATTTAAATTTTATATAGCAATTACTCTTGCATCCATTCTGAAGGATTCTCTCTCCAAACTTTAAGAGTTTCAATGTCGTCGCTACTGATATAACCGGTTTCGGCAGCAGCTTCCAATACAGCATTGTAGTTGCTTAAAGTGTAAAGAGTAACACCTGCCTCTTTGAATTTCTCTTCGGCAAGAGGGAATCCGTATGTAAATATTGCAACCATACCAACAACTTCGCAACCTGCTTGACGAACAGCCTCAACTGCTTTCAAACTGCTACCACCGGTCGAAATAAGGTCTTCAACAACAACAACTTTTTGTCCGGGTTTTATATCTCCCTCAATTAAGTTGCCCATTCCGTGATCTTTAGCAGCAGAGCGAATATATACATAAGGCATATCAAGCTCGTCGGCAATCAAAGCTCCTTGAGCAATAGCTCCTGTTGCAACACCTGCAATAACATCAAACTCTGCAAATTTCTCTTTGATAAGGCGAGTAAGCTCAACTTTTACAAAACTTCTAACTTCAGGGTACGACAAAGTTTTTCTGTTGTCGGTATAGATAGGAGATTTCCAACCTGATGCCCAAGTAAAAGGATTTTTAGGTTGAAGCTTTACTGCACTGATTCCCAATAACTTTTTAGCTAATAATTTGTCAACTGAGTTCATAATCGTATCTTTTAAATGATTAATAATTCTTTATGAAACGAACATATGTTCTATTAGAAACAAAGATACACAATTATATTGAAATATAGAAAGCATATCTTATGTTTTTTATATGAATGCATACAATCGAATGATTAATATTACACAAATACTTAAAATAATATTAATCGACCTAAATTCAACCAATATTATACAATTTATAAATTATAGATGAAAACTACCACTTTTCGGCATAAGCTAAGGTAAGTACTGAAATATTTTTATATCCCTTTTCTCGTAGAGCTATTATACAGGCAGCAATGGTTGAGCCTGTGGTTGTTACATCGTCTATAATCACTATCTCTTTTTCAAAGTCGCATTCGTTTATGATGCAAGCTTCAAAGGCGTCTTTCATATTATCCCATCTGTCAAATCTTATCTTTTTGGTTTGGGTTTCAGTCTCTTTGGTTCTTAAAAGAATATCTTCTCTAATATCTCCGCCAAAAATATTCGAAAAACCTTTTGCTATATGCACACTTTGATTGTAGCCTCTCTTTCTCTTGCGTTTTGGGTGGAGAGGAACAGGAATTATATAATCAGAATTTAGTTTTATGCCATCAGAGAGCATCTCCTTGGCATATAACTCTCCTAAATATTCAGCCAATTTGTAATTATTGTTGTATTTGAAGCTGTAAATCAGTTTGTTGAATTTGCTGTCGTGTGAGTGAAAAAACCAAGAAAAAACTCTGTTTGCATAGGCTTTCCCTGCAAACGATTCTTCAGCTGAGTTTCTCGCTCCGAGATGAAAATTTGTGCGAGGAATAGAGGCTATGCACGAGGTGCAGATATGTTTTTCGCTACTTGTGAGAGCCGAACCGCACACGATACAAAGGCGTGGGTAAAAGAGGTCTGCTACGGCAGATATAATATCTTTAAGTCTCATCTTTTTTTAAATCTCTTTTAAAGCCTTATTGATGAGTTCAGGTTCAAAACCTCTCGAAAGGGCAAAATTATATACCGAAGCCCTCTTTTTAAAATCCGATATGTCGCCTTTGCTCTTGCTCTTAATTAACTCTTTAAGTGTTTCAAAGTAATGCTCTTCATCAATCTCTTCAAAGGCCTTTGCGATATATTGTTCTTTAACTCTTTTTTGTCGCAATGCGTATGCGATTTTAATCCTGCCCCAATGTCTCAGATTAAATTTTTCTCTTACAAAACATTCGGCATAACGCTCCTCGTTAATGTAGTTGTTATTACAAAGATATTCGATTATTTCGTTAAAACTTTCACTATCGACACCCCATTTGTTGAGTTTCTCTTTTATGTCCCATTCCGAGTATTCGGCTTTCGAACACAAAACGGTACATCTGTTTAAAGCCTCCTTTTTGTCCAAGGTACGTTTAAAGTTCTCTATGTCTTTGTACATACTATAAATCGTTTGCGTTCGTTAATATCTTTGATAATTTCAATATTGCTGTATCCTTTTAATGAAAGCATGTTGTGCAACTCATTGTGAAATAGTGGGTTTATCTCAAAATAGAGTTTGCCTCCCTTGCTTAATATATTAAGTCCTGTTTCGGCGATTTTATCGTAAAAAACAAGAGGTTTTTCATTGCTTACAAATAGTGCCAAATGGGGTTCGTTATCCAAAACATTGCTCTCCATTTTCTCTTTTTCAAATTGGCAAATATATGGTGGATTGCTAACGATAATATCGTATTTTTTTGTGATTTTTGGACTCTCCTCTATAACGTCATATTTGAAAAAATCAACATCGCACTTGCATTCTTGGCTGTTTATTCTTGCAACACCCAAAGCCTCTTCCGAAATATCAACGCCTTCAACCTCTGAATTCATAATGCCGTTTTTCAACGACAAGGCAATGCAACCGCTGCCTGTGCAAACATCAAGAATTTTTGGGGAGTTATTCCTCTCTCTCTCAATAATTAATCTGCAAAGTTCTTCAGTCTCGGGGCGGGGAATAAGAACGTTGTTATTAACACAAATCTTTAGATCGCAAAAGTAAGAGTAACCCAAAACATATTGCAGAGGTTCTCCATCTAATAACCTTTTTGTTATCTCTTCAATTTTTTCTCTATCAACTTCCGAAAATTTTGTATCTTTGACCAAAATATCGGTAAAACTCAATCCCGATATCTCTTCTACTATATACCGGGCAATGGAGTTGCACTCCCTTGCATTGTAACAAGAAGAGAGTTTTATTGCGATATTTCTTATGGTATCTTTCATTTTGGAAGAGAATTGATAATACAAAAATACATAAGTATTTTCGAAGTTTGTATTAAAATTATAAAAAAATGGATTCTAAGTCGGATTGTGATAAATTGTATATGCAACGAGCCTTGCAACTTGCCTTGTGTGGCGAGGGAAGAGTGTCGCCCAATCCGATGGTGGGTGCGGTTATTGTATGTGATGGAAAGATAATAGGCGAAGGGTATCATCGAAAGTGTGGTGAGGCTCACGCCGAAGTAAATGCAGTGGCGTCGGTAAAAGACAGATCATTGCTTACCCGCAGTACAATGTATGTTACTCTTGAACCATGCTCACATTTCGGAAAAACACCTCCCTGTTGCAATCTTATAAAGGAGTGCGGCATTCCGAGAGTGGTAGTGGGCATAAAAGATCCGTTCCCGGAGGTCTCGGGTCGTGGTATATCGATCTTGCGGGAGGCGGGAGTTGATGTAAAGGTTGGTGTATTGGAGGATGAGTGTCGTTACATAAATAGACGATTTATAACCGCACATACCCAAAAGCGTCCCTATGTTTTGTTAAAGTGGTGTGAAAGTCAGAATGGCTATATTGCAGCACTCGACAAAGATAAACCAAAACCTGTGCAGTTATCTTCGCCTGTGTCTTCAATTTATATGCATCGTGAAAGATCTTTTTACGATGCCATTTTAGTTGGAACAACAACCGCATTAACTGATAATCCATCTCTTACAGTAAGAGGTTGGAAAGGAAAAAATCCTTTGCGAGTTGTAATAGACAGAGAAGCAAAACTTTCGATTGAAAATAAAATTTTTAACACCGATGCACCAACATTAGCATTTACTCACTTAACCTCAAAAGTAGAAGATACCCGCTACATAAAAATAGACTTTTCAAAAAACATTATACCGCAAGTCTTGAGCGAGTTGTATGCTCGCAAAATAACATCGTTAATGGTTGAAGGTGGCGCAAAAACATTGCAATCTTTTATCGATGCCGGGGCTTGGAACGAAATCCGCAGAGAGGTATCTCCTGTCTCAATAAAAGAGGGAGTAAAAGCACCGGAAATTTCATTTGCCAATGCAATGGTGTCTGAATGTGGTGCTTCTATAATATATCACCTTAATAATCAATGATTATAGCCAGTAAACTTTGTGTCTAAAATTTTTTTCAAAAAAAATCTCTTAAAAATTTGCAGTTTGTTTTTTTTTTTTTCTTTGTGCAAAGTATCATAAATTGTTTAGAAAAAGGAGGTTACTATGAAACGATTCTACATTTTTCTTGCACTTTTAATTGTGTCATCATTTTCGTTAGAGGTAGTTGCATATACCGATGTTGTTAACGGGAAACTTTGGTATCAAGAATATTATTCAAATCGCATCTCAGATGATGGCAAAAATTTATGGCTGACAACAAGTCAGGGAATTATAAAGTACAATAAGAGTACGGGCGAAGCTTGTAATGTGGCGGCAGAGGTTGGAGCCACACCTGAATCAACATATACTGCAATTGAGGTTAATTCCGATGGTATAGTTTGTTATTCAGAAGACAAAAAATATGAGAAGTCAAAGGTTTGGGACGGAGAAACACTAATAGATTATGGCTCTTTTTATACAGGCAAGGCATACTCTTTTGCAATTAATTCCAAAGGAGATGTTTGGGCTTCTATTTTGGGCCTATATTTTCCTCCATTAGATTCTGCAAGTCATAATACAGGTTATAGCACATTAAATATGAGTTCATCAAGCGTACAAACAGCCATAACAGATATGGCTTTTGATAGCAATGATAGACTATGGATAGCGATGTATGGCGATTATTATTATTTGGGATATCATAACAATTCTTCTACAAATTCTACGGTGTATGTTGGTGAAAATCCTATTGGTGTTGGAAGTAAAATGATTACCTCAATAGCTATTGATGCTAACGACAATATATGGTATGCAAGTGAAGAAGGAATAAACTGTTATTATCAAGGAAAGGGAGAAGAAGTGTGTATGACTAAGGAGCAATATCCTGCAATGCTTGAAAATAGATATTATGGCAACGATATTGATGATGAGGGAAATATCTGGTTTACCTCTGAGAACAATTTGCTTAAATGGGACGGTACGCAATTTACTACATACACTTGTGCCGGTTATGAAGAGGCTCGTTCAATGCTTTGTGATGGAAATGTAGTTTGGGTATTATTAAAAAATGATACACTGTTGAAGTTTGAGAATAATGAATTTGATGCAATAGACTTGACTGAGGCAATAACAACAGATTCTACTATTCCAAGAGCAATTGAATTGGATAAAAATGCATTTGGAATACCGGTTAATCAATTAGGATTCGATACTTCATCTGCATTTACTCTATCGTTTTGGGTTAATCCAAAACTATTTAATCATACAATCGTTGTTGATAAAGGAGGAACTAATTTCTTAACCATTAGAGATATATCACAAGGTTGGCCACAAAGTGAATATGGCTATATGTGGTCGCAAATAGGAAATACGTCAGAACAGAATTTTGGTAATAGAATTATAATAGATACCCGTATAGGTTTGAGTGGAGGTGCAACCTCAATTGAATTATCTCCTATTGAATTTAATGCATCAGAGTGGAAACACTTCTCTTTTGTATTTGATGTAGAAAATAACTATAGAAAAATTCTCTTGTATGTTGATGGTACACTATCATACGAAGTTAAATATATAAATGATCAAACACCTTGGAATGAAAATAATATAATAATGATTGGTGGAGCAAGATATCATCTTGCATCAATGGAGGCATATCTTGATAAGGTGCAACTTTACAGAAAAGCATTAACGCAAGATGAGATAAAAGAGAGTATGAATACACCTCTGTTAACTGACACCTCTCTTCTTGGATATTGGGATTTTGAATTTGGGAATACAATAGATGATGAGGGCTATATGCTCTCAGATAATGGTTCAATAAAGGCGGCAATGTATGAAATTTCATCTCTTGGAGGAGTCTCTTCTGGAATAGAGATAATACCATTTGTATACGGAGAAGGAGTAATGGATATTGAATTTGGAAACACACCTCAAGGTGTAGAACAAAATATATCAGATAAAGAGCAAACTAAAGCATTTGTGTCAAATGGAATATTAAACATTGAAAAAACTGAAGGAATAAATTCTGTAGTTGTTTATGATGCAATAGGAAGAGTGATAATATCTTCTAATCCAAATGGAGCAACTTCTACTCAAGTTGCATTACCCCTAAATATTGGGGGAGTGATAATTGTAAAAGTAGATTCTGAAGTTATAAAACAGGTATTAAGATAGAATATTTTCTAAGATATATCCCTTAGGAAAATTATTAGATAAAATTAAGAGCTCTCAATAATTGGGAGCTCTTTTTCTTTTCAAAAATCTTCAATTTTTAAACTTCTATTAACATATTTGCCCTATAATTGTTACCTTATTTATAAGGGAATGCGAAAAAATCTTACTATCTTTGCAAGTTGTAAAATATGTTCAAATGGAATTTCTGAAAAAAAGATTAATATTTGGAGTTTTAACACTCATAATTCTACTATCATCGTGTGCCTCATTAGAAGAGGATGGAATATACTATTCAAAACAAAATACAATGGTATGTGCATTCTCTTTGCAAAGAGATACATCAGTACTATCAAACCTCGATAGTATATTCTTTACAATCGACTTGGACAGAAGTTTAATTTACAATGCCGACTCTTTGCCCAAAGGAACCAATGTCTCTGCAATTGCGGTTAAGGCAACCTTTATGAATCCTGCAAATGTGTATGTAAATTATGAGGATGAAAACGGAGCAACAAAGACATTTAGCTATTTGGCAACAAGTCAGGCAACCATCGATTTTCGAAAATGTGAGGAGAATAAAGTGCAAATGAAAGTTATAGCTGCCGATGGTCATACAAGTCAAACCTATACCTTAAAAGTGAATGTACACAAAGTTGTAGCCGATTCATTATATTGGAAAAAGATAGAGAAAACAATAATTTCAAATCAACTAAACAATATAGCATCTTCGAAATGTGTATCAACCGATAATGGTTATTATCTCTTTGCTCAAGAGACAAGCGGAATGTTGAATGTATATCGAACAGCCGATTTCGTTGAGTGGGAGAGTATGGCAAATATAACTATTCCCAGCATGAATTGGCGTTCTCTTACATACGACGGAACATCGTTATATGTAATATCGGAAGATAGTAAACTATATTGTTGCAACGATTTGGAAAACTTACAGTTTACAGAGTCAACAATAATCGATGGCTATACACCAATATCGTTAATGGGTATATATGAAGGTAATCTATTGGCTGTAGTTGACGATAATGGAGAGTATAATCAAGCAACAATAAATGTATCGGAAGGTACATTAAAACTAACATCAATGCCTGAGGAATTCCCGATAAAAGGTTTTTCTCAACCAATAACATTTACAAGTAAGTGGACACAAGACCAGCTTATAATAGCTTGTGGAGAGAAGCGTGATGGCTCCTTGACAAATGCGGTATGGGGTTTTGATGGTACAAATTGGGCAATACTTAACAATGCGGTAAGTGGTGGCACGTTAATTACACCTCGAACAGGAGCAGTAATGTTTACCTATTATACCTATGAGTACAATTCAGAGATCGACCTCCACACAAAAGTATTGACATACTTTATAATTGGTGGTTGGGATGGAGAGAAGATGACAAATGATCTATATTATACTACAAATATAGGCGGTAAATGGAAAAAAGCCGGAGCAACATCGCCAATGGCATTGCCTTCTGAAATTTCACCTCGAATGGGTGCCGATGTGTTTGTGTTAGATTCGCCGGTGGTAAAACAGTCGTCAAAAAAATCATTGGTTTGGCGAGATATAGAACTATTAAATACTAAGAATATAACAAAACTGATGTCGTTGAAATCGGATGAAGAGCAAGAGGTTCCATATGTTTATATGGTGGGAGGCAGCAGTTCGTTACAATATAACTTTATAAATGAGGTATGGAAAGGTGTTATATGGCGATTAACATTTCCACCCATACCATAAAGAATAGCATAAAATTTAGATAAGAGATAATTTTATTTAAAAATTCACGTTCTAATAAACAAGAGAGTATAACTCTTTGATGAAAACAATGAACAAAATCATATTAATAATATTATTTCTTATCACAACAACCGTTATCAGTGCCCAATCTTATAAATATGAGATTGGAGCGGGTGCAGGAATGGGATTTTATATAGGAGATGCAAATCCTAATAAACCATTTCTAAAACCCGGAGCAGCATTTGATATGACGTTTAGATGGAACATCAATTACCGTTGGGCATTGAAATGCGGATTATCAACCGCAACAATGCGAGGAGAGAGTTCGGGGTACTATCCCTCATCGGCAAGCTACTCTTTTAAAAGACAGTTGGTCGATTTAGGTCTGCAAGCCGAATTTAATTTTTTTAATTACGGAATGGGACAAAGCTATCTAAACACAAAACGAATATCGCCATACATTTTGGCAGGTATTGGTTTTGTAATGGTACCTAAGGCAAGAGATGGATTTTATTCGTTAAGTCTGCCGTTAGGAGTCGGTGTCAAATATAAGCCGGGAAAGAGGTGGAATATGATGTTGGAGTTTTCGATGCGAAAAACATTGGGTGATAAACTCGACGGAAAAGCATTGGACGATCCATACCTCATAGAGAGTGCTGCACTGAAGAATACCGATTGGTATTCATACACGATGTTTACGGTAACATACGATTTCGGACTTAAACGCCGAGTATGTAACAATATAGATTAAGAGAAATATTATTTATATGACATCTTATATAGACCAAATAGATAAAACTCGTTTGCCCGAACATATAGCAATAATTATGGACGGTAACGGGCGTTGGGCAAAGGCTCAAGGATTAGACCGCTCATATGGACATAAGAAAGGAGTGGATTCGGTGCGTACAATAACCGAAGCTGCAACTGAGTTAGGTATAAAATATCTTACCCTATATACATTCTCAACCGAGAATTGGAATCGCCCTCAGGAAGAGGTAGATGCCCTAATGGCATTAATGGTAATGGCTATCGAACGAGAAACTCCCGATTTGATAAAAAACGGAGTACGACTTCAAGCAATAGGCAACCTCTCTCGTATGCCGGACGAGGTGCGATCACGACTAAATAAATGTATTTCAGATACTGCTTCGGGAAAAGGAGTAACACTTGTTCTTGCTTTGAGCTATTCTTCTCGTTGGGAGATAGTTGATGCCGTAAAAAAAATATCATCAAAGGTAAAAGCAGGAGAACTATCAATTGGAGATATTACCGAGAATACAATATCAGAAAATCTCACAACATCTCAAATTCCTGATCCCGATTTATTAATTCGTACAGGTGGAGAGGAGCGAATAAGTAACTTCTTGATGTGGCAAATATCATATTCGGAATTATATTTCACACCGGAGTATTGGCCCGATTTCGGAAAGGAGAGTTTGTATAAGGCAATATGTAATTATCAATCTCGTGAGAGAAGATTTGGAAAAACAAGCGAACAATTATGATTTTGAAAAAAACATATAAACTATTACAATACATTCTTTTGTTTGCTGCTTTAGTGCTAATTTCTGCACAGATGCAAGCACAAACAACCGCATTATCCGATACAATAACCACGCCTGAGGTAAACTACTCATATCCTCGAAAATATGAGATAGCCGATATTACAGTAACAGGAGCGGAGAGTTATGATGATTATGTGGTTATCGGATTTTCAGGTCTTACAGTCGGCGAGATAATAACCATTCCCGGCGATGAGATAACATCGGCCATAAAGCGATTTTGGAAACAAGGTCTATTCTCTGATGTCTCAATCACATTAACAAAAACTGTAGGGAATAAGGCATGGATAAATATAGCCTTAACCGAACAACCTCGAGTAACCGAGGTGCGTTTTCAAGGAATAAAAAAGAGCGACAAAGACGACCTCTCAGGGAAAATCGGTATTTCAAAAGGAACTCAGGTAAATCAGAATATAATTGACCGAGCTGAGAAAATCATAAAAAAACACTTTGACGAGAAGGGATATAAAAATGCCGAAGTAAGAATAATTCAGCATCCCGATTTGTCAAAGAAAAACCATATGATAGTTGATATATATATCGAAAAAAAGGCAAAAGTAAAAGTACACAAAGTATATCTGTCGGGTAACGAAGTAATAACCGATAAGAAACTTAAACGTACAATGAAAAAAACCAACGAAAAAGGAGATATATTAAAACTTTTCAAATCGAAAAAATTTATTGAAAAAGAGTATAAAGAAGATCTCGATTTAATCATCGACAAGTATAATGAATTGGGATATCGTGATGCACGTATTGTAAGCGATAGCGTAGTGCCCTATGAAGAGAATATGGTCGATGTATATATTCAAGTAGAGGAGGGGCAAAAATATTACCTTAAAAGTATCAGTTGGGTAGGAAATACAGTATATCCTACCGAAATACTATCACAATTATTAAGATTAAATCCCGGAGACGTTTATAACCAAAAGTTGTTGCGACAAAGAATGTTGGAGGACGAAGATGCCATATCAACCCTATATATGGATAATGGTTATCTCTTCTTTAATATCGAACCTGTCGAAATAAATATCCAAAAAGATTCAATAGATTTGGAGATACGAATAATGGAGGGTCCTCAGGCACGAATAAATAGAGTAATAATAAAAGGAAACGACCGCTTGTATGAAGAGGTTGTACGTCGTGAGTTGCGAACACGTCCGGGAGAATTGTTCAGTAAGTCAGATTTGATGCGTTCGGCACGTGAGATAGCTCAAATGGGACACTTCAACCCCGAAACCATGGATATTCGCCCCGAGCCCGACCCTGAGAGTGGAACCGTGGATATTATTTATGGTTTGGAGTCAAAGGCAAACGACCAAATAGAGTTCTCGTTAGGTTGGGGACAAACAGGAGTAGTGGGTAAGGTGAGCCTTAAATTTACAAACTTCTCGTTTAAGAATCTCTTTAACCCCAAGTCTTATAAAGGAATAATACCTCAGGGACAAGGACAACAATTCTCGATAAGTGCACAAACCAACGCTCGATACTATCAATCATATAGCGTATCATTCCTTGACCCATGGTTTGGCGGCAAACGTCCCAACTCTTTCAGTTTCTCGGCATATTACAGTCGTCAAACCGACGTAAGTTCAAGTTATTACAATAATAACTATTACGACCCCTATTCATATGGCTATTATGGCGGATACGGTTACGGAGGTTATGGCTACGGATATAATAACGGATATAGCTACGGATATTCGTACGACCCCGATAAATCATTACAACTATTTGGAGTTTCGATAGGATTTGGTAAACGTTTGAATTGGCCGGATGACTATTTCCAATTCTCGGCAAATTTGAGTTATCAGTTATATATATTGAAAGATTGGCAGTACCTATATTATATGCAAAACGGTAAATCGCACAGCATATCGTTAGGATTGACTATCTCTCGAAACTCAATGGATAACCCCTTATATACACGAAGAGGTTCGGAGTTTGTATTGTCGTGTCAGATAACGCCACCATACTCATTGTGGGAGAATATCGATTACGCAACAGCAAAGGATTACGAAAAATATAAGTGGATTGAGTACCATAAATGGAAAATTAAAGGACGAGTATTCTTGCCACTTACCCGATACGATTCAAAATATACATTGGTTCTTATGGCAAGAGCCGAAGCCGGAATATTAGGTTCATATACGAGAGCAAAAAAATCTCCGTTCGAAACCTACTATATGGGAGGAGACGGAATGTCGGGATATAGCAGTACATACGCAACCGAAACAATAGCGTTGCGTGGATACGAAAATGGCTCTTTGACACCCTATGGATATGACGGATACGCATATGCACGATTTGGATTGGAGTTAAGATGTCCTATTATGATGGAGGGCTCAACCACCATATATGGATTGGCATTTGTTGAGGGTGGAAATGCGTGGACAGATGTTCGTGATTTTAACCCCTTCAACCTTAAGAAGTCGGCAGGAGTCGGAGTCAGAATATTCTTGCCTATGATTGGTCTAATGGGTATCGACTGGGCATACGGATTTGATAAACCCTTCCCCTCAAACGACAAAGTTGGAGGAAGCCAAATTCACTTTATCATAGGACAAGAGTTCTAATAGTAGTTGCTTATAATAATTATAAATTAGTTTGTTGCTTCGCAACAATTAGGAATTAGTTATCAGCAATTTCTAATTCCTAATTTCTAATTTAACAAATATAGAGATTAAACCATATATAAGTTTTTCGGTCAAAAAGACAGAAAGTAACTTAAAAAACAAAAATTATGAAAAAGTTATCAATTATTTTGGCGGCGTTTATAGCAATGCTTGCAATAGAGGCAAACGCTCAGAAATTTGCCTTAATAGATATGGAGTATATATTAAAAAATATTCCGGCATATGAAATGGCAAACGAGCAATTAAAGCAGGTTTCTCAGAAATGGGAGAAAGAGGTAGAGCAACAAGCCGAGAAAGTAGATGCAATGTATAAAGATTACCAAGCCAATAAAATATTCTACACCGAAGAGCAAAAGCTAAAAAAAGAGGAAGAGATATTGGCAGAGGATAAAAAAACTCAAGAGTTAAAACGAACATACTTTGGTCCCGAAGGCGAATTGTTTAAAAAGCGAGAGGCTCTAATGAAACCTATTCAAGATGACATATATGAGGCAGTAAAATCGATTTCCGAAAATCGTGGCTACCAAATGATAATGGATAGAGCATCTGCGGTAAGCGTAATATATGCCACTCCTAAAATAGATATAAGCAACGAGGTGTTATCAAAGTTGGGATATTCAAAATAAATATCTAAATTTGCACACTAAATAAACAAAGAAATTAACCATTAAACTAAAAATATCATGTTAAAGAAACTATTAGTATTGGCATTCATAGCATTGCCACTATGTGTATCGGCACAAGAACTTAAATTTGCGACAGTTAATCTTCAAGCAATCTTTCAAGTAATGCCCGAAACAGCAGCTGCAACAACAGCATTGCAAGATAAACAAAAGAAATATGAGAATGAGTTGGCAAAAATGGCAGAAGAGTTGCAAACAAAATATAATGCAATAGCAGAACAAAAAGACTCATTACCTGAAAGTATTTTGAATACACGTTTGGCCGAGTTGCAAGAGATTGAGCAACGTACCGAGAACTTTAGAAGAATGGCAGCAGAAGATATACAAGCAGAGCAAGAGAAATTAATGGTTCCAATACAAGAGAAATTAATGGCGGCAATAAAAGAGGTTGGTACAGAAGGAAACTATGTATATGTTCTTGATGAGATGCAAACATATTTCAAAGGAACAATGACGGAGGATATCACTCCTAAAGTAAAAGCCAAATTAGGAATACAATAATAAACCTACAAATACAAACAGATAAAAAATAAGAGAGCTTTAAACTCTCTTATTTTTTTAAAACATAAATGATATGAAGAAAACATTACTACTATCATTATTTGCTATAATACCATTTCTTTCAATAGCACAAACACAATTAAAATTTGCCACAGTAAAATTACAAGAGATATTTCAATCGATGCCCGAAACCATCGAGGCAAATAAAACCTTAGAGGAGTTGGCACAAAAGTACGAAGAGGAGAATAAAAAACTAAAAATAGAGTACGAGAACAAATATACCGATTATGTAAGATCTCGAAATGGAATGCCACAAAATATTCGAGCTCGTAGAGAACAAGAACTCCTTTTGATATCACAATCTATTGCCGATTTCAGAATGGTAGCACAAAAAGATATAGAACAACAACAAGAGTTATTGATGCTTCCGATAAAGGCAAAACTGATGGATGCAGTAAAATCGGTAGGAGCAGAAGGTGGCTATGCTTTTGTTATAGATGAAGCTCAAATGTTATATATGGGAGTCGATTTCGAAGATATAACAATATTTGTTAAAGCAAAATTAGATATATTATAAAACAAAAATTTAAAGAGAATTATGCCGAAACAGTGTAATTCTCTTTTTTATTTGTAACTTTATCCCCATAATGTAAAAAATGTATTGAGATGGAGATGCAGAGAGGACCAATAGCAGTATTCGATTCAGGATTTGGAGGTTTGACAATACTTAAGGAGATAGTGAAAGCAATGCCCGAATATGATTACATATATTTGGGAGACAATGCTCGTACCCCGTACGGAACACGTTCGTTCGAAACAGTATATGACTTTACTCTGCAAGCAGTAAAACAGATGTTTAAAATGGGCTCTCCGCTCATAATTTTGGCATGTAATACAGCATCGGCAAAAGCCCTTCGTTCAATTCAGGTACGTGATTTGCCTACAATCGACCCCTCACGAAGAGTATTGGGTGTTATACGCCCAACCATTGAAGCAATAGGCTCATTAACTAAGACAGGAAAGGTGGGAGTCTTAGGTACAACCGGAACAATACAATCGCAAACCTATCCGTTGGAGGTGAAAAAATTATATCCAGAAGTTGAGGTTTTCGGACAAGAGTGTCCTATGTTTGTTCCGTTAGTTGAAAATGCCGAGTATAACGCACCAGGTGCCGATTATTTTGTTAAGAAATATATCGATGCCTTAATGGCTCAATCGCCCGATATAGATACTGTAATATTGGGATGTACTCACTATCCCATATTAGAAGATAAAATACGTGAAGCACTACCCGAAGGGGTAAATCTTATATTGCAAGGCGAGTTGGTTGCAGCAAGTTTAAAAGACTACCTCTCTCGCCACCCCGAGATGGAACAACGCTGTACAAAATATGGTGAAAGAGTATATCTCACAACCGACTCAGTCGAGAAATTTGAAAATACTGCCAAAATATTTATGAGCGACAAAGTTGTTGCAAATAAAATTACTATTGAATAATTTAAATTTGGCTTTAGTTCGTGGCTAAAGCTACAATTATAAATTAGGAATTTTTCAGTAGTATGTATAAAAAATGAGGAGTTAGAAATTTACATTCCTAATTCCTCATTTCTATTTCCTAATTGAAACTAAATAAGTGTTGAAAGGTCTTTTTCTGCAACAAAGTTAAGTTTGTTAAGTATAATGATTTCATGAGCCTTCTCCGAATCTTTTGTACGGAAAATAAGGATACCCTTATTGCCTAACATAAACGAGTACAAATAAGAAATATCAATATCTGCATCGCTAAATAACTTTATGGTGTCGGCAGCCTTACCCACTTCGTTTTCAAGAATAATAGCAAACACATCAGTTAAGTTAACCGAAATGCCCGCAGCTCTCAAAGTTTCGTATGCACGAGTAGGTTCAGAACAAATAATTCTATAAATACCATAGTCGGTAGTATCGGCAATAGTTGAAGCGATAATTTGTATATTTCCCTCTTTTAAAAGGTCAAGAACACGTTGAATAGTCCCCGATTTATTCTCGGCAAAAACCGATAGTTGATGAACTGTCATAATCATTAAGAAATTAAAAAGGTTTACGAAGATCTTTAACTCTCACAGCTTTACCCTCGCTCTTTGGAAGCGAACCTTTCGATACCAGACGAACATGGGGAGTAACCAAAATTTCATCTTTGATTTGGCGGGTAATCTCTTTTGCAAGAGATTGCAAACGACCATAGTCGTCGGTAAACATATCGTTTAATTCAACATCGATAGTCATATCGTCGTTGCTCTCTTTTGTTTCGAGGGTAATTAAATAGTCGGTGCTTAGCTCTTTGAATTGAAGAAGAATAGTTTCGATTTGAATAGGGAATATATTAACACCTTTAAGAATAATCATATCGTCGCTGCGACCCTTCATTCTGTCAAGACGTTTGTGGTGGCGACCGCAAGGACATTCGCCGGGTAAAACTCTTGTTAAGTCTCGAGTACGATAGCGTAATAGAGGCATAGCCTCTCGGTTGAGGGTTGTAAGTACCAACTCTCCAACCTCACCTTCGGCAACAGGTTCAAGAGTATCAGGATTAACAATCTCTACAATGTAGTAGTCCTCCCAAATATGCAAACCATTTTGCTCTGTACACTCAAAAGCAACACCGGGGCCACACATCTCACTCATACCAAAAGAGTTGTAGGCCTTAACGCCTAACATATCCTCAATTCTGCGACGTTGTTCCTCGCTATGAGGTTCAGCACCAATAATCAAAGTTTTAAGTTTAGTATCTTTGCGTGGGTCAATACCCATCTCTTCCATCACCTCGTGCAAACGAGCAGCATAGCTGGGAATAGCGTGTAGTGCAGTAGTTCCAAAGTCTGTGATAAATTTAATTTGGCGTTTGGTATTACCTGCGGCGGCAGGAACAGTTAGCATACCCAAATGCTCAGCACCATATTGAAAACCTAAACCACCTGTAAACATACCATAACCCGATGAGTTTTGGAACACATCACTCGGACGTAGTCCTACCATATGTAAGCATCTTGCAACAGCCTTAGCCCACTCTTGAAGATCTTTCTCAGTATGAAGAATAACCGTGGGATTTCCTGTAGTACCACTCGAAGAGTGCAAACGGGTACACTTTTCCAAGGGAACCGAAGCAATACCAAAAGGGTAGGTATCTCTTAAATCTTGTTTGGTGGTAAAAGGAATCTTCCTTAAATCATCCAAACATTTAATATCTTCGGGTTTTAGATTAATCTCATCAAAACGTTTTTTATAAAACGGAGAATTCATACAGTGTTTGACAATCTTTTGAAGTCTCTCCAACTGCAACTTCTCAATTTCGGGACGACTCATCGTCTCCAACTCTTTATGTAAATACATTGTTATAAAGTTTATAAAAATTCAAATTGACTACAAATTTATTAAAAACAAAATAAAAATCAAAAGAAAAAAATAAAGATGTTTCTATTTAGGAGCTGTTTAAATTTTATTTTGAATTTATTAGATAACAGTTTTGTGTTGATTTCCATTTTGCTTTTTTGAACGCTTTATTTTTTGTAAATTTGCAACAGATATGGCAAGGATATTATCAATAGATTACGGAGCAAAGCGAACTGGAGTAGCAGTAACCGACACATTGCAAATAATAGCCAATTCATTGGCAACCGTTGCAACGAGCGAGTTAATGAAATTCCTTACCGACTATTTCTTAAAAGAGCAGGTGGAAACAGTAGTTGTAGGATTGCCGAAGCAAACCGATGGTAAGTTGAGCGAAAACGCTTCCCGAGTAAACGCCTTTGTTCGTAAATTTAAAGAGAAATTTCCACAAATAACAGTTGTTATGCACGACGAACGTTTCACCACCGTATTGGCACATCAGGCAATAATATCAGGAGGAGTAAAGAAATCGGCACGACGAGACAAAACCCTTGCCGATCGAGTAAGTGCAGTAATAATACTTCAAAGCTATTTGGAACAAACAAAATACAATAAACTATGATATTACCAATTTATCTATACGGTATGCCCGTATTGCGTAAACAAACCGAGGATGTAACTCCCGATTATCCCGAATTGGGAAAACTAATAGCCAATATGTACGAAACCCTTACACAATCAGAGGGAATAGGACTTGCGGCACCACAAGTAGGTTTGCCACTGAACTTGTTGATAATCGACCTCGATCCCATAGCCGAAACATATCCCGAATATAAAGGAATAAAAAAGACTATGATGAATGTCGTAATTGAGGAGTTGGAGGGCGAGAACATCTCACGACCCGAAGGTTGTTTAAGTCTTCCAGGAATAAGTGAGTCGGTAACACGTAAGGAGAAGATAAAAGTATCATATGTCGATGAAAAATTCGAATCACATACCGAATGGTTTGAGGGATACATAGCTCGTGTAATTCAACACGAACAAGACCACTTGGCAGGAAAACTATTTATCGACCACACATCACCCATACGTCGTCAGTTGATAAAGGGAAAACTTAATAATATAATAAAAGGTAAAGTATATTGCGATTATCGCACACGCACACCTAAGAAATAGTTGTTAGCTTTGTTAGTTGATGATTGATTAAAGCTAATAATGCTTAACGCAGAACACAATTCTTTGTGGAAAAATTATAAGCAATAAAAAGCTACCTTCGAAGGTAGCTTTTTTATATCTAAAAACTAACAACTACCCCGAAGGGGCGGCTTTAGCCGAAAACTATAATACCAAACTTAAATATATGTAAGCGGCAGGAGCAGCCATAAATACACTGTCAAAACGATCCATCATACCACCATGCCCGGGGAGAATTTTACCCGAGTCCTTAACTCCGTATGTACGCTTCAAGAGTGATTCGGTTAAGTCGCCCATAGTTGCAGAAACAACAACAACAAGGGCAAATCCCAACCATTCGTATATATTCATTTGATTTATGTTGTAGCCATATTTCTCAACTATAGTATATATTCCCCATGAGGCGAGGAGTGCAAAAGCAACACCGCCCCAAAAACCTTCCCACGATTTTTTAGGAGATATACGCTCAAATAATCTATGCTTTCCAAAGGTCATACCTGTAACAAAAGCACCAGTATCATAAACCCAAATAATAACCAAAAGAGCAAGAAGCATTACGGGGCTATATTTTAAAATAGAAGACTCTCCAAACGCTATAAAACTCAATAAACCTATGGGTAAAGCAATATATAGGTGCCCGGCTAAACTTTTTGCAGCATAAGTAAAAGGCTCGTTATGTTTAGCGTAGAGTTCGATAATGAATGTAATCATTATATATAGTAGATATGGAGCATATGTAACAGCTCTGCTGTCGCTAACATCCATAACACCGGTAGCCTCTAACCATAAAACAGTAGTAAGATAAATACCCGATGTAATATGCATAAGGTATTGCATAAAGGTAAACTCTCCTTTGAAAATTATTTTGTAAAACTCAAATAACGATACTCCGGTGATAATTGCAAGCAAAGCCCACAAAGATATAGGGTTATATACTATTGCCCATACTACAAATGCAATAAAAAATATACCGGTTATGCTTCTTACTATAACACTTTTCATAATATTACTCTTTGTCGTTTCTATTATTATCGCTACCAATCTCGTTTTCAGCCTTTGCAATATCTTCTTCGCTAACTTCTGTAAATTTGCCCTCTTCAATAGCCTTTACAGTTTCAGCGTACTTATCCTCTTCAGCCAAACGTTTCTCTTCTGCTTCCATAATCTCTTCTGTTCGAGAACTCCATTGGCGTTTACCAAAAATATTTTCCACATCTTCGGTATATATAACTTCACGTTCTAACAGAATAGAAGTTAAAGCATGATGACCATCGGCTTTCTCTGTAAGAATTTTCTTAGCCCTTTCGTACTGCTCTGCAATTAATCTGCTCACCTCTTTATCGATAAGTTTGGCAGTGTCTTCGCTATAAGGTTTTGTAAAACCATAACCTTGACCCGATGAGTCGTAGTACGAAATATTAGGCAACTCGGGGCTCATTCCAAAATATGTAACCAAAGCATAAGCTTGTTTTGTAACACGCTCCAAATCGTTGGCTGCACCTGTCGAAATTCTACCTATAAACAACTCCTCGGCAGCTCTACCTCCAAGAATAGCACAAATCTCATCTTGAATTTGTTCCAAAGTGGTAATCTTACGCTCTTCGGGAAGATACCAAGCTGCACCCAAAGCTTTGCCTCTAGGAACAATAGTAACCTTAACCAGTGGGTTTGCATATTGCAAGAACCAACTTAAAGTAGCGTGTCCTGCTTCGTGAATGGCAATTGAACGTTTCTCCTCTTCGGTTGTAATCTTGCCACGTTTCTCCAATCCTCCGATAATGCGGTCAACGGCATCCATAAAGTCATCTTTACTAACCTCTGTTTTGTTGCGACGGGCAGCAATTAGAGCCGCTTCATTACAAACGTTGGCTATGTCGGCACCCGAAAATCCCGGGGTTTGACGGGCAAGCAAATCGATATCAACACTCTCGTCAATCTTAACACCTCTAAGGTGTACTCCAAAAATAGCTTTTCTATCGTTAAGCTCAGGAAGTTCGATATAAATTTGGCGGTCGAAACGTCCGGCACGTAAAAGAGCCTTATCCAAAATATCAACTCGGTTAGTAGCTGCAAGAACAATAACTCCGCTGTTCGAACCGAAACCATCCATTTCTGTTAGAAGTTGGTTAAGAGTATTCTCTCTCTCTTCATTCGAACCCATACCGACGTTTTTGCCCCTTGCTCTACCCACGGCATCAATCTCATCAATAAAGACAATGCAGGGAGCTTTCTCTTTTGCCTGTTTAAATAGGTCTCGAACACGAGAAGCACCCACGCCGACAAACATCTCAACGAAGTCCGAACCCGAAAGAGACAAGAATGGAACATTGGCTTCACCTGCAACAGCCTTAGCTAATAGGGTTTTACCCGTTCCAGGAGGGCCTACAAGTAGAGCACCTTTAGGAATTTTACCACCCAATACAGTATATTTTTTAGGGTTTTTCAAGAAATCTACAATCTCCTCAACCTCTTGTTTAGCCTCCGACAAACCTGCTACATCGTTAAAAGTAACCTTAATCGGACCATTCTTATCAAAAACCTGAGCTTTGGCTTTACCCACGCTAAATACGCCGCCACCGCCGCCACCGGCACCGCCCGACATTCGTCGCATCATAAAAATCCAAAATACAACTAATAGCAGAATTGGACCAAAGCCCCATAGTAAATCGCTAAAGTCGCTGCTATCATCGTATTTAATTGGAACCTTGAAATTATGTTCCTTTTTCCATTCGTTCGAAACCTCTTCGAATTGGTCGGCTGATGGAATATTAACAATAAGTTTTGGGTTCTCTCCAACTTTATTTATATCCTTTTCAAGAACTTTGGCAGCTAAACTATCTGTTATAACAGCTTCAAGCGTACCGCTGTTTCTGTAAACCTTTATGCTCTTTATATCTTTGCTATCATTAATGGCAATGTCCGAAAACTCACTCCATCCAATCTCTTTGCTGGTTGAATCATCGTGTGTATAGTAAAGATAAATAAGGGCTCCTGCAATAAGCAAATAAACCCAGTATAAACTTAATTTAAAACCTCCTTTTTTATTCATAAATTAAAATAGTTCAATATTAATCAAGATCGGGAATTTCTGTAATTTTGGCATCACTCCAAAGTTGTTCTAATTTGTAAAAATCTCTCACTTCGGGTAAGAATACGTGAACATACAAGTGTCCGTAATCGATAACAATCCATTGAGAGTTTTTATATCCGTCATAGCCATAAGGTTTAATACCTAAATCAACACGAACCTTCTCTCTAATGTTATCGGCAACTGCCCCTACTTGAGTAGTCGATTTTGCCGTGCAAATAATAAAGTTTCTAACTGTTGCACCCTCAATTTTAGACATATCGGCTACGATAATTTTACTACCCTTTTTATCTTGAATAGAGTCAACAATAGTTGAAATAAGTTGTTCTTGAATATCCATTAAAATCTTTATCTCTATAAATTAATAATAATACAAAAATATATTAGCAAAAACAATGCCAAGGCACCAATTATATACCTCTCGTCAGTTAAGTATGCCAATATGACACAAAGATAACTCTAAAAACTAACAACTGACAACTAACAACTCAAAAAAATGTATTAATTTCGCTCTCGTAAAAATATTTTAAGGAATGATAACAATTGAACAACTAAAAGAGACAGAAGAACGCAAGTTGGCGTTGAGGAGGTATCTTTGACCCCGACGGAAAGAAAATAGAGTTGGAAGAGGAGGAGTTGCGTACTCACGTTCCCGATTTTTGGAACGATCGAGACAAAGCCGAACTTCAAATGAAAAAAATAAAAGAACTCAAATACTGGATTGATGGTTACAACGAGGTGGCTGCAGCAGTAGAAGAGTTACAGTTGGCATACGAATTTTTAAAAGAGGGCATAGTCGAGGAGGCAGATGTCGATAAAGCCTACGCTCGTGCCATCGATTTGGTATCAGAACTTGAACTTCGCAATATGCTTCGTCGTGAAGAAGATAAGATGGATGCCGTAATAAAGATAAACTCGGGAGCAGGCGGTACCGAAAGTCAGGATTGGGCAGAGATGCTTATGCGAATGTATTCGCGTTGGTGCGAAGCGAAAGGCTATAAACTTGCAATCGACCACCTTATAGAGGGCGACGAGGCAGGAATAAAAACCGTAACTATGCACGCCGAAGGAGCCTTTGCGTATGGCTATCTAAAAGGCGAAAACGGAGTACACCGTTTAGTCAGAGTATCGCCTTATAATGCACAAGGCAAACGAATGACATCATTTGCATCGGTCTTTATAACACCACTTGTAGATGATTCGATAGAGGTAAAAGTAGATATGGCGGCAGTATCGTGGGATACATTCCGTTCGGGAGGAGCAGGAGGACAGAACGTAAATAAAGTAGAATCAGGAGTTCGTCTTCGCTATAACTTCAAAGACCCATATACAGGCGAGGAGGAGGAGATTTTGATTGAAAACACCGAAACTCGAGACCAACCCAAGAACCGTGAAAATGCGATGCGACAACTTCGTTCAATCCTATACGACAAAGAGTTGAAACATCGTATGGAGGAGCAAGCAAAAGTAGAAGCAGGAAAGAAAAAGATAGAGTGGGGATCGCAAATACGCAGTTATGTGTTTGATGATCGCCGAGTTAAAGACCACCGTACAAACTATCAAACTTCCGACGTAGGAGGCGTAATGGACGGCGATTTAGACCAATTCATAAAATCGTACCTAATGGAGTTTGGAGGCGAGTAACAACAGAAAAATGCAAGAACAATGGAACAATTAAAAGTTATAAAAGTAGGAGGCAAAATAGTAGAAGAGAACGATACATTGAACGTATTGTTAAACGACTATGCCCGTGTTGAGGGACGAAAAATACTTGTGCATGGCGGAGGTCGTTCGGCAACAAAAATATCGGCACAACTCGGTATAGAAACCCAAATGATTGACGGACGCCGTGTAACAGATGCCGAAACTCTCAAAGTGGTAACTATGGTGTATGCAGGATTGGTAAACAAGACCATAGTAGCATCATTGCAAGCTCGTGGAATAAATGCCATAGGAGTATGTGGAGCTGATGCAGGAATAATCCTGTCAAACAAACGCCCTGCCACTCCAATTGATTATGGTTATGTAGGAGATGTAGTGAAGGTAGATGGTGATATGTTGGCAAACCTTCTTAATGGAGGAACATACCCCGTAGTGGCACCAATAACACACGACGGAAAAGGTAATCTCCTTAATACCAATGCCGATACTATAGCAAGTGAAGTAGCAAAAGGAGTGGCAGAGAAATTTGAAGTAACCCTTATCTACTGCTTCGAAAAACCCGGAGTATTGATGGATGAGAATGACGATAACTCTGTAATTCCTCTAATTGATAAAGTAAAATTCGAGGAGTTAAAAGCCTCGGGAGTGGTATCCGGAGGAATGTTACCAAAACTTCAAAGTGCATTCAAAGCATTGGAGTCGGGAGTAAAAGAGGTGGTAATAACCCACGCCTCAGCTATCGACAACCCCAATGCAGGAACACATATCGTATTATAGTTGTTAGTTTTTAGTTGTTAGCTTTTAGCATATTTATCTGCTATACTGACAACTAAAAACTACCCCGAAGGGGCAACGAAGTTGACAACTAACAACTACTCGTTGCCTCAAATCTCTCTTGCCGGCTCATTTTAGCCAAACTCTTAACAACTTCCAAATCAAGGTTTAGCATCTTTGCCAAACGGCTACCATACTCTGTGTCGGCAAGATAGCAGTGTGCGCAGTGCCTTAGTTTAACATTTTCAGTAACAGGCATAATATCGGTAACGGTATTCTCGAGAAGCAACAAACGTTTCTCCTCTGTCATTAATCGATATAGGTTGCCCGGCTGATAAAAACAATCATCCTCTCTATCCTCGTATGGATTATATCTCATGCTGTTGCCATCGGTAGGCGAGTAGGCATAGTGGGCTTGTTTAGTATGCCACTCTCCAATGCTGTTAGGCGAATATCCTTTTGTAGCACCCATATTGCCGTCAACTCTCATTTGCCCGTCTCGGTGAAAACTATGGACAGGACATTTAGCACGATTAACAGGAATTTGGTCATGATTAACACCCAAACGATAGCGTTGAGCATCGCCATACGAAAACAACCTGCCTTGTAACATTTTATCGGGAGAGAAACCTATGCCCGGTACAATATGTTGAGGATTAAAAGCCGCCTGTTCCACTTCTGCAAAATAGTTCTCGGGGTTGCGATTAAGTTCAATTTCTCCAACCTCAATCAAAGGAAAATCCTTATGGCTCCAAACCTTTGTAAGGTCAAAGGGGTTCTCTTTATAATTTTTAGCATCTTCCTCTGTCATAATCTGAAAATATAGCTTCCATTTAGGAAAGTCGCCTCTATTAATAGCCTCAAATAAGTCTCGTTGGTGGCTCTCTCTGTCTTTGGCAATAATAGCTTCCGCCTCCTTGTTCGATAAGTTTTTAATACCCTGTTGAGTAAGAAGATGAAACTTAACCCAATGTCTTACACCGTCTTTATTAATAACGCTGTAAGTGTGCGAACCAAAGCCGTGCATATGTCTGTATGATGCAGGAATACCCCTGTCCGACATTAAGATTGTAACCTGATGCAGAGCCTCGGGTAACATCGTCCAAAAATCCCAATAATTTTGAGGTGAGCGCATATTGGTATGAGGATCACGTTTAACAACATGGTTAAGGTCTGCAAACTGCAGAGGGTCTCGGAGAAAGAAAACAGGAGTATTATTTCCAACCAAATCCCAGTTGCCCTCGTCGGTGTAAAACTTAATGGCAAAACCTCTTATGTCACGTTCGGCATCAGCTGCACCACGTTCGCCTGCAACCGTCGAGAAACGGATAAAAAGGTAGGTTTCCTTACCCACTTCCGAGAAGATACTTGCACAACAATATTCAGTTACATCGTGAGTAACCTTAAATGTACCGTAGGCACCACTCCCTTTAGCGTGCATTCTGCGTTCGGGAATAACCTCTCTGTCAAAATGAGCAAGTTTCTCAATCAACCAATTATCTTCCAATAAAACACCCCCTCTGCGACCGGCAGTAAGCGAGTTGGTGTTATCCACTACGGGAGCACCAACCTCGTTTGTTAAAAACTTTTTATCTTTCATAATCCATAATTATTATATTATAATAACCACGACTAATCACGTTTTGTTGAATAAAAAACTATATTTAAGGCATTCCCTCAAATAAATTTCTTATATTTGCATTTAGTGAGTACTGAATAGTACAATTTATTATGAAACAATAAAAAAACAAATAACAAATTAATCATGTTGAAAATCAAATTTTTATCAGTTGCATTATGTGCGCTCTTTTTAATGAGCTGTACGGCTGAATTGAAAGTTCGCATCAATCCCACGCCACAAAAAATAGAGATGGCAAAAAAAGGTGCATTAAACATTGCAAAAGGATTTACTCCGGAGGGTGAATCGGAGTCGGTTGCTCATTCGCTTGTACATCTGAATATAACAGAAGATGGAGTACCTACAACATTTATGATTGACAAATCAATTGCACTTTCCGACAGTGCTCTTGCCAAGAGTGGAGCATATATACTTGAAATAAATAAAGAAGGTATATTTATTTCGGCATACGATGAGCGTGGAGCATTCTATGCAATACAAACATTAAAACAACTATCTGTAGAAAACGATATACCATATATGACCATTACCGACTATCCCGATATGCCTTATCGTGGAGTGGTAGAGGGATTTTACGGAACACCTTGGTCGCACGAAACACGAGTTTCGTTACTCGATTTCTATGGCAAATTCAAAATGAACTCATATCTATATGGACCTAAAGATGACCCATACCACAGTTCTCCATATTGGAGATTGCCTTACCCCGAAGAGGAGGCTCAAAAAATAAAAGAGTTGGTTGGAGCATCGAAACGTAACTATGTCGATTTCATTTGGGCAATACACCCTGGAAAAGATATTCAATGGAATGAGAGCGACTACCAAAAATTGTATGCAAAATTTGAGGCGATGTACGATTTGGGAATTCGCTCATTTGCATTGTTCTTCGACGATATTGAAGGAATTGGAACACGTCCTGATATGCAGGCTCAACTTCTTAACCGCTTGCACACTGAGTTTGTTGAGGTAAAAGGCGATGTTTCTCCTCTTATCATCTGCCCAACCGACTACACTAAACTTTGGGCAAACCCTGCTCCCGACGGATATTTAGCACTATTGGGTAATGTATTACACCCATCGATTCACGTAATGTGGACAGGCGATTTCGTATGTGGAGATATTACTCCCGAAACTCTCGATTGGGTTAGTGAACGCATTAAACGCCCATCGTTTATATGGTGGAACTATCCTGTTACCGACTATGTGCGTAACCTGATACTTCAAGGTCCCGTATATGGATTGGACAGCACTGCAACAACTGCAACAATGGCAGGATTTGTAAGCAACCCAATGGAACATGGCGAGGCTTCTAAATTGGCTCTTTATGGAGTTGCCGATTATACTTGGAACATTAAAGGATATTCTCCAATGGAGAATTGGGAGGCAGGCTTAAATGAGTTGATGCCATCGGCAAAAGAGGCATACCGCACCTTTGCAATACACTCGTGCGACACCGAAACAGGTTATCGCAGAGACGAGTCGTGGGAGACCGAGACATTCACAGTTGATGAATACACACAAGCACAATACGATGCACTAATGGCTGAGTTCAAGAAAATTGAGGCAGCACCTGCCGTAATCGATTCATTCTGTACAAACCGAGCATTGGCTAACGAACTTCGCCCGTGGTTGGTTGAGTTCGAAAAATTAGGTATTCGTGGACAAAAAACACTCGAACTCATGAAACTATACGAGGCAGGCGAGTATGAAAAATTCTGGAACTTGTTCGAGGAGAACCGAATGGATTTTGAAGAACAAGCAGCATATCTTGCACACAAATCGGGTACACTAAAATTACAACCATTCATTGAGAATGCAACCGATGCATTGGCAAACAAATACTATTCAACCGTATCAGGAACACCACTACCTGTACGCAAAGCCATAGGAACATTTGCTAACCTTGCAACCATACAGGCAAAACCTATGTTTGATGGCGATAAAAACAGCTTCTATACATCTGGCGATGCACAAAAAGATGGCAGTTGGATAGGAATGGATTTGGGAGAGGTAACAGATGTTAAGACAATTATAATAAATCAAGGACGCAATGTACCCAACGATGTCGATTACTTTGATATGGCACGATTGGAGTACTCTCTTGATGGAGAAACTTGGCAACTTTTACGTGATGAAATAAACGGAGTCTATGACGTTATTTGGGAAGGAGCAGCTGTTCAGGCACGTTATGTACGTTTGGCTCGTAATGATGCCTCAGAGCGTCAAAATTGGGTGGCAATACGTTCGTTCGAGGTAAATCCTGTAAAACGTGATGCCTCAATCTACACTAATGTAGAGCGTTTGGTAAATAACCGAGTAACAACATTCAAAGACCAAATAGTTGTAAAACGAGTATTAGAGGTTATAACTCTAAATCCGGGCGAGTATGTAGGAATAGAGTTGCCATACATTGCAACAATAACAAATGTAGATACTCAATTCAATGCACCTCTTACAGCAGAGTATTCACAAGATGGCATTAAGTGGAGCACAACACCTGCACCATGTCGTTACATACGCTATATAAACAACACAGCCTCTGCCGTAGGTATGAAGATGGATAAGTTCGACCTAACAGCCGACCTTTCAGGAGCAAACGGAACAGAGAACGTATTCGACAAAAACTTCGAAACAACATACACTCCAACAGAGGAGGCAACAATCATTCTTCCCGACGGAGTTAAAGAGTGCACAATCCTTATGCGCTCTGCAAACAGAGTGAAAATTAAACAACTATCAGAGGCAGGCGAGGAGTTGGCATCAGGCGAGGCAACATCGTTGTACTACTCATTTGCTCCCGCAGCCGAAGTTAAGAAAATTGCAATATCAGGCAATCCCGAAATCTGCGAGATAGTATATAAGTATTAGAATTCATTAGAAATTTAAAAGAGGAATTAGGAATTTTATCTTAATTCCTCTTTTTTACAATCACTCTAATGACTTTATTGACCCAATTGTCGCTAATGACACTAATAATAAAACTAACGGAGTTGCCCAATTTGGACAACTCCGTATTATTGCTTGTTGTTTTATAAGTTCTAACAACTAAAAACTAATAACTAACAACTAAATTAATTACATAATTCCATCACGGCGAAGTTTCTCTTGCCATTTCCAAGCTGAAGCAAGAGTATCTTCCAAATTCTCTTTAGCAACCCAGCCAAGAACGTTGTTAGCACGATCGGGGTTAGCCCAAACTTTCTCGATATCACCTTCACGACGGTCAACAATCTTGTAGTTTAGTTTAACTCCTGTTGCAGCCTCGAATGCGTTGATAAGTTCAAGAACAGAAACTCCACGTCCTGTACCAAGGTTAAATATCTCAACCTTCTCTTCGCTTTTGTTAGTTAACATTCTGTCAACTGCAATAACGTGAGCTTTTGCAAGATCGACAACATTGATGTAGTCTCGGATACAAGAACCGTCAGGAGTATCATAATCGTCGCCAAATACGCTCAACTCTTTGCGGATGCCCATTGCTGTTTGAGTAACAAATGGTACAAGGTTTTGAGGTACACCATTAGGCAACTCTCCAATCTCTGCCGATGGGTGAGCTCCTATTGGGTTGAAATAACGCAAAATGATTGCTTTGTAGGGAACACCTGAATATATTGCGTCTCGGATAATCTCTTCGTTAATTTGTTTAGTGTTTCCGTATGGCGAAAGAGCCGGTTTAATGGGAGCAGTTTCGTCAACAGGAAGTATGTCGGGTTGTCCGTAAACCGTGCAAGAAGATGAGAATACTATGCCTTCAACTCCAAACTCGGGCATAAGTTCCATAAGAGTCATTAGTGAGTCAAGGTTGTTGCGGTAGTACATCAAAGGCTTTTGAACACTCTCGCCAACAGCTTTGCTTGCAGCAAAGTGAATAATACCTTTAATACCTTTGTTGTTTTCAAATACATCTTTCATTGCAGCTTTGTCGTTGCAATCAACTTGATAGAAAACAGGACGAGTACCTGTAATACGCTCAATACCGTCAATCATTCCGGCATTAGAGTTTGAAAGGTTATCAACGATAACAACTTCGTAACCTGCATTTTGCAACTCTACGGTAGTGTGCGAACCAATATATCCGGCACCACCGGTAACCAATATTTTTCCTTTGCTCATGGCGTTTATATATTTAAATAAATTAATATTAAATGTATGTAATTATGCAAAGTTATGTAAACGTATTCACTTTTCAAATAAAAATGGGATATACTTTTTTTAATAATTATATAGTAACTGTTTTTCATTAATTTAATAAAAGAAAAACCACCCCGAATGGGCAACGAAGTTGACAACAAATAACTCTCTTACCTCTTCTTTTTTATCAAGTGGCTTATTGCATCGATAGGGTGGAGGAGAATCATCCGTGGTCCTGCATATCGCATAACCTCTCTTATATGTTCTCTCATTTCGGGTTTGTAGCAGTGTACTTTGCATATTTTACAACTCCCTTTTTTATTTCCAAACGGACATTTGTCTAATCGAGCAAAAGCATAATTTTTTAATTCAAGGCATCTGTTACATAAAACTCTATTACCCTCTTTTCGTTGGCAATAGAGTTTTATCATTTTCTCAACTATTCGTTTCTCTTTATCTATTTCTGTCATCTAAAAACTAACTAACAACTAAAAACAAACAACTAACAACTGAATATTATTTCACTTCAATCTCTCTTCCTCCGCCAAGGGCGTGGTAGAGAGATGTTACAGCATTTAGGCGTTTAAGTTGGTCTTCTGTTTTTGTGAGTTGTGCCGAAAGCAGAGATTGTTGGGCATCCAACACTTCAAGATATGTCGAAGAGCCAAGAGTCAATAACTCTTTTGTATATTCAACAGCATTCGAAAGTTTTTCGATTTGAATCTCACGTTTGCTCTCTTTTTTAAGTTCTGCGTCATAAACAGCAAGAGCATTGCTGACTTCACGTCCTGCATCCAAAATTGATTGTTTGAAGTTAAGTTTTGCCTGTTCCTCTTGTGCTTTTGCAATTTTAAGTTTTGCAATATTTGCACCTCTGTTGAATATTGGTTGAGTAAGAGAAGCAAGAGCCGAAAGAATTATACCTCCGGGGTTCGTTATTACTGCACCTGCCGAGTTTGTCCAACCTACGCTACCTCCAATCGAAAGTTGGGGATAGAACGAACTGCGAGCTACATTTGTATTGTAGTACATCGAAGCCAATTGATACTCTGCATTTTTAACGTCGGGACGATTTGAAAGCAACTCAACCGGAACACCTACTTCAAGTGGAATGTCGCATTTCTGAACATCTATCGAGTTTCTATCAATAGCTCTTGGGAAATCTCCGAGAAGTGTGGCAAGAGCATTCTCTTGTTTTATAATTTCAGCTTTTACATCCGGAATTGCAGCAGAAATAGCTGCGTGGTAAGCCTCATATTGAGCTACGGCTGCTTCATTTGTCATACCTCCCTCCTTCATAGCTTTTATAGTCTCGACACTCTCAGCCCAACTCTTTTCTGTCATACTGTATATCTCGAGTTGTTTATCCAATGCGGTAAGAGTAAAGTAGTAGTCGGCTATTGTTGCAATAAGTTGGGTGCGAACAGCCTGCTGATACTCTTTATTTTGAAGTAAGGCAACTTGAGCTTTGCGTTTTGAGTTTAGAAGTTTGCCAAACAGGTCAATCTCCCAACTTGCACTTGCCGAGGCATTGTAGCTCCATGATGCCGAACTACCGTCATAGCTGCTTACGCTGCCTTCGGGAGTAAGCGATACGGCAGGTAAAAATGATAACCTTGCCGAAGTAAGAGCTGCTTTGGCCTCGTTAACCTTCTCTATTGCAATAAGCAGGTCGGTGTTGTTAGCAAGACCATAATTAATTAACTCTTGCAGTTTCTTGTCAGGATATATGTCTGTCCACTCCAAATTGCCAATGTTATTTGTTGATACAGAATTGCTCATACCTTCAGGGGTACGATATGACGACGCAACATTTATATCTTCGGGGCGTTCATATTTTTTGTATATATGACAGCCACTCAAAATAACTGCACTTAATGTTATATATATAAATTTTTTCATTCTGATAAAAACTGATTATTTAACCTCTACTTTACTATTTTTAAATTCAACAGGTTTAAACTTCTCTTGAATTTTTTCAAACACAATAAACAGAGAAGGAACTACCAATACTTGGCATATCATACCAATAAGCATACCGCCTATAGCTCCTGAACCTAATGCACTATTTCCGTTGGCACCAACGCCCGAAGCAAACATCATTGGCAACAGACCAATAATCATTGCTAGTGAAGTCATCAAGATAGGACGAAGACGTGCAGATGCTGCATCAACAGCTGCCTCAACAATACCCATTCCTGCTTGACGACGTTCAAGGGCAAACTCAGTGATAAGAATTGAGTTCTTAGCCAACAAACCGATAAGCATGATGAGTGCAATTTGTAGATATATGTTGTTGTCAATTCCCATCATCCAAGCAAAGATAAATGTTCCTGCAAGACCAAAAGGAATTGAAAGAATAACAACCAACGGAAGTATATAACTTTCGTATTGAGCGCTCAAGAGCAGATATACGAAGATTATACAGATAGCCAAAATCATACCCAATCCACCGCTTTGACTTTGCTCCTCGCGAGTCATACCAGAGTACTCAAATGTATAACCTTGTGGAAGGTACTCTTTAGCAGTCTCTTCAATGGCTTTGATTGCCTCTCCCGAACTATAACCTTCAGCAGGGCTACCATTTACAAGAATTGCAGTAAATAGGTTAAAGCGTTTGATGTTATCAGGTCCGTAAACTCTCTTCAAATCCATAAATTGAGTAATAGGAGTCATCTCTCCATTGCTCTTAATTTTAATGCTGTTTAGGGCCTCTTTGTCCATTCTCAACTCTGGACGAGCTTGAACCATTACTCTGTAAAGTTTTCCAAAGCGGTTGAAGTTAGAAGCATACAAACCACCCAAGTAACCTTGAAGAGAGTTTAGTACATCTGAAGGAGCAATACCTGCCACTTTACATTTAGCAGCATCAACCTCAACAACATATTGAGGATAAGTTGGGTTGAAACTTGTTTGAGCCGAACCGATTTCTGGACGCTCATTTAGTTTTGCCAAGAACTCTTGCGAAACTTCATAGAACGACTCTATTGTTCCTCCAGTTTTGTCTTGAAGGTTGAACTCAAAACCGTTTGATATACTATAACCAGTAATCATAGGCATTGAGAAGGTCATAACTCTACCATCTTTCACCAACTCTTTTGCTTGCATATATATTGTAGCATTGATAGCATCAGCACTTTGAGTCTCGTCGCGTTCCTCCCAATCGTGAAGTTTACAGATAAATGAACCATACGAACTACCTTGAGCAGAACTTAACATACTGAAACCTGATATTGCAGTGTATGTTTTAATGGCAGGGTTGGCATCAATAAGTTTTTGAATTTTAGCCATACCCTCTTTAGTCTTATCAAGCGATGTGCCAGGAGGCATATCAAGAGTTACGAATATTGTACCAGTGTCTTCATTAGGAACCAATCCTGTTGGAGTAACAGCCATTAAATATACCAACAATGCACATCCCGCAATGATTGAACCAAATGCCACAACTTTATGTTTAATAAAGAATGTAACACCTTTAGTATATTTCTTTAGAGTAGCATCGTATGCGGTATTAAATGCCATGTGGAAACGCTCAATAAATGATTTCTTCTTCTCTCCGTCGTGAGCATGAGGTTTAAGGAACATAGCACACAATGCAGGGGATAGTGTTAGAGCATTAATAGCCGAGAAAGCAATAGCAATAGCCATTGTCAAACCAAATTGTTGGTAGAATACACCGGTGATACCCGACATAAAGCTGACAGGAATAAAGACAGCCATCATTACCAACGTAATAGAAATTAAAGCGCCTGAAATTTCGCTCATAGCCTCCAGTGCTGCATCCTTTGCACTCTTGGCTCCCCCCTCTAATTTTGCGTGGACGGCCTCAACAACCACAATGGCATCGTCCACCACAATGGCTATGGCCAGAACCAGGGCACATAGAGTAAGAAGGTTGATGCTGAAACCAATAAGTTTCAACACAAAGAATGTTCCAATCAAAGCAACAGGAATTGCAATGGCAGGAATAAGTGTTGAACGGAAATCTTGCAAGAAGATATATACAACAAGGAATACAAGGATAAATGCCTCAATAAGAGTTTTTAATACCTCGTGGATTGAAGCAAACAAGAAGTCGTTAGTGTTAAGCAATACATCATAAACCATTCCTGGAGGGAAATCTTCCGACTCTTTATCCAATAGGGCTGTAATCTCGTTGATGATTTGTGTTGCATTTGAACCAGCACTTTGGTAAATCATAGTGGTGATACCTTGGTGTCCGTTTGATTTAGTGTCAAGAGCATAACTCAATGACCCCATCTCAATATCGGCAATAGTTCTTAGGTAAAGAACCTCGCCATTTTTGTCGGCTCTAACAACAATGTTCTCAAACTCTTCGGGAGTTTGCAAACGTCCTTTATATTTTAGCATATATTGGAACGAAACATTCTTGGCATTTTCGCCCAACTGACCAGGAGCCGCCTCGATATTTTGTTCGTTCAATGCCGAAACTACATCTTGAGGAACAAGTCCGTATTGAGCCATAACATCGGGTTTCAACCAAATTCTCATTGAGTACTCCGAACCCAATATAAAGGCATCACCAACACCACCCACACGTTTAATTTGTGGAATAATGTTGATTTTAAGATAGTTGTAAATAAAGTTTTGGTCGTAACTGTCATCTTCGCTATATACAGTAAATGCCAAAAGCATACTTGATTGCTTTTTGCTTGTGGTAACACCCGCTTTGGTAACCTCAGAGGGTAAGAAACCTTGTGCCTTTGCAACCCTGTTTTGTACGTTTACCGCAGCCATATCAGGATCGCAACCAGGTTTAAAATATATAGTGATAGTAGCATCACCAGTGTTTGTGGCAGTAGAGGTCATATAGGTCATATCCTCAACACCATTAATCTCCTCTTCCAAAGGAGCAATAACACTGTTTACAACAGTTTGTGCGTTAGCACCTTGATACGAAGCCTTAACCTCTACAGTTGGAGGAGCAATATCAGGGTATTGCAAAATAGGCAACGACATAAGTCCTATAACACCGAGAATAACTATAAGAATAGATATTACGGTAGAAAGCACAGGACGCTTAATAAATTTATCTAATTTCATAATGAATAATTTCTAATTAGTTTAGTGCTTGAAATCATAAATATCTAACAACTAACAACTAACAACTATTTAGCGATAGCATTAAGTTTAGCCTCTGATTGCTCTTTAGTAATAGGGGTAATTTTCATGTTGTTTTTAACCGATGAACCTACACCCTCAACAACAATTCTATCACCCACTTTCAAACCGTTAGTAACAATATAGTTTTGGTTGAAAGTTAAAGGCTCAACTTCAATTTGACGGTTTACAGTCATATTGCTATCGTTAAGCACATAAACAAACTTTTTATCTTGAAGTTCGTAAGTTGCAGTTTGAGGAACAAGAATTGCGTTAGAAATAGTCTTTGGAATAAGAACACTACCAGTGTTACCACTACGCAAAAGTTGTTTTGGATTCTCAAACATTGCACTCATCTTTGCCGAACCTGTTTTAGTATCCATCATACCGCTAATAGTCTCAATAGTACCCTTTTCGTTATAGATTTGTCCTGTAGCAAGTTTAAGTTCCACTTTTGGCATAAATTTAAGAATGTCGTTTATGCCACCTTGCTCGGTGTAGAATAACATAAATTTCTCATCAATTGAGAAGTTTGCATAAACTTTGCTAATGTCCGAAACTATAGTCAAAGGCTCTGCAGTAGTTGGAGAAACCAAATTACCTAAACTAACAGGAATGTTTCCAATAACGCCATCTGAAGGGCTCTTTATATATGTATAATCAAGGTTAGTACGCGAATTATCTAACATGGCACGTGCTTGTTCTAGCTCAGCCTCTGCTTGAGCCAATGAGTTGTCAGCAAGTTTCTTTTCATATTCGCTTATAATACCCTTTTGTGCGAGGTTTGCTTTGTTTTGAGCAGTAAGGCGTGCAGTCTCAACCTTTGCTTCGGCAACGTGTAGTTGAGCCAAAGCTGTATTATATTGAGCTTGGTAAACTTCGTGATCCACTTCAAAAAGAACATCGCCTTTTTTTACCATATCACCCTCACTTACATTTATCTTAACAACAAACCCCGATACGTTGCTCCTGATTTCAGCATCAGAATTACCTCCTATTGTGGCAGGGAATGAGTTTTTAACCGTAACGCTATCCTCTTTAATGGTAATAGTAGCATATTCGGGGGGAGTCTGTTCTTTTACCTCCTCTTTGCATGCAGTAGCACCCAAGATCAAAGCCGTTGTAAATGCTACACTGAATAAATCTCTGAATTTCATTATATTCTATATTTAATTTGTTATCAATATTATAAAAAAGTTCCAAATATATATCTATTTAATATAATCTATATTGTTTTTATCCATAAAACCGAAAAAGCCAACCTCTTTTAAATCGCTTGTAACGCCAATGGTTCTTTTATCTTTGTAATAGGTTTCAAACAACTCTTCCAAATACTCTTTTGTGAAGCGTTTCTCTTCGGGGTATAGTAGTTTTTCGTGTTCTAATATCTGTTCAATAGTAAATTTGGCTGCAATTATCTTTGCAGGAGTTCCAACCGCAACAGCATAAGGGGGTATTTCTTTGTTTACCAACGAATTTGCACCAATTATAGCACCTCTTCCTATATGGGCTTCTGCCAATAGGGTAACTCTTGCCCCAATCCAAACATCCTCTTCTAAAATAATGTCTGTTTCTTTATCGTTTATATGCGACATAGCAGAAGAGTAGAATGGAATTCCTACAGTAGGAGTATGATTTCCTGTAACCACGAGTAAGTCGATAGAGGCAACAGAGTACTCTTTCATTATAAATTTACCCGTATAGTTGTATATAATATGTCTTTGATGTAAATTGCAATAATCATAAAGATATACTTGTTTGGGATTAGAGATTACAGAAGGGAAACCAAATATCACCTTTTTGCCAAAGTACCCAAATTTAAGTTTCTTAATTTTGATTTTCCATACAAAGCGGTTGTATCTCCAAATCAAATGATTATATACTTTGTTGATAAAATTCATAGCACTTACTTAAACAAAATTGTTATCACTTATTCTTGAAAGTGTATATCCTTTGCAAAGATAACACTATATAATTATAATCCAAATCACATCTAAAATTTGTTTAACAGATAAATTATATTACCTTTGCAGAAGATGAACTTTTGCGAAAATAGGCTACACCATTTTAGCAATAGTCAAAAACTATATACGATAAAAATATGAGTGAAGATAAAAAAGAATCACCAACAAAAACGAATAGTGATTCATTAGATTTAAAGAAGTATATAAAACAACTTTGGCCATTACGAAAAAAACTCTTTAAAATAGGAGCTCTTATATTCCTACTTTCAGTGGTAATAGTTGCATTTATGCCTAAACAATATACCGTTACGGTAACTTTGGCTCCTGAGGCAGGACAAAACGGAGAGGGAATGTTATCGGGTGTAGCCTCAATGCTTGGGATGGGGGGCTTTAACGTGGGAGAAGATGCCGATGCTCTTACCGCTCAATTATATCCGAATATAGTAGGATCTACACCTTTTTTGGTTGATATGCTCGATACCCGAGTAAAAACAGCCAATGGTAAAATGGATACTACGCTTCAAGCATATATCATAAGTCAGTTTACTTTTGTGCAGAAGGTAAAATCTTTGCCATATCGTGCAAAGAAAGCAATAACAGATATGTTTAAAGATCCGATTGTTTTAGCACAAGGCGGGGAATCGAGATATCTTACAGAAGAGAAAAGCGGACTTGTTTCAATTTTAAGAGAGTGCTTTGAGGTGGCAGTTGATAAAAAAACAAGTGTATCTACAATAATGGTAACGTTTAACGACCAAATGGTTACAGCAATGGTAGCTGATACTCTTGTTCAAAAACTTCAAGAGAAAATTACAGAGTATCGAGTAGCCAAGGCTGTTGATGATTGCAAATATTGGGAAGAGATATACGAGGAGAGCAAGGAGGACTATTTTACAAAACAGAACGACTATGCAAAATATGTAGATACAAATAAAAATCTTGTATTACAAAGCGTTATCGCAGAACAAGAGCGTTTAGAGAATGAAGCTCTTTTGGCATATCAAATATATAGCAATGTGGCAACGCAGTTGCAAATGGCACGAGCAAAGGTTCAAGAGGCAAAACCTGCATTTGTTGTTGTTCAACCTGCAACTTTCCCTTATGAAGCTTCGGGTACCAGCAAAACAACAAGAGTGTTGATATATACGTTTTTAGGTATGGCAGCCGTTATTGCATGGTATCTTTTTGGCAAAGAGTATTGGGCTGTTTGTAAAAGTAAGCTTAAAGAGTTAAAGCAAAGCAATAAAAAAGAGAAATCCGATAAAGAGTAAAATTTAATCAGATATATAATTAAGGGGCATAAAGCCCCTTTTTTACTATATGTCGATAAATAATTTTAAAAATAAACAATAAATACAATACTTCGTACGTTAACCTTAAAAAGGTTAACATTTCTTTTGTAAATAAAATTATGTTGTTGTTTCTGTTGTTGGCATTTGTTTGGTATAAACAAGGAAAGAGGGTGTTGTCAACACTCACATTCTTTGGATTTCTTACAAGTGGCTATCAACTTATACCTGCCGAAATTTTTGCATATCCTATAAGCCTTAAACCTACCGACTATGCAATTGTATATTTGGTGGGCGTAATAGCAATGGAGTATTTTGCAGGTAAGAGAAAGGAGCTAATCGATGTTTTGCCCAAATTTACAATCATATTCCTTTTGTTTATTGCAGTTGCGGCAGGTATAAGCATATTTATACATCATATTCCAATCTCGGAGGTTGTAAGAAATACACGCGATTATTTTCTTTTGTTAACCCCTGTTTTATATTATACTCTTTCAAAAGAAGAATTACAGAGGGTTCTGAAATTTCTACTTTCAATAACCATTTTTACAAGCATACTATATATATTACAACCGATATTAAATATACCTATCCTTCAAGGACATTATACCGAAGGTAAGTCGGAGTTTATGGGATTGATTGAGATTGCACGTTTTTATAATACTCCCATATATCTCTATTTCTTCTTCTTTTATGCATTCTACAATACCGATATGAGTAGTAAAAACAGACTCATATCAATAATAATAATGGCATTGCCTATAATTTTGTGTATGCACCGAAGTTTGCTCATGGCAATTATTATGGTAATACTATTTAATCAATTCAGAGAAAAGATAAAGAAAATATATCCTATTCTTATAGTACTGATAGTTGCTCTAATACCATTTTTTGGAGCGATACAGGGAAATGTATTGGATACAAAAATAGCGCAGGATATTGTTGGTTCATTAGATATAGAACCTGAAGATTTTGTCCCGGGAGAGTTGGAAGGTGCAACATTTACATTCAGGGTATTGCACTTTTTGGAGAGAATATACTATGCATCTCAGGAGTGGTTACACCTCTTTTTCGGATTGGGATTTATGTCTGAAGGTTCAGACTATACAATAAACAACTTTGATTTTATAATAGGACTTGAAAATGATGAGACAGGATTCGTAAATCAGGTAGATACCTCAGATATAGCGTGGTCGGTGTTTGTGATACGATTTGGTATAATAGGTACGGTGCTATATCTTATATACTATTTTGCACTTATGAAGTTTTTTAATAAGCGATATAGTAACTATATATCAAAGTCTGCGTTTTCGGTGTTAGGCGTAATATTTATAACCTCATTCACAAGTACGCAAATATTAAGTATGGAATTTATTTCGTTTATATTGCTTATATATGTGCTATTGACGGATAGAGAGATAGAAGGCAATAATGGTGTTAACTGCGTAAATAGTTAGTATATATGACACAGAAGAATGTATTGATAAAAAATTCGATGTTTGGTATATTGCAATTTGTGATAGTTGCAGTATTGACATTTTTATGTGTCCCTATATTCATAAATAAATTAGGCGAAGAGGCATACGGAGTATTTGCACTTATAACCATACTCGGAAATCTGAACTTCTTCTCATCATTTGGACTGAATAGTGCTCTATTGGTTTTCCTCTCGAAACAGGGTAAAAGTGAAGAGTCGCAACGTGATATTGTCGTCGTATTGTTTTCATCAATAATAATAGCTCTTCTATTCTGTTCGCTATTATTTGTTTTTAAAACATCTATAATCGAAAATCTATTTGCCGTACCGGCAGAGTATATACAATCTTCGAGCCGATTATATGATTATTTATTATTGGCAAACTTTTTATTGATAGTAGGTCAAGTGGCGGTTTCTATTATTGATGCTCTTCAAAAAATATATATATCAAACATAATTCAATTCATATATAATCTTATATATTGGCTTGGGCTTATTTTGGTGGTGATAATGGGAGGAGAGTTGGATGTAGTTGGCATACCTCTTTTGGTATCGGCATTAGTTTGGTTTGTACTTATCTTTTTAAAAGCACGTTCGTTGTGGGGTAGTTTTAAACTAACACAACCTTTGCGTCCTCATTTTAAAAGAATTTTTATAAAACAGTTTTCATACGGAGTAAAAATATTTACAGCAGGCTTTTGCGGTTTTTTTCTTGAACCTTTATCAAAAATACTCCTCTCAAATTATGTTGGGATAAATCTTGTTGCATATTACGACATAGCTTTAAGAATAAAACATCAAATTATGGGATTGTTTCAAAAAGCAACCTATCCACTCTTTCCATACATTTCGGAACAACCTAATAGTTGTGAACTTAATGGGAAAATAGTAGATATGAGTAAAAAGATACAACTCTTGGTTGTCTTTGTTTCTGCGTTGATTGTTTTTACATTCCCCATTTTGGTAAAACTTTGGTTGGGCGAAGAGTACACAACAACAACATTGATATATATTGTTGTAATTACACTCTCTTATATATTGTTCTCTCCTCCTATTTTACCTATATATTACTATATGCAATCAAAGAATATGGCAGATAAAAATATATACATGCATCTTGTTGCAGTGATAGTAAATATTGTAACATTCTTTATTGTATATAAACACATAGGAGATTATGCTATATTGGTATCAAATACGGCGTCAATGTTTATAGCCTATTTGTTAGGAGTATTTTATATGAAGAGATATAATCAGTTTAATATAACCAAAGAGATAGGTTATTATGCAGCAATAATATTTTGGGCTATAATTGTAGGAGGAGTATGTTCTGCATTAAAATATTATATAATACCTGAAACAATATTTGATGTGGCGATATATACTTTGATAATAATAATGTTATTAATTCTCTTTACAAAGAGAGGTTTATTAATATCAAAGTCAGATATAGACAGATATTTTGGGACAATGCCTAAGTTAAAAACTATAGTAAATAAAATTCTATCGGCTAAATAAAGAGATATGGAAAAAGAAGATGTATTGGTAACCATTGTTACCCCCTCATATAATCAAGGACAATTTATAGAAGACACAATCAAAAGTGTTCTTAACCAAACATACAAGAATATCCAATATATTGTTGTAGATGGAGCCTCTAAAGATAATACAATGGAGGTGGTTGAGCGTTATCGTGATAAAATTGATATTGTAATAAGTGAACCAGATAAAGGCCAAACCGATGCCATAAACAAAGGATTCAAGTTGGCAAAAGGAGAGTTGGTAGGTTGGATAAACTCTGACGATATGCTCTATCCCTATTGTGTTGAAGAGATAGTAAAACTATATAAGCAAAACCCTGATGGAGCTATATATTATGGAACAACAATAGATAAAATTGATGCCAAAAACAACCATATAGAGTATTGGAGTAATAAAATAGAAAGTCGAGATAGATTGTTAAAGAAAAACTATGATGTATCACAACCCGGCTCTTTTTACAGAAAAGATATTCTCGAGAAGGTAGATTATTTAGATGAGAGTATCTATTACTGTATGGATTTAGATCTCTTTTTAAAATTACTTCAATATGGTAAAATATATTCTTTAGATGATAAACCATTGGCTAAATATCGCAGGTGGGAAGAGACAAAATCAAAAAATGGTAGAACAAAATTCATTAAGAATATTCGTGAAAGATTATATCTTCATGGAGCAAAGTGCTATAACAAATCAATACTTACCACCTATTATTGGCAGATAAGATTTGTGCTTACCGATATTGTAAAAGCAATATTTAGAATAAAATAGATATGAAAATTGTTCACATAGTATATGGTTTGGAGTTTGGGGGCATTGAAACTATGCTCGTGAATATTGTAAATGAGCAAGTGAAAACTGGGAACGAAATCTCTGTTGTAATCATTAATAATACAATAAATAATAATTTATATTCGGCGATTGATAACCGAGTTAAGGTATATTGTTTAGGTCGTCCTGTTGGCTCAAAAAATCCATATTATATATTAAAATTTAATTATAGGATAAATAAGATTTCTCCTGATATAATACATATACACACACCATCTATAATCAGATATTTTTTACCATTTGTTAAATATAAAATGTGTGTAACAAAGCATGACGTGCATAAAGAGCAAGAGAATAGGTTTCTATCAAAATATTCCCATATATATTCAATATCAACATCAGTAAAAGATTATCTATTGTCAGCAACAGGAGTAAAATCAAAGGTAATTTATAATGGAATTGACATAGATGGGATACTCAGCAAGAATAGACCATATTCGCCCGATAAAGTTTTGAAATTGGTACAGGTTGGTAGATTATATCACACGGTAAAGGGTCAAGATGTATTAATAGAGGCTGTTAAAATTATAAAATTAAAGGGAGGTGATGTTCATTTATACCTTATTGGCGATGGTCCATCAAGAGAATATATTGAAAACCTTATTTCAAAAAATGATTTAAATAAAAATATAACTTTATTAGGAGCAAAGTCTCAACAATATATATTTGAACATCTTTGTGAGTATGATCTCTTTGTTCAACCATCAATAAACGAGGGCTTCGGATTGACAGTTGCTGAGGCAATGGCAGCAAAACTACCGGTTTTGATTTCAGAAAATCAAGGACCATTGGAGATTATTGATAATGGCAAATATGGATTCTCATTTAAAAATGGAGATAGTAATGATTGTGCCAATAAGATAATGGAAATTATTGAGCGGGGATTTGATGAAAAGATGATTGAAAATGGTTACGCCAGAGTTAAAGAACTATTTTCAATTGAGCAAACTGCAAATAGTTATATTGAAGAGTACAAAAAAATATTAGGATAAAAATGAGATTAAAGCATATAGTTATATTATTTTCAATACTTTTTCTCTCTTGCTCAAAAGATAATGAGGTGAAGATTGAGGGACGTTGGCAGACAACATCAATAGAGTCGCCACGTCATTCTCTTTATACCGATTCTCTGTTTTGGAGTTTTGATATGGGTGTATGTGAATTGCAAACTCTAAAAGCATCTAACCCTCATTATGCAGAACAGATATATGGGTCTTATCTTATAAATGATGACTCAATAAGAATTTCCATATCTTCTGATTACTATTATATGGCAAAGCAAAACAAATATTTGGATTGGAATACACAGGAACGTAAATTTGCCATAAGAGAGATTACTTTCAAATCGCTAAAATTGTCGGTTAACGATACCATCTATTTATTCCGTAAATACTATTGATTATGAAGCGTATAATTTTATCTTTAATATTGACGCTTATGGTCATATTTACAGCGTCTGCAAAAGATTTCAATCTCTCATATAATGCAGAGGCAAATGTGATTTGTGGTGGCGGTGAATATACTCCTTTTTGGATGATGAACAACACAGGTGGTATAGTATCAGACAAAAATAACAGTGGGTATCTTCGATTGGGATTATATAAAAGTGTAGCTGAAGAGAAGAAATTCTCATACTCATTTGGATTGGAGGTTGTTGGAGCATACCGAAACGAAGCACCTATATATTTACAGCAAGCATATTTTGATGCAAAGCTTAGTAATTGGAGCATATTTGCAGGGTCAAGAGAGGAGAAAACAATGCTATGGGATGAAGAGTTGAGTAGTGGAGGTATGGTAAATAGTGGAAACGCACGTCCCATACCACAAATATATATTGGTCTGCCACAATTTACCGATGTGCCAGGGACAAAAGGTTGGTTGCAAGTGCGAGGAGGATTATCGTATGGTTGGTTTGTTGATTACCTCTATCAAAAAGATTTTAAGACAGATGGTATGCAATACACCAAAAACCTTTTGTATCATCGTAAGAACATAGTTTTTAAAATCGGTCATAAATCAAAACCGTTATATGGTTTAATAGGTATTGATATGGCAACTCAATTTGGAGGAACAGTGTATGATTATATGGGAAATAAAACAGTAAAATTCCCATCTGGAATAAAAGAGTATCTTAAGGTTTTAATTCCCCTTTCAGGAGGTGATGACTCTCCGTTAGTTGATCAAGTAAACGTATCGGGTAACCATTTGGGAATATATATTCTTGCATTGGGCTATAAAAAAAAGGATTGGGAGGTAAAAGCCTATTATGAACACTTTTTTGACGACCATTCAGGAATGACCTTTCGAAATAAATTTGATGGACTTTGGGGTTTGTCATTCCGTAAAACCGATAAGTTTTTTGTAGAGGGAGTAACTTTTGAGGTTATGAATGCAACAAATCAAAGCGGACCTTTTCTTTGGGATAAATCACCTGAAATTCCGGTGCAAGTAAGTGCGGGAGATAACTATTATGCACACGTTGTATATAATGGTTGGACTCATCGTGGGCATACCATAGGAACACCCTTTATAACATCTCCTTTATATAATAAAGATGGATATTTAGGTTTTACAAACAATATCACCCGAGCATTTTATGGTGGAGTAGACGGAACAATAGTTGATGGATTAAGATATAAATTATTGGTATCGCATCAACGAGGTTGGGGAACATCGTATGCTCCATATACAAATATAAAGCACCAATTCTCAACAATGTTGCAATTGTGTTATACACACGAAAAGGCAAAAGGGTGGAACTTCTCTCTTGCCGGGGCATTTGATAAGGGAAATCTTATAGGAGACAATTGGGGAGTACAAATAAGTGTTAGTAAAAGCGGAGAGCTATTAAATTTTAGTAAAAAGTAATGGATATAATAATTGTATCGCCATCTCTTGATACCACTCAAAATGTGAGTGGAATATCATCAGTAACGCAATTTATAATTGACAAGAATCCCTCTCAAAACTATATTCATTTTGAGCAAGGGAAGAAAGATAACGAAAGGGGTGGAGTACGCCGTATTTTACCAATTATTACAAAATTCAGGGAGTGGAAAAATTTATTGTCAACATATCCCGATGCTATAATACATTATAATTTCCCTCTGTCAAAAGTCTCTATAATAAGAGATGTGCCGTTTATTAAATATGCACAACTAAAAAAGCGTAAAATTGTGATACATCTTCACGGTGGAGTATATTTAACCTCCGAGAAGACTCCGACATATTTGAATGCAATGCTTAAAACCGTATTTGGTAAAACAACACCAATTGTGGCATTAAGTCAATTAGAGAAGAATGCAATAGAATCGAGATATGATGTAAAAGATGTATCGGTGTTACCAAATTGTGTTGATGTTAAAGAGCAACTGCCAATAAAAGCAGCAAATGACAAACCTTTAACTTTTGGATATATAGGTCGTATAACAAAGGAGAAGGGGATTGCGTATTTGCTTGAAGCTTGCAAAACTCTAAAAGGAGAGGGTGTTGAGTTTAACCTTATATTGGCAGGCAAAGAGGATTGCCCAAATGAGTTTATACCTCGTTTTAAAGAGAGCCTCGGCGACTTATTTATATATGAAGGCGTGGTCTCAGGTAATAAAAAAGAGGAATTTTTAAACAAGTTAGATGTTTTTATATTACCTTCGTTCTTTGAGGGTTTACCTATGTCGTTGCTGGAGTGTATGGCTTGTGGAATTGTTCCTTTGACAACCAATGTAGGTTCAATTGCAGATGTTGTGGATAATGGAAAAAACGGAATATTCATTAAGGTGAAAGATTCAGAAACCATTCATAACGCAATTTGTCAATTAAACAACGATAGAGAGATGCTTGGTAAGATGTCAGAAGCAGCACATAAAACCATTCTCTCTAAATTTTCGCCTCAAGAGTATATAAAAGAGTTGAACAGCATATATAACAGATTATAGAATGTTGAAATTAAAAGAACTAAATATTGTAGAGAGTAGGGATGAGTTATCGCTATTGCCGCAAGGTAAAAAAATGATAAACACCATAAATGCACATAGCTACAACACGGCATTAAAAGATTCTCTATTTGCCAATGCTCTTAAAAATTGTGATGCCTTAATCCCCGACGGAGCAAGTATAGTAAAAGCTTGTAAATTACTAAAAGCAAAGTCGCAACCCTTTGAACGCATAGCAGGATGGGATTTGTTTATCCTTGAAATGGAGAAGCTCAACAATAATGGTGGAGGAGTTTGCTTTTTTATGGGAAGTACCAATGAGGTTCTGTCGAAGATAAAAGATAGGGCTGCAATGGATTATCCCAATATAGAGGTTAAAAGTTACTCTCCGCCATATAAACCTCAATTCTCTGAAGATGATAACAATATAATCATATCTCAAATAAACAATGCAAAACCAAATCTTTTGTGGATTGGAATGACTGCTCCAAAACAGGAGAAGTGGGTATATGAAAATTGGGATAAACTTGATATAGATTGTCACGTTGGAACTATTGGCGCAGTTTTTGATTTTTATGCAGGAACCATTAAACGAGCGCCTATGTGGTGGCAACGTCATAGCTTGGAGTGGTTATATCGCCTATTAAAAGAACCAAAACGAATGTGGAGACGATATTTAATAGGAAATACACTATTTTTGTATAACGTATTAAGAGAGAAACTAAGTCGAAAATGAATATAGCAGTAGTTGGAACAGGATATGTAGGTTTGGTAAGCGGCACCTGCTTTTCGGAGATGGGTGTAAATGTAACCTGCGTTGATGTTGATAAAGCGAAAATTGAGGCTTTGCAAAAAGGCAGAGTTCCTATATATGAGCCGGGATTATCTGAAATGGTAATACGCAATCAACGAGAAGGTCGTTTGTCGTTTACAACTTCATTAGCTGAGTGCATTGATAATGTTGAGGTTGTATTTAGTGCTGTAGGAACCCCTCCCGATGAGGACGGAAGTGCCGATCTCCAATATGTGCTTGCAGTAGCAAAAACATTCGGACAAACCATAAAGAAATATACCGTACTTGTAACAAAATCGACGGTTCCTGTTGGAACTGCACAAAAGGTAAAGGCTGTAATCGAGGAGGAACTTAAAAAACGTGGTGAGGATATCCCTTTCGATGTGGCAAGTAACCCCGAGTTTTTAAAAGAGGGGGCAGCCATAAAAGACTTTATGAGTCCCGACAGAGTTGTAGTGGGCGTTGAAAGCGAGCGGGCAAAAGAGTTGATGACAAAATTATATCGCCCATTCCTTTTAAATAACTTCCGAGTTATATTTACCGATATTCCGAGTGCAGAGATGATAAAATATGCGGCAAACTCAATGCTCGCAACACGTATCAGTTTTATGAACGATATTGCAAACCTATGCGAATTGGTGGGAGCAGACGTAAATATGGTACGAAAAGGAATAGGAAGCGACTCTCGAATAGGAACAAAGTTTCTATATCCCGGTTGCGGATACGGCGGTAGTTGTTTCCCGAAAGATGTTAAAGCTCTTATAAAAACAGCCGAAAGCAAAGGTTACTCTATGGAAGTATTAAAGGCTGTAGAGAGCGTAAACGAAAAGCAAAAACATATTTTGTTTAATAAACTAAACGCATACTTTGGCGGTAATTTAAAAGGCAAACGCATAGCTCTTTGGGGATTGTCATTTAAACCCGAAACCGACGATATGCGTGAGGCAACTTCGCTTGTAACCATATCGCTATTGAAACAGGCAGGGGCAATAGTAAAGGTATTCGACCCAGTTGCAATGGAGGAGTGTCGCCGCCGTTTAGGAGATGAAGTTGAGTATGCAGCAGATATGTACGATACACTATTGGATGCAGATGCTCTTCTGATTTTAACCGAGTGGAAACAATTCCGTTTGCCAAATTGGCAAGTGGTTAAAAAGGTTATGGCTAACCCTCTTATAATTGATGGTAGAAATATCTATGATAATGAAGAACTATCATCACTTGGTTTTGAGTATTATTGTATTGGAAAATAAAATAAATATAGATATGGGATTTAAGCAAAAAATAAAAAGAAATTTTCTTTTTAGAGGAGTTTACTATTTGTTGAGAGATTACTTTTTAGATTGTCGCAGAAGTAGATTTGGCTATATAGCCGAAGATGTTACCCTTATGCCTCCATTGAGAATAAGTAATCCTGAAAATGTCTTTTTATATGGGAAAAATTGTTTGCGTAATGCAGATATTATGGTTACCAATGCTAAGTTTATAATGAAACCTCATGCAAGAGCAGCTGAAGGATTAAGAGTAACGACAGGTAATCACCATATGGTTTTGGGACGTTTTTTTTCAAGTATAACGGAGGATGAAAAGCCTAAGAATTTAGATAAAGATGTAGTTGTTGAATCAGACGCTTGGATAGGACGAAATTGTAGTATAATGCCTGGTGTGACAATTGGAAGAGGAGCAACCATAGGAGCATGCTCATTACTTACTAAAGATATACCTCCTTATTGTGTTGCTGTAGGAGTGCCTGCAAAACCGGTAAAATTTAAATGGACAATTGATGAGATTCTTTATCACGAAGAACAATTATATCCTGCAGAGGAGAGATATACTCGTGAGCAACTTGAAAAGATATTTGCAGAGGTAAAAGAGAAATATCCAAATATAAAGTAGGGAATGGAATAGAAATTGTAAAAAGGAATGCTTGCATTCCTTTTTTTGCATATTAAGCAAAAAGTAGGTTGTAAAAGAGAAAAAGAGACAGTATCAATAGATGCTGTCTCTTTTTTGGTGGGCAAAGATGGATTCGAACCACCGAAGGCGTAAGCCAGCAGATTTACAGTCTGCCCCATTTGGCCACTCTGGTATTTGCCCGAAATGAGATTGTTTTCAAAAATAAATCAGATAGACTCTTGCGAAACTATCTGATTTGTTTAGAGCGGGAAACGGGGCTCAAACCCGCGACCCTCAGCTTGGAAGGCTGATGCTCTATCAACTGAGCTATTCCCGCAATATGGTGGAGAAGAAAATCTTCTGCCACGAAAATATGATGTTTTCTATAAAAAAGCTGTACCGAAGTACAGCTTAGTGATTCCAGCAGG
>JAFYPQ010000036.1 GCA_017559955.1 Bacteroidales bacterium
AAACTTTGTTGAACAAAAAAAATACAGAGAAATTTTTAATGACGGATTTGAGGTAGATACAATTCTAAAGAACATATCTTTGCTTAATCCCGAATTCAAGTTTGTTCCAAATGAAACTATCTTCTTTTTTGATGAACTACAAGCATGCCCAAACTGTGCTACCTCATTGAAGTTCTTTAAACTTGATGGAAGATTTGATGTCGTCTGTTCAGGTTCATTGATGGGTATCAACTACAAAGAAATAGAATCAAACAGTGTTGGATATAAAGAAGATTACGAAATGCATTCTATGGATTTCGAGGAGTTTCTTTGGGCAAAAGGATACAATGAGGAGTTTATCGAAGACCTTTATGAGCATATGCTTGACGTAAAGCCTTTAGCATCATTGCATATGGATGTTCTTATGGAATTGTTCCGAGACTATGTAACTATAGGAGGTATGCCCGAGGTTGTAAACACGTATATCAAGAACAAGAACTTTAGTGGAACATTGGCAATCCAAAAGCAGTTGCTAAAGGACTATGAAGAGGACATTACAAAATATGTAGAGGGGCTTGATAAAGCAAAAGTCAAAGCAGTGTATAATCACATATCAACATTTTTAGCTAAAGAAAATAAACGTTTCCAAATTACAAAGATTGGAAAAAATGCACGTAACAGAGATTATGTAGGATGTGTAGAGTGGCTAGCAGATGCTGGGGTAATAAACATTTGCTATTGTATGAATCAGCCAGAACTTCCACTAAAAGGGAATTATGATCCAAAACTTTATAAAATATATTTCAAAGATACAGGACTTTTGATAGCCTCACTTGATGAGGAGGCTCAAGAAGATTTGAGAGCAAACAAGAACCTTGGTACTTACAAAGGAGCGATATATGAAAATATTGTAGGAGACATGCTAGTAAAACAAGGATACGGCCTTTTCTATTATAATGGAGAAAAGCCTTCTATCGAAATGGATTTCTTTGTACGTGATGCAGATTCTCTTATCCCCATAGAAGTAAAAGCTAATGATGGAGCAACACCTTCATTAAATAATCTATTGAAAGAAGATAAATATCCAGATGTGAAATATGGAATTAAATTAGGATACAAGAATATTGGGTATAATGGCAAATTCTATACATTCCCTTACTTCCTTACATTCTTGTTGAAGAGGTTTGTAGCAGAACGAAAAAAAGATTAAATGTATTCGCTGAACGTTGATGTATCTCAACTGAAAAATAAGCGAATGACAAATACGTTTTTTATATAGAATTTGCATTTTTAATTTGGTTATTTTTTTACATAAGGAACATCTCCGTATCCATAAGCAAGTTCTGTGAATGCACAGAAAGACTTCGTAGAATAGACAGTGTAATAGGAATTGGAAACAACCCAATGGTAGGATGTACAGTAGCATGTGCAGTTGACGTACAAACAGTATTGAATAAATAATAACCTTATTTATAAATACAAACTAAACGAGCCTTCTTGCAGGAAGGCTCGTTTTTTTATCTATATCAACTGGTTTTGCTAATTACACCAATTAGATATATTGCTTTAATAACTATTAAATCCTCACCCTTCATGATTTAATCATAAATATCTTCTTCGTTATTTTCAATCTCGTGAGAATTAACTAAAACTCCGGCTTCAAATTCTAAAATTAACTCGTTTTTATATATTGGACCTCTAACAAAGCAGTGTCCAATTATTTCTCCATAAGGGAGATTTATTTCTCCGGTAAACCACTCAGCAAAAACCTTGTCTTGATTAGGAAATAAATCATTTAAATCAACACTTTTAATGTTGGTGCGATTTTTAGGATCATCAGAAGTACAACCAAACAAACCTACTAAATAAAGTTTGTTCTCTTCAATACTCCATGAACCATGATAACCTCTACGACAGCATGTTATTCTTGCAACAAAGTTAATATTATGCTTTTTAATGTATGGGTATAGTGGTTGATTACTAATAAGGTAAACGTTACCATTATAGACTAATTTCTCTTCTGCTTGTAATGTCATAACTATATAATATATTATTGTGTAAACAACTAAAAGCTAACAATTAACAAAGCTGCGATTAAGCAAATACAATACCAAACTTGTTTGAGTATTGTTGTGCGAGAGCAGGTTCGAGGAACTGAGGTCCTCAACTAAAAACTAACAACTACCCCGAAGGCATTTTAAAGTAACGAAGTTAGGATTAACTAAATGTTAATCCGTGCTTTAAAATGGGGCATACAAGGTATTTGCGAGGCAAATAGGATTAACTGAATGTTAATCCGACCGCAGTATGGGGAGCATATTCCCATATGCGACGGAGGGAATCAGTGCTCTGTGCGACGGAGGAAGCTTTAGCCGACAACTAACAACTTATTTAATCCCTCTCGCTTTATAGATAATATCTTTGGCGTTATTGATTTGTTGTAATTTTCTCTCGGCAGCCTTTTTAACATCCTCTCCCAAAGTAGCAACACGGTCGGGGTGATGTTTTAAAGCCAATTTTTTGTAAGCCTTTTTTATCTCATCATCTGTGGCGGTTGGATCAATCTCAAGAACCTTGTAAGCCTCTTCCAAAGAATTACCACCAAGATTTAGCATCGACTCAACCTCTTTTGTTGATAGTCCCATCGAAACGGCAACCTCTTTCAAAGCCTCAATCTCCGCCGAGCAAACATTACCATCGCTTTTGGCAATTTGAGCAAGGAAGTTAAGCAGTTGAAGACGCTCTTCATAGCTCATATGCTGTTTAATTTGCATACCGCACTCAAATATGGTATTTTTGAAAGCCGATGGACTTTGAGCATCCATCTGTTTACGACGTTCAAATAAGTTGAGTAAAATTTGATTACCTTCAGTAACAGCAACCTCGCCAAAGTTCACTCGTAAGAATCTACGAACAAACGCCATTTCACTATGCATTACCTTGCCGTCAGCTTTAATAATATACGAAGCCATAACAAGCAGTGAGAACATAAAGCTATTCCTTTGCCCGTATGCTTGATTTTCATAACTACTATTATTGTTTTGACCATTACCATCGAACAACGAACCTATGGCAAAACCAGCCAAGGCTCCTAACGGACCACCTGCCATAAACCCAACAAGTCCGCCAATCCATTTACCAAATCCCATTTATCTTTAATTATTATATAAGGTTATTATTCCTTTTGCAAAGATAGTACCCAACGAGCGAAATAATATCAAGTTTACTTGAATATTTCTTTAGCGAGTGCAGTCTATTGTGAAAATTATTATACACAAAGAGTCTTAAGCCAACAATAAGAATAAATATATGCAATAATAGAATTTGAGAAATAAATAATATTCACTACTTCTGCATGCAACAGATGATAAAAAGTTATCCAATATTAATAGAACACAAAGAATATAACTAAAATAATATAAAAATAATTGAGCTTTGAGCTCTTATTCCGTCCATCTAAACACCCCAAAACAAAGCATCGGAATAAGTGTAGTAAGTTCATGCGAAAGCGTGAACTGTTTGTACTTATACGGATGCGAAGGTAGGGGTACCTTGATGGACCGATAAGATATAAGCAGTATCACGCTATTTTTATGAAGAAAAAAATTCATATTGGAACCCTGATTAGAAAGCAACTTGAGTATCAAGAACGAAGTGGTGCGTGGTTGGCTCGTAAAATCAATACCGACCCTTCTAATATATCCAAGATACTTAATAAAGAACATCTTGATACAGAGTTATTGTAAATAGAGCATTATGAAGTTTTGTGAGGTAAATCCACAAAACGCCAAGCGAGTTGCTTCTTTTGGAGGCAACTCGCTTTTTATATTCTAATAGCTAACAGCTGAAAGCTAACGGCTAAATCTTAAACTCCTCAACACTTTTAAGGTTGCGGGCAATATCCTCTTCCGAAACACCACCCACGGTAAGGTCTCCTGCAATGTAGCTATCGTAAGCAGCCATATCAATTAATCCGTGGCCCGAAAGGTTAAACAAGATAACCTCTTTTCTTCCTTCCTCTTTAGCTTTAAGCGCTTTACGAATAGCAACAGCAATAGCGTGAGACGATTCGGGAGCAGGAATAATACCTTCGCTCTTTGCAAATAGAGTAGCAGCGTCAAATGCCTCAATTTGGTTAACATCTTCAGCTCTCATCAAACCATCCTTTTGAAGTTGACTCACAACCGAACCAGCTCCGTGGAAACGCAAACCTCCTGCGTGAATATTCGACGGCATAAACTTATGACCAAGAGTGTACATAGGAATAAGAGGAGTATATCCTGCCTCATCGCCGAAGTCGTATTGGAAACGACCTTTCGATAGTTTTGGACACGATGCAGGCTCTGCCGCAATAACCTCAACCTCTTTGCCTTCGGTTAGTTTGTGGCGAAGGAATGGGAATGCTATACCCGAGAAGTTCGAACCACCACCAAAACAAGCAATAATACTGTCGGGATATTCTCCTGCCATTTCCATCTGTTTTTCGGCCTCCAAACCAATAACTGTTTGGTGTAGGTTTACCCAGTTGAATACGCTACCCAATGTATATTTACAATTAGGAGTTTGCATAGCAAGCTCAACAGCCTCTGATATTGCACAGCCCAAACTTCCTTGATTGTTTGGAGTCTCTGTCAAAATTTTACGACCCGCTTTTGTTGACATACTTGGCGAGGCAATAACTTGAGCCCCGAAAGTTTGCATAATAGAGCGACGATATGGTTTTTGGTGGTAACTAACCTTTACCATATATACGGCAAGTTCTAATCCGAATATTTTAGAAGCCATTGAAAGGGCTGCACCCCATTGACCTGCTCCTGTCTCGGTTGTAATGTTTGTGCAACCATCTTGTTTGCAATAGTAAGCCTGAGCAAGAGCAGAGTTAAGTTTGTGTGAACCTACGGGGCTTACGCTCTCGTTTTTGAAATATATATGAGCCGGAGTATCCAAAGCTTTCTCCAAACCGGTTGCTCTTACAAGAGGGGTGGGACGCCAGATTTTGTACAAATCACGTACAGGTTCGGGTATCTCAATCCATGCATCGGTTGTATTTAATTCTTGTTTAACAAGTTCTTTTGCAAATATTTGTTGCAAACTCTCTTCGCTGACGGGTTGTTTTGTTTTAGGGTCCATCATCGGAAGAGGTTTGTTTGTCATATCGGCAACAATATTATACCAAGCTGTAGGTATATCTTGTTCTGTCAATATAAATTTTTTAGTACTCATTATTTTTATTAAATTTGTTCAATTTTTTAATAAACCATTAACTCTTTAAGTTGTCTTATAAGGTGTCTTAAAGTGTATAATGATGCAAAAGTACTATAAAACTATTTTAAGACAAATATTTAGTGGCAAAAATGTTTTAAAAGTTATGAATAAAATTTCTTTAATATCAATTGCAACGTTGTTTTCAGGTATTGCCTCCTTGTCGGCACAAGAGAGCGAAGTGTGGACTTTGAACAGCTGCATCGATTATGCAATTAAAAACAACATTGAGTTACAACAGAGTCGTATAATGCACGAGCAGAGCGGTATCGATGTTAAAACTGCAAAGGCCGATATGTTTCCCTCTCTTTCGTTCACAACCGGGCATAATGTAGTAAACCGACCCTTCTCGGAGAATAGTAACACAGTAAGCGGAAGCGAGGTTATATCGAGTAACCAAAAAACAACATACAACGGAAGTTACGGAATAAATGCAAACTGGGTTGTTTGGAATGGCAACAAACGTCGCAACCAAATAAAACAGAACAAACACAATTACGAAATAGCCGGGTTGAATGTCGATGAAGCAGAAAATATGCTTAAAGAGCAAATAACTCAGTTGTATATACAAATTTTATATGCTACCGAAGCTGTTAAAATTAACGAGAATACCTTAGAGGTTAGCAAAGCAACCCTATCTCGAGGAGAGGAGTTATATAGGGTGGGTTCTTTGTCAAAAGTAGATTTGGCTCAATTAGAGACTGAAGTTGCAAATGATGAATATCAGTTGGTAATGAGTAAAAATGCTTTGAGAAATTATAAACTCGACTTAAAACAACTTCTCGAAATTCCCGGAACAACCCCAATGGAGTTACAAATTCTTGAGTTGGATGAGTCGGATGTATTATCTCCCTTGCCAAGTCAAAACGATATATTTGTGGCAGCATTGCAATCTCGTCCGGAGATAAAGAGCGGACAATTAAATATAGAGGCATCGAAATTAGACATATCGATAGCCAAATCGGGCTACTATCCTACAATATCGTTAAATGCATCAACTGCAAGCAATACCAACAGTGCGAGTGCATATAATTGGGGCGAGCAGATGAAATTGGGTTGGAATAATATGATTGGAGTAAACCTTTCGTTGCCCATATATGACAAACGTCAGAATAAAAGTGCAAAACAAAAAGCCGAGTTACAACATAACTCGGTGCAGATGCAGATGCAAATCATAGAAAAAGAGTTGTATCAATCAATTGAGACAATGTGGCTCGAAGCAGACAATGCCCAACAACAATACATTGTTGCATCATCGAAAGTAAAGAGCAGCAAAACAAGTTACGATATGATTAACGAGCAGTTTACTCTCGGTATGAAAAACATTGTTGAACTATTAACGGAGAAAAACAATTATTTGTCGGCACAACAAGAGGTGTTGCAAGCAAAATATATGGCAATATTAGAGAGAGTATTATTAAACTTTTATGCAGGACAACCAATAGAATTATAAAAAACAGACATATACTATGAGTAAGAATAAAAAAATCATCATTTTACTATCGGCATTGGCATTAGCAGGCCTTTTGTGGTGGATGTTCTCATCTAAAGAGGAGGAGAGCAAAGTAGAATTTATCACATCAAAAGTGGTAAGGGGAGAAATAGGCAGTTCGATAACCGCAACCGGAACAATCGAGCCAGTAACCGAGGTCGAAGTAGGAACACAAGTTTCTGGAATAATCGATCGCTTGTATGTCGATTATAACTCGGTTGTAAAAAAAGGAGAGTTGATAGCCGAAATGGATAAGATAACTCTTCAAAGCGAATTGCAATCGGCTCGTGCCCAATACAATGGAAATAAAGCCGAATATGAGTATCAAAAAAAACTATACGACAGAAATACAATTTTGCACGAAAAAGAGTTGATAAGCGAAACCGATTACGAGCAAAGTGCATATAATTATCAACGAGCAAAAAGTGCATACGAGCAAAGCTCTGCGGCATTGGCAAAAGCTGAGCGTAACCTGTCGTATGCAACAATAACATCGCCTATCGATGGAGTGGTAACAAGTCGCAGCGTAGAGGAGGGACAAACCGTAGCCTCGGGCTTTGAAACACCGACACTCTTTACCATAGCTGCCGACCTTACAAAAATGCAAGTAGTTGCCGATGTCGATGAGGCTGATATTGCAAATGTAAAAGATGGCGATTATGTAGTATTTACTGTTGATGCATATCCCAACGATGAGTTTATCGGAACAGTAAAACAGGTACGATTGGGAAGTACTATCTCCGACAAAACAACAACAGCATCAACAAACACCGTTGTAACATACGAGGTGGTAATAGCAGCAGAAAATCCTGAGTTAAAACTAAAACCACGCTTAACAGCAAATGCTTCTATATATACAATGTTTAAAGGCAATGTACTTATAATACCGGCATCGGCATTGCACTTCACTCCAAATCTTGAAGTTGCACAAGGCTATACAATGGTCGATTGTCAGGCACCCCAAAAGGTGTGGACATTAAAAGATAATGTATTTACAGCCGTTCCTGTGGAGGTTGGTTTGTCTGACGGAATAAACACCGAAATATTAAGCGGATTAAATGAGGGCGATGAGATTGTAACCGATATGAACTTTACCGAAGTTTCTGTGCCTCAAATGGGAGCATCACAAGAGCGTAGTCCATTTATGCCACAGCATCCCGGTTCAAAAAAGAAAAAATAAGAAGCATTCAGAGAACGTTCAATTATGAAAAAAGTAATAGAACTTGATAATATCCGACGAGACTTTCAGGTGGGAGAGGAGGTAGTACACGCACTACGTGGAGTATCATTCTCGATAACCGAAGGAGAGTTTGTAACCATTATGGGGACATCGGGTTCGGGAAAGAGTACTCTGTTAAATACATTGGGCTGTTTAGATACACCAACAAAAGGAGAGTATTATCTCGACGGAATATCGGTGCGAACAATGAGTAAAAGTCAGCGAGCCGTACTACGCAACAGAAAAATCGGATTTGTATTTCAAAACTACAATCTGTTACCCAAAACCACAGCTGTTGAAAACGTGGAATTACCCCTTATGTATAATACCGCTGTATCGGCAAAAGAACGCCGACAAAGAGCCATCGATTCGCTTGTTGCAGTAGGATTGGGCGACCGATTGGAACACAAATCAAACCAAATGTCGGGAGGACAGATGCAACGTGTGGCAATAGCTCGAGCATTGGTAAATAATCCCGCTGTAATATTGGCAGATGAGGCAACAGGAAACCTCGATACCCGCACATCGTTTGAGATATTAGTATTGTTTCAAAAACTGCATGCCGAAGGGCGAACAATAATATTTGTAACGCACAATCCCGATATAGCATGCTACAGCAGTCGAAACATCCGCTTGCGTGACGGAAAAGTAATAGAAGATACATACAATACAAACATACAATCGGCAGCCGAGCAATTGGCAATGTTGCCCAAAAATGACGAAGAGTAATGAATATAACCAATCTGTTTAAAATAGCACTCAGAGCATTGGCAAACAACAAGATGCGAGCCTTCCTTACAATGTTGGGAATAATAATAGGAGTAGCATCGGTAATTGCAATGTTGGCAATAGGTCAAGGTTCAAAGGCAAGCATACAAAGTCAAATATCGAGTATGGGTTCAAATATGATAATGATACAACCCGGAGCCGATAGAATGGGAGGAGTGCGACAAGATCCCTCTGCAATGCAAACCCTCAAGTTAGAAAACTTTGAAACCATACGCAATCAAGCAAAATTGGTCTCAGCTGTAAGCCCCAATGTATCAGCATCAGGGCAACTTATTGCTGGAGCAAACAACTACCCCTCGCAAGTAACAGGCGTAAATCAAGACTATTTACATATCCGTCAGTTAAAAGTAAAAGAGGGAACAATGTTTTCCGATAATGACATAAAAACATCGGCAAAGGTGTGTGTAATCGGAAAAACCATTGTCGATAACCTCTTCCCCGACGGTTCATCGCCAATAGGAAAGATAATCCGATTTAATCAAGTACCGTTTAAGGTGATAGGAGTACTTCAACCAAAAGGCTTTAACGCAATGGGAATGGACCAAGATGCCATAGTACTTGCACCATACACAACCGTAATGAAACGGCTTTTGGCTCAAACATATTTAAGTATGATATTTGCTTCGGCAGTATCTGAGGAGTATTCACCAATGGCAGTAGAGGAGATATCGCAGATACTTCGACGAGAACATAATCTAAAAGCTGGACAAGCAGATGACTTTACAATTCGCACCCAAGAGGAGATAAGTTCAATGCTTAATACCACTTCAACCCTAATGACAACCCTTTTGGCATGTATTGCGGGAATATCGTTGGTTGTAGGAGGAATAGGAATTATGAACATTATGTATGTCTCTGTAACCGAGCGTACACGTGAAATAGGACTGAGAATGTCAGTAGGAGCAAGAGGAGTAGATATACTATCGCAATTCCTTATTGAAGCAATCCTAATTAGTATTACAGGAGGATTAATAGGCGTTTTGTTCGGGTGTGGAATATCAATGCTCATCAAGTTTGTAGCAAACTGGCCAATCTTTATACAGCCCTGGAGCGTACTTGTATCCTTTGCAGTATGTACCGTAACAGGAGTATTCTTTGGCTGGTATCCTGCTAAAAAAGCAGCAAATCTCGATCCTATAGAAGCAATTAGGTATGAGTAGAAATTAAACTGCAGAATCTGCAGTTTAATTTCAGTTTTTAGTTTTCGGTTTCGTAAACTCAACCGCCCTATGGGTAGTTTTTAAGTAGGGACGCAACCTGTTGCGTCCGCAAAATAAAACAAGCAGAGTGTTTTTGAAAACACTCTGCTTGTTTTTGTCCTCAATTGTTCTTGTGGCTTTTTATTGCTCCAATTAGACTAATTAGTCATATAGGTTTAATTAGCCAAACAAACTAACAACTAACAACTCTGTTTCGTATACATCTCATAAAACCATCCAATTACATTGTCGCCAACTTCGTCGGCAACACCAAGAGAAAACATAAGGTTTGCTGCTTTATTTACTATTGTAAAAATAGCATCAGCCTCTTCTGATGTTGCTGTATCTGGAGTAAGAGTTCTGTTTATCAAAGCTCTTAAAACCCTATCTTCAAGAGGGGTAAGTTCTATTTTGTAATCCATATCAATTATTTGTAATTATATTTTCAATAAGTCTTCCAATCTCAATTTGCACATCTTTGCGTTTACCATTAAAGTTGTTTACCATAATAACAATGGCATAAATATCGCTTCCGTTATCATAATAACCTGCATAACATTGCACTCCCTGCATACTGCCTGTTTTAAGAGATAGATGTTTTGCCGAAGGCATATCTTTCATAAAGTTCTTTACCGTGCCGTCAATACCCACTTTGGGAAGAGAATTTTTAAAAGCAACATTTTCATAAGCTTTACAGAGAATATTTGCAATGCAGTTGGACGAAATCTTGTTCTTGGGCGAAAGACCGCTACCGTCAAACAGCAAGCAGTTGCTCATATCTACACCCCTCTCTTGCCACAAATTCATAACAACACCAATACCTTTATCGGAGGTTGCCTCTCCGCCACGCACCAACCCGCACCATTTCAAAAGAGTCTCGGCGTAAAGGTTGTTGCTTCGGTGGTTTGTTATGGTTACAATATCTTTTAGTTGAGGAGAATAGATAACACCCAAAGTATTATTAGTCTTGTTTATAGCGATATCATTGCTGCTCTCAACCCACATTCCGTTTGTAATTAAAAAGTTTCGTAGCTCACGCTCAAAAACGGCAGAAGGAGAGGGAATAGCCCCTTTAAGTTTATAATTACTTTTGTTACAAGGTATAGTGCCATTCAATAATCTTATGTCGCAGAAATCCATTCCTGTTATATAAGCACTATCCTTGCCATTGCCTTTAACCTTCAATCGGTTTATAAACTTAAGCTCTGGCATCAAAGGCTCGCACTTAGTAATTGTAGCATTGCCACCCTCGTTACCTGTATTAAAATATAGAGAATATTGGTTATCTATAAAATTAACGCCATAGCTCTCGGCCGCATAATAGTTGCCTAAGTCTTCACACAACCAAGCACCTCTCGCTCCATTATAAGGGAATAGTGAATTATCGCAAACAACCTCTCCGCAAACATTATTTATACCATTGCGTTTAAGCATAGTGGCAATATTTTCGAAAACCCTCTCTTTCGAGCTCTCAATGTATTGTGAGCCTAATGTGGGGTCTCCACACCCTTTAATAATCAGTTTGCCATAGAGTGTACCATTGGTAACCTTTCCGTTATACTCAATTTTGGTTTCAAACTTTTTTGAGGATGGTATAATTTCCAACACGGTAGCCGTAGTAATAACTTTGGTAACTGATGCAGGAATAAGAGCCATATCGCCATTCTTTTCGGCAATAATAGAATGGTTCTTAATATCAATAACCGAGTAGCCCACTAATGAATCATCAAGAGAACTTTGAGCTATTGATGTGAAACAACCAATAAATAGAAGAAAATATGTAATTATATATCTCATAAAAAACAAAACTTGAATTACAAAGGTAGTTATTTATATTTTAATAAATGAAACAAATGAATTACCTTCGCAGAATAAAAGTAAAAATTATGGAAGAGATAAGACGCCCATACACATTTGATCGTGTTGTCAGAATTATAATAGTTATAGCATCTATTGTTGGAATATTTTATCTGTTAGATATGTTAAAAGGGGTGTTGTTGCCATTTTTGATAGCTTGGTTAATGGCATATTTTACACATCCCTTGGTTCAGTTCTTTCAAATAAAATGCAAACTGAAAAGTAGGGCTTTATCTGTTGCTGCATCATTGTTTACAATTCTCTTATTTATAGCTCTTATAATAATGTTGGTTGTGCCGATGGTGTTAGATGAAATTGTTGCCGTAAAGGATTTGGTGAAAGGGTATGCCTCTTCAATAGAATCGATAACTATTCTACCGGAGGCTTGGCGACAATATATAGTATCGGCTCTAAGCTGGGATAATATTTCACAAATAGCAACTGTCGAAAATTTTAAAACACTGATGGAGAGTATTTTTTCAGGAGGTAAGTCAATAATAACAGGAACAACAACAGTTGTTATGGCATTATTTGGACTGTTTATAGTGCTTCTATATCTTATTTTTATACTATTGGATTATAAAGAAATATTGGAAGGTTTTCGCTCTATGATACCCGAACGATACAAAAGTTTGGTGATATCGGTAATGGATGATGTTGAGGAGAGTATGAATACCTATTTCCGTGGACAGGCAACAGTTGCCTTTTGTGTGGGAATACTCTTTGCCATAGGTTTCTCAATAATAGGAATGCCTCTTGCCATAATTTTAGGTCTGTTTATAGGTTTGCTTAATATGGTACCATACCTTCAAACAATAGGATTTGTACCTGCCATAATACTAACGCTTTTGCAATCGGCACAAACGGGCGAGAGTTTTTGGTGGTTGTTTATGTGGGTGTTGGTAGTATTTATTGTGGTTCAAGTTATACAAGATATGTTCTTGGTCCCCAAAATAATGGGAAAAGCTGTAGGTCTTAACCCTGCAATAATACTATTGTCATTATCGATATGGGGAGCGTTGTTAGGTTTTATTGGTTTGATAATAGCTTTACCCTTAACCTCGCTTTGTATATCGTATTATCGCCGATATGTACTTAAGAAAGATAAAGTTTAGTTGTCAGCTATTAGCTGTCTGCTCTTCGTTAAATTAGAAATTAGGAACGAAAAATCAATTCCTAATTCGAGCGAAGCGACGAACTAATTAACAAACATATGTTTGTTCTCTTTATAAATATCTATGAATCTACTCTCTTTTAAATGCATTTATCCTCAAATGTTACAAAAGTTTGATAAATGTGTAAAAACATTGTGTTTGTATTCAATTGATATTCAATAAATTACCCCTCCCTATTAAAAACGTGTAAATTCTTTAACTTATTCTGAATAAGTTTTACTATTTTTGCAAGCTATTTTAGGAATTTTATACGTAAACGATATAAAAATAGGAAATGAAAAAATATATATCAATGTTATTGATGATTGTAGTATATGCTGCTACATCAATAGCTCAAGTAGAGGAAGGTAAATGGTATAGAATAAAGGATGTTGCCTCAGGTACCTACATGAGTACCGAAAATTATGAGCCACATACTTTGGGGGCTGCAGGAGGAGTTAAGTGTGTTGAGTATGCTGAGAGTGATAATCAAATATTCACTTTTATACCCGAAGGTACAAACTACAAAGTAAAGAGTAAATCGGGTTATTATATCTTTTGTCAAGAATGGAATGTTGATGCTTTGGCAGATAAATATACTAAGTTATATTTTGAAGAGACAGAAGGGGGTTACTTTATTAAAAATATGAAATATTATGAAATCTCCGGTTACTTTACATATTTTGGCGTATCTAAATTAGATAATAATGCAGGAGTACTTCCTGCAGGTGAGGGATATTATCCTTTTGGAAATGTAAATCCTCAAAATGAAGCTCATACCTCAACATTTGTTTTTGAACATGTCGAAATAGCTCCTTTGCGAACAATTACTGTATCTTCAAATAATGATGATTGGGGAACAGTATCGGGGGCAACAACAGATGTAGATGAAATTACCATTACAGCAACACCTAATGTTGGATATAAGTTTGTAAACTGGACATTAAATGGAGAAGAGGTGGCAACAACTTCTACATATGTTGATATGACAGCAGGAGATAAACATTATGTTGCAAACTTTGAAAAACTACAGCAAATAGAAGTTGGTAAATGGTATAGAATAAAAGATGTAGCAACAGATACTTATATGAGTGCCGAGAGCTACAATGCTCACCCAGAGGGTTCGGCGGGAGGAGTAAAAAGTGTAGATTATTCAGAGGTTGCTAATCAAATATTCCAGATAGAGGCAGATGATGAAAATTATAAGGTAAAATGTATTTCTGGCTATTACATCTATTGTCAAAGTTGGAATGTAGATGCTTTGAAAGACCAATATACTTCATTGTCTTTTGTAGAAACAACGGGAGGTTATCTTATTAAAAATATGAGAGACAATACCTACTTTAAAGTAGGATATGTCGAATACCAAGATTGGATGGGAACACCTCTTCCTGCCGGAGACGGATATTATCTGTTTGGAGATGGACCTGAAGGAAATTTACATATTTCAACCTTCCTCTTTGAGAGTGTGGAGGTAGCCCCTTTGCGAACAATAACATTATCATCTAACAATTCAGATTGGGGTGAAGTATTTGGAGCAACAACAGCTGAAGGTGCAATTACCATTACAGCAACACCTAATGTTGGATATAAGTTTGTAAGCTGGACGGTTAATGATGAGGTGGTAGCAACTACTCCAACATTTGTTGATTATACCGGCGGAGATAAACATTATGTTGCAAACTTTGAAATCAGGATTGTGCATGAGGTAAATGTATCATCTGCCAATATCGATTATGGAGTTGTAGAGGCAACTCAAACAGGAGGCGTATATGAAGATGATGTAGTAACATTCACTGCTACACCTTCATATGGTTATCGTTTTGTAAATTGGACACTCAATGGAGAGATTTTAAGCACAAAAAATCCATTATCAATTACCATTACCGAACCTATATCTTTGGTTGCAAACTTTAGAGCAATCCCTGAAAAGGAACATATAGAAATCGGGAAGTGGTACAGAATTAAAGATATTACGACAGGGACCTATTTAAGTGCAGAAGATTATAATGCCCATACCGACGGACCCGGAGGAGGAATTAAATGCGTAGATTATGCTAACAGCGACAATCAAATTTTTACATTTGAACATGATGGCGAAAACTACAAAGTAAAGAGTAAATCGGGTTATTATATATATTGCCAAAAATGGAATGTAGATGCCTTGGAAGATCAATATACACCACTGTTTTTTGTTTCAACAGCAGATGGTTGCTATATTAAAAATACAACAACAGACTCATATTTTAAAGTTGAGTGGATAATTAACTATTATTGGGAACCTATACCTCTTCCTGCAGGAGAGGGATATTACCCATTTGGAGATTGTTATCCTGACCTTGGAATGCCTATTTCAACATTTATTATAGAGAGTACTGATCCAGCACCTTTGCGTACAATTACAGCAACAGTAATGCCTGACGAAACCGGAATAGTTACTATAAATGGCGAAAACAATACATCCATTATAGCAGAGGGAGATATTACCATTTCGGCAACACCGGCTGAAGGTTATCGTTTTGTAAATTGGACATTGAACGGAGAAGTAGTAACAGAGAATCCAACATTTATCGACCATACAGAAGGGGATAAGCATTATATTGCGAATTTCGAAAAACTACCCGAAGTATTGCCAATTGAATTAGGGAAATGGTATCGAATAAGAGACCTTAAAACAGGATTGTATTTAAGTACCGAAAATTATGATCCTCACCCTATGGGTGAAGGAGGTGGCGTAAAATGTGTCGATTATGCTTATAGCGATAATCAAATTTTTATGTTCGAGGCTGACGGCGAAACCTATAAGATAAAGAGTAAATCAGGATATTATATCTATTGTCAAATCTCAAATGTAGATGCTTTGGATTATCAATATACTCAACTCGTTCTTGAGGAGACATTGGGAGGTTATTATATTAGAGATGCAAAAGATTTAAAATATTTCAGGGTTGAGTATCTTATGGTACATACTTGGGATGAGTATCCACCCCCAGCAGGAGAAGGATATTACCCTTTTGCCGATGCAAATATAGATGATTTCCACACGACTACATTTGTTTTGGAGAGTGTAGAATTTGCTCCTTTGCGAACAATTACAGTATCGGCAATGCCTGCCGATGCAGGAACTGTAACCATTAACGGCGAAAACGTAACCACTATTACTGCCGAAGGAGATATTATTATTGAAGCTATACCCAATGAAGGATACAAATTTATAAATTGGACTCATAATGGAGAAGAGGTGGCAACCTCAGAAACATTTGTTGATAAGACAGAGGGAAATAAAGATTATGTTGCAAATTTCTCAACCTTATCGCTTCTTATCGTAAACAAAACAACAATTGACGAAGGAAATCTACTTATAGAAACCGATGCCCCTGCAACCATTATAGCAGAAGGAAATCTTTATACTACAGAAGCAGAAAGATTAACAACAGAAGTAATAGTTCCTCCACTATCTGTTGGAAATTGTACTATTGAAGTACTTGAAGGAGCAATTATATATGTAGATTTTGGAGAAAATATAACACCGGTTGAAATTCCGCAAACGGTAAGAGGAATAGCTTTGCGTAATGTATATGCAGATGAACTTGTAGTAGAAGCACCATTGTTGGAGAAATTGACAGTTGTATCGGATGCCGACAACAATGTTGCTAAAGTAAGCACAACATCTGATTTGAGCCAAGGCGTACAAGTTGTAGTGGAGAAAGAGATTTACACTCCACGCCCTGTAGAAGGAAATGGAACACCAACAATCTTCAACTTCTTGTCAATGCCATTTGCATTTAATACATCCGATATTAAATATTGGGACGGCGACAGCTGGGAAGCCGCACAATTAGAGACCCATATCAGAATAATGGTTTATGATTTTGAAGCTCGTGCAAATGCCGAATACCTAACAAATGCAAGAGGAAATTGCTGGCAAACATTAGAAACAGCTCAACAAATAGAGGAGAACCAAGGATTTGTAATCGTAGGAAACAATGAGTATGGCGATACCCAAAACAAGAAGATGAAGTTACAATTTACATCATCTGAAAAAGCATACAATGGCTCAGAAACAAAAGTAATAGCAAAAGAGTTTGTAGCAGAAAAATCGGCAGAATGCGATGAGAACTGGAACTTTACCGGAGTACCATACTTGACAGCAGGAGAGTTTACCAAAGACTATACACTATACACATACGATAACACCCGTCATGAGTGGGTAGAAGATGTATCGGTTGACGGATTAGAGACTCTAACCCCCTACAATGCGGTAATGTATCAAGCAGAAATGGAAGGATCAAGTCAATTAGAGATAGCCATAAACTCGGTATCGGCAGCAAACCTATCAAAAGCAGCCGAAGACATATTTGCCCGAGCATATATCTCAATAGACGATACCAAGCCTGCCAAGATAATATTGAGCGATGAAAGCTCAGAGAACTTCGTATTAAACGAAGATGCGTGGTATATGGCATCGATGAACAATTCCGTACCTGCAGCCTACTTTAACGTAGGCGGCTCAGAAGCCAAAGTATCGGTACAACCCACAGCAAACGAGTTGCCAATGACCGTTTACACAGGCTCACAAGCAACCCACCGCATAGCGTTGACATCAACCGACGGCAACTACGATGTATATCTAAAAGATGCGGCAACCGAAGAAGTAGTCTGCTTGAACAACGAAGACTACATCTTTAATGCAACGCCCAAAACCACCATAGCCAACCGCTTTACCGTTTCAATGGTAGAACTAACCGGCATCATAGAAGCAGCCAAAGCAGAAGGCACAATAAAAGCAGTAGTAGCAGGCGAAGCAATAAAATTGTACGGAACCGCAGAAGGCGACGAAGTAATCGTATATAATGCCAACGGAATGATAATAACCAATTCCGCAGCCGAAGAAGGCGTAACAACCATCACAACATCGGCAACAGGCGTAATGGTAATAAAAGTAGCCGGACAAACAGTAAAAGTGGTGAAATAAGTTGTTCTTTAAATTAGGAATTATTTTTTAATTAAAAATTACTCCTAAATCATAATGTAAGCAAAGGGTTGCCCATCGGCAACCCTTTATTTTAATAGAGACGTGGCAAGCCGCCTCCGCCAATTAAATTAATGACCCAAACGACCCAAATGACCTAATTGCCCCAATAATACTATTAACTAAAAACTAATATTATTGTCTTTTCGAGAGGTTAAGTTGAACGGCAATACCATAACTTATATCGGTGGTTGGGTATGAGGTAGAAGATATAAGCGGAGTATTGATTTGGTGGTCATAGAATGCTTTAAGAGTAAGCATACGACTGACTGCGTAGTTTGCCGAAATTTTAATCGAGAATGTTTTGGCTCCTGATGTAGCTTGAGTAAAGTACTCCTCAATTTTACGAATTAAAGCAGTTGAGGTACGGTACGAAATATCTGCTTGAAGTTTAAGGTCGCTGCTAAATCCTCCTGCATTACGGGCATTACCTTTTCCGAATTTAAAGTTCACGAAAGTATAACCTGCACCAATTGATAGCTCACGAGAGGATGACTCCACAATTTGTCCAGATGATGGGTTAAGTGTAACAGTACGGCTATCTTTATAAGACGACCTTACCGAAACGCTATTTCTTAAAGTCATATCGATACCTAAAAGCGGATTAAAACTTTCAGTTAAAACAACCGACCCGATGTCGTATGGAGACGAGGGTAGAGGGGCTCCGGTCTGCTCATCTTTAACAAAACCATAACCATCACCTGCATCAACCCAATTTAAGAACGATGTAAACGATCCTACACTATATACACAGCTATAAGCATGAGTGAATGTAAAGCTCTTGAAGTGTTCTTTCATCTTTTTAAGCTTTGAAAGTCCGTCGTATGTTATACGCCAATTAGGTAAAATTCGCTTCATACTTGGAAATGCAGTAAGTTCAATAGTGTTTGCGTCACGTCCTGTATAAGCAGCTAAGAAGGCAGGAATCATAACGTCGGATGAACTCTTCTTTACACCTCCATTAGCGGCATTATAAGGTTTGCCATTAAGCATTTTGTCATTAATGAACTTAGCCGAAGGATATTTAACTCCACTATATGCGTTTTCGACTCTTCCTGCAATAATATCACGATAAGCAAGGAAGTTGTCAAAATTCTCTGATTGATAACCTTTATTGGCATTCATTCCCTTAAAAATACCTTGCATACCTACGGTTGTCATTGAGAAGTTTCCTCCACGAGTAGTAGGTCTTCCGTCAAACATAAATTGAATTTGATTATTATTGCTCTTAGAGTATGTTGCAGTAAGAGTAATTTTCAATCCCTTAATCGGTTCTAAAGTTGCATCAATCATAAGGTCTTTCGATAGCATCGAAATAGCAGGAGATACCAACGATGAGTCTCCAGTAATAAGCCAACCTTTGTTTATGGCTTTATCGATATATCCCTCACCCGGCATTCCAAATGCAAAATCCAATCCTGGAGACAACGAACTTGTTGCAGTGTTTTGTCCCAATATATCCGATACGCCCGGGGTGAAAGATGGTAAAGTCATAGAGCTTGTATGCTTATATTGAACATTTACATTGCGTAACATCATGGCAAAGCGAGCCAGATATTCACCTGCTTTATAAGCCTTACTATCCTCCTTATTTGTAACGGGAACAGTTCTGCTTACCTTTACGGTGATATTAACCGAATCTAAATTGTTAATTCTAATACTATTTTTGTTGAGAGCTTTATACTTAATTGTATAAAGTTTGCCCTCTTCGGTGCGACCGACAATACGCAATTTCTTAGTATCTAAGTTGTGTTGAACAACAACACCGCTATCTTTCGAAAGTGTAATTTTTTGCTCAAAAGTATTTTTGCTCTGGTTCTTTTTGGTAGCCGACGAACGAGAAGTTGTCTTCTTCTTTGAACTGCTTCTGCTTCCCTTTGAAGAACTTGAGAATTTACGGTTTACCTCTTTTAAATATTTCGATTTATTATATAAGGTTTCGAAATTGAATTTTCCCGTAACACCAAGTTGAGCATTGTTGTTAATGGTATTTCCGATAATAGTATTTTCGTCAATAAAGGCACCTCTGTCCCAAGAGTATGTAGCGGCATATGTGCCTTGTAAATTAATCCAATCCAAAATGGGGCTTTTCGAAAGCGGAAGGTTAACCGATGCATTAAACGATTGATTATATTTCCATGGGGTACCAAGTTTCAAAATACTTTCGGTTACAGTATCTTTCCATGCTTTAAATTCGTCGGGGAAAAGAGTCTTATTTACCACACCCGAAGGCTCATCTATATGAGCGTTAGTCATAGAAGAGAACGATAGGTTTGTACAGCGTAAAATATTCCACTGTATTGAGAATTGTCTGTCCCAATAGAAATTTTTATTAACAGAGACAGGTATCTGTGCCGAAGCGTCATTTTCAATATTACGTTCCTGTTGCTCGTTGTACATACGTGAAATATTTGTGCTGAATGTAATAGAGTTGGGAACATAATTAATAGCCATCTCTTTAAAAGTGTCAAGATGTTTTGATTTGCTTTTTAACTTAGCAAAAGGTTGCCAAGGTTTAACATACGGAGTATAAGTATAATTTAAATTAAAACGTCGGTCTTTCGAATTTTCAAATTGAGTTGTAATAGATTGGTTATCTTGTTTGTTGCTCGAATAACTCATAGTAAAGTTTGCAGGGTCCCATGGCATAGGATTTTTACTTTGTATATCAAATTTAAATCCTGTAAGGCTGAAACTTCTGGTGCGAGACCTATCTATTGCAATATTCTTTATAGAGTCTTTTTCAGTTTCGGTAACGCAAGCCTCCAAAGCATCATCCATTAAAACGTCTTCGTCTAAAGGATTGTATTTAGGCATATTTCTCTCTTCGAAATAAGAGTAATATAGAGGAGCTTTAAGTTTTACTTTCTCAGGTAAAAATCTACCGGCATCAATCACAAACGAGAAGTTATATTGATAATAATCCTCTAATCGTCTGTCGTTAAGAGTTTGATCTACACCGCCAAATCCGGCAGTCTCAATATGAGTACCGCCTGCAATAGTTGCAAGATCCGATATATTAAGGTTTGCGTCAGCCTTAAATCCCCAACCTCCATCTTGCTTGAACCCCGACAGACGCATTTCGTTAACCCAAACAATAATATCTTTTGTTGATGCAGAGTTGTTTCTCACACCGATAACTACCGACTCCATATTCGATACCGAAGGATTACCTACAACGGTAACTCTGTTGGTCTTTTTCTCGGGGTCGTATATCGAGTACGGATTGCCAAAAGATACACCTGCTTCTCCTCTCGATTTGGCACTGTTACGTTGTTTCTTTGCCTCGGTAAGAAGAGCAAGAGGAAAGTCAATCATATTGCTTTCGGGCCAAACACTCTCTTGGTCGTTGGTATTATAAGTATTATAGTTTCCTTCGGGTGTAAGTTTAAGAGGAACCTCATACTCGTAGTAGTTCGAACGAATATCTGAACCTATCCTTACAAATACCGATATCTCACCATCTTTTACATTGGTCTTGTCGTCAATAAGTTTCTCGGCATGAACAAACATTTGCAATCTCTCGTAATTTCTCACATCCAACCCAGATGTTTTGTAAATTGCACGAGCATTTTTAGAGGGCAGATTAGTTACTTTTAACGAAATAGATTGTTCGTTAAGTTGAGTTATTTGAGATTGGTCAGGAGAAATAATACGGGTAACGCCCGGAGGAAGAACGTAGTTTACGGGTTTTTGTCCTGCATTCTCCTCAATATTTACAACCGAAACATCCAAATCACCCTCGGCTGGCAAAGTAGTACCACCGCTCTTGTCGTCGTTGTGCAGTCTTAAATTATAGCTACGCCAATCACCTCTTACAAGTTCTAAAGAAGCAAGGCGAAGGTGAATATCCTTTTTAAAGCCAGTCATAAACATACGAGCAAAACGGATGGTTTTAAAGTCTTGTATTGAACCAACCGTTTCACGAGGCATATGGCTACCATCACCTGTAACCTCTTTTAAAGGAATTTTAAATTGATACCATTTTACAGTGGTAGTTTCGCCATTGCGAAGAGCAACCGAGCTCTCTTGCTCTGCGGTAATATAGTTTCTACCGACTACAAGATCTTCGGGAGTAATCTTAATACCATATTGATAATATCTCTCGTACTCATCCAATGTATTATCTTGGTTTATATCCTCAACATCAGGTACACTTCTTGAAGATTGATATTCCGAATCAGATGCCTCGTCAGGTGATATCGAGTTACCCTCTGTACCATTATAGTGTTTGTAGCGTTCTAAGATTGAAGTCTCAGCATCGTCATAATCACTGCCTCTGTAAAAATGGTAGTTATCTCCTGCGGGGTCGTTAAACGGAGAAAATTGGTCGTATGCATATCTTTGTTGCGTCTCTTGCGATAAAACGTTTCGAAGTTGATTTACATAGTTTTTATATACATCATAGTTCTGTTCTTCTTCAGTTGATAAACCATTTAATCCGACATCTTGCTTTGCTCTTGCAGCCGAATTATTATCAAATGCATATGTAACCGATTGTTGACGTGATACTTTACCCCATACGGTATTTTCAACCATATCGTTGTTGCCATCAGTAGGTAGTCCGTTTTCAAACGACTTCTTGCCATCTCTAAGAATATCTTCCGAAATCTCACCGAAGTTAAAGTATAGGTATCCGCCATTATCTTTATCGTATATAAATGGGTCGAGCATCCAAAATTGCAAATATTCAATATTTGCCGATTCAAAGTCGGTATTATCCATTTTACGCATAATACCACCCCATCTCATCTCAGGATTTTGAAGCGAACCATCGGGGTTGATTGCCGAAGCATCTAATGAGTATGGTCCCCGTTCGGTGGGATAGAACGATAAGTTCAACACCTGAAGTAAAGATGACTCTCCGTAACTAAGCTCTCTGTTCGGAAAAACTTCCGATGATAAAACCTCTCTTACATAGTGGTTAGATAGTTGGTCAAGGTCGTTTTTTATATGGACAGGAGTTAAATTTGAGTTCTTTTGTGTAAATAATCTGTCAATGTAATACCATGCAAACAAGGCTCTGTTTTTACCATAACCAACATCGTTCGAGAGTTTCGACTCAGCGAACATCGATGGGGTAGAGGCCAAGTTCCAGGCGTAAGGTAATCTGATATCGTTTTGAGATTGAGAATATTCAAAATCATCGATATAAGATACCGCTTTTGATTGTTTTGTAGATGGAATTAATTGAGCAAACTCTGCATTAATTGTAAGTTTTGACGGAGCAGTGGCATTAACCATTGGAATTCGGTTTACCCAATTTGTCAACCATTGGAATTCGGTAGTGTATGAGGTGTTTACACCCCAAATAGTATTGTTTATGACTTCGTTTCCAACCGAAAGTTTTTCGGTTAAAGCCTTTTCTCCCATGTGCATTATTGTTGCACCAACTCTGAAGTTTTTGGTAAAGTCATAATTCAAGTCCAATCCCACCAAAGTTTTCCGTTGCATATTAAACATCTCCTGACTCTCAAGAGAAACCTGAATATTACTACCTGCATCGGCATAGCTTTGGTTAATGATTGTAACCGTACCCATTGTATAGTCAACGGTATAATCAACATTCTCAACAAGCGTAACACCTCCGGCGGTAACCTTAACCGACCCTCTTGCAACGTTCATAGAGTTAAGTTGAATTGTATTCCCTGATGAGGCTTTATATTGACCTTGAAGAGTGAATTTGTTTTTGTCGGTAAACTGTCTTGCCACGGTCTGAGTCGAATCATATAGCTCTTGGTAGATATATTTATCTACATCAGGAACCGAACCTCCAATCATCTTTTTTAGGTGCGAACCGAAAGGTTCGAGAACAGGGAATATTATTCTACCTTTCGATGAGGTAACCGTGTAATTCTCAACATAGTCAAAAACACCATCAGGATTAGGCTCATCTTTCGAGTCCAATCTGTCAAGATTCATCACTTTGATAAGCTGTTTTCCCTTAATATCACCCAAGCTCATATATGTAACTTGAGTTCCCGAAGTATCATTTCTAAAATATATTTGAAGTTTAAACTTATCTTTTTGAATTTGATAAGCTTCAAGTGAGTAGATATTTTTCATCATCAAATCCCAAATCGGCTCCGAGGTCATAACGGTAGTCGATTTAAGCATCTTAACAATCAAACTCGATGAAGCATCGCTAATATCTGCAGCAAACTCTCCAACTTGAAAAACCTCTCCGTTTTTAGTATATTCGTATGCTACAGCAATAACCTCATCGGCATTTATCCTTTGATTTAAAGAGATATAACCCAATTGAGTGTTAATGCTGTATTCGCTTGCTTCGAGACGTCTGGCACTCTCAATTTTCACATAATCCTTACCTCCGGTAATGCCATAACTTTCCAATGGAGCAAGAACTTGACCGACGAGCGATATATTGCGAGCTTCGGGATATGAATTTACAATCTCCTTATATAGCGTATTTGCATCATTGGCTGGAGCCCTGTATCCGGTAGTTTTCCAGTGGCTGTTCGAAATATGTTCTTGTTTCTCCTCACCCAAATCGGCAAATGCAATAAGATTTCGAGCATTACCATAGCTACCCTTCTTATTTGTAACCCATACCTCAATACGATTAATTGTAACACCTGAAGATATATATGGGAGTTTGGCAACACTTGTTTCGTAGTTGTCTCGGAAGTTATGAGCAATAAAGAAGTGGCGGTTCTCATCATACTTGTCAACACCAAGAGCGAATTCTGTAAGTTGAGTTCCGTTTTTTGAATTAACCTTTTTCGATTCAGCCTCCTGTTGCGAAACAAGAGCAGTCATTGTCAGTTTTCCAAATTGCAATTTTGTTTTAATACCAAACAGTGATGTACCACCCTGAATTAGAGAAGAGTTGGTATTCATACTCACATTACCCGCTTCGATACTTTTAATTATTTGGTCCTCTTCTCCTTCGTATTTAAGATTGAGTTTTTGAGAATCAAAACTAAAAGTTGCATCGGTGTTATAATTCATCGAGAAGTTTAACTTATCACCAACCGAAGCTTTTATGTTTGCTTGAATTTTTTCATCAAAATCGAAATATGTCTTTTTACGAGCCTCCATCGAGAGGGCAGGATTGTCGGTTTTGTTGGTCTTTATCGACATCATCAATTCTGCCGATCCTTGAGTAGTAATTTTAACACCTCCGGGACCAAAAACTTTATCCAAAGGACCAATATTGAATTGCATATCAAAAATATCAAATTTCTTTTTGCCACCTTTGATATTTTCATTGTTTTTTTCGTGATAATATGCTTGCATCGATTTTCTCAAAGAGTAGTCGTTATACTCTTTTGCGGTAAGCATCATAGGGGTTGAAATATCCATACCTGCAACACGGGTACGCATAATGTAACACCCTGTTTCATAGTCATATTCAATCTCCGATTTAATATTTTCCGGAGTCTTTAAATCTGCGGCATTATTATATTGCAAATCTTTGTACTCCTCAATAGAGGTCTTCTTTACCGAAAAGCGGGGTTTTGCATCTTTTTTTGTTTGAGGAGAAGAATTAACAGAAATTGTATCCGTTGATATTACATCTTGAAATTCGTTTACCTGATTATATGCAGCAAAAGCAGAATAGCCACCTATTCCGCTTATTGCCAATATTGTGAATATAATAAGTAATCGAATATGTTTCATTAATAACACTCCACTTTTGTTATACGCTACAAATGTGGACTATGCTATTTATAAGGCTTTTAAAGCAGCTTTAATAAGCTCTTCCACTTTGTAGCCGGGGTTCTCTTTTGAGATTTTTTGAACTACTTTTTTTGCTGCGGGTTGTGGATATCCCAACATTACCAAAGCAGCAATAGTCTCCTCTTGAACCTCATCTCCTGCATGCGTACCTATAATAAACGTAGAATTACCCACTTTTATTTTATCTTTTAGGTCAACAATTATTCTTTCTGCCGTTTTTGTTCCAATCCCTTTTACATTTTTAAGCAAACCTACACTGCCCGAGGCAATTACATTCTCCAACTCTTCGGGGGTAAAAGACGATAAAATAATACGTGCTGTGTTAGGACCAACTCCGGATACTGAAATAAGAAGAACAAATAATTCCCTCTCTCTCTTATTTACAAAGCCATAAAGCAGATGAGCATCTTCTCTGATAGCCTCATAGATGTATAGTTTTTGCTCCTCACCCTCTTTTAAAAGAGAGTATGTGGTAAGCGATATATTTACGTCGTAGCCAATTCCGTAGCTTTCAATTATGGCATTTGCAGGAGTTATCTCTGTTATTTTGCCCTTAATGTATTCAATCATAAAAATCTAAGTTTTATTTTATATGCGAATATACGAAAAATAAACAACAAAAGGTTGCCAGGGGGCAACCTTTTGAAAATAAAATTATGAAAGTTCAATTGTAATTAGTTGTTAAGATAGTTTTCAATGCTTGCGGGAGCAAAGTTTGCAATAAATGAAGCGTTTTTGTTTGTTTCAGCCTCACCATAACGAATGTAGTTTTCAGTTGAACGTTTGAAAGATTCGTTACGCATAGTATCTTGCAACAATAGATAACCCATAATGATATGTCCTGCAATTTCAACCAAGCGACGTGCGTGGAAGTCGATATATTGAGCATCCTTATCGGCAGTAACAGTAGCAACGCTCTTCTCATAAAGAGCAGTCATTTCAACCAATTTAGCCTTCATTTCTGCCAATTCTGCAGGAACCTCTACAGCTTCATACTCTTTGATGATATTCAAATATGTACCGCTACCTACGTGGCGAATAGCCGCAACAACTTGAAGCTGAGTAGTACCTTCGTAAATCGATGTGATACGGGCATCACGGTAAATACGCTCGCAAGGATAATCTTTCATAAATCCCGAACCACCATGAACCTGAACGCAGTCATAAGCATTTTGGTTGCAATATTCACTGCTCATACCCTTAACAAGAGGAGTAAGAGCATCGGCTTTGCGTTGAGCCTGTTTCATCTCCATACGCTCTTCTTTCTCTAAAGTACGCTCTTTTGCAATAGCCTCTAAAGTTTTATAAAGATCGACATATCGTGTAGTTTCGTAAAGAAGCGAACGAGAAGCATCAAGTTTAGCCTTCATTGTAGCTATAATCTCGCTTACGGCAGGGAAGTTTATGATAGCCTTTCCAAATTGGAAACGCTCTTTTGCATATTGAAGAGCCTCTCTGTATGCAGCCTCTGATATACCAACCGATTGAGCGGCAATACCCAAGCGGGCACCGTTCATCAACGCCATTACATATTTAATCAAACCAAGACGGCGTTCTCCGCAAAGTTCGGCTTTTGCATTTTTGAATACTAATTCGCAAGTAGGAGAGCCTTTGATACCCATTTTGTTTTCAATACGACGAACAACAACACCGCCGTCGTTACGATCGTAAATGAACATTGACAAACCTCTACCATCTTTTGAACCCTCTTCCGAACGAGCCAAAACAAGAGCAATATGTCCGTCGCCATTAGTGATAAAACGTTTAACACCGTTTAATCTCCAAGTTCCATCCTCCTCGCAATATGAAGCTTTAAGCATAACAGCTTGAAGGTCCGAACCTGCGTCTGGTTCTGTTAAATCCATAGCCATAGTTTCACCTGCACATACTCTTGGCAAGTATTTCATCTTTTGCTCTTCATTGGCAAATTCATTAATAGTTTCGGCACAATCTTGCAATCCCCAAATATTAACAAAACTTGCATCGGCACGGCTCACCATATCGGCTGCCATGATATAAGGAACAAGCGAGAAGTTTAAACCATCGTATTGACGAGGAAGAGATATACCCATTAATCCTGCTTTAACCAAAGCATCAAGGTTTTTCTCTGTTGCCGAAGCATATTTAACGTGTCCGTCAATAACGTGAGGTCCCTCTTGGTCAACACTTTCAGCATTTGGAGCTACAATCTCTCCACTAATCTCTCCTGCAATTTCAAGAACCTTTTCGTAGCTATCCATAGCATCCTCAAAATCAAGAGGAGCGTAGTCATATTTTTCAGCCTCGGTAAAGTTGCGTTCGTGCAACTCAACAAGGCGACGCATCATCGGGTGATTAAGATGATGTTTTAAGTCCGCATTATCCGAATAGAAATTTGCCATATCGTTATTTGCTATTTTTCTTGTAATATTTAATTAATTTAGGAAGAACCTCTTCAACACTACCGGTAATAACATAATCGGCAATAGAGTTAATAGGAGCTTCGGGGTCGGTATTAACCGAAATTATTATAGAGCTGTCTTGCATACCTGCAATATGTTGAATTTGTCCCGAAATACCGCAAGCGATGTATAGTTTAGGACGAACAGTAACACCTGTTTGTCCGATTTGACGCTCGTGTTCGGTATAACCGGCATCGACAGCAGCACGTGAAGCACCAACTTCTCCGCCTAAAACAGCAGCCAAATCGTAAAGAAGTTTGAAGTTCTCTTTTGAACCTACACCATAACCTCCGGCTACAACCACTGGAGCACCTTTAATGTTAACTTTTGATTTTGTAATTTGTCTCTCTATGATAGAAACCACAAAATCTTCATCCTTAACAAATTTGTTTACGTCAACAAAAACAATCTCTCCTGTATGGTCTGCGTTATAGATCTCACGTTTCATAACGCCCTCTCTTACTGTTGCCATTTGAGGACGACAGTCGGGGTTTACAATTGTAGCAACAATGTTACCGCCAAAAGCAGGACGTATTTGATATAGCAAGTTTTCGTAAGTTTTACCGCTTTTGTTATCAGTGTGAGGACCAATCTCTAATGAGGTACAATCGGCAGTCAAACCGCTGTGAAGAGCAGATGATACACGAGGACCTAAATCCCTACCAATACAAGTAGCGCCCATTAAACAGATTTGAGGTTTAATTTCTTTAAACAATCCTGTTAGAATTGCAGCATGAGGAAGAGAGGTATATGGAGAAAGACGTTTGTCGTCAGCCATATAAATTCTGTCAGCACCGTAAGGGAAAATCTGTTTCTCAACACCTGCAAGTTCCGAACCGATAACAAGAGCTTCAAGTTGGCAACCCAACTTATTTGCAAGAGTACGACCTTTTGTCAATAACTCTAAACTAACATCGGCTATAATGCCGTTTTCAATTTCGCAATATACAATTAAATTATTCATAATTAGCCGATGGTATGGTTAGTAATCAATTCTTTCATTAACTCGTCAATCTCCTCGTCGGCAGTAGTTAAGCGTTTGCTTTCTTTTGCTTGAAAAACAACATTCTCAACTTGTTTAACCTTAGTTGGTGATCCGGCAAGACCTGTTTGAGAAAGGTCAGCATCAACGTCAGCGGCACTCCATTCGCCAAGATTTAAGTACGCTCTCTTTTCATAAAGAGAAGTATCTGTCAATGAAGCCTTCTCTGAAGGAGTTTTGGCATATTTGTTTCGTTGAACCATTTTTGTATTTCTGGGACGACACTCATCTGCCGAACCATTAACTGTAACCAAAAGAGGAAGTTTTGCTTTTACGGTTTCTGTTCCGTGTTCAAGACGGCGAACAATAACTATCTCGTCGTTTTCAACAGAGACAATCTTTTCGGCGTATGTAACTTGAGGAATACCAAGTTTCTCTGCAACTTGCGGACCCACTTGAGCGGTATCTCCGTCTATGGCTTGGCGTCCTGAAATAATAATGTCAGCGTCTCCAATTTTTTTAACAGCACAAGAAAGAGCATATGAAGTAGCCAATGTGTCGGCACCGGCAAAAGCTCTGTCGGTTAAAAGAACACCGCCGTCTGCACCACGATAAAGTCCTTCTCGAATAATATCAGCAGCACGTGGAGGTCCCATGGTTAGCAACGTGATTGTTGTTCCGGGATTTTTCTCTTTAAGTTGTAATGCTTGTTCCAAAGCATTCAAGTCCTCAGGGTTAAAGATGGCGGGAAGAGCGGCACGATTAACAGTACCATCCTCTTTCATAGCATCTTTACCCACATTTCTGGTATCGGGTACTTGTTTTGCAAGTACGACAATCTTTAATGCCATTTTCTCTATTTTTTTGTTTATACTAATTGTTCAATTATGATATCAATATTGCAAATATAACTCTTTTGAGTAAAAGAATATATTTAATATGTGATAAAAAATAACGAACGTCAAAAATCTTTGCAAAGATACTCAAAAATATTCTTTTTGTGTAATTTGAGAGCGATTAAATAACATTAAAATTAGAATAATACCCGTAGGGTATTGCAAATCTGTTTGTTATCGGTATGTTGTGAGTTTTGTTTGTGCATAAAAAAAGAGATTGATTGCTCAATCTCTTTTTAATTTATTTTCGATTAAGATTATTCTTCGTTCTTTTTTCTTTTGGTAAAAAGTCTTATTGCATAAGCACCTCCTAATCCGAACAATCCCAAAATACTCTCTACGATGGGAACTGTATTACCTGGGTCGGTAAGGTCTGAATCTCCAAATCCTTTTGTTTCGGGAGTGGTTATATAGTCGCCCGCAAAAGACTCGGTTGTTGTTTGGTCTTCATCAAATATCGAATTTGCATCCTCTTCTGTGGCAATACCAAATCCGCCGAAAGATGGGCGAGTTCCTGAATTAGTTGGCCAGCTTTGAGCAAAAATATTTGCAGAAAATAGCAATATAGAAATAAATAATAATGTTTTTTTCATAGTTGAATTTGAAATTATTTCGTAGAATAATCCTTTACTTCATTTTCAAGATGCAAAATTAGTATTAAAAAAAGTAATAAACAAATTTAAACAAAAGAAAATTCTAAAAATCAACAAAATAATCTATAATTATAGATGTTTCTATTAATTTGTAATGAAGTATCTTATCAGAAAAAGAACGAAATAATATAAATCCCTACATTAGTTTTTCAATAAAAATAAGTTCATTATTGGTGGTTATATGGTTTATACTCTCTTTGTTTGGCATCTCTTTGAATATTCCAAAAATCGAAGAGCCCGAACCCGACATCGATGCATATTCGGCACCGGCTTGGTATAGAGATTCTTTAATCGAATTCAATCTTGGATATTTGGGGAAAAGAGAGTCTTCAAAATCGTTTTTAACCAACCCTTTCCATTGGCAGACAGGTAGCTTTATAACCTCTCTTAAATTATGCTTCGGTTTTGTAGGAACGACACCTGAGTATGCCTCAGCAGTTGAAATGGCAATATCTGGTTTAATTAAAACAATAAAATAATCTTTAAGCGATAAATCTATCTCTGTAAACTCCGTACCAATCCCTTCGGCAAAAACAGTTCTGTTTTTTATAAAAAAAGGAACGTCCGCTCCAATGGTGGACCCTATTTGGTGGAGTTCACAGGGGTCTATATCTTTTATAAACATTTCAGACAAAAGTTTTAACATATAAGCGGCATCCGACGAACCTCCGCCTAATCCTGCTGCAAAAGGAATTCCCTTTTTGAGAATAACATCGACAGAGGGTATCTTATATCGGCTTAGCAAAGCCCTATAAGCCTTCTCTACTAAATTGGGTTTCCCGTCATCAGGCAAACCAATAACCTCTAATTTAAAACTATTTATATCGTCCGATGACGGTATTACTTCAAGTATGTCATATATAGGTATGGGATAAAACACGCTCTCTATATTGTGGTATCCGTCATCTCGTTTACTTACGATATTTAAACCTAAATTAATTTTAGCATTCGGGAAAACAATCATAACTTTAATTATTGCAGGTAAAATTCCATTTAAACTTTATTGCGAAGTTAATAAATTTAGTGATATAAAAATATTACAAGGTAAAAAAACTTAACACAATGAAATGTAAATTAGTATATATGTATTAACTTTGCACTACGAAAAATAAAAATATCTATTTTATGAAAATATTCTTATTTGTATTTGAACTGTTGTTTACCTTCCCGTTAATAATTGTATTGACAATAATAGCAGCATTGGTGGTGATGTTGGGTTGTATGTTAGGTAAAGCGTCGTTTTGGGGCTACTATCCAGCAATGATGTGGGCGAGAGCGGTCTGTGCATTGTCTTTTGTGCGGATAGAGGTGAAAGGTCGAGAGAATATCGATCCTAAGCAATCGTATGTATTTGTTGCAAACCATCAAGGTGCATTCGATATATTCTTGATATATGGATATTTAAAACACAATTTTAAATGGGTTATGAAACACACCTTGCGAAAAGTTCCGATGGTTGGTAAGGCGTGTGAGGCAGCAAAACATATATTTGTTGACCGAACAAACCCCAAAGCTATAAAACGAACCATTGAAGAGGCTAAAGCTACATTGCAAGGCGGAATGTCTGTGGTTATATTTCCAGAGGGAACACGCTCGGCTGATGGGAAAATGAAAAAATTTAAAAGAGGGGCATTTCAGTTGGCTGTTGATTTAAATATACCTGTGGTGCCATTGACAATAAACGGTTCGTATAAAATAATGCCTAAATCAACATTCTTGATATATCCCGGGAAATTAACCCTTCAAATACACAAACCCATTATGCCTCCTTTGGAGGGTTATGATATGGAAGTTTTGGTAGAGGAGAGTTATCAAAAAGTGTCATCGGCGTTGAAAGAATAAAATATAGTGAGTTGGGTGTGAATTTATAACTATTTAAGTTCTAAACTCTTTTATTTACACAACAAACAACTGTCCATTGGTGTAATGGTAGCACGTCAGATTCTGGCTCTGCCTGTGGGGGTTCGAGTCCCTCATGGACAACAAAAGAGATTGACAACAATCTCTTTTTGTTTTTTTATGGAATATGAACTAAATTTTTATGATTAAATAATGAAAATCAGTTTAAATAATATATATTTGCACTTTGTAAGAACCGTTTAAATTGTTTGCAATTTTTTTAACCATTATATAAATTAACACTCATGAAGAAAAGATTATTATTTGCTGTATTGGCAATGTTGCCTATGTTGGCTTATTCTCAAGCTTCACCTCAACATGAACAGTATGTTAAGATAGGCTCTGAGAATGTTTCTTGGGGAGATGCTTACAAAGTATGGCAACCCGGTAATGCATTTTACAAAGGGCTTGATGCCTTGGCAGAGGAGAACGAGAACTTTAACATCTCTCGTATTAAACCTCGTGAGAGATTTGTTAACCCACAAACTCAAGTGCGTATCGACCAAACAGCCGACCGCAAACTATTATGGTGGTGCCCTATTGGTGGTGATGGCTGGAATGCTCTTCCCTCATATTGGTTTGGAGGAGAGGTTTGGACAATGTGGAGTTACACTGATATTTGGGGTAACTGGACAGCTCCCTTGATGAGTATGCCGGCAGCAATGCTTGACGTATGTCACAAAAATGGTGTTCAAATCTCATGTCTTGCACCAATTGCGTGGGCAGCAACCATCTATACATCTGACGGAAGTGGTTACGGATACCTTTTGAACAAACTTTTAACAGATGCAGGTGGTGCTGACAAATTCTTGAAATTCTTGAAATATTACGGAATTGACGGAATGGGCTTCAACTCTGAGTTTACTTGGTCAGGAACATTAGCAGGTGGTCCATATTCAGGAAATCAATTCCATACCGGAATGAAAAAATTCTTAGGAGATTGTTACTCTAAAGCAGACTCTTACGGAGTTCCTTTCCACAACTGTTGGTACTCTTTGACATCTAACGAAGGTTATGTAGGTGGTGGTAACGCTTTGAATGCATCAAACAAAGACTGGTTTGACTACAATGGTAAAAAAACATCTACAGCTTACTTCATGAACTATGGAGGTTCGTTGAGCCAATCACAAAACACAGTAGAGACATATTTCCCAAATCGTTCTTCATACGATGTATTCATGGGTGTTGACTATCAAGCAGGAGGTTCTGCAAGCTGGATGTCTCTTCCAAGTTACAAAATCTCAGCAGGTCTTTGGGGTGCACACAACCGTAACCTTATTTATGAGACTCGTGGAGAGAGAGGATCAGACCCTCTACAACAACAAAAAACATACCAAATGATATTGGAGAATGTGTTCACAGGATCAACTAAAAACCCAGTAAACCCATGTGCAATATCAAGTACAACTCGTTTCAACTCAATGTCAACAAATGCTTACGGATGGGCTCAATTTGTTACAGCACGTAGTACATTGATGGATCAAGAGGGTAGCAACTTGGCAACAGATCCTTTCGTAACAAACTTCAACTTAGGAAACGGTATGTTCTTCAATGTTGCAGGAGAACGTCATGCAAACACCGAATGGTATAATATCGGTATGCAAGACTATATGCCAACATGGCGTTGGTGGACAACTACCACATACATGGGAAGAGATGAGAATCAAGTAAGTTCTGACCTTTCAGCTGAGTTTACATGGGACGATGCATGGTTTGGAGGTTCATGTTTGCAAATTTCAGGAGCAACAGAAAAAACTTACATGCAACTTTTCAAAACAAAATATGCAACTGAAAAATCAGGTGATTGCCTAACAATCCGCTATAAAGTTCTTTCAGGAACAGGAGATTTGGCATGGGCTTGTTCAAAAGAGGGAACAGAGACAATTGTAGTTGAAAAAGCAATTAGTTCTTCAACAGTTGATGAAAATGGTTGGGTAACTGTTAATACAGCAATCGGTGGTCGTAGCGGTATTAAACTTGAAAGTTCTACAATCGCTCAAATAGGTTTGAAATTCACTAATACAAGTGATGATTTCAAAATCTTAATTGGACAAATAGCTCTTACAAGAGGAAAACCAGGAACATACGATCAACCTCAAACACCTGTAATAGAGAAAGTTAAAATGATGGCTCGTAACTATAAAGGTGTAGATATGAAGATAATCTTCAACATGAATAAAGCATTTACAGGAACAAAAGAGGCTTATGAGTCTATCTATAACAACGAAGTAAAAACTTCTTATTTCCGTATCTATACACAACAAGAGGGAGAAGAAGAGAAAGTGTTTGCTGCAACAACTTCATGGGCAGCTTACGTTGTTGGAGCTCCTTATAATACAGATAAAGGCGGTAAAATACGTATTGGTGTATCTTCTGTAAGTTTGGATTATGAGGAAGAGTCTGCTATAGCATGGGGTGAGTGGTTTAATCCATTATCTATCGAAGCTACCATTGTTGAGGGTACCGAAATTGACAAACCAATAATTAAAGCAAACGAGGAGTTTACACTTAAATACATCGATACTAATCACCCTGCTGCAACATGGGAAGTTATAAACTCATTGACAGGAGCAAGTGTAAAAACTTTTACAAATACAAAATCAATAACAATGTCTTTGCCAACAGAGGGTTCATACGATGTTAAGATTACAAATGCCGATGGAACAGTTGCTTATACACGTGGTATTATACAAGTATCTCCTTCTTCAACAGGAGCAATACCTGTGTTGTCTTCATTAACATCTAATAAAACCCAAGCAAAAGTTGACGAGACAGCAATATTGACATATACAGCATCTCGTATGGGTGAAGGTGCTGTATCTCGTGCAGTAAAAGTAGAAGACCCCAATATGTTGCGTTTCCCCGAGGTTGTAGGATCACGTCCATATACATATATGATGTGGTTTAAGGTTGATAAATTTACTCACGGAATGGAGGGAACAAACCTTATCGACAAGAGAAGTTTCTCAGATGTTTGGCCACATAACAACTGGGGAGATATTTGGGTAACAATTCGTACAGAGAGAATTGCTCGAAAAGAGACAGGAGCCTCTTCAACAGCAGAAGACAGAATCCACCCAGCAAATGAGATCTCATTCAATACATACGGATGGACAGAGCACGATGATCCTAACTCTCAAATGATGTCAAACGATCATAGCGTAAACGAAGGACAATGGACACACATTGCTGTAACTTTTGGTACAGATAATATACAAAAAATGTATTTCAATGGTAAAAAAGTTGCTGAGACAACAATTCAACACATTACATCAAACGGTGTTCGTTGGGAAGGATGTCCAGTATATATTGGAGGAACAAGCGTTTATAAAGGTGGATTCAACGGTTGGGTAGATGAGTTCCAAGTATGGGATCGTGTATTGACAGATGATGAGGTATTGACTGCAATGAAAGGATTCTCTGAGGCTCCTTCAGGATTACAAGGATACTGGACATTTGAAAACATGGTTCAAGTTACTGAAAATGGTGAAACTAAAAATGTATTCCCCAACTTAGGTAAAAAAGGAGCATCATACAATGCTGCAATAATTTCAACAGTAGGACAAAAAGGAGAGAACACTTCAGAGGTTACAGAGACTGTCATAAATGGTTCTAACGATGAGTTGGGTAACCCAATGATTAACGGTTCATACCAAGTAACAACAACTGCCGAGTGGAATTTGCCTAATGCAACAATCGAATCTAAGGATGCAAATTCTGTAACAGTTTCATACAATGCATCAGGAACATATACAGCAGGTCTTACTCTAAAAAATATGTGGGGAAGCGATAAAAAAGAGATGATCGATTATATCGTAGTAACTGTTCCCGACGGAATAGAGGAGTCAACAGTTGAAATGATGGGTGTATATCCTAACCCATTCACTGATTTCGTAAATCTATACTTTGCCGAAGAGGGCAACTACACAATAGAGATTGTAGCTCTTGATGGTAAAACAATAGAGAGCAAAGCTGTAACAGTTGCATCTGGCGAAGGAGTTCGCTTAGATATAAACGGTGAAAAAGGAATGTATATCGTTAAAGTTAAAAACGCTGATAATACAGCTGTAAGAACATTGAAAGTTATCAAAAAATAATTAAGTAGATAACATCAAACAATAACCTTAGGGGAGCGACGAAAGTCGCTCCCTTTTTTTTGATTGTTAAAATTGGGTTTATATTGATAAAAAGTGTTACTATATGAAAAAAACTATATATATTTGTGCTATTGTGGGAAATAGTATGTAATTAACACAACATAAAACTAACTAAAATGAAAAAAAGAATCTTGATTGTAGCATTGGTTGCATTGCTCCCAATGTTTGTTTATTCGCAGTCATGTCCTCAACACGAACAATATGTAAAAATAGGTTCGGAGAGTGTAAACTGGGGAGATGCCTATGCTGCTTGGTCGCCAGGTAAAGCTTTTTATCAAGGGCTCGACCCAGAGGCTGAGGAGAATGAGAACTTTACAATATCTCGTATAAAACCTAGGGCTCGTTTTACAAATGCCTATACGCAAGTTCGTACATCACAAGACGCAAATCGTAAACTATTGTGGTGGTGTCCTATAGGTGGAGACGGATGGAATGCACTCCCTTCGTACTATTTTGGAGGAGAGCTTTGGACAATGTGGAGTTACACTGATATTTGGGGTAACTGGACAGCTCCGTTTGTAAGCATACCTGCACCTATGTTGGATATATGCCATAAAAATGGAGTTCAAGTATCATGTGTAGCGGCAGTTCCTTTTGCCGCACAAGTGAATTGTTCGGCTCAAGATGGTCACGCCTATTATATAAACAAAATGGTAGCCGACCCCGAAGGCTCTCATAAATTCCTAAAATATTTAAAATATTACGGAATTGATGGAATTGGATTTAATTCAGAGTTTTCTTGGGTAGGAACATTAAGTGGATCAGGTCCATATTCAGGCTATTCATTTTCTGAAGGAATGAAGAAATTTTTGGGCGATTGCTACACAAATTCAGAAATTTATGGAGTGCCATTCCACAACTGTTGGTACTCATTAACAAACAATGATGGAGGAATGGGTGGTTCGAGTGCCTTGAACGAAAACAACAAAGATTGGTTCGATTACTTCGGAAAGCCTACATCAACAGCATACTTTACAAACTATTATGCAGCACCTATATACTCTCAATCATGTGTTGAAACTTACTTCCCTCATCGCTCATCATACGATGTCTATATGGGAGTTGACTATCAAGCAGGATACTCATTGCAAAATTGGTTATCATTGCCAAACTATAAAATATCATTAGGATTGTGGGGAGCACACAACCGTAATATGATTTATGAGCAAAGAGGAGAGAGAGGTTCTACTCCCATACAAATGCAACAAACCTATTTGAAGATAATGGAGAATGTCTTTACAGGATCAACAAAAAATCCTGTAAATCCACCTGTTATGTCGGAAAAAACTAAATTTAACTCAACTGCAGAAGATGCTTGGGGATGGGCTCAATTTATTACTGCACGAAGCACTTTGATGTGTCAAGATGGAGGTGATCTAAGCACAGACCCATTTGTAACAAACTTCAATTTGGGTAACGGATTCTTCTTTAATATAAATGGAGAGCGTCATGCCGATACAGAGTGGTATAATATAGGTGTACAAGACTACTTGCCATCATGGCGTTGGTGGTTTACAAACACATATATGGGCAGAGAAGTACGAGATGAATTTGGTAGAATAGTGGTAGGAGCAGACGATGTAGTAAGTACAGATTTAAATGCTGAGTTTACATGGGATGATGCATGGTTTGGAGGCTCATGTTTGCAAATTACAGGAGAGACAGAAGAGACATATCTACAGCTCTTCAAAACTAAATACGATGTTAAGTCAAACGACTATTTGACTATTCGTTATAAATATGTATCAGGAACAGGATCTCTTGCATGGACTTGTTCGGCATGGGGCGAGGAGAATACCGAGATAACAAAAGATATTAAAGATGCAACACCCGATGCAAACGGATGGATAACAGTAGAGACTTCAATAGGTGGACGTGGTGGTATAAAAATCAATGATAAAACTATGGCTCTATTAGGTTTGAAATTTAAAAATACATCAGAAGACTTCAAGTTATTGATTGGTCAAATCTCATTGACTCGTGGTAAAGTAGGAAAATATCAACCACAATCTCCAACAGTAGAGAAATCTAAAATGATGGCTCGTAACTACAAAGGAGTGGATATGAAGATTATCTATAATATGGAAGATGCATATACCGGTCCTGCAAAAGAGGCATGGGAGCCAATCTATAATAATGAGGTTGAAACATCATACTTCCGTATCTATACACAACAAGAGGGAGAAGAAGCAAAAGTATTCACAGCAACAACTGCTTGGGCAGGCTATGTTGTAGGAGCACCATACGATCAAGAAAAAGGTGGAGGCTTGCGCATTGGAGTGGCAGCTGTTAGCTTAGACTATGAAACCGAATCAGAAATAGCATGGGGTGAGTGGTTTGACCCAATGTCAATCGAGCCGGTAATTGTAGAGGGAACAGAGATTGATAAACCAATTATCAAAGCTAACGAAGAGTTTACTTTGAAATATACCGACCCCAATCACGCGGCTGCAACATGGGAGGTAATAAACTCTTTGACAGGAGCTTCAGTTCAAACATTTGCAAACACAAAATCAATAACAATGTCATTGCAAACAGAGGGTTCATACGATGTTAAGATTACCAATACCGATGGAACAGTAGCATATACTCGTGGTATAATACAAATATCACCCGATGCAACAGGAGCAATACCGGTTATAGGCTCATTCACAGCCGATAAAACAACTGTATATCCAGAGGATAAAGTTACATTAACTACAACAACAGCTCGTTTGGGAGAGGGAAACGTATCTCGTGCCGTAAAAGTAGAAGACCCAAATATGTTACGATTCCCTGCAGTAGTACCTAATGTACCTTATACATATATGATGTGGTTTAAAGCCGAAAAACTTACCCATAATAACCAAGGAACAAACTTGATTGATAAGAGAAATGTAGATGATACATGGCCACACAATAACTGGGGAGACTTTTGGGTAACAATTCGTCCCGAAATAATGGCAAACAGAGAGGTAGGAGGTAGTACATATTCAGATGTGGTACACCCGGCAGACGAGATTTCGTTTAACACTTACGGATGGACTGAGCATGATGTTCCAAACTCAAATATGATGTCGAAAGATCACTCAGTAAAAGAGGGACAATGGACACACATTGCTGTAACATTTGGTACAGATAACAAACAAAAAATGTACTTCAACGGAAAGAAAGTAGCCGAAACAACAACAAACAAAGGTACTGATGCTCGTAATGCTGTCTCTCCCGTATATGTTGGAGGTTCAAGTGTTTACAAAGCAGGATTTAATGGCTGGGTAGATGAGTTCCAAGTTTGGGATCGCGTACTAAGTGATCCTGAGGTAGTTGAAGCAATGAAGGGATACTCTTCTGCACCAAGTGGATTACAAGGATATTGGACATTTGAAGAGACAACCGAAGTTGGTGGTAATGCTGTATTCCCTAACTTAGGAAAAAAAGGTTCGCAACATAGTGCAGCTTATATAACAATGAAAGGTACAGATAATGGTACGGTAGAACAAAACTTGCCATTCTCTCCAAATGAGTTGGGTAACCCAATGATTACAGGAGCAGTTAACGTATCAACAACATCAGAATGGAATTTAGAGGGAGCAGAAGTTATATCAATGAGCAATACTAAATCTGAAATCTCATACGATGCAGCAGGAACATATACTGCAGGATTGACACTTGAAAATATGTGGGGAAGTGATAATAAATCGGTAGAAATAGTAGTGGTTCCATATCCATACGGTTTAGAAGAATCTACAGTAGAGATGATGGGCGTATATCCCAATCCATTTACTGATTATGTAAATCTATCGTTTGTGAAAGAGGGATGTTATACTGTCGAAATTGTAGCAATCGACGGCAAGTTGATAGAGAGCAAACAGTTAAATGCTCAAGCAAATGAAATAGTTCGAGTTGATGTAAACGGAGGCAAAGGGTTATACATAATAAAAGTTCGTAATTCCGATAATACAGCAGTAAGAACAATAAAAGTGGTTAAGAATTAATTTTTACAAAATATCGATTCAACGAGAGAGGGTTTTAAATTCTCTCTCGTAGTTTTTTATATTATCTCATTAAACAAAACAAACTATCATATTAAAAGAGGATGAGACTTTTTATAGAGAAAATTCTTTGAAACTTTTCATAAAGATATTACCTTTGTAAAATACTTGGTAAAACGGGATTGAATATTTAATAAATAAAATATACGTATATAAATTGTTAAACAATAAATTATGAAGAAATTAGGTCTATTGGCTTTTGCCTTTGTTTTGTGTATAGGTAATGCTTTTGCACAAACAGTTCCTTCTCACGACGAATATGTTAAGATGGGAAGTGCAATTAGTTGGTATCAGGCATACCAAAATTGGCAGCCGGGAACACCTTTGTATAATGGTGATTCAGAAGCTGCTGAAAACGAGCAATTCTTTATCTCTCGAGTAAAACCACGTAAGCGTTTTACATTTACCGAAACACAAGTAAAAGAGTCATTGAATCCTGAACGTAAAGTTTTGTGGTGGTGCCCAATCAACGAATCAACATGGAATGCTTTACCATCATATTTCTTTAATGGAGAGGCATATTCAATGTGGAACTACACTGACACATACGGAAACTGGACTGCACCATTGATTCAAGTGCCTGCTGCATTTCTTGATGTATGTCACAAAAATGGAGTCCGTTCAGGATGTGTTGCATCAGTCCCATTCGGAGCAGGTCCTACACCAAATGATGGTGGACACGGATCAAACATCAATGCTCTTGTAACAGGAGGATGGCAGAAACTACTTAAATATCTTCGTTACTATGGAGTTGACGGAATTGGATTTAACTCGGAGTTCTCATGGGGCTCATTAAATCCAGAAGGTTTCAAAAACATGATGGGAGATTGTTATGCAAATGCAGAGGCATACGGAGTGCCATTTAACAATGCGTGGTATTCATTTACAGGAAATAGTGGATATTATGGCGATTTTAGTGTATTAAACAGTAACTGTGTAGAGTGGTTCCACTATAATGGTAAAAAAGTATCAGACGCATATTTCTTGAACTATAACTGGGGTTCATCACAACTTGCTACATCAGAAAGTACAGCACTAGCCCAAGGGCGTTCTGGATTCGATGTGTATGGAGGAATGGACTTTCAAGGCCGTTCATCTGCATCATGGGTAGCTCTTAAGAGCTACGATATCTCATTTGGTATTTGGGGTGCTCACAATACAAATATGATTTACATCAATCAAGGAGAGAATGGTTCAACACCGGTTCAAAAACAGTTGACATATCAAAAAATCAGTGAGAATGTATTTACAGGAGCATCATATAACCCTGTTAATACTCCACAAATTACAAACCTATTGTGTCACACCTCAAAATCAACAGAGTTCCACGGATTTTCAAGTTTCATTACAGCACGTAGTACTTTGATGCCGCAATACGGAAATGGAACATTGGCAGACGACCCGTTTGTAACATATTTCAATATGGGTAACGGACAATTCTGGAAAGAGAATGGCGAGACCGCATATAATGGAGTATGGTATAATATTGGAGTTCAAGACTTCTTGCCATCATGGCGTTGGTGGTGGACTAAAAACTTTATGGGTAAAAATGCTTCGGATGCAACAACCGATATGGAAGCACGTTTCAATTGGGAAGACTCATGGTTTGGTGGTACATCACTCGAAATTAAAGGAGAAACAGATCAGGCATATTTGCAACTATTCAAAACACAATATGCTACAAATAACACAGGCGACTATTTGACAATTCGTTACAAAGTGTTGTCAGGAACAGGAAAAATGTCTTGGGCATGTTCGGTAGAGTCTGATGCTAAAGAAGAGGTAAATGCTACAATTGCAACAATAACAACTTCGACCGAAATTGGCAAATGGGTAGAAAAACAAATCCAAATTACAAATGGACGTAATGGTATAAAATTACAAAACGATGTAGTATGTTTGTTAGGATTGAAATTTGAGGATACATCTTCCGACTTTAAAGTTCTTATCGGAGAGGTTGCTTTAACTCGAGGGAAACCGGGTAGCTCGACAAAACCATCATCACCAAAAATATTATCATCGGAGCTTCTTTCATACAACTATAAAGGAGTCGATGTTAAAGTATTCTTTGATATGACTGAGCACGATAAATACAAATCGGGACGTAAAGCATACGAAACAATTTATAACAGCGATGTTGATACTTGGTTCTACAAAATATATGTACGTCAAACAGGAGGAGAGCCTAAACTTTGTACATCAACAACATCATGGGCATCATACGTCGTTGCTGCACCATATGATGCAGAATTAGGTGGAAAAATTCAAGTCGGTGTAAGTGCTGTAAGTATGGATGGACGCCAAGAGTCTGAAATTGCATGGGGACAAGAGTTGACATTACCTTCACCAGTGATTTTAGAGGGTACCGAAATTGACAAACCTGTTATTAAACCAAACGAAGAGTTCTCTGTTAAATTCAAAGACCCTAACCACCCAACAGCAAATTGGACAATAATCAACTCTGCAACAGGTGAGACAATTAAAACTGTTAATAATGCTTTAGGAGTAACAACATCGCTTCCTGAAGTGGGAATGTATGATGTTAAAATTACATCAGGATTAACAGAGGCTTACACTCGAGGATTAATTCAAGTATCACCTGAGAGCACAGGAACTCTACCTAAAATAGCATCTTTCACAACTGATAAAACAGTTGCAACAACTGAGGACAAAATCAACTTGTCATATGTTGCAGAGCGTTTAGGTGAAGGAAAAGTATCACGTGCGGTTAAAGTTGACGACCCATATATGATGCGTTTCCCCACATTAAAAGCAACAGCACCATACACCTATATGATGTGGTTTAAAGCTGAGTCAATCTCTCACGATACACAAGGAACAAACCTAATAAGCAAAACATCGTTCACAGACGGATGGCCTCACGATAACTGGGGAGACTTTTGGGTACAAATCAGACCTGAATATGGCAGTCATGCAGAGAACGAAATCTCATTCAATGTATATGGTTGGGAAGCACATGACATTCCAAATACAGATATGATGTCAACAGGATATAGTGTAAATCTTGATCAATGGACTCACGTTGCTATCACGTTAGAAACAGACAATACTGAAAAAATGTATTTCAATGGACGTTTAGTTGCTTCAACCAAAGACTACAATGTTAGCAATAACGGACAAAGAAACAACGGTGATGTATATATCGGAGGAGCAGGAGTCTATAAAGCAGGATTCACAGGATGGGTGGATGACTTCCAAGTATGGGATCGTGTATTGACCGATTCTGAGGTTAAGACAGCAATGAACGGATATGCCGAAGGTGCAACAATCCCTGATGGATTAATTGGATTCTGGGACTTTGAAACTCTTGATGCAGATGGAACATCATTCTCTAACCGAGGTAAAGCAGGTGCATCTAAAAAGGCTCAATATGTTGAGAAAATTACTGGAAATAGTCCTGCATATTGCGAAACAAGAGCCGTAAATAACGAACAATTGGGTATGCCAACCCTTTCTGGCTCATTGGAGGTTAAAACAACTGCTAAATGGGATGTGGCACCCGGAACACTCTCGGATAAAGGAGGAACACTTGCTCAGGGAAATGCAAAAGTTTCATATGCAATTTCGGGAGAATACACACCCAAATTGACGCTTGAAAATATGTGGGGAAGCGATAGCAAAACAATCGACTTTATAAAAATAACCCAAGCGGGTTCAGGAGTTGAACAAAGCGTGGTAGAGGCAATGGGAGTATATCCCAACCCATTCACCGATTTTGTAAACATCGTATTTGCAGAAGAGGGTGTATATACTGCACAAATTGTGGCTCTTGACGGACGTCTAATCGAAGACAAAGTAATGTCGGTTACTGCAAACGAGGGTGTAAGAATAGATATTAACGGAGAACAAGGAACATACATCCTACGTATTCTTAATGACAAAGGTGTTGCACTTCGTACAATGAAATTGATAAAAAAATAATCATATAAAATGATGTAGATGAGAGAAACCTTCGTTTATGGAGGTTTCTCTTTTTTTGTCTATCTAAAAAAGATTGATTTATGAGAAAAAACATTACCTTTGTACAAATCAAATAATTAATAATCAGATATGAAAAAAATACTTTCGCTTATCGCATTGGTATTATTCCCAATGACAATTGTAGCTCAATCGGCACCACAACACGAGATGTATGTAAAAATAGGTTCGGATAGTGCTACTTGGACACAGGCATATACAAATTGGTCTCCCGAAAATATAAAACCGTTGTATGAGGGTCTTGATGATGAGGCTGCCGAGAATGAAAACTTTTTCATATCGAGAGTAAAACCCCGTGCAAGATTTCAAAATACAATGACACAGGTACGCCCCACACAAAACCCCGATAGAAAATTTTTGTGGTGGTGTCCCATAGGTGGTGATGGATGGAATGCACTCCCTTCATACTATTATGGAGGAGAGGTGTGGACAATGTGGAGTTACACCGATATATGGGGAAACTGGACAGCTCCGTTTGTAACAATACCTGCATCGATGTTAGATGTTTGTCATAAAAACGGAGTTCAAATATCGTGTGTTGCACCTATTGGCTTTGCGGCAAAAATATCACCATCGTCAGCAGGATACGGGCAGATGTTAAACCGTTTATTAATAGATGGTCCCGACAAGTTTATGAAATATTTGAAATATTATGGAGTTGACGGAATTGGTTGGAACTCGGAGTTTGATTTCACTAGAGATAATATCTCTTCGGGTAAATATTCAGGAGAACAATTTCATACGGCAACAAAATTGTTTTTCGGAGATTGCTATGAAGTAGCCGAACAATACGGAGTGCCTTTTCATAACTGTTGGTACTCAATGATGCATAATTTGGGAACAATGCCGTCATCTTCAAATCTTGACGGAACTAATAAAGATTGGTTTGATTATAAAGGCAAAACAACCTCTTCGGCTTACTTTACCAACTATGGTTCCGATTTGGCAACATCTGAGCGAACAGTTAATTTGAATTTTACCGATCGTTCATCGTTTGATGTATATTTTGGCGTAGATTATCAAGCAGGTACGGCTTTATCGCAATGGAAGGAGCTAAATAATTACAAAATATCTCTTGGAATTTGGGGAGCTCATAATCGTAATCAAATATATGAACGTAGGGGAGAAAATGGTTCAGACCCATTAATGATACAAAAAACATATCAATCACTTCTTGAAACAGCATTTACAGGAACAACACGAAATCCTGTTAATCCGCCACAAATAAACAGCTATACTAAATTTGCTTCTTCAGCTACAAATGCATATGGTTGGGCTCAATTTATAGTAGCAAAGAGTGTATTGACCTGCGAAGATTTATCAACCGATCCTTTTGTTACATACTTCAATTTAGGAAACGGACGATTTTTTAATGTAAATGGAGAAAGACACTCAAATACAGAGTGGTATAATATAGGAATACAAGACTATATGCCAACATGGCGTTGGTGGTTTACCAAAACCTATATGGGACGTCAGGAAGAGGATGTAAGTACCGATTTGCATGCAGAGTTTACATGGGATGATGCTTGGTTCGGAGGTTCATGTCTTCAAATATCGGGAGCAACAGATGTAACATACGCACAACTCTTCAAAACAAAATATTCGTTGGCTAAGAGTGGAGACTATATATCGATTCGTTATAAAGTGCTATCAGGAACTGGTTCTATATCTTGGGCTTGTTCTGCCGAAGGAACAGAATCTACCGTTGTTGAAAAAGAGATAAAAAAAGATTTGGAGCCAACCGGAGAGTGGGAGTTCGTTCAATTGCCGGTAGGAGGTCGCAGTGGTATAAAACTCGAAAGCTCTACTATTGCTCAAATAGGATTGAAGTTTACCGATACAAGTGATGATTTTAAAATTTTAATAGGTGAAATATCTTTGACAAAGGGTAAATTGGGAACAGCTGTTGTTCCCGAAACTCCTACGGTTGAAAAGGTAAAAATGTTATCACGTAACTACAAAGGTGTCGATATGAAAATAATTTTCAATATGAACGATGCTTTTGAAGGGACAAAAGAGAGTTACGAACCCATATACAATTCAGACGTAAATACTTGGTATTATAAAATATATACCCAACAAGAGGGTGAGGCTGAGAAGGTATTTACTGCAACAACATCGTGGGCTTCATATGTTGTTGCCGCACCATACAACGAAGAGAAAGGAGGAGGATTAAGAATCGGAGTATCGGCGGTATCGTTAGACGGAGAAAAAGAATCAGAGATATCGTGGGGAGAATGGTTTTATCCACAAAATACAGCTCCTGTAATTATTGAGGGAACAGAAATAGATAAACCTATAATAAAAGCAAACGAAGAGTTTACTATAAAATATATCGATCCCAATCACCCTGCTGCAACATGGGAGATAATAAATTCAACAACAGGAGCCAGTGTGAAATCATTTGCAAATACAACTACTGTAACAATGTCGTTGCCGACAGAGGGCTCTTATGATGTTAAAATAACAAATTCGGATAATACCGTAGCATATACTCGAGGATTGATACAAATATCTCCATCTTCTACAGGAGCAATTCCAACCTTGGCTTCGTTTACTGCAACTAAAAATGAGGTATATAAAGACGACAATATTTTGTTAAACTACTCAATCTCTCGAAAAGGAGAGGGCAGTGTATCTCGTGCAGTAAAAGTAGAAGACCCGAATATGTTGCGTTTCCCAGAGGTTGTGCCTACACGTCCCTATACCTATATGATGTGGTTTAAGGTAGAAAAACTAAATCATAGCAGTCAAGGAACAAACCTAATCGACAAACGCAATTTGAACGACACCTGGCCGCATAACAATTGGGGTGATTTTTGGGTAACAATTCGTCCCGAGATAATGGCTCGTAAGGAGACAGGAAAGAAATCGACGACCAATGACAGAATTCACCCTGCAAACGAAATATCTTTTAATACTTATGGTTGGACCGAACATAATGACCCAAATTCTCTTGTTATGTCAGACGACCATAGTGTAAAAGAGGGACAATGGACACACGTTGCAATAACATTCGGAACCAACGACGTTCAGGCAATATATTTTAATGGAAAGAAAGTTGCAGAAGCCACAATACAACATATAGAAAATAATGCCGTACGTTCAGAAGGAAGCAGTGTCTATATTGGAGGAACAAGTGTATATAAAGGCGGATATACTGGTTGGGTAGATGAATTCCAAGTATGGGATAGAGTTTTAAGTGCATCTGAGATACAAACTGCAATGAAGGGTTACTTGACAGCACCAAGCGGATTGCAAGGATATTGGACTTTTGAAACTTCTCAAGAGAATAGCGATGGTAAAAGAGTATTCCCGAATTTAGGACAAAAAGGAACTTCTTATGTGGCTGAGATGATTTCGACACAAGGTGCTGAAAATGGAGAAGATGGAATTGAAGAGACCGTTTTGGATGCTTCAAACGATGAATTGGGTAATCCAATGATAAACGGAAGCTATAATGTAACAACAACAACGGAGTGGAATTTACCTAATGCGGACGTAAAAGCTAAAAACGATCAAGGAGCTACAATATCATATAATGCCATAGGAGATTACACCGCAGGATTAACCCTTAAAAATATGTGGGGAAGTGATACAAAAGAGATTGATATCATTGTTGTACCATATCCTTATGGAGTAGAGGAGTCGGAGATTGAAACAATGGGTGTATATCCTAATCCGTTTACCGACTTTGTTAACTTATCGTTTGCAAAAGAGGGAGTATATAGCATTGAGATTGTGGCTATAGATGGTAAACTGATAGAGAGCAAGAGCCTTTCGG